>CANJIL010000022.1 GCA_947474455.1 Hyphomonadaceae bacterium | reverse complement strand
GGCACCATCGCATTGCCGCACGCAGAATAGGTGAGGGCTTGGCCTCGTTGCCTGGTCTTGATGGTGCTTGAGCAAAAGGTACGTTGCGATACCGTCCTAGCGGCACGTAATGCCGCTGATGTGGGTTGTGGAGAAACGTGACATGCGCTCGGTGCTGGTGATCGTCGCTCTGGTTGCGGGTTGTGCTGGCGCGAGCGCCCAAGGAACGCCCAATTCTGCGAACCCGGCATATGCAATTCCGAACCCGCTGAGGCCGGGCGCCAAAGCGACGCCTTGCGCCAAACAGGGGGAGACTCCCGACGGATGTACCTTCCACACCAAGAAAGACGATGTGAACCGGGTCCGCCTGCCGGGTAGTCCCGACGCGACCTGGACTGCCAGGGCGTCCGAAGGCGAGATGGTCGCCATTCGCAAGGCCACGGATGATGCAGCGGCCGACGGCGCGCGATATCAGGTCTTCGAATTGGTCCCGGGCGCCACCAAGGACGCCGACATCGTCGTCACGTTCGACAAGCTGACTGGCGCTCCCGGAGCGCTCAAAGTCGTCGAGAGGCGCCGTGTCAGCGTGATGGTGCACGGCTCTTAGCTCTGTCGCCGCACGGCCCCGACTTACAACTTCAAGGCCGATACGTGGTCGGCCATTTCGTTTTCGGCCGGCCGGATACGGTCGCCGGCCACATTCGGCAGAGCGCCGCGGCATCCCGGGCGAGCTTACGCTGGGTCAATGCAAGGCGCTTCGGCGCGAGGCCGGTATATTCCTTATCTAGAGCTGGAATTGTGAGGTTAGGGCGATAGGGGGATTCCGATGACATGCGCGTGAGTCCGGGGCGAGCCTACTAGTGCTAGGTGGATCATGTGGCATGTTGCGATCCAACAAAAAATACACTCGGAGGACTTGAGATGCGGATGCGTATTTTGACTGGTGTAGCCGTGCTCGCCGTCGCCGGGGCGATCGCAGGGTCGGCGCTGGCCTACCGTGTTGGCGACACCGTGAAAGTCGCAACTGCGGCCGACGATTTCCGCCTTGTCGACCACACGGGTCTGGCGCAGAGCCTCCGCCGCCTGAACGATGTCGATGCAGTCGTCGTCGTGTCGCAGGTCAACGGTGATGCCGGGTCGCGCAAGGCAGGGAAGGCGCTTGAAGCTCTCCAGGCGGCGCATCCGAAAACCAAGTTCATGATGCTGAACTCGACCCTTGGCGTGACGCGCGCCCAGATCGCGGCGGAGGCCAACTCGCAAGGCTACAGCTTCCCGGTCCTGCATGACGACCTGCAGCTGGCCGGAGAGCAGCTGGGCATCACCACCGCCGGTGAGGCTTTCGTGCTCCAGCCGAAAACGCTCAAGGTCCTGTATCACGGCGCGGCCGACGGCGTCGGCGCGGCGCTTGCCAATCTCAAGGCCGGCAAGCCGATTGCCATGACGGACGTGAAATTCACGGGTACGCCGATCGCGTTCCCGGAGCGTCAGCGCACCGCCGAGCACGCCAAGATCTCATATGAAAGCGACGTCGCGCCGATACTCCAGGCGAAATGCGTAGCCTGCCACCAGGAAGGCGGCATCGGCCCGTTCGCGATGAAGGACTATGCGACGGTCAAGGGCTGGGCCCCGATGATCCGCGAAGCCATCCGCACGGACACGATGCCGCCATGGCACGCCGATCCGACGGTCGGCAAGTTCAAGCACGACGCCTCGCTGTCGAACAACCAGATCAAGACGATCGTTCACTGGATCGAAGCTGGCGCTCCGCGCTCGGGCGGCGCAGACCCACTCGCAGTAGCCGCCACGACTGCTCCCGAATGGCCGAAGGGGCAGCCGGATCTGGTGGTCGACATTCCTGGGTACACGATCCCGGCCTCGGGCGTGGTCGAGTACCAGTATCCGACGACCGTAAACCCCACGACCGAATCTCGCTGGGTGCGCTCGACGAGCTTCATCCCGGGCGACCGTCGTGGCGTCCACCATATCCTCATGGGCAACATCGCCGAAAAACCGCTTGAAGGTCCGGCATCAGCTTCTCAGTGGATAAACAGCTATGGCGAGTTCGCCGTTGGCGGTGGCGACTGGAATGTTCCGGAGGGCTGGGGTGTCGAACTGCCGGCAGGCGGAAACCTTGGCTTCCAGATGCACTACACGCCATACGGCAAGGAGAGCCTGGATGTCTCGAAGGTCGGCTTGTACTTCTATCCGAAGGACAAGGCGCCCACCAAGATCATGCGCCATGCGGTGGTCACTGATAATTTCATCGAGCTGCCGGCCAACACCGACTTCCACAAGGAGATCGCCTACCTGCAGTTCCCGAAAAACGCGACTCTGTTCTCGATGATGATGCACGCGCACGTGCGCGGGCAGGCGGCTAGGGTCGACCTGGTCGAACCGAACGGCAAGACGACGACGATTCTCAACGTGCCGCGCTACGACTTCAACTGGCAGCGCTACTACGACTTTGCCGAGCCGATCAAAGTGGCCGCTGGCTCCAAGATCGTCGCGACCTGGTGGTATGACAACAGCACCCGCAACGGTGCGAACCCCAATCCCAAGGAGAAAGTGATCTGGGGCGACCAGTCATGGGAAGAAATGCACTACTCTTCGATGTTCTATCAATGGGACGACGAGAAGGTTGGCGCGGAAGCTGATGCGACTGATGCACTGAAAGCGAGCGGCGCCATTGGCGCTCTCGACGATAACCTCGATGGGAAGGTCCAGCTGACCGAGTTGCGTGGCCGCGTTTACGACGCCATGCAGCCGAAGTTCGCCGAGTTCGACGCCGACAAGGATGGCGCTCTTGATGCCACCGAAATCAAGGCGGCAAAGCCTGTGTTTGCCGAGCTACGCAAATATGCTCCCAATCGCGCTCCTACGGCCGGGCAGTAAGGAACGCGATTAGAGGTCGAACGCAATGTCCCACCCTGGGCGCCTTGTGCGGGCGTTCCAGGGTGGTTCGCTATTGTGGATTGTCGAGACCGCACAATGGCCGACTCTCGCAGCTGTGTGGATCTTGCTTGCGGCTCCCTCGCAGCGTCATGCCGGTGACCGGCAAAAGATGCTGATGACGCCATTCGCGTTTGCCGATGAGGCTGCTGCTTACATGATGGGAAACGGTCCGTCATGATGTCGGCGAAGACGATCCTTCTGATCGAGGATGATATCGACCTGCGCGAAGCGCTCGCACGGCAGTTCAGTCTGCACGAAGCCCTCAGGATGTAGCCGGCCGCAACTGCTTCCGCATGACTCGCGAAGGCGGAAACGGCAAGGCCCGACGTGATCATCAACATTCTGAAGACGTGTCACTCCAGATTGGTCCCTATGAATGCCGGCCGTCGTCGAGGCTTCCTGTCGACGCGGGCCATTGCAAGATTGACGGAAATGGAAGCGGACATCCCGCCGCAACTGCATCGCGCCGCGGGAGAGCCTGTGCTGCGTGACGAGCTTCTGGCCGTTGTCTGGGGGTGGGATTCCGAGGCGACCCTGCGCACCCTCGAAACGCTCATGTACCGGCTACGCCAGAAGATTGAGCCCAACCACGCTGTGTTGCGCTACCCGATAACCGAGAACGGTGGCTACAGCCTTCAGACTTGATGGATTGTTTCCGGCGCGGGTCAGCGCGTTGTCTCGCAAAACAAAACTGCGCCGGTCCTAGGGGCCGGCGCAGCCTGTGATGATCGTCTGTCTCCTATTCGCCGTCGGACTCGTCGACGCCGGCGAAGAAGGGTCTCACTTCCGGATGCGGACGGCCTTCACGCTCAAGCTTGCGGGCGCCAGCGAGAATTCCGGGAAGGGCGTAGTTGCCTTCGTGGCACGCATATTCGTAGAGCGGCTCGCCGGAAATGCGGAGCGACATCTCTCCCCCCCAATTTTCGGTGTAAAGCGTCGGATCCTCGACCTTGAACTCGTAGAAGATCTCGCCATCAGACCAGCGTGTGTAACGCTCGGTCACCTTGCCCTTGGGGGTGATGTAAGAACGCTGCCTGGGATGCGAGTTGACAGTTTCGACCACCAGCGTGTCGCCTTCATACCAGCCAACCGAGTCGCCACCCCATTTCGGGATCGCATCGGGCGTGTGCTTGGCTTCAGACGCTGACTTGACGATCGGGATCACGCGAACGTCGTGGATCATTTCCGCGAGCATCATCACCGCGCCGGGCGTCTGCACGATCTGGATCGTGTTGTTGTACATGCCGTTGCCGAGCACAGGGCCGCCGCTGCCCGTGAAGCTCATGATGCAGCGCTCCGCCAACGGACGGATCTCGAAGTCGTCGAAGTTGGCGCCGCGCGTGTTGGCGGCAATGCCGGCCTCCGTATAAGGGATACGGCCACTGTCCGGCTTGGTGATCCAGGACGAGCGGTACTCGCCTTTGACCTGGGCATACCCTCTTCCCGGATCCATCCAGAACCGGTTGTAGGCGCGAGAAGCATTCTTGTCGGAGAGAAACTCTTCCGAGGATTTCGCGTCGACCTTCGATGCGTGTGCTTCCTGGCGCTCCGCAGCCGAGTAGTTGTTCTTGTATGTCAGTTCCTCGGCCTCTTTAGGCGAGAGAACTAGCTTGGCGGCGCCGTCCGGGCGCTGCATCGTGGTGAGCGATTGGTTGGTCCAGTCGCCCTGAATGTCAGGCGCACCCCACGCCGTCTTTGGCACTGTGTAGCCGGGCGCCGCCTGTGCGAACGCCGCCGGCGCCGCCAAGATCGTTGTCGCCAGCAAAATCCGGGATAACGGACGCATGCATTGCCTCCCTCTATTTTGTCGCCGCCGGAGAGATGCGAACGGCCCCAACGGAAGTGCTGAACAATATCGACGACTCATGCCGGACCAATGGAAAACTCAATTCTCGAAATCAATTTTGTGAAATGTAGCGACCAGAAATCAAAAAGACTGAGACTGATAGCTGAAACTTGACGGTGTCTGGGATGGCGCGCGCTGGCTGGCGCTAACGTCCGCGCAAACCAGCAAGGCGCGACATCGCGTAGCTGACCCCTTTTCCTGACAGTCTGACCAACACGGCGAGCAAGGACTTCCAGGTGAAGCATGTTGCTTTCGTTGGTTATTGTCGGACCGAGATGGCCAACGCGTTCCGCGGCGCGCTCACCCAGGCACATGGCATCCCGCTGGCGGCAACGTGCTCAACCAGGCGGTGGGGCGCGAAGGTTGAGAGCAGAGAGATCGAAGACGTCATGCTTGGCTGCGGCCTGCCGAAGGGCGCGATGGGATATAATATCGGACGCACGGCGACGCTTGAGGCCGGGTCGATGCGCCGGGCGTCACGTTGAACCGGTATTGTGGGTCGAGCCTCACGGCGCCGATCGGTGATCGCAAGCCGCATCGCGACGGGCGAAATAAGCTGCGGGATCGCGGGCGGGGTCGAGGGCATCAGCCCCATGCCGATCGGCATCGCGGTCGATGGCTTCTTATGTGCACCGCTGCAGCAACATCGGCCGTCCGTCAGGCGGAACCAGGAACGAGACCGCGGATTTCGTCGTCAAGAAATATAAGTTTAGCCGCTAGGCGCCGGCCTGGCATGTCGTCGACAGCCAGCAGCGCATCGAGGCGGCGCGGGCGGCGGGAAAGTTGGCTGAAGAGAGCGTTCCCTTCACCTCGGTGATGAAGATCACCGACAGGGCGACAGGGTTGAGCCGCGAACAGGACGTGACTCTCGATTAGGACGAGGGGCCGTGTGCGGACAGGTCTGGCGGCGAAGCGCGGCTTGCCGATCCGGGGCGTGCAGCTCGCCTCGCTGGCGCAGGAGGAGACGAGCATTGCCATCACGCCGGCGATCTGGAAGCTCATGAAGCGCCACGAGCTCAGCCGGGACGATGTCGACGTGTGGGAACTACACGAAGCCTATGCGGAGACGACGCTCTACAACCAGGCCCAGCTGGAGACGCCGTGGGAGACCACCAACATCAATGGCGGGGCTGTTGCGTTCGGCCAGCCCTATGGGATGTCGGGGATACGTTACCTTGGGTCCACATTGATGGAGCTGGGCCGGCGGGGCAAAAAGAAGGCTGTTGTTGGCGTTTGCACCGCTAGCGGCATGGCGCCGGCTGCTTAGCTGGAGCGTGTCCAGGCCAAACAGCCCCCCCGCCCCCCGCGGGTTGTCTTTCGTGGCGTTTCCCTCCATTCCTCCTCCCGAAAGTGAGGCATCGAATGGCCATTCATCATCATGAGGGAGATCTTCCGGCGGGCGTGACGTTCACGGGGTCCGTCGCCATCGACACGGAGACGATGGGACTCAATCCCTTTCGTGACGCGCTGTGCGTCGTGCAGCTTTCGGACGGGAAGGGCGATGCGCACGTCGTCCGGCTGAAGCGGCCGGACTATGACTGCCCGAACCTCAAGTCACTGGTGTCCAATCCGCGCATCCTCAAGATCTTCCATTTCGCGCGGTTCGACCTTGGCATGATCCAGCAGTGGTTGAGCGCGCCGTGCTTTCCGGTCTATTGCACCAAGATCGCTTCACGGCTGGCGCGCACATATACGGATCGGCACTCGCTGAAAGAGCTCACCCGCGAGCTGCTCAGCGTCGACCTGTCAAAGGCCCAGCAAAGCTCGGACTGGGGCGCAGAAACGCTGTCCGATGCGCAGCTGGCCTATGCGGCGTCCGATGTAACCCATCTGCACGAATTGAAGGCGCGGCTGGACGCAATGCTGCAGCGGGAGGGAAGGACCGAGCTGGCGCAGGCCTGCTTCGATTTCCTGCCGGTGCGCGCCGCGCTGGACCTGTCCGGTTGGGCTGATCAGGACATTTTTGCACACACCTAGGGTTTTCGGCTGCTTTTGGGTGTTTTGACTGAGGTCAAGAGATTTCCCTGTGCAGGGCGTCTGTTTTAGGCTGGGTCATGGTTTCCGCCGCTCACTCTGATCACTCGATGGACATCTGGGGTCCGCGGCGCACCACCTCCCTGAAGGAGGCGCGGACGCACACGGCGCTGGTGCACATCCTGCGGCTGCTCTTCACGATCGGGGCGGTGCTGTCGGCGGGCGTGCTGGTCGGAACCGTCATCAACTCCAGCCTCGCCGCGCCTCCGGTCGCAGGTCCAACGTCAGGTCTCAGTGTCACTGTTCTTTCCCCGCGCTTCGAAGGCTTCGACGCGCACGACCGGCCTTACAGCCTCACTGCCGAAACCGCGCGCCGCCGGCGCGAGAATGTTTCGCTGATCGACCTGGTGAGTCCGCGGCTTGAAGATGCAGCCTCGACCATCGTGCAGGCCCGGGAAGGGGTCTGGAATGCGGAAACCGAGGTGCTTGAGCTGGTAGGGGATGTCGTGATGACGGATGCCGCCGGCTACACGTTCACGTCGCAGCGGACCCGCATGTATGTGAAAGACAACAGAGTCGAAGGCCAGACGCCGCTGAACGGGGTGGGGCCTATCGGCGAGGTCCGGGCGGACCAATACGAGGTGACGGACGATGGCAGGCGGATCGTCCTCAAGGGCAATGTTTGGACAAAATTCACGCCCAAGAGAACACGCCGCGAGACGACTGGGGATCCGGCAAGATAGGGCAATGACAATGATTTGGGCACGCATTCCGGTACTTGCAGCCGCCGCCTTGGTTCTGGCGGGTCCTGCCATTGCGCAGATCGGCCGCGGGGATGCGCCGGTCGAGATCACGTCCAAACAGGGCGAGTATCTCCAGAACGAAGGGCGTGGCGTCTATACGGGCGATGTCGTTGCAACGCAGGGCGACAGCCGCATCGCCACAGACAAGCTCACCGTCATCTGCACCACCGCGGCGCCGGCTGCGGGCGAGGCAGCCGCTTGCGAAGCGATGCAACAACTGCTGGCGGAGGGCCGCGTCTACTACACGGCGCCCGATGTGAAGATCCGTGGCGATCGTGCGCAATACGACTATCCCTCGGACACCATCACTATCACAGGCGACGTCATTCTGTCGCGTGGCAATGAAGGCGTCGTGCGCGGCTCGCAGGTCGTCTATAAGATCAGCGAAGGTCGCACCGTTATCACGGCTGGCTCCAATCGCGTCACCTCGATCTTCACGCCGGCAAAGCGCGCGCCTAAGCCTGTCGCGCCCACGCCGCCGGCGCCGGCTTTGCGACCGAACTGAGAAACGGATGGACACGCCCACGAAGAAAATCGCGCCTATCGGGCTCGGAGACGTTCAGAACGGCGCCGACGATCGCGACGGGCTGCGCGCGGGCAATCTGGCCAAGGCGTTCAAGGGCCGACAGGTGGTCACGGACGTCAGTCTTCACCTGCGCCGCGGCGAGATCGTAGGTTTGCTCGGGCCTAACGGTGCGGGCAAGACGACGTGCTTCTACATGATCATGGGTCTCATCCATGCGGACGCAGGACGTGTCACCATCGACGGCGCGGACGTCACATCGCTGCCGATGTACCAGCGGGCGCGGCTCGGCGTCGGCTACCTGCCGCAGGAGAACTCGATCTTCCGCGGCATGAGCGTGTGGGACAATGTGATGTCCGTGGCCGAGCTGACGGAGAATTCCCGCGTCAAGCGCAAGGAACTCACCGAATCACTGCTGGAGGAACTCCAGATCGCGCGGTTGGCCAAGCAGAACGCCAATTCCCTTTCGGGCGGTGAGCGCCGCCGCGTCGAGATCGCACGGGCGCTGGCGTCTCGACCCAGCTTCATGCTGCTGGACGAGCCGTTCACCGGCATCGATCCGCTGGCAGTGTCCGATATTTCAGACCTGATCCGCTATCTCAAGGGCAGGGGTCTGGGTGTCCTGATCACGGACCACCAAGTCCGCGAGACGCTGGCGATCGTCGACAGGGCCTCGATCATCTATGATGGCAAGGTGCTGAAGGAAGGCACGCCGGACCAGATCCTGACCGACGAGGACGTTCGCCGTGTTTACCTAGGAGCAAGATTCACAGCCCAGTGACGTGATTTCCGACGGTTCTGACGTTGCCGATTATGCAATTTTAATACCGGTTGGTTAATGTGACTCAAGTCGGGTGGTCAGCCGGTCGGGCTTGATCCGGGTTGGGTTCTGGGAGGTCGTTGTGGCGCTTGCGCATCGTCTGCAGCTGAGACAGGGGCAATCCCTTGTTATGACGCCGCAGCTGCAGCAGGCGATCAAGCTGCTCCAGCTCTCCAACGTCGAACTCCAGGAATATGTCGAGGCCGAGATCGAGCGGAATCCGCTTCTCGCCCGCGCCGAGAATGAAGGCGCCGGCGATGGCGAGGCGCCCGAGAAGGTCTCCGAGAAACGCGAAGAGATGCGGCTTGACGAAGCCAGCGGCGCCAACGAGGCCAGCCGTGATCTCGATGCCCGCTCCGACGATGTCTACGAAAACGACAGCCCCTCGGAAGCGCCCGACGCCGGCAGCCAGGGCGGTCCCTCGGCGCAGCTCGACTGGTCGAAAGCGGGCTCGGGCAAGCAGCGCTCGGAAGATTTCGATCTCGAGTCGATCACGGCGGAGGAGAAATCCCTTCGCGATCACCTCGATGATCAACTTCAGATCGCCGGACTGATCGATTCAGATCGTCTAATCGCCTCGCGGCTCATCGAAGAAACGGATGAGTCTGGCTTCATGCGCGGCGACCTCAACGAGATCGCAAATGCGCTCGGCGTTGAATACGAAGATGCGGAAGCGGTGCTGCAGACCTGCCAGGGCTTCGAGCCCACTGGCGTCATGGCTCGCAACCTCCAAGAATGCCTGTCGCTGCAGCTTATTGAGCGTGATCGCTTCGATCCTGCGATGCAGAAGCTTATGGAAAATCTCGAGATCGCGGCGCGCCGTGACTTCAAGCGTCTCGCGGAAATCTGCGGCGTAGACCAGGAAGATGTAATCGACATGCTGGCCGAGCTTCGCACGCTGACGCCACGTCCGGGTGCGGCGTTTGCCGGCGATGCGGCCCCTGCCATCACGCCAGACGTTTTCGTGCGCGAGATGCCGAACGGCGCGTATTCGGTGGAACTCAACGCCGATACGCTGCCGCGCGTGCTGCTTGACCGGACCTACTATGCCGAGGTCTCGGGCCTCTCCAAGACGGAAGAGGAAAAGGCTTTCATCTCCGAATGCCAAGCAAATGCCAACTGGCTGATCAAGTCGCTCGACCAGCGCGCCCGCACCATCCTGAAAGTGGCGTCCGAAATCGTGCGTCAGCAGGACGGGTTCTTCGTTTCAGGCGTAAGGGCGCTGCGGCCGCTCAATCTCAAGACCGTGGCTGACGCTGTCGAAATGCACGAGTCGACGGTAAGCCGAGTTACATCGAACAAGTATGTCTCGACCCCGCGTGGCGTTTTCGAGTTGAAATACTTCTTCTCGGCCTCGATTCCGTCAGTGCAGGGAGGCGAGTCGCACTCCGCCGAAGCTGTGCGGCACCGTATCAAGGACATGATCGACACGGAGAGCAAGGATGCTGTCCTCTCGGACGACCAGATTGTCGAGCGTCTCCGCGCCTTTGGTATAGATATCGCGCGCCGCACTGTCGCCAAGTACCGGGAGTCGCTCCGAATTCCCTCCTCTGTGGAGCGCCGCCGCATTTTTGCCTCCGGCGGCTGAACTGATCTTGTTTCTTGACGTTGACCTTCATGTCCGGCGAACGCAGACTTACATAGGAAGGTCGGGGTGATCCTCGCGCCCGCGCGAGGGTTCAGAAAAGGAGCCTCATCTTGCAAGTCCAGATCGCCGGTAAGAAAATCGAAGTCGGCGCCGCCTTGCAGGAGCGAATATCGTTCGGTCTGGAGTCCCGCGTATCGAAGTATTTCAACCGCACGGGCGAAGCGTTCGTCACTGTCTCGAAGCCCGGCTGGGCGTTTTACTGCGACTGCTCGATCCACCTTCCCTCTGGCGTGACGCTGCAGGCGCATGGCGAAGGCGATGACGGCTACCAAGCCTTCGAGATGGCGCTCGACAAGATCGAGAAACGCGTGCGCCGCTACAAGAACCGCCTCCGCGATCATCGCAGCACCGCCAACGGCAACGGCAACGGCGCGTTGCCCGAGATCGCGGCCGAGCGGATTATTCTCCCCCTCGATGAATCCAATGAACCGGACCGCGAGTTCGGCGCCGAATCCGGCCTCGACGGGTTAGCCGGGGATTCCCCGGCTATTGTCGCAGAATCGGACACGAACATTCGCACTATGACCGTTTCCATGGCGGTGATGCAGCTTGAACTGGCGGATTCTCCGGCAGTCCTGTTCCGCAATGCGGCCCACGGCCGGCTGAATATGGTGTATCGCCGGCACGACGGTAATGTTGGCTGGGTAGACCCCGGCAAAGACGGCTGAACATCACGGCTGAAAATTTGCAGATGTCTTCCAATGGAACGTGCGCCCATTGGCGCTCTCGCGAGTTATTGCCCTATGGTCTTGTCCATCGGGCCTTGGAGCGTCCCCTCGGGAGGGACTGGTAGAGTTATGACGGTGCAGCTTGTTATGCCGGTCGAGGGCCGCCGATGAACGGTCCGGTCGTTACGAGCCTCGGTGAGCTTCTTCTTCCCAATGCAGTCGTCGCGCGTGCGCGCTGGAAAGGCCGCAAGCAGGTGCTGGCGGAAATGTCCGGTGTCATGGCCACCGCCCTTGGGCTTGATGCGCGGCAGGTCCATGAGGCCGTGCTTGAGCGCGAGCGTCTGGGCGCGACCGGCGTGGGCGAGGGCGTCGCCATCCCGCACGCAAGGATCGAGACCCTGTCGCGTCCGGTGGGCGGCTTTGCGCGCCTTCTGGAGCCGGCCGATTTCGAGGCGATCGACGAACGGCCCGCCGACCTGGTGTTCATGCTTCTGGCGCCGACGGACGCCGGGGCGGACCATCTGCGGGCGCTGGCCCGTGCAGCCCGTGTATTCCGGCAGGAGCGCATTCGCTCTGCCTTGCGTCAGGCGCAGACGGAGGAGGCAGTGCTGGCGATCCTCTCCCCGGACAGGGCGATCAACGCGGCCTGATCTTCAGCTGTAAACTCAATTATGTGGACGGCCAGCCAGTCTGGCTGTTCCAGCAGGACCATGTGCCCCGCAGCCGCCGCCTTGATGACTTTGGCGCCCGGATTCAGCGCGGCCATCTATTCGACCGACTGCCAGGCGCGAACGGATCGCTGCCGCTCCGATCAGCAGGACCAGAATATCGAGCTCAGGCAGGCGCGAGGCCAGTGAGGGGGCGTGCTGCTTTCTCTGAGCCGGGCGACCAGCACAGCCTTGCCCAGATCCCGGTCCATGGCGTGGACGACGCTCGCGACGGCCGGGTCCGAGAGGAGCGAGGGGTGGACGAACTGATTGATGCGCGCCTGCGGTATGCCCCTGTAGTCGTGCTTTTCCAGAAGCTCCAGCGCGCGCACCCGATCCGCAGCTTCCTCTCCGGTTAGCCCGAATGTGCAGGATGCAATGGTCACCAGCGAGACGACCTTCCCGGGATTGTCGAGGGCGAATTCCAGGGCCAGCTAGCCGCCCAGCGAGAGGAAGCGGATCCCGAGCAGAAGCTGCGGAATGAATCGGACGCAGCATGCCTTCGCACGTGAGTTAGGATTCGATGGCCGCGCATTCGGTGGAGAACCTAGGCGCCAACCTTTCCTGGACAGGCGGCCAGATGCGGTGATCGCACATCGTTCCCGGTAAAAAGGTCAGAATTTCAGTTATTCGCCGCCCTTGTTTTTCCCCGCTTGATCAGCGGGGAGCCGCAGTATAAGCAACGCGCTCCCAAATCGGGGGGCGGCCTTGGCCAACACCCTGATCCACGGAAGTGGGGCCATAGCTCAGTTGGGAGAGCGCTTGCATGGCATGCAAGAGGTCGTCGGTTCGATTCCGTCTGGCTCCACCATTCCTTCCGGCCTGAAAGCGAAAACGGCCCGCGGATAGCCGCGGGCCGTTTCGTTTGCTGGATGTGGGCGCGGATCAGGTCTCTTGTTCCTCCGCAGCGCCGTCCTCGAGGTCGTCATCCTCGAATTCGTCGTCCTCATCGATGATCGTCAGATCATCATCGTCTTCGTCATCGTCCTCAAGTTCGTCGTCGACGTCATCGTCGTCATCGCCCGGGGAGAAGGCAGGCTTGACCTTTGTCTTGGCCGGCACAGCGACATCTTCTTCCTCGTCCTCGGTTTCAAGGACTTCGTCATCGTCTTCGTCGAGGTCGATATCGTCCTCGTCGTCCTCGTCGTCATCCTCCTCATCGTCGTCGTCCTCGTCGTCGTCCTCGTCCTCATCATCCTCGTCATCAACGACGGGCGCGGCCTTCTTGACGGCGACGGGCTTCGACTTGGCGGCAGCGGCCTTCTTCGGCTTGGCCGGTTCAGCGGTCAATTCAAGGACGGTCTTGCACTTTGGACAGACGGGCGGGTTCTTGCCGAGGTCGTAGAATCTGGACCCGCATTCCGGGCAGATATGCTTTTCGCCGAGGTCAGTGTTGGCCAAGTTCATTCCCCATGCTTGGGTCGGGCGCTTGCCATGTCTGCGCGAACCTGTAAAGCGCCCATGTTTCTCGGAGTCCAGTGGCTTCGCGTGGGCTTTCCACAGACCTGCAAAAGGGCGCTTATTAGTCCATGCGAGCGATCTCAAGACCTGTCAGTCAGATCGCGGGATCGGTTCGGGCCCCCGGCGACAAATCCTGCTCCCATCGCGCCATCATGATGGCGGCCGTGGCGAGCGGCGAATCGACGATTACCGGGCTTCTTGAAGGCGAGGACGTTCTCAACACCGCCAAAGCCGTCAAGGCGCTGGGCGCGCGCGTGGCGCGCACAAGCCCTGGCGCCTGGACGATCGAGGGCGTCGGGTCGAACGGGTTTTCCACGCCGCGGGCCGACCTCGATTTCGGCAATTCCGGCACGGGCGCGCGCCTGATGATGGGCCTGGTCGGCGGCCACGAGGTCAGCGCCCGCTTCGTGGGTGACGCATCGCTCTCCTCGCGCCCGATGGAGCGGGTTCTGAAGCCGCTGCGGGAGATGGGCGTGACGTGTGAGACGGCGCCAGGCGGCCGGCTGCCTGTTGTGATTCGAGGCGGCGGTCTCAAGGCGATCCGCTATGCCCCGCCGGAGGCGTCGGCGCAGGTGAAGTCGGCGGTGATGCTCGCAGGCCTGCGCGCGGACGGCGTGACGGTCGTCGAGGAGAAAGAAGCAACGCGGGACCATACGGAGCGGATGCTGCGCGCCTTTGGCGTCGAGGTTGGCGTTGAGCAGCGGCCGCACGGCGGGCCGGTCGTATCGCTGCGCGGCGGTCAGATGCTGAAATCGCTCAAGGCGGTTGTGGCGGGCGATCCTTCCTCTGCGGCATTCGCGCTGGCGATGGCGCTGATCGCGGGCGAAGGCGGGGTCAGCGTAACGGGCATGCTCGACAACCGCACGCGCACGGGCTTTGTCGACGCAGCCAGGGCGATGGGCGCGGAGTTGCGTACCGAAGAGGACGGCCAGGCGACAGGCGAAGACACGGTGCGCGTGATCGCCTCGCCCTCACGCCTTCGCGGCGTCTTGCTGGATCCCGCGCTGGTGCCGTCAATGATCGACGAACTGCCGATCTTCGCGGTGCTGGCGGCGTTTGCGGACGGCAAGACCACGGTTACGGGCGCCGCCGAGCTGCGCGTCAAGGAAAGCGACCGCATCAAGGCGATCTGCGCCATGCTGGCTGTAAGCGGCGTTTCGGTGGAGGAGCTGCCGGATGGCTTTGTCGTGACCGGGCGCGGCGCGCGCGGCGTTCCTGGCGGCGGCACGGTCGAAGCCCGCCATGACCACCGTATCGCCATGTCGGCGCTAGTGATGGGATCCGCGGCGCAGGACGCCGTCACGGTCGACGACATCGCCATGATCGCAACCAGCTATCCCGAATTTTTCGAGCACATGTCCGTGTTGGGCGCGGACGTCGTCCACACCCAGACATAGCGGGCCTAGTTCCTCAGCGCAGCGACAGCGAGAAGTCGCGGCCTTCTTGCGGCCTGGTCTGAAGACGGTCGAAGCCGCGGACGAAAATCAGGCGCTTGTTGCGCGAACGGCCGGTGTTGGACGCGTTTGCGCCCCGGATGTGATCGAGCGCTTCATCGAAGCTGGCGCGGTCGAAGTTGCGCATCTTTTCCGCGCCGCTGGAGGAGGCGACCTCGCCATCGCCGCTCGTGATACCGGTGTCGATGCGGCCAAGCACGAAGGCGGTGTCGCGATCGGCGGTTTCCTGCGCGATGGCGGCGCCGATTGGCGCGGTCAGAATGCCGGGAAGCAGAGCGGCCCGGCTGATGCCAGCGAAGTTCATAAGTCCCCCCCGCAGCGTTATGTTTGATTATAGATACTGCTTAGCCACCCGTTATACGGGATCGACTATAGCGCGATGCTTGAAGCTTCTACCGTGGCCCAGATGTCGCGGTAACGTCACGGCCGCGGGCAGACGCAAGCGGCTTGACAGCCCAAGGCCATGCCTCGAAAGGGCATGCGCCATGATCATTGCAATCGACGGCACGACATCTTCCGGCAAGGGCACGCTCGCCAAGCGACTGGCGGCGCATTACGGGCTGCCGCATCTGGACACCGGGCTGCTGTATCGCGCGGTCGCAGCGTCGGCGATCAACAAGGGGATCGACTTCAAGGACGAGCGAGAATGTGCGCTGCTGGCGGTGCATGTCGATCTTTCGGAGTTCGATGAGCGAGAGTTGCGGGCGGCGAGGGTCGGAGCGGCGGCCTCGGTGGTGGCCTCGCTTGGCGCGGTGCGACGGGCGCTGTTCGAGCTGCAACGGAAATTCGCCCAGCAGAAGGGCGGAGCGGTTCTGGACGGGCGCGACATCGGCACGGTGATCGCGCCGGATGCCGACGTGAAGCTGTGGGTGGACGCTGCGGTCGAGGAGCGAGCGCGGCGCAGATATCTCGAACTTGCCGGCATGAGCGAGGCGGTGACGCCCCAAAGCGTGCGGGAACAGCTCAAGGAGCGCGATACGCGCGATGCGGCGCGCAAGGATGCGCCGATGAAGCCGGCTGACGACGCAATCTGGATGGACACGACGCTGACGAATCCCGACCAGACGCTGGCGAGGGCGCTCGAGATTATCGAGGAGCGCAGGGGAGCGTCGAAGCCCGTTGCGAAGAAGACCGCGAAAAAGGCGGCGGCGAAGAAGCCGCAGGGCTGAGCCTTGTTTCAAACGCTTGGCTTTAGATCCGGCGCGTCAGACCCAGGCGTGTGGCGATGGCGTTGTCGATCATTCGCTTGGGGAGGCGGTTGCTCAGCCAGTTGGTGAAGGGTTCGGGTGTGACGACGTAGCGGGTCTTCGGGTTCGTGGCCGTCAGCGCTGTGTGGACGGTCTCGCCGATGCGTTCTGGCGGGAGGCCGTTGCGACCGAGGTTGACCATGTAGCGCTTCACCGTGTCGAGCGCTTTTGCGTAGGGCGTGTTGGCGTAGCGGGACACATCCATTGCATCGGCCTTGTCCCAGATCGGCGTGGCGATGGCGCCGGGGGCGATGATGATTACGTCGACGCCGTAGATCATCAACTCGCGGCGAAGGCTTTCGGAGAGCCCTTCGAGTGCGAACTTGGATGCGTTGTATGGACCGACGAAGGGCGAGCCCACCTTTCCGCCGACCGAACTCATCATGCAGATGCGGCCGCGCGCTTTCGACGTCGCGTCAGGCGTCGCGCCAAGGAGCGGAGCGAAGGTCTGCGTGACGATGAGCTGGCCGGTGACGTTCACCTCCATCTGCTGGCGGAAAGCAGCGATGTCGAGATGGAGCAGGGGCCCGGGATTGGCGATGCCGGCATTGTTGACGAGGCCGAAGAGGGGCTCGCCCGCGAGCTTTGCAGCTACGCTCTTTACGGCCAAGGCGACCGCGGCTTCGTCGGTGACGTCGAACATCAGCGGCGTGAAGGTGCTGCCGAATTCCGCCGATAGCCTGTCGGCGTCGCTCTGCCTGCGAACGCTGCCAAAGACCTGGAAGCCCTTGGCCGTAAGCACCTTCACGCAGCCCCAGCCTATGCCGCTGGATGCGCCCGTCACCACGATGGATTTCATGTAGGTCTCCCCGCTGCCGGCGCATGTATACGCAATCTGAAGCCGCCGCGGATGGAGGTTTGTCGAAACAAAATCTCACGGTATCCTCGGCGGGAGGCGGACGAGGGAGGACTAGATGGGCCTGGACCTTGACCTGCTTGGCCGTGCGAAGGCGGGGAATGAGTAAGATTGGCGAAAGCTGTTGGCTCGGCTTTACGCCGGCGACCAACGGGCCGATGCGGAAATCATCGAAGGCAGCACGGGTGACTAAGTCGTGGAGCTGCTGCACGAGAAAGGCTACGGCGTCCCGTCCCATTCAAACGCGTCGTTCGGCTACGTCGCTGCGACCTCGTTCCGCGGCGAGTTTCTGAAGGGCTGCACTGCTTTCCTCGATCAGTCGACGATTGAGATGGCTTGGCGAAGCGTCATACCGCCATCCGAGGCTGTGGCTTATGGGCGGAGGCTGATCGCTGCGCCGGATCGGCCGGGCGCGGAACCGCCAACGCCGAGGCCACCCCCTTCTGCAAATTTGTTCGACGCTCTCAAGCGCGCGTTTTGGGCGGCCGGCGCGTCCGCGTCGAGTGTCCAAGAACAGCGTCAGATCATTGATGTGGCGGGGCGGTGGTATGTGCTCTGGGGCGGGCGCGGAAATCCTGTCTGGGCCAATTTCTGAAGATCCTGTTGGCTGCATGGCAAACATCTGGGTCCGGCGCCCCAGTGGTCGCGGACTGCGACTGGCCCCGAAATACCTCTTTCTCTTGACTTTTCGAGGGCTCAGCGACTAGAGACCCGCTCTCGCCTTGTGGACAGCCTCGTGAGCGCGCCGGTCTGACCGGTAGATGCCCGCGAAATCCCACCCTGATCCTGGCGAAAATTCAGA
The DNA here is from genome assembly GCA_947474455.1 of Hyphomonadaceae bacterium. Classification (GTDB taxonomy): domain Bacteria; phylum Pseudomonadota; class Alphaproteobacteria; order Caulobacterales; family Hyphomonadaceae; genus UBA7672. The sequence goes on along the minus strand of CANJIL010000022.1, from coordinate 27,806 downwards.
ATTCACGCCGCATCCCGCGGCGAGTCCGCCGGATGAGCCGGTTGGCCCGTAACGACTAACCCTTTTGGAGCTTTGATGCCTGTCGCCCAAATGAACCCCACCACCGACGATTTTGCCGCTCTGTTCGATGAGAGCTTCTCCGGATCGGCCATGATCGAAGGGCGGGTCGTTCCCGCAACTGTCACCGCCGTCGGAAATGATTTCATCACGGTCGACGTTGGCCTCAAGACCGAAGGTCGCATTCCCACCCGCGAATTCGCCGCCGACGAAACTGCGCCGACTGTCGGCTCCATCGTCGAAGTCTACCTGGAGCGCATCGAGAACGCGCTCGGCGATGCGGTGCTGTCTCGCGACAAGGCGAAACGCGAAGAAGCCTGGACGCGCCTTGAGCGCCTGCACGAGAAGAAAGAGACCGTGAAGGGCTCGATCGTGGGCCGTGTCAAAGGCGGCTTCACCGTCGATCTCGGCGGCGTCAACGCCTTTCTGCCGGGAAGCCAAGTCGACATCCGTCCGATCCGCGACGTCGGTCCGCTGATGGGCCAGGCGCAACCGTTCGCCATCCTCAAGATGGACCGTCCGCGCGGCAACATCGTTGTCTCGCGCCGTGCCGTTCTCGAAGAGTCGCGCGCAGAGCAGCGTGCCGAGATCGTCGGCAACATGGCCGAGGGCGAGAAGCGCCGCGGCGTCGTCAAGAACATCACGGACTACGGCGCGTTCGTGGACTTGGGCGGCATCGACGGCCTGTTGCACGTCACCGACATGAGCTGGAAGCGCGTTTCGCACCCGTCGCAAGTTGTGGAAGTTGGCCAGGAAGTCGAAGTCCAGATCATCAAAATCAACCCGGAAACCCAGCGCATCTCGCTCGGCATGAAACAGCTGGCGACCGATCCGTGGGATGGCGTCGCCGCGAAATACCCGGTGGGCGCCAAGCTCACGGGCCGCGTGACGAACATCACCGACTACGGCGCGTTCGTTGAACTGGAAGACGGCGTCGAAGGCCTGATCCACGTCTCCGAAATGAGCTGGACCAAGAAGAACGTGCATCCCGGCAAGATCATCTCGTCCAGCCAGGAAGTGGACGTCATGGTTCTGGATGTCGACGCCGAGAAGCGCCGCATCTCGCTCGGCCTCAAGCAGGTCATGAACAATCCGTGGGAAGCCTTCATTGCCGAGCATCCGGTCGGCACGAACATAGAAGGCGAAGTCCGCGGCATCACCGAGTTCGGCCTGTTCATTGGCCTCGGTCCGGATCTCGACGGTATGGTCCACATCAACGACATCGACTGGAACGTCGCTGGCGAGGAGGCCATCAAGAAGTACAACAAGGGCGATACGGTGAAGGCGCGCGTTCTCGATGTGGACATCGAGAAGGAGCGTATCTCGCTGGGCGTCAAGCAGCTCAGCCAGGACCCCACGGAAGCCATCGACTTGCGCAAGAACTCGATCGTCACCGGCACGGTGACGGAAGTGACCTCGGGCGGCATCGAAGTCTCCATCGCGGACGGCGCGATGAAAGCGTTCATCCGCAAGGGCGATCTCTCGCGCGACCGCCAGGAGCAGCGCCCCGAGCGTTATGCTGTCGGCGAGAAGGTCGACGCGCTGGTGACAGCGTTCGACAAGGCCGCCCGCAAGGTCGGCCTTTCGATCAAGGCGATGGAGATCCGCGACGAGAAGGAGGCTGTCGAACAGTATGGTTCGGCTGACTCGGGCGCTTCCTTGGGCGACATTCTCGGCGCCGCCCTCAAGGGTCAGAAGAAGGACGACTAGTCGTCTTGTCTGTTTGTGTTTGTGGGACGCCCTCGCGAAAGCGGGGGCGTTCTGCTTTTTGGTGATGATCTGCTGAAGGGGCGTGCGAATTGCGCCTGGCTCGAAATCGCCTTTTGAGCGCTTATTCTCAGGTCCGGACCGGCTCGATAGCTCGCCCAAGCGGCGAAACAGCGGTTTATGACAGCGTCTGGATCAATACGGGACAGGAACGCTCTGTCCCTCGCAAGGTTGTTTGCGAAAAACTCTTGTCTTTGGCTCGGGTTAGCGCGAATTTCCCCACATGCTGCGTTCAGAGCTCATCGCCCGACTGGCTGAAGAGAACCCCACGCTCAAAGGGCGTGAGGTCGAGAGGATCGTCGACGTCATTTTCGACGAGATAGCCGCCGCCCTGGAGCGGGGGGATCGTGTGGAGCTGCGGGGCTTCGGCGCGTTCTCCGTGCGCAAGCGGGACGCCCGCACGGGGCGCAACCCGCGCACCGGGAATGCGGTTTCCGTAGAGGCCAAGCATGTTCCCTTCTTCAAGGCGGGCAAGGAGCTGCGCTCGCGGCTAAACAATGGCCACGACCCCGAAGATCGCGACTGACGGCTTTTTTGCCAAAGCATGGCTGCCCGCCTGATTCAGATTTGACGCATCGGTCTCGTATGAGACACTGCAGCGGCGCGTACGGCGTCGGGTCACAGAGGGAAAGCCGAGTGTTTAAGGAATTTCGCGAATTCGCGATGCGCGGCAATGTCGTAGACTTGGCGGTCGGCATCATCATCGGCGCCGCCTTCGGCGCGATTGTTAACTCGCTGGTCAACGATATCATCATGCCGATCATCGGCTATGTGACCGGGGGCATGGACTTCAAGGATCTGTCCTATGTGCTGAAGCCGGCGGCCACGGGTCCTGACGCCGCCGCGATCCCGGCAGTCGAGATCCGGTACGGCGTGTTCGTCAACCTGGTGATCAACTTCATCATCGTGGCGTTCGCACTGTTCATTCTGATCAAGGGAATGAACCAGCTGAAACGGAAGCAGGAAGAAGCGCCGGCGCCGCCGCCGGAGACGCCCGCACAGGAGAAACTCCTGTCCGAGATCAGGGACTTGCTCGCGAAGGGCCGGTAGGGTATCCGGGCCATCTGAGTAGAGTTAGTGGCGTAAGGAAGGGGCGGCCTTAGCGCCGCCCTTTCTGTTTTCTCCTGGCATAAAAAACGCTGTAAATACAAGTGCCCAGGCCGCCGGATGGCGAAGATGATCAGCGTAAAGATCTGTGGTCTCACCAGCGAATCAGACCTTGAGATGGCAATCGCCGCCGGAGCCGACATGGTCGGCTTCGTGCTGGTGGACACGAGCCCGCGTTTTGTCTCTTTCGAAAAGGCTCAGGCGCTGATCCGCCGTGCCGCCGAGCTTGGGGCCGAACCGTGGGTGGTGGCGACCGCTGACATTCTCTGGCTCGACCAGCTGATCCGCGAAACTCCTGAGATCGGCGCTGTGCAGCTGCACGGCAAGGAGAGCCCGGCGGCGGTTGCGGCTTTCGCGCGAAAGCATCCGCTTGTGCCAGTCATCAAGGCGCTGGGCGTCGTCTCGAAGCGCGACCTCGAAGAAGTCCCGGAGTTCGGGGCTGCGGATGCTTTCCTGTTCGACGCCAAGCCGCCCAAGGGTGCGGATCGCGAGGGCGGGCATGGCCGCAGTTTCGACTGGTCAATCCTCAAGGGCTTCCGCGTGAACGATCATGAGGACTGGACACTTTCGGGCGGCCTTACGGCGGAGAACGTCGCCGAGGCGATTTGGAAGAGCGGCGCGGCTGCGGTCGATGTCTCGTCCGGCGTCGAGGCGAGTCCCGGTGTGAAGGACAAGGCGAAGGTCGACGCCTTCATCGAGGCGGCAAAGGGGGCGGGGTAAGCCAGCTGCCTTTCCGAGGTAGCGGAGACTCCGAAGCCGGAGGATGCGGGCGCCTATGATTGCAGCTCCGGGGTTCCCGCTCCGCGCGGCTTCTCGGCTCGGCGGGAATGACGGTGAGCCAGGCGTCGTTCGAGTGGCGACCCATTCCGCCGCCTTGCTGGCGGTCATCCCCCGCCAGGGCCCGACCCGCACGTCGTGGCTGGGCATCCTACTCTCGGTCCTCGCGATCGCGCTTTTCGCCTTGATCGGGGTCGGCATCCGCGTCCTGATGATGCTGACGATCCAGCAACGCCAGCAGCGTATGAACCGCCAGATCAACGAGCGTCTCCGCACGCTGATCGCCGCCTACAAGACAATGGGCGGCTCCTTCACCCGTGCACTGACCGTGGACCCCACTCACCTACGCGAACTGAATCGAAATATCGCATGCAGCTGTCCTGTGTTTGGTGAACCCTAGCGGCGGGCGGATGCGGGGGCGATCCTTTCTTCCTGTCACATGCGAGCTAACTAGACATGCAATACTTCTGGCGATTCGCCGTGTCATATAAAGGAAGCCTCGTGTCCCTCATCCCCGAAGCCATCCCGACTCCTTTGCCCTTCGCGGTGCTGCGCGCCGCGCCTCCGGCCGATCCTCTGCTCGCGACGCCCGAGGACGAGGATGAAGACGAGGACGAGGATGAAGACGAGGACGAGGACGAGGATGAAGATGCGGGCGAAGAAGAAGACGAGGCCGACGAGGAATAGCCCGACGGCTTCGATCGGCCTCAAGTGACCGCGACCTACGGTCGAAATCGTGGACCTGAACCGTTTCGCATGCCCTGCCGACTTGTTGGGGAGGGAAAGGCGGTTTATCGGGACGCGATGACAAACGCAGCCCAACCCAGATCCAAGACGCCGCCGCCCAATTCCTGGAGCCAGTGGCCCGACGCAAATGGCCGCTTCGGCGAGTTTGGCGGACGATATGTGCCAGAGACGCTGATGCCGTTGGTGCTCGAGCTCGAGCAGGAATACGCGCGGGCCAAGGCGGACCCGAAATTCCAGGAAGAGTTCGACTGGCTGCTGGAGCACTATGTTGGGCGGCCAAGCCCCATGTATTACGCCGAGCGGCTGACGAAGCATTTCGGCGGCGCGAAGATCTATTTCAAGCGCGACGAGCTCAACCACACTGGTGCGCACAAGATCAACAACTGCATCGGCCAGGTCCTGCTGGCGCGGCGGATGGGCAAGACGCGGATCATCGCGGAGACAGGGGCCGGACAGCATGGCGTGGCGACGGCCACGATTTGCGCACGCTTCGGCCTGCCGTGCGTCGTGTTCATGGGCGAGACGGATGTCGAGCGGCAGAAGCCGAATGTGTTCCGCATGCGTCTGCTCGGCGCGGAGATTGTGCCGGTGTCGGCGGGCACGGGCACGCTGAAGGATGCGATGAATGAGGCCCTTCGGGATTGGGTCACCAATGTCGCGACGACGTTCTATGTGATCGGCACCGCGGCCGGGCCGCATCCCTATCCGATGCTGGTGCGTGACTTCCAGAGCGTGATCGGGCGCGAGGCTCGCGAGCAGATCCTGAAAGCCGAAGGGCGGCTGCCGGATGTTTTGGTCGCGGCGATCGGCGGCGGCTCGAACGCGATCGGGCTGTTCCATCCCTTCCTTGAAGATGAGTCGGTGAAGATGATCGGCGTCGAAGCTGGCGGGCATGGCGTCGATACGCCGATGCATGCCGCGTCGCTATCAGGCGGGCAGCCGGGCATCCTGCATGGCAACCGCACCTATCTGCTGCAGGACGACAACGGCCAGATCATCGACGCGCACTCGATCTCGGCCGGGCTCGACTATCCGGGCATCGGGCCCGAGCATTCCTTCCTCTACGAGGCGGGCAGGGCGACCTACCGCACCTGCACTGACAAGGAAGCGCTGGATGCGTTCCAGCTCTGTACGAAGCTCGAAGGCATCATCCCCGCGCTTGAGCCGGCGCATGCGCTGGCGCGAGTGGGCGATATCGCGAAGGAGCTCGGCAAGGACGGGCTGATCGTGATGAACATGTGCGGCCGGGGCGACAAGGATATCTTCGCTGTGGCTGGGCATCTGGGAATGAAGATTTGACCACACACGCCGGCAGCTGCCGTTGCAGAAATTTCGCCATCTAGGTGGATGGGGAATTCCCATCCGCGCCGGTGTGCAACTGTTCGTGCTGCCGCCAGGAGGAGCATAGGCTGGCGTTTGCGACGCCGGACAAGTTCCCGGTGAAGACGCCGCGGAAGGACGTGTCGGTCTATCGGTTCAACAAGCAGCTCATCAATCACTACTTCTGGGCCAATTGCGCTATCACCACGCAAGGCGGCGTCGCGCCATACGGCAAGCAGATGGTGGCGATCAACCTGCGCTGCCTGCCGGATGTTGATATTGATAAGCGGACATCCAGAAATTCGACGGGGCGAGGCTTTAGCCAAACGCTTGTTCCCGCTTTGTTGCAGTGCGGCATCGGGAAGCGCCGGGAGGGGTAGGGTGCCGGGGCGATTTCGGGTATTCAGCCACGCTTCAGCCCCGATGGGGCTCCAGACACACGTGCTTTCGCCAGGTCCCTTTAGAAGCGCTTCCCGTCTCAAATGACCGCCGACCGCATATCCGCGACATTCGCATCCTGCGCCAGGGAAGGCCGCGCCGCCTTCGTGGCGTATCTGATGGCGGCTGACCCGGACATCGAGACGTCCTACCAGAATCTCCTGTCATTATCGGAGGCTGGCGCTGACATCATCGAGTTGGGCGCGCCCTTCACCGATCCTATGGCCGATGGTGTGGCGATTCAGAAAGCAGCGCTGCGTGCGTTGAAGGCTGGCGGTAATCTTACAGTTACGTTAGAAATCGCGCGACGTTTCCGCTCTGTTAACACTTCCACACCTCTGATCGTGATGGGTTATGCGAACCCGATCCACCGTATGGGCTTTGCCACTTTTGCACGGGCGGCTGCGGACGCGGGAGTGGATGGCGTGATCACTGTCGATTTACCCCCTGAGGAAGATGCGCCGTTGCGCACGGAGCTGGCTGCGCTTGGTCTTGCCGTGATCCGTCTGGCGACGCCCACCACGACCGAAAAGCGTATGGAAACAGTGGGCAACGGGTCTTCTGGCTTCGTCTATTACGTCTCAGTTGCGGGCGTGACCGGCGCGGGCGTGGGAACGGAGGCGGACATTGCCGCCGGCGTCGAGCGCGCACGGCGGATCTCGAAACTCCCCGTGGCGGTTGGTTTTGGCGTCCGCACCCCGGATCAAGCGGCCGCTTTTGCGCGTATTTCAGACGGGGTGGTCGTAGGGTCGGCGCTGGTTGAGGAAGTTCGGGCGGCAGTGGACCTGGGCGATCCAGCGTCATCTGTCAAGCGAATAAGTGTGGTTGCAAAGTCACTGTCAAACGCCATAATCACCGCCCGTACAGTACGGAGTGCGCATTGAACTGGCTCACCAATCTTCCTCCTGGCCTCAAGTCCATCTTCGCCAAGAAGGATGACACCGAAGGCGACAGCCTCTGGGTCAAATGCCCCAAGACCGGCGAACTGGTTTACCGACAGGAGCTCGAGAGCGCCTACTGGGTGACGCAGTCGGGCGCACACATGCGCATCAGCCCCGAGCAGCGCTTCAAATACATGTTCGACGGGGGGCTGTGGACTGAGATCCCGATGCCGCCGGTCATGCGCGACCCGCTGAAGTTCAAGGACGACAAACGCTACACCGACCGTCTTAAGGCCGCGAAGGCCAAGACGGGCCGTGAGGACTGCATGGTTGCGGCCCATGGCGAGATCAACGGGCGCAAGGCAGTGATCCTCGTCCAGGACTTCGCCTTCATGGGCGGATCGCTGGGCATGGCGGCTGGCGAGGCCTTCATAAAGGCGGCCGAGACGGCCGTGGCGCGCAAGGCCGCGTTGATCGTTGTCACCGCTTCGGGCGGCGCGCGCATGCAGGAGTCTTCGTTCGCGCTGATGCAGATGCCGCGCACGGTGCTGGCGATCCAGGACGTGAAGCGCGCCAGGCTTCCCTACATCGTCATCCTGTCCGATCCGACGTCGGGCGGCGTGCTGGCGTCCTACGCAATGCTGGGCGATGTGCAGATCGCCGAGCCGGGCGCACAGCTGGCCTTCACCGGCCCGCGTGTGATCGAAGCGACGATCCGCGAGAAACTTCCAGAAGGCTTCCAGCGTTCGGAATTCCTGCGCGAGCGCGGGATGGTCGACATCGTCTGCTCCCGCAAGGAGCTGACGCCGACCGTTGGCGCGATCCTCGGCATGCTGATGCCCCCCGCGCGCGGCCGCCGCTCGAAAGCTCAGCCCGCGGATGAAGTCGCCGCGGCAAAGTAGGGCTGCAGGGATATCTACATTTCACCGTCGTTCCAGATACGCGCGGAGCGCGTGAGCCGGAACCTGGAAGCCGTGTTCACGGTTGAAGACCTCTAGGCGCCGCGCTTCGCCCTTCCGGCTTCGGCGGGAATGAAGCTGTTGGGACCGCCTGATTTCTCTCTACACTGGGAGTTGGTTTGCTCGTAAAGAGCATCATCCCGGATTGCGCCGCAGGCGCGGAGAAATGATTTGGCGGACGCCGCAATCGTTGAAGCTGCTCTCGACCGCTTTCGCGAGGGCGCGACCGGGCGCGTCTCGCCCGCTTTCGGCACGGCGTATATACGCAAGGCGCTGGTTGAGCTGGGCGATCCGCAAGATCGAATTGTTCGGGCGATCCACATTACGGGCACAAACGGCAAGGGATCGACCGGCGCGTTCATCCGGGCCATGGCCGAGGCGGCGGGACTGTCGGTGCATGTCTTTACATCGCCGCACCTGATCCGTGTGAACGAGCGCATCCGAATCGCCGGCCGGTTGGTCGAGGACGAGGCGCTGGCAGATGTGCTGGCCGACATTTGGCGGCGAACCGAAGGCCTTACCTATTTCGAGGCGCTGACGGCCGCTGCATTCTGCCTGTTCGCGCACAATCCGGCCGACATCTCCATCATCGAGGTCGGCGCAGGCGGTGGCACGGACGCGACCAACGTGATGAGCCATCCGTCTGCGTCCGTGGTGACCCCGATCAGCCGCGATCATGAGACGATGTTCGGCGTGTCGGGCGTGGCGGCCATCGCGCGGCTTAAGGCCGGGATTTTCCGCGAGGGCGTGCCGGCGATCATCTCGCCGCAGCCTGCGATTGCTCTGGGCGTGTTGCGCGAGGAGGCGCGCACGACCGCGGCCGTCGTTTCGGAGGCGGGCATAGACTGGCGGGCCGGCTGGGAAGGCGAGGCGTTTCTCTATGAGGGGCGCGAGCTCAGCGTGCGGGCCCCATGGCTTGGCTTGCGCGGCCGGCATCAGGCGCAGAATGCCGGCGCGGCTTGCGCGACGCTGGAGGCGATCGGCGAGACCCGCATCACGCCGCAGCACATGGCGGCGGGACTTCGCGAGACGACATGGCCGGCGCGGCTGCAGCGCATGAAGCCGGGGCCGCTGGTTGGCGACGCCGCCGTATGGATCGACGCGGCCCACAATCCGGGCGGGGCTGCGACGTTGGCTGCCGCCATCCGGGAATCCGGCGAAGAGGGCGCTCGCTCGGCCATCGTGTTCGCCATCCAAGCGGTGAAGGATGTCGAAGGCGTGCTGGCCGAACTTGTGCCCGCGGCCGACGCATTGATCGTTTGTCCGCTGCCGGACAGCGGCGGGCAGGAGGGTGGCCCTGGGGCCGACCCTCGCCAAGTTGCGGGCATTGCCCGCACGCTGGGCGACAAGGCGCAGATTGCATGCGATCTGCGTGAAGCGGTCGCGCTGGCCCGGCGCTCCGGGGTCGAGCGCATCTATATCTGCGGCTCGGTCTATCTCTGCGGCGCTGCGTTGCAGGCGAATGACGAGCATGTAGAATAGTCGCCGCGATCACGACCGCGCTGCGCTGACGAGACTCAATCGACACGTCGCAGCCCGCATCGCATAGTTTTGCGGCGCAATCCGAAGATGCTCATGAAACGCCTGCTCGCCTGCCTTTGCCTCGTCCTGTCGCTTGGCGCGGCGGCGCTGGCGCCGGCGTGGGCCCAGACCGATCCGCCAGCAACGACATGGGCGCATGAGACGAGCGATATCGCGCCCGACCCTGCGGTGCGGTTCGGGGCTTTGCCCAATGGCATGCGCTATGCGCTGATGAAGAATCAGCTGCCGCCAGGCGCGGTGTCGATCCGCCTTTCGGTCGACTTCGGGTCGCTCGAGGAGGCGGAAAACGAGAAGGGCCTCGCCCATTTCATCGAGCACATGGCTTTCAACGGTTCGACACACGTCCCGGAGGGCGAGATGGTGCGAATTCTCGAGCGGCTGGGTCTCGAGTTCGGCGCGGACACCAATGCATCGACGGGACAGGACTTCACGACCTATCAGCTGGAGTTGCCGAATGCGTCGGACGCGCTCGTTGACGAAAGCCTGTTCCTGTTGCGGGAGGTGGCCAGCGAGCTGACATTCGACGCCGGCGCGATTGACCGGGAGCGCGGCGTCGTGCTGGCGGAGTATCGGCGAAGCGACAATTTCCAGCGGCGGCGCAGTGACCAGCAATTCGACCTGCTGATCCCAGGTTCTTATGCAGCCAGCCGCATGCCGATCGGTGATGCGCGCGTGCTGGAGATTGCGACGCGGGACACGATTGCGAGCCTTTATGACCGTTACTATCGGCCGGAACGGACGACACTGGTCATGGTTGGCGATTTCGATGTCGACGCGGTCGAGATGAAGATCACGGCGAAATTCGCAGGCTGGATCGGAAAGGGCGAGCCGGGCAGGGAGTCGGATCATCCCTACACGATCAAGCCGCGTGTCCCGGAAGCGTCGGTGTTCGTGCATAAGGACGGCGGAGATTCGATCAGCGCCTATACGCTGGCGCCCTTCGCTGACAAGCCCGATACGGTGGCGAACAGACGAGAGGACAACCTGCTGATGTTCGCCATCAATGTAATTGGCCGGCGGCTGGCGCCGATGGCCAATGAGGCGAACCCTCCGTTCCGCAGCGCGGGGCTGGCGACCGGCGATATTCTCGAAACGGTCGATATGGCCATGGGCTCGGTTTCAGTGACGCCGGAGAACTGGCGGCCGGGCTTGCAGCGGCTGGAGCAGGAGTGGCGCAGGGCGCTGCTCTACGGCTTCACGAAGGACGAGATTGACCGGCAGATCGAGGCGCTGCGCATCAGCCAGAAGAATCAGGCGGAGCGGGAGAATACGCGAACGACTGCCGCGCTCATTTCGGGGCTGTTGTCGGCGATCCAGAATGACGGCGTGTTTGCAACGCCATCATCCGGGCTGAAGCGCTTTGAGTCGTGGGCGGGCCAGGTGACGCCTGAGACGGTCGCTGAGGTTTTCCGCAGGCGAATGCCGATAAAGGACCCGCTTTTCTTTGTCGCGTCGACGATCGACCGCAAGGCGGCTGACGTCGTCGCGGCCTGGGAAGAGAGCACGCGGGTCGATGTGTCGCCTCCGGAAGTGAAGGTGAGAGTCCCGTTCGCCTACACGAATTTCGGAGCGCCAGGCAAAGTGGCGAAGGATGCGCGCATCGCGGACATCGATACGCGGACCGTAACTTTCCAGAACAATGTCAGACTGAACATCAAGCGCACGACGTTCGCCAGGAACACTGTGCAAGTGTCTGTGCGCGTCGGACACGGGAATCTCGATTTTCCTGAAGCGCCCTATGGCCTGAGTTCGCTCATGGACGCCTTCAGCAATGGCGGGCTGGAGAAGCATTCGATCGACGATCTGCGCTCGATGCTGCAGGGGCGCCAGGTCAGCGCGCGATTCACATCATCGGGAACATCGTTCGGGGGAACATATGCCACGACCCCGGAGGATCTGGAGTTGCAGCTGCAAGTGGCGGCGGCGTATGTCACGCATCCTGGCTATCGCTCCGAAGCCGAACGGCGCTGGCGGGAGTCGATAGTGCTGAGCTGGCCGCGGTTGGATCAGGATGCGCAGACGGTGTGGTCTGCACACGGCATGCGGGCGCTGGCGTCGGGAGACAAGCGCTACGGCGTCGATCCTGACGATGGCCATGCGTGGCGGTCATTCGTGGAGCTGCGCCACTATCTGACCCCGGCGTTGCAGGCCGGTGCGATCGAGATTGCGGTCGTGGGCGATGTCGATGAGGCGACCGTGATTGCACTGGTGGCGAAGACGTTCGGCGCTCTGCCCCCACGCGCTGCGGCGCCGCTGAAGTTCAAGTTCGACAAGCCGGTGGCTTTCCGGCAGGACAAGACGCCGCTTGTGTTCACGCATGCGGGCGAAGCGAGCCAAGCGCTCGCCTATGTCTTCTGGCCGGTGACCGATGTTGATCCGGATGCGGATCCCCAGATGTCGCGCGTGCTCGCCGTGACGGCGGCGATCATGCGGCTGAAAGTGGTGGAGGAAGTGCGTGAGACGCTGGGCGCGACGTACTCGCCCTCGGCGGGCGCATCTTTGTCAGCGGTCAATCCGGGCTTTGGCTATGTGAACGCCGGCGCCGAGGTCAAGCCGGAGGACGTCGACCGGGTGATCGCGGCGCTTGAGAGGATCGTGGCGCAGATGCGCGCGGGCGAGATCAGCGACGATGAATTCAGCCGCGCCATCACCCCCTCGCTGGAAACGTTGCCGCAGAATGCAACGTCTAACGGCTACTGGTTGGGCCTGATCGCGCAGGCGCAGGGCAGGCCGGATCTCATGGAGCGTGGCAAGCTGCCCGCCATCGCGGCGAGCCTGCGGGCGGTGACGAAAGCGGACGTGGTCGCCGCCGCCAACAGGTGGTTGACTGAAGCCGCGCAGCAGGAAGCGCGCGTCTTGCCGGGGCCGACTGCAGATTAGGCCTAGACCGTAACCGCGTTGAGCGCTTCTTCGAGTTCGGCGAAGGTGGGCTGGGCTTCGGACGGAATCTGGCCGCGGCCGAGCTCGACCGAGACTTGGGCGGCGTTGCCGTGCAGGTGGGCGACGAGCACGTCCTTGATGATCTTGTAGAATTGGCCTTCTTCGTCGATCACCTGGCCCATGCGCGCGGCGAACGGACCGACGAAGCCGTAGGCGAGGAACACGCCGAGGAACGTGCCGACAAGCGCTGAGCCGATCAGCTTGCCAAGATACTCCGGCGGTTGCGAGATGGCGCCCATCGTTTTGATGATGCCGAGCACGGCGGCAACGATGCCCAGCGCGGGCAGGGCGTCGGCCATGTTCTGCAGGGCGTGGGCGGCCTTGTGCGCCTCGTGGTGGTGCTTTTCGATCTGCTTGTCGATGGAATCCTCGACCTGGTGCGGGTCTTCGAGGTTCATCGTCATCATGCGCAGCGTGTCGCAGATGAGGTCGGTGGCGAAATGGTCCTTCAGAATCTTAGGATAGTTCTGGAAGATCGTGGACTCTTTCGGGTTCTCAATGTGCTGTTCGATCGCCACAACGCCTTTTGTCTTCATGGTCTTCGTCAGCACGAATAGCAATGACAACAGGTCAGTGTAGTCCTTCGCCTTCCACTTGCACCCGCCCATGATCTTGCCGAAGCCGCCCATGGCGGCCATCACAGTCTTGAACGAGTTGCCGATCAGGAACGCACCGACCGCAGCGCCGCCGATCATCATCATCTCGAAGGGAGCGGCCTTGATGATAACGTCGAAATGGCCGCCGGCGAGCATGAAGCCGCCGAACACCATTGCGAAGACAACCACCACCCCGATGATCTGAAACATGACTCGACCCTGCCGTTAGGCGCATTTTGCGTTGTCCCGTTTATGCGCGATCAAGCTTAACCAGCGGTGTCGCGCGAACAGGAAAAAGGGTTGCGGCCAGATTAATGCGCCAGCCCGAGCGCGTGGACAGACAATGAGCAGTGACGCCGCTATTCGACATTGTTCTCGAACGTTAGGCCGATCTGGTTAGCGCTCGTTTGCGTGAGCATCCAAAATTTGCTATTGTTTTGGGAGCTGTTGGAACAATTTTGCAGGGGTTCGGACATGAAGGGCAAGAATCTTGGCTTTGATGCGGCCAGCGGCACTGGCGCGATCAGCGGAGAAGATGGTCAGCGCTACTCTTTCGCCGCTGCGGACTTCAAAAGCCCCGGACCGGCTAAAGCGAACGACGCCGTCGATTTCGAAACCAACGGCGCGACCGCCGGCAACATTTATGTAACCGCTGCGGCGATGCCAAACGTGGACCTCGCCGCCCTCGCATCGAACCCGACCGTCGCGAACATTCTGGCCAAGCCATATATGCTCTGGGCCGCGGTCATCGTTCTTGGTTCGCTGGTCGCTGGCTACTTCAGTACGCTGAGCGCGTTTGGCGATATGAGCGGACCGATGGGCAGCGGGTTGGGTCTCAGCACTGTTTTCATAGCTCTCCTGTTCGCCATTCCTGTTGTGGCGGCCGTGCTGATCTTCTTCGAGTTCACCAACCACAAGCTTGCCGGTCAGTTCCGTTTGATCACGGCCGCGGTCGCAATCGGCGGACCGATCGTGCTGCCGGTTCTTGCGGGTCTCGTGGCGCCGGAGATGCTGAGAGGCATTCGCGAAATGGGCGCCGCATTTGGCGGAGCTGGCCGCATGGGCATCCTCGAATTCATTGGGTTCGGGATTTCGCCCGGCATGCTGATCACGGTCGCCGGCGGCGTGCTGATCGTGCTGACGCACATGGGTGTCGTTAAGCTTCCAAAATAGGGAGCCGCTGACGCACAGTTGCGGCTGTAGTACGCCGGGTTTCGGTCGCTGCGCCGCCTCAATCTGATGGCCCCCTTATGTCAACCGATGTCAGGGGTTTTTCATGTCTGGCTCCGATCGCAGGCTTGTTTTGCTGGGGTTGGGAGCGGCGCTGATCTCGCTTCGCGCCGTGGCGCAGGCTCAGTCGGCGAATGCGAACGTTTCCTTCGCGACGAAGGTGGCGGTCGGCGCCGAGAAGCGGGCGCTGAAGGCCGAGGTCTACGATCCGGCCTATGTCCAGCTCGCCTATCCGATGGGCGATGTTCCCGACGATCGCGGCGTCTGCACCGACACGGTGATCCGTGCCTTTCGCCATGCCGGCGTTGACCTGCAGGTCGAGGTGCACGAGGACATGGCGGCTAACTTTGGCGTCTACCCGAAAATGTGGGGACTCGCGAAGCCCGACCACAATATCGATCACCGCCGTGTGCCGAACCTCGAAACGTATTTTCGTCGCAAAGGCGGGGCGCGGACGCTCAGCCGGTCGGCGGCGGACTATCTGGCGGGCGACATTGTGAGCTGGCGGCTGACGGGAGGTGGGCTGGCGCACATCGGCGTGGTAACACGCAAGCGACAGGGCGGGCAGCCGTTGATCGCGCACAATATCGGCGCAGGCACGCGCGAGGAGCCATGCCTGTTCGACTGGCCGATGTCAGGCTGGTTCCGCTTCGAGAGCTGGGCCTAGTTCGCCTTCTGCTCGATCAGATGGCCTTGAGGCGGCGCCAGGTCACGGAATTGCTGGTGGCAGGCCGTGCAGCCGGCCATCATGTCGCCGTTGGTGAAGACGAGATCATCGGCGTTCTTCTTGCCGAGCGCCTCGGCGGTAACTTTCGTGGCGGCGACCACTGTGTCGATGGTCTTGTTCCAGCCATCACCTTTTGACCGTCCGGTCGCCTTCAGCATCTCTGTGCCGGTGATGACGTCCTGGGCCGCCTTCTGGAGTTTCGTCCATTCAGCATCGTTGGCCGGTGCGGCGGATTCTGCCGCGAAGAGACTTTCGGAACCGGGAATGACATAGGCGTGCATCACGTCGGCCACGGTGGAGGAGGTGGTGATGGAGGCGGGGTCTACGGTCGGAATGCGGGGGTCGGGCTGGCCGGCGGCCGCGGCTGCTGCGACATCTGGCGCTACGGGAGCTTCGGCGGGGGCGGCCGCTTCTGTCTTCGAAGCTTCGGCCTTCGGCGCCTCGGCCTTCGGGGCGCAGGCGACCAGCGCCAGGAAAACGGCAAGTTTGAGAGTGTGTTTCATGTGGCCCGGCTCCCGTCACTTTGGGCAAGTCGCCCGACAAAACGCCGTTTAGATTACAGCGATATTACAGCCAACTGACAAAAGGGCGATCAAGGCGCGCCCGGACCTGGATTCTGGGGGGGAAGGGCTGCGACCGGCAGCATGATTTTGGACAGCCGGTTGGGGCCGTGCAGCACCTTGTTTTTGGCGACGCGAATCTCGGTTGACGTGTACGGATCGGCGGCGGTGTTGAGGTTGCGTGCATAGGTCGGGAAATTGCTCGACGAGATCTCGATGCGGATCGAGTGCCCCTTCAGGAACACGTTGGCGGCCAGCATGGGCGGCGGCGAGATGGCGTGGATTTCGTCGCCTTTCATAAATTGCGGCGCCGCATCGCCGTTGCGATAGCGCATCCTCAGGATCGTGTCGGAAATATTCCACGCCATGCCGTGCGGATCCACGTCGACCAGCTTCACTGTGAAGTCCGTGTCGGGCGCATCCGAGCCGACGAACAGCTCCGTCGTGATGAAGCCGAACACCGGCAGGTCTTCGGTCAGAGGCGGGCTGGTGTAGACGAGCACGTCGTTGCGCCTCTCGATCTCGCGCTGGTCAAAGGCGCCGTCGCGCTGGTCTGTTCCCATGCCGGAAATCTGGCCGCCATTGCTGATCACGGGATTGGCGGGATCGTAGCTGAAGCTATCCGCAACCGCGCTTGTGGGCGGCTTGTCAATGAGCGCGCCATTGCCGGCGGTGGTGTTGGCCGAGCCTCTGCTCGACAGGTAGAGTGTCCGGCTGTTCGTGTTATCGGCGGTGGGCACGCTCGTGAGATCGGCCCAGCGGTCAGCGCCGGCAAAGTAGGCTCTGACGGGCAGGCGCGGCGTTGGCGCTCCAGTTTCACTCTTCATCCAGCGGTTGAGCCAGTCGAGCGCCAGACCCTGGTAGTCGAATGTCGCATCGCCGAGCGTGCGTGCGCCGATCTGCGTACGCGGACGACTGAACGAGCAGTGCTGGCCATTGGTGATGACGATCTGCTGCGTGCCGGGCGGGTTCTCGCGGCGCGTCTTCTCGAAGAAGGCGGCGCCCGCGGGCGCGGAGATATCGTATAGCGCCTCGGCCCAGAGCCCTGGCACCTTGATGACGTCGGCGTCAGTGACGCGGTCTTCCGCCCACGCGGGGTTGGAGGGGCCGCGCGTGAGGTATTCCTCGATCTCAGTATCCGGCGCGCCTGCAGCCTTCGCGAGATCGATGACGGGCAAGTGCATGCGAACGGCATCGTAGACTTGCGGCGTGATCGGCGGATTGTCGGGCGAGGACGGCGTTGTCGGCGTGAGGCGCGCGCGCTCCTCGTCGCTGAGGCCCGCTGGAAGCTGCGGCCAGTTGAGCGGCATCTCCTCGAAGAAATAATTGGCCCAGCCCATCTGCCACGCGCCGCCGCGCCAGAAATTGCCCTGTTCGCGATGTGGTCCGACCTGCGCGATGCCGACGCCGGAGGAGCCGACGATCATCGCCTTGTGGGCAGGATGGCCGAGCGAGGCGAGCTTGAGCTGGTTCTCCGCAGAGGATGAACAGCCATAGGTGGCGATCTTGCCGTTGGACCAGGCTTGCTTCGTGATCCAGTCGAGCGTGTCCCAGCCATCTTCATCCGCGCGGCCGAGCATGCGCATCTCGCCTTCGGACAGGAAGCGGCCGCGCTCGTGCTGATGGACGACAGCGTAGCCGGCCTTGAGAAGGGTTTCCTGGAAGCTGCCCATCTCGCTTTCATAAGGCGTGCGCGTCAGCACGACAGGGAATTTTCCCTCCGCCACGGGCAGCCAGACAGATGTGTCTAGCCGGACGCCATCCCGCATCTTCGCCTGCAGGTGCATCTTCGCGACAACGCCGGGCGGCAGCCCTCCGGCGCTCGCAGCGGGCGCGGTTTTGTTCTCCCCGCATGCCGCAGCGAGCAAGGCTGCAGCGATGATGCTCAGGCGGATGAGGGTCGTCATCGTGCGCGGCAGGGGGCTCTCCTAGAGACCATACGCCTTCGCCATCTCGGGGTCCTTCGCGGCGACTTGCTTTGCGAGATCGACGATGACCTTGGCTTGCTTCCACGTGGCGTCGTCCTGCATCTTGCCGTCGATCATCGCGACGCCAGTGCCGTCGGGCATGGCTTCAAGGATGCGCAGGGAGAACTTCACTTCGGCGGCTTCGGGGGAGAAGACGCGTTTGGCGATATCGACCTGGCCGGGGTGGAGCGACCAGGCGCCTGCGCAGCCCATGAGGTAGGCGTTCTTGAACTGCTGTTCGCAGGCGGCGAGATCCGCGATGTCGCCGAAAGGGCCGTAGAATGGCTTGATGCCGGCCTGCACGCAGGCGTCAACCATCTTCCCGAGCGTGTAGTGCCACGGATCCTGCTGGGCGGAGGCGCGATCGCGGCCCTCGACGGGGTCTTCGATCACGCGGTACATCGGGTGGCCGCCGCCGACGCGGGTGGTTTTCATCGCGCGGTTGGCGGCGAGGTCTGCGGGGCCTAACGAAATGCCTTGCATGCGCGGTGAGGCGAGGCAGATCTCTTCCACGAGGGCGACGCCTTGGCCGGTCTCGAGGATGGCGTGGAACATGATCGGTCGCATGACGCCAGCTTTCGCTTCGAGCTGGGCGACGAGCTGGTCGGCGTAATGGATGTCCCATGGGCCCTCGACCTTGGGCAGCATGATGACGTCATAGATATTTCCGGCCTTGGTGACGATTTCGGCGACATCGTCCAGGAACCAGGGCGAGTTGAGAGGGTTGACGCGCGTCCACAAGCCCGTGCCCTGTTTCTTCCAGTCGATCATGTTGGCCATCTCGATCGCGCCGGCGCGGGCGGCGATCTTGGCGTCTGCGGGGATGGCGTCTTCGAGGTTGGCGAGGATGACGTCGACCTTGGCGGCGATGTCGGGCGTCTTGGATCGGACCTTCTCGTTATGGCCCGGCACGAAGTGGATCATGCGCTCCAGCTTCACGGGAAGTTCGCGCAAAGGTTCGGGCGCGCCGATGGCGAGAGGCTTGAAGAACTGGCGGGGTGTTCTGGTGCTCATGGATGTCCCCTCTGTTCGGCAGCTCATGCTGCATCGCACCAAGAGGAGTGGTGTTCAAGTGTCCCGGACTACTTCATGCAACTCCACGAGCTGCAAGCCGCCTGCGAGAGCTTGAAGGCTTGAAGTCTTGGCTTTCTGGCGGGTTGCGAGGGCGTACTACGAGGCAAAGCGCGCCATAGTATTCTTGAACATACCGCGCAAAGATTCCTTCTCTCGCAAGTTAGTGCATTCGCTGTCGACACGAGGGCGTGTGTACGGTGGAGGGAAAGTCACCGCACATTAGCGAACCAGATGGTGTGGCGGGGGCCTTTGCCGGTTTTGCGGGCGCGGACTGTGAGTTGGCTGACGGTGAAGCCAGTGTCTTTGAGGCGGCGGGTGAAGGCTTCATCGGGGGCGGCGGACCAGATAGCGAGAACGCCGCCGGGCCTGAGTGCGGCCTTGGCCGTTGCGAGACCGCGCCGGGAATACAAGCCGTCATTGGAGGCGCGCGTGAGGCCGGAGGGGCCGTTGTCGACGTCGAGCAGGATGGCGTCATAGCGTTTCTTCGCGGAGCTGATTTCGGCGGCGACGTCGCCTGTCATCAGATGGACGCGCGGGTCATCGAGGCAGCCGGCGGTCAGCGCCGCCATGGGGCCGCGCGCCCATTCGACGATCTCAGGGACGAGTTCGGCGACGGTGACCTTCGCCGCCGGGCCGAGGACGGCGAGGGCGGCGCGCAGGGTGAAGCCCATGCCGTAACCGCCGATCAGGAGATGAGGGGCCACGCGTTCGCGCATGCGATCGCATGACTCGGTGGCGAGGGCTTCTTCGGAACCGCCGAGGCGGCTGCTCATGAGTTCGTTGCTGTCGACCATAATGACGTGATCGTCGCCATGGCGGATGAGGCGAAGTTCGACGCCGCCGGGCACTTTTGCTCTGGCGATCAGTTCACGGGGCTTCATGTGGCGTGTTCCGGATCGAGCGCCACGTGGATGCGGTGCGGCGTTTGTGCGTACGCGCTCATGGTTCGGCGGGCGCCGCTTTGCAGCTGCTTACCATTAGCGCCGACGGCAGATGGATCTGTAGCCCTCATCTTCAAGAGCCGCGTAGCGGCGTCTCGAAGGATGGGGGCGTGGGTCAGGTCAACCGGCCGACGGGGTGGTTTGTGTGATCCAGTCCGCGATCTTGGATTTGGTCATGGCGCCGGTCTTGGTCGCGAGCAGTTTGCCGTTCTCGAAGATCATCATGGTGGGGAGGCCGCGGACGCCGAAGCGGCCGGGGGTCATGGGGTTCTCATCCGCGTTGAATTTCACGAGGCGCGCCTTGCCTTCGAGTTCGCCGGCGAGTTGTTCGAAGGCGGGCATCATCTGTTTGCACGAGCCGCACCATTCGGCCCAGAAGTCGACGACGACGGGGCCAGCGGCCTGCATCACTTCGGCTTCGAAGGTGTCGTCAGTGATTTCGGCGAGGGCCATGTGTGTTCCTTTGGTGGGGAGGACACGCTGCTTTGCAGCGTTTGCCGGGCAGGCGCCTGACGGTCCCGGATTAGGCGACCGACGGCGCGGATTCCTTGAGCCATTCGACCATGCGCGATTTGCTCATGGCGCCAAGATGCGTGGCCGACACCTTGCCTTCCTGAAAGATCATGAAGGTGGGCAGGCCACGCACGCCGAAGCGGCCGGCGGTCATCGGATTATCGTCGATGTTGATCTTCACGACCTTCACCTTCTCGCCCAGCTCGTCGGCGAGGGCTTGGAAGTGGGCGGAGACCTGTTTGCAGGGGCCGCACCATTCGGCCCAGAAGTCGACGATGACCGGTTTGCCGGCAGCAAGGACTTCGCTGTCGAAGGTGTCATCGGAAATGGCGGCGACGGACATGGTATCCTCACGAAACTCTGGCCCATCAGGTAGGGAGGGCCGGTACATCATCCAACACAGCGCCGCTAAACGGACTGTTCACGGCCACACTATTCATCGCTTCAGGGCCAGAAACGCGCCGTCGAGGGCGGAAGGGGGTATTTCCATGAGTCTGGGGCCGTCTGTCCATACCAGCAGGCACCTGATGGAACGATCCGGCCAGCGCTGCGTCAACACGGCCCGATAGGCGGCCATCTGGGCGATATAGGCCGCGCCCACGCCCTCAACCGTGGGGGGAGCGGGGCGGTCGGTCTTGTAGTCGACGATCAGGATTTCGGCATTGGTTATCACAAGGCGGTCGACGCGGCCGTTGATGATGGATGCGCCGATCCCGTCGATGCCAATCCTTCCAATAATTGGGGCCTCGGCGCGGCCGCCGGGGGCGAAGAGGGCGGCGAAGGTCGGGTCGTCGAGGACGCCCAGCGCGGCGGCGAGCATTTCCGTGCGCTGGGTCGGAGAAAGATCGGGCTGCTTCTTGAGGAAGGCTTCGGCCGCCTTGCGGCGGGTTCTCTGCGGGAGGTCGGGAAGTACTTCGAACAGGCGATGGATGAGTTCGCCGCGGCGCAGACGTTCGGCGCGGCCGGGACCAAAGGGGGAGATGACGGGTGGTTCGCTGGAGGTGGTGAGGCGGGAGGGCGAGAGAATACGCGGGAGCGCTTCGGTGGGCGCGGGCTGGGTGAGCCATCCGGGGAGTGCAGGCGCGGATTTCGTGGAGACGATGGCGGGGATCAGCAGATCGGGCGCGGCGCCGAAGCGGCGGATGATGCGATCGCCGTCCCCGACCTCTTCGACGTGGCCGGCCTCGGCGAGACGCGTCATGGCGGACTGGCAGACAGTGTTCCAGGACGTGTCGGCGTGGCCGGCGCTTTTCGGGTGGCCGGCGAAGGCGCCGCAGACGATGAGGCGGTCCTGCGCGCGAGTGAGCGCGACGTAGAGCAGGCGGCGGTGTTCGCGCAGGGCGCGGGCTTCGGCGATGGCGCGAAGTTTTGCGCTGAGTTCGATGTCGTTGGTTTTTGGGCCGGCCCAGATGGGCGCGCCATCTTCGGTGATGAAGATGCCGTCGCGGTCGATGCGATGGGCGGAGCAGGTGTCGGGCAGGATGACGATGGGGGCTTCGAGGCCCTTGGCGCCGTGGACGGTCATGACGCGGACTTCGCCTTGCGGGCCGGAGAGTTCGCGCTTCACCTCGCCGCCGCGGCGTTCGACTGAGTCGAGAAAGAGCTGAAGGCTCGGCGGCTCGTCGGCGTCGAAGGCGGCGGCGCGGTCGATGAGGGCGGTGACGGGCTCGCGCGCCGGGGCGCCGAAGCGGGAGAGGATCAGCTCCCACCCTGGCCGGGAAAGGCTGGCGCCGCATTCGAGTGCATGCGTGAGAAATTCGAAGGGTGGCTGATGGCGGCGGGCGAACACGTCTTCGAGGAAGGCGGTGACGGGGAGTTTCGCGGCCTGCACGTCGGGCCAGAGGCGGCCCTTGCGCGGGTTGGCGAGGTCGAAGAGCTGATCGTCATTGAGGCCGCCGAACGGGCCTTTGAGGATTTCGGCCAGCGTGAGGTCGTCCTCGGGGCAGAGGGCGAAGCGGATGAGGTTGAGCAGGTCCTGCACGGCGAGTGAGTCGAGCAGTTGGATGCGGTCGGCGCCGGCGACGGGTATGTTCTCGCGCTTAAGGGCCTGGAGGATGCCGTCAAAGAGACCACCGGTGCGGCCGCGCACGAGGATGAGGAAGTCGCCGGGACGGCAGGGGCGTTGCTGGTTCTTCTCCCAGACGGCGGCGCCGGCGTCGATCTCGCGGCGGATGAATTTGGCGATGCGGCTGGCTAGTTTTGCCTTTGGGCTGGCGGCGCTTTCCTGGCCCTTCGGCGCCGTCCAGGGTTCTGCCGGTTGGACGTCGGGCTTGGGTTCGAGCGGCCAGAGTTCGACCGAGCCGGTCTCGTTGCGGCGGAAGGGCGTGTGGCGGAGGAGATTGGCGCCGTCGGGCGGGAGCAGCGTGAAAGGCGAGTCGGGCGCGAATACGTCGGTGCTGAAGACGGCGTCGACATAGCTGAGGACTTCCGGCGCCGAGCGGAACGACATGGCGAGGTTGGGCAGGGCGAAGTCGACGTTCGCGGTGCGGGCCTTGGTTTCGAATTCCTGCGTCTCCCGGAGGAAGTGTTCGGGGTCGGCCCCCTGGAAGGAGTAGATCGACTGTTTCTGGTCGCCGACGACGAAGAGCGTGCGCTGCTCATCGCGCACGGCGCCGGCGCCGGCGAAGATGTCGGCGGTAAGGGCGCGGAGGATTTCCCACTGGGCGGGGCTGGTGTCCTGCGCTTCGTCGAGCAGGATGTGGCTGATGCCGCCGTCGAGTTTCCACAGCACCCATTCGGCGGCGTGTTGGCGGGTGAGGAGGCGGGACGTGGTTTCGATGAGATCGTCGAAGTCGAGGCCGGCGCGGGCGCGCTTGCGTTGGGCGAAGTCGGCGAAGAGGACGCTGGCGAGGCGCAGCAGGGCCGACGAGCGCTGGAACAGGCGCGCGGCATTGAGGGCGGAGGCGAGGGCGAAGATGCGGTGTATTTCGGAGCCTTGCGGGACATCCTTGATCTGGAAGAACAGGGCGGCGGCGGGGGCCTGTTTCATCGCTTCGCCGGTGTAGGGGTTGGACTTGCGAAGATCGCCGGACTTCGTGAAGGCGAGCGAGGCGTAGGCGGCGAAGCGGTTTTCGGCAGATGCATCTGACAGGACGGCGCTGAGAACGTCGGCGAGTTCGGCGTCGGATCTCTTGGCGCGTGGAAGGGCGCCGAGCAGATCCTTGAGCGCCTTGCGTGGGAGGTCGGGCCCCATGGCCTGGTCGAGCAGGACGTTTGGAGTTGCGGTGGGCGCGTTGAGGTCGGTGCGGAGGCGTTCGATCGCGGCGTCCATGCCGCCCGCCTTTTCCACGAAGCGCTGAATCGCGGCGCGGCGGGGAAGGAGCGCGCGGATGGCGTCAAAGCCTTTGCCGCCGCCGGCTTCGGCGGCGCAGCGCGCGGCGTTGACGAGGACTTCATCGCCGCGCACGACGCGACGGCCCATGGCGCGGAAGGCGTCGTCCCACAGGCTGGCGGCGTCATCTTCGTCGAGTTCGGAGAAGCCGGGCGCGATGCCGGCTTCGAGCGGGAAGCGGTGCAGGACGCGGCTGGCGAAGGCGTGAATGGTTTCAATGCGCAGGCCGCCGGGCGTCTCGAGCGCCTTCGCGAAGAGTTCGCGGGCGCGGCCGATATCATCATGCGTATAGTCGGCGGCGGGACGGTTCTCGAGTTCGGCTAGGCGCGTGCGGAGCTGGTCTTCCTCCATCACGCACCAGCCGCCAAGGCGATTGAACAGGCGCGACTGCATCTCGCTGGCGGCAGCCTTGGTGTAGGTGACGCAGAGGATGGAGTCAGGCTCGGCGCGCTTGAGCAGAAGGCGGGCGACGCGGTCGATCAGAACTTTCGTCTTGCCGGAGCCGGCATTGGCCTCCACCCAGGCGGAGTGATCGGGCAGCGCGGCCTTGCGTTGGCCTTCGCTGGCGGCGGCGTATTCGGGCCATTCATGGTCAAGAGGCGTCATTCGTCGCCTCCTTCGTCGGTGGTCCATTCGGCGCGGCGGGCGAGGCGGTCATAGTCAGAGACGGACCAGGCGAATTCGACACGCGGCTTGGAATAGTATGGCTGGGCGGGATCGGCGTATTGCTCGATCAGGTCTTGCAGGCCTTTGAGGCCGGCTTCGGCGATCTGCATCGTGTCGCCGGACTCGAATTCGAGCGGCTGGCCGTTCTTCTCGCTCATCGTCTGCGCGCTGAGCGACATGCGGAAATAAATCAGTTCGGAGGACGGCGCTGGGCCGACCTTTCCGAAGGCGGAGCGGGCGGCGATGGCGGCCTCGAGCGCTAGCTGGGGTTCGAGGCCGCGTTCGACTTGCGGCGCGGTCTTGGGGATGCCGGTCTTGAAGTCGACTATGGCGAGCGTGCCGTCAGAGAGTTTTTCGACGCGGTCGGCTTTTGCTTTCAATTCGACCTGGCCGATCGAGGAGCCGAAGGTGATGGCGGCTTCCTGTTCGGTGTCGAAATCGACGCGATGGCCGTCGCGCTGTTTCGACCAGCGAAGATAGGCGTCCCCCGCGCGGATCCAGAGCGGCTTTTCGAGTTCGATCAGTTCAGGCGCGGCGCCGGCATCGTTGAGGCTGGTGACGATTAGGTCGTCGATCGTGCGCGTGTTGTCCTCTTTTTCGAAGGTTTCGACGGCGAGGTGGACGGCGGTGCCGCGCTCGCGGGCGTCGATGTCCTCGGCGACGCGACGCAGAGGTTCGAGGCGGAGGATGCGGCGGGCGTAGTCGGCATAAGGGTCGCGGATCAATGTGACGACGCGGCTGGGCGAGAATTTCGTGAGTGCGCGCTTGTCGACGGGCGGTGTGGGCGCTGGGGCAGGCGCGGGCGTGACGTTCGCGACGCGGCGGATGGCATGGGCCCAGATCAGGGGATCGGAATTCTCGGCGGGGCGAAGCGCATCTTCCGCCTTCTCGCGGCCGCCGAAGCCGCCGGCGGCGAGCGTGCGCAGGCGCCAGAGCCAGCGCGAGGCGACGGCGGGCTTGTCGTCGACGCGGCGGGCGCGGAGGAGGATAACTTCCGGCGCGTTGGCCATCTGTGCGAAGTCGTGCGCGGAGAGGCCGACGCGCTCGTCGGGGTCCGGCAGGCCGAGTTGCTTGCGCAGGGTGCGGTTGAGGAAGGCGTCGGCGGCGGCAGGCTTGGGCCATGAGCCTTCGTTGAGGCTGGCGAGGATCATGCGGTCGCGGCGCTGCAGGCGCGCTTCAAGTGGACCCCAGATGGCGATGCGCGGATGTTCGGGCGCGTCGGGCGCGGCGATCATGCGGTGCATGACCGCTTCGGCGAAATCGGCGAAATCGGCGGACCGGATCTTGCCCATGCCGCTGGCGAGCTCACAGAGCTGGGCGATGAACTGCGCGGCCATTGCGCCGGGCTTGCCCGCCCAGACGTGCGCGCCGCTGGCGATGGCTTCGGCGAGGCGGGCGATGGCTTCCGCTGCTGCTGCGCCGTCGATGGTTTCGTTGTTGAACGCGGCGCTGATCGGAGCGTGAAGCGCGTCGAGATCACGAATTAGTTGCGCAGCTTCTGGTTGTGGGCGCTGGCTTTTGTCGTGCGGGTTTTCGAGGCGGGCGGCGAGATCCTTCAGCGTGCGATGGCGGCGCGGGCCGCGCAGTGCTTCGCGTTCCACGCTGCCGACGATGCGGGCGAGGTCGGCTTGCGTGCGGCAGAGCCTGGCGAGGGGATGCTTCAGGACGGCTAACAGACGGACGGGATCGCCGAGGTCGCGGACCCATCGGGCGAGGATTAGGAGAAAACTGCCGGGAGGCGTGCGCGCGAGCGGCGCGCCAGATGAGGGCGTGATGTCGATGTTCCACCGTCCGAGGATCGCGGCGACGCGGCGGGCCAGGGAGGCTTCGGGGGTAACAAGCGCGGCAGTGCGGCCGGGAGATTCGAGCGTCTGGCGCAGCAGGAGGGCGGCGGCGAGAGCTTCCTCGGCTTCGTCTTCAGCTTCGACGAGGGCGAGGCCGGCGAGGGCTTCAGTGACGAGTTCGTCGGCGGTGCGGGGCTTGGCGAGATCGCCGAGACGAATGTTCCAGTCGCGTGTTTCGATGGCGGGGGCGAGGGCTTCGTTTACGAGGCGGCGGCGGGAGGTTTCGGCAGGCGTTTCGCCGCCGCCAGGCCATGCGTGGATGTCCTTCGCGGACAGACGCAGCCATTTGAGGGTTTCGCCGATAGCGTGCTGGGGATGGCTGGCGGCGTCGGCGACGGCGGCCCAGCCCTTGGGGCTCAGATCGGGATCGACGCCGGGAAAGACGATAAGGCCGCGCGGCAGTTTGAGGGCGGCCTCCATCAGGCGGCGGGTAGCGGCGCCAGTGCCGGTGGAGCCGGCGATGATGACAGCGTGTTTCGGCGGCTTGGCGGCCCAGCGGGTGGCGAGCACTTCGGCGGCGGCGAGGCGGCGGGTCTGCGCATCCATGACGCCTTCCTCCTTCAGGAAGGCGGGCCAGGCGTGCATGATGATGTCGAGGAAGTTGGAAGAGACCTGCCAGTGCTGGGCGAGGCGGGGGGCGAGGTCTTCCGACAGCTTCTTGAGCTTGTCCCAGTCGACGCCGCCTACGAGCGCGGCCTGGTCGATCAGTGCGCCGAGTTCGTCGGCCGCCATAAGCAGCGAGGCGGGCGGGAGCGGTTCTTCCTCCTGCGCCTTGCGCCAGTGCTGGATAAGCCTTGCGAGCGCGCCGCGGCGACGGGCGGGAGAAAGAGCGGGTAGAAGATCCAGCGCGTGTGGCCCGAAGGCTGTAAGTCCGTCTTCCTCCTCGATGTCGCCGAGGGGGCGGATCGTGGGCGTGAGCAGCATGCCGTCCATCGCGCGGTAGAGGGCGAGAGCGAGTTCGCGGGAGGCGCGCTGGTTGGGCGTGAAGATCAGGGCGTCGGCGAGGGCTCCAGGATGTTCGCGCGCATTGGCGGCGTGGACGAGGCCCTTGGCGAGCTCTTCGAGGAAGAAGGACGAGGCGGGAAGCGAGAAGGTTTTCGGCGCGCCCTCCGCGAATATGCCTGCAAGTGCTGATTTGCGCGTCAGCTTCCCGGCCCCATGGTTTTCAGGCGGGCTTCGGCTTCGTCGCGGCCGGCGGGGTCGCCGACGTGCATCCAGAAGGGCGACATCACCGCGCCATAGAGGCGGCCGGCGCGGCCGAAAGCGTTCCAGTAGATGTTGGCGGAGAAGGGTTTGATCTCGTAGCTGCGCAGCAGGTCGGCGCGGGTGATGTGCGTGCCGGCGAAGACGTAGGGCGCGGTGGGGCGGTCCCCGCGGCGCTGTAGCTGGCCGTCGGGGGCGAGATAGAAGTCGCCGGGGCCTCGGAAGCCGAGTGTTGCGCCCATGTCGGCGAGCAGCAGGAGAGCGTCCATGGTGTTGGGGTCGTAGGCGCCGGCCATTCTGGCGAAGGTCTGGTCGCCGGGTGTGACCCAGGTCACGTCAGTGTTGATGACAAAGAAGGGATCGTCGCCCAGCAGCGGCAGCGCTTTGATGACGCCGCCGCCGGTTTCGAGGAGCACGTCGCGCTCGTCGGAGATGATGATCTCGATGTCCTTGCGCGGCTTGAGATGGGCGACCAGCAGGTCGGCGAAGTGGTGCACGTTGACGATGGCGCGGGTGACGCCTTGCGTGACCAGCTTGTCGAGCGCGCGGTCGACCAGCGCGCGGCCGCCGACTTCGACCAGCGCCTTGGGGCGCGTGTCGGTGAGCGGCTTCATGCGCG
>CANJIL010000021.1 GCA_947474455.1 Hyphomonadaceae bacterium | reverse complement strand
AGGTGAACTGACCCGCAACGTCGTCGTAAGAGGCCGAGATCTTGCCGCCCGACTGGGCGTTCACGGCTTCCACGAAATCGTCAATCGTCATCGTGTTGGTGATCTCGACCGCGATCGAGAACGTGCCGGCGTTGACGGAATCGGTCAGGTCAAACGAGATCAAATCGCCCGCAGCGATGTCGCCGCCGGCGGAGCCGACGTCGGTCACCAGGGCAGAACCAGACAACGGAACCGCAAGGGCGGCAGTCTGCACACCGTCCGAAGTCGCCGCAACCGAGCCGCCGAGATCGGATATAAGCACGTTGAGCGAGGTCGAACCCAGGGCCAGGTTGGCGCCGTTGAACTGCGCGGCGTTGGCGATGGTGTCGATCTGCGAACGGAGGCTGGCAAAGTCGGCCTGGAGCGCGTCACGCTGGTCGGAAGTGAGGTCGTCAGCCTGGGCGGCGACGGCCTTGGTTTTCAGTTTCTGCAGGATTTCACCGACGGACTTGCCAGCGGCCAGGGCGACGTCGACCGTGGAAGAGGCGCGGTCGATGCCGTCCTTGATGGCGGCGACCGACGAAACGCGGGCGCGCTAACCTTCGGCAATTGCGTAAACGGCTCCATTGTCACGGGCGTTCGCGACCTTGAGGCCGGTCGAAATCCTGTTCTGGACTTCGTTCAGGTCCTTGTTGGTGTGGTTGAGGGATTGCAGCGCGACGGACGCGTCAAAGTTAGAGTTCACGCTAAGCATGACACACGTCTCCGTTCTGGGTCGAAGACCGATCGTTTTGATCGGCCGCTGGCGCGTTTTGCGCCAACATTCGTCCACATAACCGGAGAGTTCTTAATTACACGTGTGGTCGCGGAGACAGAATTGCTTCGGAAACACTAACCAGAACAAATGGTTAGGGAGAAGTTAGTATTGCTCCGCGGAGGCCGTAACCGAAGGCGCCACGGCGGGCGACAGGCCTTGCATGATCGTGCGGTTGATCTCGACCAGCACATCGAAAGAGGCGCCCGCGCGCATAACCTGGCTCGAATGCCGGTCGACGAATATGGACAATGAAATGATCTGCGCGCGCAGGGTCTGCGACAATTGGTTCCCCTCGGCCGAACAATCCGCCGCTAGCAAAGTCCACAGGCGCCGGTTGGCTGCCAGCGCTTCAGCGCGGCGACCGACTTCTGTTGCGGGAAGACTGGCGGCGTCGATCAGACCGCGCGTCGCAAGGGCGAAGGCGCGATATTCGGTCTGACGCGGGCCTTCAGTCTTCTTCGCTGCGTTCTGGTACGCTTGAATCGACATTGCCCAGCAATCCCTGTTCGAAAGTTAGAAGCTTCCGGCACCTCGTCAGCGCCTTGTAATAGTCCTGGGACATGACCTCCCGCGAAAGGGAGACACATTCCTTCAAAACATCAGTCGACCGGATCGCGCCCATGAACTCGTTCAGGCGCATCACGAACTCGTCGTAGAATTGGTTCGCCTCGCCCGGGTCGAGGTACATCATCATGATCGGGAAATAGATCCTGCGAACCGGGGTTGTGGCGTCTTCGGGCTGGATAATGTCCTTCTCGCGCAGGATGGAGGCTTTGTTCTGGAGCAGCAGCACCGTCCGGCGGTCGCCATTCTGCAGGACCGCCCCGTTGACGACGAAGCGTTCGCCCGGCTTCAGCGACAGTTTGAGCGGCATTCTTTCCTCCCGGCCGGGCGTCTTCCCCCGGAATATCGCCGGAGTCTGGACGTGGCCGAGCGACCGGTCTAGCCGCCCTTCCTTAAGTTTTGCTTGTGGAGCGGTAACCCGCCCACGCACGGGGCATGCGAATAGCGAATGGGCGCCCGCAACCCCCGCCCTATTCCCTCTCCCACCCAAATCCGCTCTAAGCGTAATGTTCCTTCCAGCAGAGTTCGCCGTATGTCCGAGAAGAAGCGTTTCGAAGGGTCCGACCAGTATGTCGCGACCGACGACCTGCGAGTTGCGGTGAACGCTGCGATCGCGCTGGAGCGGCCGCTGCTGGTCAAGGGCGAGCCTGGCACTGGCAAGACCATGCTGGCGCTGGAGATTGCCCGCTCGCTCGGCATGCCGATCATCGAATGGCACATCAAGTCGACGACCAAGGCGCACCAGGGCCTCTATGAATACGACGCCGTCGGCCGCCTGCGCGATGGCCAGCTTGGCGAGGAGCGCGCGAAGGACATCCGCAACTACATCAAGAAGGGCAAGCTCTGGGAGGCGTTCACTGCGCCGGTTCGCCCCGTCCTGCTGATCGACGAAATCGACAAGGCCGATATCGAATTCCCGAACGATCTCCTCCAGGAGCTCGATCGCATGGAGTTCTACGTCTACGAGACTGACGAGACCATCAAAGCGAAGGTTCGCCCTGTGGTGATCATCACGTCCAACAACGAGAAGGAATTGCCGGACGCCTTCCTGCGCCGCTGTTTCTTCCACTACATCAAGTTTCCCGACGACCAGACGATGGTGTCGATCATCGAGGTCCACTTCCCCGGCATCAAGAAACGCCTCGTCTCCGAGGCGCTCGCGACTTTTTATCGGATGCGCGACGTGCCGGGCCTCAAGAAAAAACCGTCGACGTCGGAGTTGCTCGACTGGCTCAAACTGCTTCTGTCGGAAGACATAGATCCGGAAACCCTGCGCGAGAAGAACCCAAACAAGCTGGTTCCTCCGCTGCATGGCGCACTGCTGAAGAACGAGCAGGACATTCAGCTGTTTGAACGGCTGGCCTTCCTGGCTCGGCGGGAGAATGGCTGAGGACTTGAACTGAAGCCGGAACAAAGGGGACGCGACCGTGAGCGTGATCAATGTTGTGCGTATCGCCAAGATCGTAGCGTTGCTGGCGTTCGTGTTGCCGTGGGTTGCCGTGTCGTGCAGCATTCCCGGCCAGGGACAGGTGGACCTTGTCACCGCATCCGGCCTTGAGCTGATCCAGGGCAAAATGACGGCGAACCCGGACGCCGAAAAGCAGATGGGCCAGGGCCTGGGCGGCATGTTCGGCGCGCCACCGGGCTCGCCCGGCGCCGATGGCGGCATGCAGACCAGCTCGTCCACGAACGTGCCGGAGCTGGGCATGAACATCTTTGCCGCTGCTGCGGCGCTCGTGACTCTGATCGGCCTGGGCCTGAGCTTCGTTGGCAATGGCAAGGCGACAGGCCGCAATGTGCTCGTGACAAGCCTTGTAGCTGCAGCGCTGGTCTTCGGCTCGGCGTGGTGGTGGAAGGATCAGATCAAGAAGCAGGGCAATGAAGGCGGCGGCGCCAGCGCCAGCGCTCCTTTCGGCGGACCGCAGGACTCCCCCTTCGGCGGCGGAATGGGCGGCATGGGGGCCGGAATGATGGACCAGATGCTGCAGGAGCGCTTCGGCTACTGGATCGCTCTGTCCGCGCTTCTGGCGTCGGCAGGCGCCGGAGCGGTCGTCATGACGGGCGGGCTTCCATCCGCGAAGCCGGCGAGCGCCCCACCGCCGGCGGCGTGATTCGGCGAAAGATTGCCGGAAGGGGATGAACGCCAAGGGCTTTTAGCTGAAACACACGTTGCGAGCGTTGCTCAACATGGTGAGTTCAACAAAACTCTGCTCAAAGGGCATTGTAAGTAGCAGGCGATCAGCCTCCGCCGACTTACCCTCCATACTAAGCTGCACGACTCTCAGGGTATCTCTACTGACGATCCCCTGCGCCAGAAGTTCGACATCCTTCGATGCCATGCAGGCGCATTGCTCGACAGTCTTCCCGGTTGCAACACAGGCATCGACCGTTTGCGTATCGCTCGACGTCGCGCAAGCCGCCAGCAAAAACAAAGTCGGCGCAGTCCAGAACTTTCGCATCCAATCACCCCAAACGGCGCGCCAGCGCGGTTGAGCTCCCAACGATGGCAGCGCCGACAATCAGCGATGCTATGATTGCCATGGCCATCCCGCCGCCCAACTAGCAGAGCCCAATCCTAGACGGCGTAACAGCGGTCGCAGCGGCTTCCAAAAGCTCGGCTAAGCACAGCACGACGTCGAACGAAGCAACCTTGGCCAGCAAGGTCGCCCACATACGGACGCTCATCAAGTTCATCGCGGAAATATCCGCGATCCCGGCCAGGGCTCTTTATCTTGGCATCATCCACCGTCCGCCTGGAAAGCGGGGCGATGCACGGCCTGCTGTTGCGCAGCAAGCGCCGAACCTTTGCCAAGTTCATCCTCTATTGGGTAGCTTTGTGAGCACGATTCGTAGACACGACACACCACACAGTACGCAAAGCGCCGAAGACCCGGAATGACGGCTGCGGCTGGAGCTAGCGGCTGCGAGCACGCCGTCGTGGCGAGGGGCGCCGCCTCAGGGCAGATTCTCACCATCAGGTCGCCTGCGCTGTGGCTGCCCTGCGTCGCCGCTTCGGAGGTTCGTCTCGATGCGTTGCAACAATCCACCTCCGCGTTGCTTCTCACTCGGAAAGGAAAGGTGGCGAAGACGGTCTGCTTCGAGCTTGAGAAAGCGGGATCTCACCCAGGCAGCTGAGGGCGCATCAGGCCGCTTTCGGTTGCGCGCGCTTTGCGGGCTTCGCTTCGTTCTCTTCCGCGCCGGACCAGAGCCGGCCGTCGGGGTCCATGGGATGGTGGTAGTGGCGGCGACGATGTAGTGGTGGAAGGACGAACCCATCGTGCCAGGATAGCCGAGCCAGTTGACCTGGATAGGCGCCGGGCGGCGGGCGCAGAGCTTGTCGAGCTCAAGGAGCCCGCCGGCAAGGATCAGATGAATGCAGCGGAGTTCACGATCCTGTTGGCGGAGTTCAAGGCAATGATCCACGTCTTGCTCTACACGGCGCCGGAGACGGTGACGACGCGCTCGTTGGATGACCTCATAACGTTCAACGCCGAGACGCCAGCCGAGCTGGAGTTCTTCGACCAGAGCATTCTCGAACAGGCCGCCAAGGCGCCTGGCATCATGGACAAGACTTATCCCGAGGCGTTGGCGACGGCGAAGCGGCTCGCGGGCAAGGAAGGCATAGACAAGCTGCTGGCCGACAACAATGTCATCGCCATTGTCGCGCCCAGCGGGGGCCCGGCCTGGACGACAGATCTTGTGACGGGCGGCCATTTTCTCGGCGCAGCATATTCAATGGCCGCGATCGGGGTATACCCCAGCATCATTGTGCCGATGGGCAATACGCGCAACCTGCCCGTGGGCCCGTGTTTCTTCGGACCGAAATGGGCGGAAGCGACGCTGATCGGCCTCGCCTACGCCTACGAGCAGCGAACGAAGGCGCGCACAACGCCGAAATTCCTGCCGCGTTCTCCAGAATGAGCTGACCGGCGCACGACACTTTGCCTATCGGCCGGCGCAGGCATAGACTTAGGAATCGGCGACGCCCGGCAGGCGTTTCTCAAGGTCGGACGCCGCCGGTTTCAGGAGTCAGTTGATGAAGCGGCTTTTCCTCACCTCGGCGTTGCTCTTCGCTGCTGCCTGCGCCTCGACGGGAGAGGGGCCGTCCAACCCGACCGGCCCGTCTTCGGGCTTCGCGGAAGAAGCCATGTCTGGCGGCCGTTACCGCATCGCCTACACCTCGCCATCGGACGCCAGCGCCAATGTGGTCAGCAACCGCACACTCGCACGCGCCGCCCAGGTTACGCTCGACAAGGGCAATGAGTGGTTCGAGATCTCCAGCAAGATCGACGGCAAGAACACGCAGACGCTGGTGATCGTTATGGGCAAGGGCGAGGCGCTGGCCGGCGGCCCGAAGCAGTACAACGCCAAGGAAACCCTCGCCTCCCTCAAGGGCAAGGTCGGCTAGCGCCTCGACCGCAAGCCGCGCTAAGCTGCCGGGTCGCCGGAGTTGTCCCATGTTCCAGCACTTCTTCCACGAGCTGCGCGCCGCGAAGGTGCCGGTGACGTTGAAGGAGTACCTCACCCTGCTCGAGGCGATGGACAAGGGCGTGATCGGCGGCGAAGGCGGCCATGACGTGCAGGACTTCTACTATCTTGCGCGCACAGCGCTGGTGAAGGATGAGAAGCATCTCGACCGGTTCGACAAGGTGTTCGGCCATGTCTTCAAAGGGTTGGACTCGTTCTCCGAAGGCGTCGACGTCCGCCAGTTCCCGGAAGACTGGCTGAAGAAGCTGTCCGAGAAATATCTCACCGAGGAAGAGAAGAGACAGATCGAGGCCATGGGCGGCTGGGACAAGCTCATGGAGACGTTGAAACAGCGCATGGCCGAGCAGAAGAAGCGCCACGAGGGCGGCAACAAGATGATCGGCACGGCCGGCACATCACCCTTCGGCGCCTACGGCTACAATCCCGAAGGCGTCCGCATCGGCCAGGACAAGTCGCGCCACCAGCGCGCCGTGAAGGTGTGGGACAAGCGCGAGTTCAAGGACCTCGATGATTCAGTCGAGATCGGCACGCGCAACCTGAAAGTCGCCCTGCGCCGCCTGCGCAAATGGGCGCGCGATGGGGCGCACGAAGAGCTCGATCTTGACGGCACGATCCAGAAGACGGCGAGGGAAGGTTATATCGACATCGTCATGCGGCCTGAGCGGCGCAATGCCGTGAAGGTGCTGATGTTCCTCGATATCGGCGGCTCGATGGATTCCTACGTGAAGGCCTGCGAGGAGCTGTTCTCGGCGGCGCGGACGGAGTTCAAGAACCTGGAGTTCTTCTACTTCCACAACTGCATCTACGAGGGCGTGTGGAAGGACAACCGGCGCCGCGGCGTGCCCAAGATCCCGACCTGGGATGTGTTGCACCGCTTCCCGGCCGACTACAAGGTGATCATAGTAGGCGATGCGGCGATGAGCCCCTATGAGATCACCTATCCGGGCGGCTCCGTGGAGCACTGGAACGAAGAAGCCGGAGCGGTGTGGCTGCAGCGTTTCGTGGAGATCTATCCCCACCTCATCTGGCTGAACCCCGCGCATGCCGGCGGCTGGGACTATTCAAGCTCCAACCAGCTGATCCGCCAGATCATCGGGCCGCACCGCATGTTTCCGTTGACGGTGAAAGGCGTTGAGGAAGCCACGCGCGAACTGGGGCGTTAGGCGCCAGCCACAGGCACGCGCACATAGTAATCAGCCAGCAAAGCCGGCGCCCGTCGAACCACGAGGGTGCGCTCACTGATGCCGCTATTAAGGACGCTTTCTCCGGCTCGTCCCGAGAATGGGGCGGCCAAGCTCAGAACTCGATGTCGAGTTCTTCGATTTCGACAGGTTCGGCCTTGGATTCGCCGATCCACTGCTGCATCGGCGCCCAGTCCATGATGCGGTCGCGGTATTGGGCCGCCTTCCCTTCCAGCGCCACGTCGTAGGTGACGAAACGGGTGCAGACGGGGGCGTACATCGCGTCGGCCAGCGTCGGCTGGTCGCCGAAAAGGAAACGGCCGCGATATTGCTCGAAACACTCA
Organism: Hyphomonadaceae bacterium; assembly: GCA_947474455.1. GTDB lineage: Bacteria > Pseudomonadota > Alphaproteobacteria > Caulobacterales > Hyphomonadaceae > UBA7672. Next base: position 38,504 of record CANJIL010000021.1, on the reverse strand, counting down.
TTCCAGATCGTCAGCACACGACGGATGTCGCCCTTCGCGCCGGTGAAGACGCGGAAGCCGGGATAGCGGGCGCGCAGGTTCATCGGCAGAGCCGACCGCAGGTTGTAGAAGCCGCCATGCATCTCGCCGATGATCGAGCGGGCGTGGCTGCGGGGCTTCTTTTCGAGCGGCAGGAGGCCCTTTTTCGGGAACTCCTCCTCGAGATATTCGGCGATCGCGATCGTGTCCCAGATGCTTGCGCCGTTGTGGTCAAGACGCGGCGTGAGCACGGTCGGGCTGAGCAGGAGAAGCTCCGCCCGGTTGTTCGGATCGTCGACCGGGACGCTCTCGACCTCAACGTCAAGCTCGGCGAGCTGGCAGAACAGCCAGGCCCGGAGCGACCAGGAAGAGTAATTCCTGCTCGAAATCGTCAGTCTACCGCCTGCCATCTCGGCACTTTCCTTGCCCTTAATTCTATTATGCAATCGTATGTCGCAGTGTAGTCAGTCGGGAACTAGGCTTCGTTAAGGAAGCTGGATAGGTCACGTATCTGCCTAAGAATAGAGCGCGCCGAGGTATGTGGTACCACATTTACGAGGCCCATATGCAGGCTTCGGCGCCGTTTCGCGCTGCTGCGCTGGCCGCACTGCAGACGCGTTCGTCACTGAATGGAGCAGTGGCGTCGCCTGTGGCGCGACAGATGATGGCCGCGCTCGAGATGGCGACCCGCGCCAAGCTAACGCATGTGTCGCAGCCGTTCGGGATCGATTCGGTGCAGGTCGAGAACCGCGAGGCGCTGGTCGTCGAGGAGATGGCGGCGGACCTGCCCTTTGCCCGTCTGCTGCATTTCCGGAAAGACATCGACGCCCCACAGCCCCGGGTTCTGGTCGTAGCCCCGCTGTCCGGGCACTTCGCGACGCTCCTTCGCAACACTGTGAAGACGATGTTGCAGGATCATGACGTCTACATCACGGACTGGAAGAACGCGCGCGACGTGCCGCTGACTCAAGGGCGGTTCGGGTTCGAAGACTATGTCGACCACCTGATCAAGATGCTGGAGCACCTTGGCCCCGGCGCACACATCGTGGCGGTTTGCCAGCCCTGCGTGCAGTCGCTGGTGGCGACCGCGGTGATGGCTGCGCAGAAGCACCCATGCGAACCGCGCTCGCTTACCCTGATGGCCGGGCCGGTCGACACCCGGATCAATCCGACGGCCGTGAACAAGCTGGCGACGGAACACCCGATCGAATGGTTCAGGAACAACCTGATTTCGACCGTGCCCTTCCCCCTGCCCGGCTGGGGCCGGCGGGTCTATCCGGGTTTCATGCAGCTCGCCGCGTTCGTCTCCATGAACCCAGAACGGCATCTCGACGCGCACAAGAATCTGTTCCGCCATCTTGTCGAGGGCGAGGTCGACGAGGCGGAGAAGATCAAGACATTCTATGATGAATACTTCGCCGTGCTGGACCTGACCGAGGAGTTCTATCTCGAGACCGTGGCCTGGGTTTTCCAGGAAATGCGCCTGCCGCTGGGGCGGCTGAAGCATCGCGGCGAGCTGGTCGACTGCTCCCTCATCCGTCGGACGGCGATCCTCAGCGTTGAAGGCGAGCGGGACGATATCTGCTCGGTTGGCCAGACGGCGGCCGTGCACGACCTGGCGACCAAGCTGCGGCCGCACCTGCGCCACCACCACCTGCAGCCGGGCGTCGGCCACTATGGCGTGTTCTCGGGCCGGAAGTGGGAAAACCAGATCTACCCGACCGTCCGCAGCGTGATCCTGTCGATGGAATAGGCATTCGCGTCGCCCTAGCGTGGCGACGGGGCCTGACAGCGCCCTCCACCGCACATCCCTCCGAATCTGTTGCGTACTATTGCCGCCCTGGACATCACCTGGCGATGACGGCGCAGGACGAGAAGCGGGAGACCGCGTTGATCGACAGAGGCCAGGTGGCGCTCGATCTGACGACCGGGGATGAGTTTCTACCGGATCAGGTGACGAGCCATAACGGGCCGCTGGCGTGCGGAGCGCTGGGACACGGCCGGCGCACAGGTTTGAAAGCGCGGCCACGCGAAGACTCGTTGAGCTATCAAGTGCGCATGCCGGGCGCCGAGCAGGACACCGGCTCGAGGACTGGCAGCCCAACCCTCTCTGGCGCCGGACGGACGACACGGCGGAGGACGCGGCAATACCGCCGATCGATATGCTCGACTATCGCGTGCCGGGTGACTTGGCGAAGATACAAGACGAGCACGCCGCGTCCGACGATCTCAACAACGGCTTTCTCTGGGAGCGTGTCGGTCTGATGCGGCCGGCAGGCCGACGGCCTTAAATGCGAAGGCCCGACGCGATGGGCGCCGGGCCAGTTTCATTGGCTATTCGTCGGCGTCCAGTCCAGCGAAGATCGGCTTCTCGGGCGGGTGCTCGCGGCCATCGCGCTCAAGCTGACGGGCGCCGGCGAGAATGCCGTACATGCCATAATTGCCTTCGTGGCAGGCGTATTCGTAGACCGGCTCGCTGGAGAGGCGGAGCACTTGCTCGCCGCTCCAGGGCTGGGTGTAGATCGCGTCGTCCTCGACCCGGAATTCGTAGTGGATCTCGTTGTCCTTCCAGCGCGTGAAGCGCTCAACCGCCGTGCCCGTGCCCGTGATGTGCGGACGCTGATCCTGGCGTACGTTGACTGTCTCGACGACCAGCGTGTCGCCTTCATACCAGGCGACCGAATCGCCGCCGAAATTCCTCAGCGCTTCCGGGCCGTGCTTGGCTTCTGCTTGCGACTTGGAGATCGGGATGGTCCGGACTTCGTGGATCATCTCCGCATTGATCATCAGATGGGTCGGCGTCAGGACGATCTGGAAGTTGTTGTTGTACATGCCGTTGCCGAACACCGGTCCGAGGCGGGCGTAGGACACGCAGCGCTCCTGCACCGGGCGGCCTTCGGGACCGTCATAGGTGACCTTGAAGCCCGGGCGCTTGCCGGCCTTGTACGGGATCATGCCGTCAGCAGGGTTCGTGACCCAAGCCGTGCGGATGTCGTTTCCGACGCGCGCATAGTCGGAGCCGGGGTCCATCCAGAAACGGTTGTAGCCGCGGGCGGGGTTCTTGTCGGCGAGGAGCTTGTCGCTCGATTCCTTATCGAGCTTGGAGGCGCCAGCCTCGTCCAGCGTAGCCAGCGTATAGCGGTTGCGCGCGAGAAGCCTGGCGGCCTCTTCCTCGCTGACGATCACCTTTGAAGCGCCGGCCGGGCGCTGGAGCGAGGTCAGCGACGCATTGGTCCACGCCCCATCAAGCTGCGGGGCGCCCCAAGCGGTGCGGGGAGGCGAATAATTGCCAGCTGCCTGTGCGTTTGCGACGCCAGAATCAAAAAGGATCACGGCCGCCGCGCATGTCAGCAGATAGGGTCTCATTCGCTCCTCCGCGCACGGGACGTTTGTTCGTTGCTGTTATTCGAGATCGTAATCTAATGGGCGCGATTTGCCATGCCCTCGCGAAAGATTGCAGAATCGCGATTACACGGAAGCTCTCGGATTTGAGCCGTGTTGAAAGCGATCGAGAACCTGGCGCGATAAGCGCCAGGCTCCTGGTCTTCGATTTTGGGCAGCTCAGATCACCGCGGCGCTGGCGACGTCGAGATAGATGGCCGCGAAGTGGCAGGAAGCGGCGGCGACGACGAAGCCATGCCAGATCGCCGAGTTGAATGGCAGCTTCTTGTTGACGTGGAAGATCACGCCGATCGTATAGAGGATGCCGCCGGCCGCCAGCAGGCCAAGGCCCAGCGGTGAGAGCGAATGCATTAGCTGGTCGACGATCGACAGCGCGGCCCAGCCCAGCATCAGATACATGCCGATGTAGACACGCGGAGCGTTCCAGCGCGCCAGCAGGTTCATGGCGACGCCGGAGAGGGCGACGACCCAGACCAGGGCAAGCACGGTCCACGCGGCGGGACCATCGAGCTTGGCCAACATGAACGGCGTGTAAGACGCCGCGATCATCACGAAGATTCCCGAGAGGTCGAACCGCTCGAGAAGCTTCGACAACTTCTGGTTGGTGTTCGAATTGTACAGCGCCGAACAGCCGAGCATGGCGAGCAGGCCTGCCGAGTAGACCACCAGGGCGGCAGTCAGCTTTACCGAGCCGGAATTCGCTGCGGTTGTGATGAGAAGGATACAGCCGACGATTGCGAGGATGATCCCCACCGCATGGACGATGACATCGGCAAGCCATTCCTCACGACGCGACTGGGGATACCAGTAAGCGGCGACGGCTTCAGCCTTCGAGCGGGAAACCTGAGTGATCATACCAGACGGCCCTTCCTGGCTGGGGCTTATCGTTGAATGTCCGGACCACGTGACGAGTTCCGATGCGATCATCAGGCCACGCAACACAGGCGGCAGTTCGTTCCGATTATGGCAAACCGCGCACGGCTTTGAGACATGTAGGAAGGCCTTTCGCCATCAGCATGAACCAGCATTCAGATCGACTGCCGGTCGACGGCGCAGTGTGTCTTTTCCGCAGCGGTTCCTGAACTTCGCGACAGGATTGGCTGCCCGCCCGGAGGTTTTGAGATCCTCCCGAACTCGATTCAGATTATAATGCGGGATGGTTGAAACCGGCCGTCGGCGATCAGTGAAATTCATCGGATCGGCGCAGACGCGTTCAGCAGGCGATGCTGCGGATCGGCAAAAGACGGTTCCACGGAAACTGTCCAGCATGCGAACACGGACTCTTTGGCAGCCCGCATGGACGAAATTTCCACGTTCGTGTTGTCGCAGCACAGCTGGACGCCTGAGTAGGTGATCGCCGTCCGGCTGGGGCTGGCATGCCTTCTCGGTGGGCTGATCGGATTGAGCGCCAAAACGGCGGTCACTATGCAGGGTTGCGGACGCCTATCCTCGTCGCGCAGGCCGCCTGCGTGTTCACGCCGGCGCCCGGGAACTCTACCAGCATATCCGGGCAATCGAGCAACCGGCGACGGGCGACCCAGTGCGCATCGTCGAAGCGGTGACAGCTGGGGCGGGATTCCTGGCGGCGGGAATTATCCTCCAGTCGGGCGGCAAAGGGCATGAACTGACGACCGGGGCCGGCACGGCTGCAGCAATCGGCATGGCGTGGGGCTCGGGCGCCTATGCGATTGCGGGGATCACGACGGTTCTGGCGCCGGTCGCCCTTTTCGGACCGGGCTTCGTCAAGAAGAAGATGGGATGGGACCACAACGATGTTCGAGAGGACCGGGGAGAGACGCCTGCGGCGCCGACGGGCAAGGCCATGCCGGGCGCCAAGGGCGAGCGTTGAGCTTGCGCGCCGAGAGCCCGCGCCCTACTCCCACGCACATGGGCGATCTTTCAAACTGGACGAAAAGGCCAACGCCGGGGCTTGAAGCTCTCGACGGCCCACGCGTGCGGCTTGAGCCACTTGACTGGGACAGGCATGGCGCCAGCCTCTTTGCAGCAGTCGGTGGGGAAGCCAACGCGGCGATCTGGGACTGGATGCCGGTGGGGCCGTTCGTGACGCTCCGCGAGCTTGGCGATTTTCTTGGCCTCATGCGCACATCGGATCACTGGCGCACGATGGTGATATGCGCGCAGACCTCAGGCGAGGCGCTCGGCACGGCGAGCTATATGCGCATCCGTGAAGAACATGGCAGCGCCGAGATTGGATGCGTGGCGTTCGGGCCGAGGCTCAGGCGCTCAACCGAGGCGACCGAGGCGCTGGCGCTCATGGCGGGACACGTCTTCGATCTGGGCTATCGACGCTATGAGTGGAAATGCAACAGCCACAACGTCGCTTCAAAGCGCGCGGCCGAGCGCATCGGCTTTGCCTGCGAAGGTCTGTTCCGGAACGACATGGTGACGAAGGGAATGTCCCGGGACACCGCATGGTATTCCATCATCGACAGCGAATGGCCGGTTCTGAAGGCCGTGTTGGACCGGTGGCTTGCGCATGACAATTTTGCGAACGATGGTGTGCAGATAGGGACTCTTGAGTCTTTCCGGCAGGGGCGATGATCACAGGCTTAGACCACGTGCTCATCGTGTGTCCGTCGATCGATGATGGTGAGCATGCGTATTCCGCCCTGCTCGGCCGGGGGCCTGACTGGCGCTCGAGCGATCCGGGCGGGTCGTCGACGGTGATCTTTCAGCTGGACAACACAGCGCTGGAGATCATGTCGCCGCAGGGTGGCGGACCGCTCGCACGGCGCCTGCATGCGATGATCGAACAGGACGGCGTCGGGCTGAAATCGCTGATCTTCGCGAGCGCCGATCTTGGCGACGCACGCTCGACCTTCGACCGGCGCGCGCTGAAGCCGGATGAGATTGTTAGCGGGGAGAGCGTCGATCCGTTCTCTGGCAAGGCGCGCTACTGGTCGCGGATGCGGCTGGACGAACAGGCGACGCATGGCGTGCGCATCTTCGCGCTTCAGCGGAAGTCGCCCGATCCGCTCATCTATAAAGCGGGCAAGCCGGATGCGGTGTCTCGCCTCGACCATGTGGTGATCAACACGGCGAGCCCGGAGCGGGCGGCTGCGCTCTATGGCGCGCGGTTGGGGCTTCGGCTGGCGCTGGACCGGTCGAACCCGGACTGGGACATGCGGTTGATGTTCTTCCGCGTCGGCCAGCTGACGATCGAGCTGGCGCACAAGATATCGGGCGGCACGGGCAACCAGCCAGACAAGCTGTGGGGCTTGTCCTGGCGCGTGCCGGACATCGATGCGGCGCACCGCCGACTGACAGCGGCCAATTTCGGCGTGACGCCGATAAGGCCGGGGCGCAGAGCTGGAACGAGAGTGTTCACGGTCCGGGATGGGACGATGAATGTGCCGACCCTGATACTTTCGGCGGACCCGGACTGACCGGCGCAACGCGCCTCTCCCCTTCCCGCCCGAGCCGTTCTATACCTGCGGCATGAAACCGTTCACGAACCTCACAGGAACCGCCGCGCCGTTGCCGCTCGCCAACGTCGACACCGACATGATCATCCCCAAGCAGTTCCTTAAAACCATCTCGCGCGAGGGGTTATCAAAGGGCCTGTTTTACGAACTGAAGACCAATCAGGACGGATCGCCTAATCCAGACTTTGTGCTCAACAGGCCGGCTTACGCCAAGGCTACGATCCTCATTGCGAAAGAGAATTTCGGCTGCGGCTCGTCGCGCGAGCATGCGCCGTGGGCTCTGCTGGATCAGGGGCTGAGCTGCGTGATCGCCCCGAGCTTTGCGGACATTTTCTACAACAACTGCTTCAAGAACGGGCTTCTGCCCGTGGTGCTCCCGCGGGAAACCGTGGAGCAGCTGCTGGAGCAGGCGGGCGGACCCAACCACATCTTCACGATCGACCTCGCCGCGCAGAGCGTGACGGCGCCGGACGGCAGAGTGCATCACTTCGACATCGATCAGGGCCGCAAGTCGAGCCTGCTGCAGGGCCTCGACGAGATCGGCGAGTCGCTGGTGCATGCGGGATCGATCAAGCAGTTCGAGGAGCAGCGAAAGCTGTCGCAGCCGTGGCTCGCCTGATGCGCTCCGTTTTTGCACTGGTTCTCGGCTTTGTGCTCGTCGCCTGCGGCGCCAAGACCGAGGAGGCAAAGCCTGAAATCGAGGCCGTGAAGATCGACCCCAGGGTCGCCGCCGAACAAGCCAAGGCCAAAGAGCTGGCGGACGCACTTACGCCGCAAAAGCCGGAGTTTGACGCGGCGCGTGCGGCGAATGACGAGGCGAAGATCGACGACCTCGCGGACGCGGGGAACGGCTGGGCGCTGTTGCACCGTGGACAGACGCGGCTGTCCTCGCAGGACTTCTCGCAACAGCAGGGCGGCTTCCACGACATGGAAGCGGCGGCCGAGAAGGGCGTCGCCGAGGCGCAGTTCTGGCTCGGAACCAAGATGGCCTATGGCCGTGACGGATATCAGCTGAAACCGAATTCGGGCCTGATGATGATGGAGCGAGCCGCGCGCCAGGGGCACCTGCAGGCAATCATGGCCGTGGGGCTCATGTATGAACAGGATACGTTCATGTCCGACAAGAAGAAAGCGCGAGAATGGTATCAGAAGGGCGTTGAGCTCGGATCCGAGGACGCGAAGAACGCGCTGAAGCGGATGGACGGCGGCGCCGCGCCTGATACAGGCAATGCGGAAACCGGCGAGGAGAAAGCAGCCGAGCCGCTCTAGCCCTTGTCAGCATCGTCGACGTCTTCGACGTGCAGCGCGTGAAGCACGCGATGAAAGACGGGCGCGAGCACAACACCTGATGCCAGCACCAGGACCAGACCACAGCCGATCGCATAGAAGCCCGCGAAGAGCTTGCCGGCTTCGGTGTGCAGTTCAGGGCCGACAGGTCCCATGCCGCCGAGCAGCATTGCGGAATTGAGGAAGGCGTCGATCGGGGCCATGCCTTCGGTGGCCTGATAGCCGTACATGCCGACGGCCATGGCGACCGCTACGATCGCCAGCGCGACAAGAATGTTGACGAACAGCCTGCCGGCGAACTTTGCGGGCGAGGCCATGGGCCTGTCTTTGTAGTCGAAGTTGAACAGCGCCATACGGCGTCTCCCTCCCGGTTCCCGCAGCCGAGACTATCCGCCCGCGGGTGGAGAGGTTCAAGGCGCGCCGTCAAACAAGTGCTGTCCTGGCGGGATTATCGTTCCCGCTCTCTTTCGCCCTGTCGGTGATGGAGGCGCGAAACGCCTTTGCGGTGATGGGTATGCCGACCTCGAACGGCGTGGCGTTGGACCAGAAGCGGCGCGCGAACTTGGTCGCATTGACGTGATAGGGCCGGTTCCAGGTGAACCGCATTTCGGAAAACTCGCGCAGCATGGACGAGAAGAGGCCGAGGACGGAAAGCATTCCCGAGGGGATCGCCATGATCTTCAGCTTTACGCCGACCGCATCTGCGCCAATCTGCAGGAGTTGGCGCAGCGTACGCGTGGGCGCGCAAGGGACGTGCCAGGCTTGATTGTAAGCATCGTCGCCGGCATCCAGCAGCGTTACAGCAGCGCGTGCGATATCCGGCACATAGGCGAAGGCGTGCGGCTGATCAGGCGACATGATCAGTTGCGCGGTCTTGCCTTGGGCGACGAGGGCCAGCCCGGTTTCGCCTGTGTGCGAGCGATCAACGCCCGCGCCGTAGAAGTCCGGGGCACGGAGGGCGGCCCATTTCACCCGGCCTTCGCGGGCAGCCTGCATCCACATGCGCGTGGCTTCGGAGCGGGCGGCGGGTTTCTTTCCATAGGACGTCAGCGGCATGTCTTCGTGCAGCGGCGTGTGCTGCGGGCCGTACATATAGAGATTGTCGATATGGACGATGCGGGCTCCGGTTGCTTCCGCTGCCGCGAGGAAGTTGGCCATGGCCTTCGGCCAGGCCTGTTTCCAGACATCGCCACTGTATTCGAAGCCGATCGTGATGACAGCGTGTCCGGCTCCGGTCATGGCGCGCTTGACGTCGGCGGCGTTGAGCGCGTCGCACAACATGAACTCGATGCCGGCGGGAAGATCGGCAGGGCGTTTGCGCTGAACAACGCGCACCGCGTGCGCGAATGCGATCCGCCGTCGCCTGCCCTGTCGGGCCGTAACCGAAGATGGTCACAAGCGGCTGATGGGGCGTCATGGCTGTCTCCTTGTTCGTTGACAGCACGGTAGGCCAAGCCTCACTATATCAGAAATGCATAATTGGTATTTTTTATATGCGCGATGTGCATCTACCTGCGTTTGATCTCAACCTGCTGCCGGCGCTGGAAGCGTTGCTCAAGCGCAGGAATGTCAGCCAGGCGGCGGCGGATGTCGGCCTCAGCCAGCCAGCGATGAGCCGGGCGCTCGCGCGGCTGCGCGAAGTGCTGGGCGATGTGTTGCTGATACGCGCGTCGGGAGGAGGCTATGCGTTGAGTCCCCGCGCCGAAGCGCTGGCGGGTCAGCTGGCCGGGGCGCTCGACCAAGTGAAAGCGGTGTTCCAGCCGCCGAGCTTCGATCCGGCGCAGGTGGAGCGGACGATCCGTATTGCCGGCATGGACACGCATGCGATCCTGCTTGCGCCCGTCCTGATGAAACGGTTAAGCCGGGAAGCGCCGGGGATCGATGTCAGGATCGAAAGCTATGGGCCCGATCTGATCCAGCGGATGGAGACGGGCCAGCTCGATCTCGCCTTTGCCATCGCCACGACAGAGCTGCCGCCCGGCGCCCGGAGCGAGACCTTTTCAACCGACAGGCTGGCGCTGGTAATGCGGCGCGACCATCCAATGGCCAGGCGGAAATGGGCGATCGAGGACTATGGCAAGGTCAGCCATGTCGGCATCTCGATCATGGGCGATTCAGGGTCCGAGCTGGACGCGCAGCTGGCCCGAGTCGGCGTGCACCGGCGGATCGCGCTGGTCACGCCGCACTTCATGGGCGCGATCGCCGCGGTGGCCCAGACCGACATGGTGACGACGATCTCGGCCGTGTTTGCGCGAACGTTCGCCGATCAGTTCGGGTTGATCCTGAAAGAACCGCCGCTGCCGGAGACAGGGCTCGACCTGACGGTGGTCTGGAGCCGCGTGCGGGCGTCAGATCCGGTGCTGGCCTGGCTGCGGGGCGTGATCCGGGATGTGGCGAAGGAAACCATGTATATCGGGCAAACACGCCGCCGGTTTCCCGCCGCGCGGAAAGGCTCTAAGACGCCTGCCAAACATTGACGGACGGACCGGCGCGATGACCACGACGAAGACGCAAACCCTGCTGCTGCTGCCTGGCGATGGCATCGGACCGGAGGTGACTGAGGAGGCGCGCCGTGTGGCTGCGCATTTGGCGCCGGATCTTCGGATCGAGGAGGCCTTCTTTGGCGGCGTCTCATACGATAATTTCGGCGTCCCGCTGACCGATGAGGTGATGGCCCGCGCCAGGAAAGCTGACGCCATCCTGATGGGCGCGGTGGGCGGACCCAAATGGGACAACGTTCCGCGCGACAAGCGGCCGGAAGCTGCGCTGCTGTCGATGCGGAAGAATCTCGACGTCTACGCCAACCTGCGGCCGGCCTTCTGCTTCCCTGCCCTTGCCGGGGCTTCAGCGTTGAAGACGGAGCTGGTGGAAGGCCTTGATATCCTCATTGTGCGCGAGCTGACGTCGGGGGTCTATTTCGGCCAACCCAAGACGATCGAGACGCTGCCCAATGGCGAGCGGCGGGGCATTGATACGCAAGTCTACACAACAAGCGAGATCCGTCGTGTCGCGGCCCGCGCGTTCGAGCTGGCGCGCGGGCGCACGCGGACAAGCAGGTTCGCGGGCGTGCTTTCGTGCGAGAAATCCAACGTGATGGATTCCGGCCTGCTGTGGCGGCAGGAAGTAACGAAGCTTCATCAGGAGCGGTATAGCGACGTAAAGCTGGACCACATGCTGGCGGATGCCGCCGCCATGCATCTGGTAAAAGCCCCGAAGGACATCAATGTTCTGCTTGCTGACAACCTGTTCGGCGACATCCTGTCCGACGAAGCCTCGATGCTGACAGGATCGATCGGCATGCTGCCGTCTGCCTCGCTGGGCGATCCGGGCGTGCCGGGTCTCTACGAGCCGGTTCACGGATCGGCGCCGGATATCGCCGGCAAGGGCGTCGCCAATCCGATCGCGGCCATCCTGTCGCTTGAGATGGTGATGCGCTGGAGCCTGGGCCGGGCGGACGTGGCGGACAATATCTTCGCAGCCGTGGGCAAGGCGCTGGATGGCGGGGCCCGCACGGCGGATATCGGCGGCTCTATGTCCACACGCCAGATGGCCGACGCGATCCTCAACCATCTCTAGATTTTTCTGGTTGCGGCTTGCCGATGCTCACGGCAAACATTGGAACATAACATGAACCACAGGGCGCTGGATGACCCGTCTGAAAATTGACTATGTGGAGTTCACAAGCGCCGACCTCGCAAAGAGCAAGGCGTTCTTCGGCAAGGCGTTTGGCTGGGCGTTCCAGGACTAAGCGCCGGACTGCGCGGCTATGACAAATGCTGGGCTCGACGGCGTCATCCAGAGTGATCCGGCGGAAGCGAGCGCCCTGCCCTTGGTTATCCTGAAGGCTGTCGATCTCGAAGCGGCAGAAGCCGCGGTGAAGGCGGTGGGCGGCAGTATCACCCGGCCCACCTTCTCGTTCCCGGGCGGCCGGCGCTTTCATTTCCGTGAGCCAGGGGGCAATGAACTCGCTGTCTGGAGCGAGCATTAGTCCCGCCCCGAGCGGGGCTACACACGGCGCTAAAGCTTGGTCCGGCATCCGAGATCGTTGCAGAAGCTGGTCAGACCGCCGCGCTGTGGGCTTACGCCGGATTCAGCCGCGGGTCACGGAGCCCTATGACCCTGGAGCGGTTTGCTGCGGACACCGCCATGCGCACGCATGTCGCCCTGCAACAGGCGGGACGCTTTGCCCATTCTGGGCCGCACTGCTGATCCCGGCGATCATCGGCATCGTTTTCGCGATCGACATGATCAAGGCCGGGCGGGCCGCGCGAAGGGAGAACCCCGCCCCGAAACGGCCGGGGATCAACCAGCCTAGATGCGCCGTGCGAAGCAAGTTCTACACGGTCATTCTAGCTGTAGTCGCAGATGCGGGAGAGCTTGTTGTCTCGGAGCTCGAACATCGTTGCCCCGCGGATGGAGACATGCTCGCCGGGACGGACTTGGTGGCCCAGTTCGGCTGCAGCAACGCCGGAAAACACGGTTTCGGCGGCGGCGCGCTCGCCGTCCACCAGGATGGCCACGACCTCATGGCGCCTTTCGCGGAAGGCGCGGGTGGTCGCCTCGATGACTTCGCGCATTTCGCCCTTGCCGGAGAGACGGAAGGTGCCGCCGGGGTTGGTCACCGTTTCGAAGACCACGTCGTCCGCGCAGCAATCCAGCATGCCATCGACATCGTTCGCGTTATATCGCTCGACATAGCGGCGAACGAGGGCGGCAAGCTCGGACATCACGACTCCTGAGGGAATCCAGCGGCCTGCTGAATCGCTCCGCACGCCCTAGGCTGACGGACTGATTTGAGGCTACTGGACCCGGCACTTCGAACACAGCGTTCCCATATGCAGGACGCCCACGGGCTACTGCGCAGAGTTAACCGCATGAATATGACCACAACACGACCGAAGGTCCAGCGCGTGGACCGCAGATGGAGAGACGCATGGCGCTAAAGGTCGCAGTATTGGGCGCCACAGGCATGGTGGGCCGCGAAATATTGAGCATCCTCGCCGAACGCGGCTTTCCCGCCGACGAAATGTTCGCATTGGCCTCGCGCAAGCTGATGGGCGCGGAAGTCAGCTATGGCGATGCGGTATTGAAGGCGAAGGACGTCGACGAGTTCGATTTCTCAACCATTCAGCTCTGCATCATGGCAACGGGCGATCCGGCCGCACGCAAATATGGCAACGCGATTTCGGCCAAGGGCTGCATCGTGATCGACACCTCGCGGGCCTTCCGCATGGATCCTCAGGTGCCGCTGGTGATCCCGGGCGTGAATACAGCGGCAATCGATGGATATTCCAAGCGCAACATCGTGTCCGTGCCGGACGGCGTCACGGCGCAGCTGGTGCGGACGCTGAAGCCGCTGCACGATGCGGCGGGCGTGGTCCGGGTGGTCGTGGCGACCTATCAATCGGTTTCCGGCGAGGGCCAGCGCGCCATCGACGAGCTGTGGGTGCAGACCAAGGGCATCTACGTGAACCAGGCGCCCGATCCGAAGGAGTTTCCGCGCCAGATCGCCTTCAACGTCATTCCACAGGTGGACGATGTGATGGATGACGGCTTCACCGAGGAGGAATGGCGGATCGCCGCCGAGACCCGCAAGATTGTCGACAATGACATCCAGGTCGTGGCGACCTGCGTGCGGGTGCCGACTTTTGTCAGCGTGGGCGAAGCGGCGCATGTCGAGCTGGCCGAACCCCTGCCCGCTGCGGAAGCGCGGGCGCTGCTGCGCGAATCCCCCGGCATCGTGCTGATCGACCGGCGCGAGGAAGAGGACGGCTATGAGACCCCGATCGGCGTGGTCGGCGAATGGGCTACCTATGTCTGCCGCGTGCGGGACGACCCGACAGTCGAAAACGGCCTGGCCATGTGGATCGTCGCAGACGATCTGCGTAACGGATCGGCAATGATCGCCGTCCAGTGCGCCGAATTGCTGCTCAACAAGGGGGCCTTCAGCGCAGCTTCGACGGCTTAGGAGATTTTCTGTGCCCTGAAGCGCGGCTCAGCGCCGTATTGCCGGTTACACGGCCGTGCAAACGGTCCTATTTGTCCGCGATGCCGACGAGCACCGAAACACGCAACGGCCTATTCGCAGCCATAGGAGCCTACTTCCTTTGGGGCTTCCTGCCGCTCTATTTCAAGTTTCTGGGCGAGACAGCGCCGACCGTGATCCTGGCGCACAGGATCGTCTGGTCGGTGCCGACAGCGCTGGTGCTGATCGCAGCGGCAGGCAAATGGGGCGAACTTACGGGGCTGTGGCGCTCTCCGCGGGTGATGCTGACCCTGCTGGCGTCGAGCCTCGCGATCGCGGCCAACTGGACGATATATATCTGGGCGGTGACGAATGGCCGGGTGCTTGAGGGCAGCCTTGGTTATTTCATCAATCCGCTGATCACCTTCGTTTTTGCCGCCGTCCTTTTCGGCGAACGGTTCAGAATACTGCAGGTGGTGGCGCTCGCCATTGCCACGGCGGGCGTACTCAACCAGACGCTGGTAGTGGGACAGTTTCCCTGGATTTCGCTATCGCTGGCCCTCTCGTTCGCGATCTATGGCGTCATTCGCAAGACGACGCCGGTCGACAGCCGGGTTGGCTTCGGGATGGAGGCGATCTGGTTGGCGCCTGTGGCGGCAGCCTATCTGCTGTTCTTTCTGCCCTCAGGCACGCATGCGTTTGGCGACGGCGATCCGGGCTATGTGGCTCTGTTGCTGCTCGCCGGACCGTTCACGGCCGCGCCGCTAATCCTCTTCGCGATGGGCGCACGGCGGCTGAAGCTGTCGACTATTGGCGTGCTGCAATACATTGGTCCGAGCCTGCAGTTTGTGCTCGCGCTCATGCTGGGTGAGCATTTCACCGCTGGTCACGCTGTGACATTCGGCCTGATTTGGCTGGGCGTGATGGTCTTCACGCTGGCAGGGCGTCAACCAAAATTCGTCGCCCCCGCCGCCGATTGACGCCAAAAAAATCCGCCGCTGAACAGCGGCGGATCAGGAAATTTGCCATGCGAAGCCGCGAAGAGCGATTTCGGAACATGCATCGCAAGACCGGCGCCACATTCCCTTCGCGGATTTTAACCTTCGCAACATCCTCTTTGCCGGGTTTCAAAGCACTCGGCTAAGCGTTGTCTTAATCAATCGCGACGATGATCCAACACAGGCGCAGAGCAGTTATCCTTTTCACTGGCGTGGAAAACTAGCCGCTCGCGCTTCACGCGCAGGAAACCTTGCGTGCGAGCTACCGCGGCGCTCGGGCGCCAGAGGGGCGTAGTAGATTCCAGAGTTGAGACAGCACCATGAGCGCATCCGCCGATCCAACTGAGTCCCCGGAATGGGAAGCTGCCCGCGCCGAATGGTGGAACCAGGCGAAAACCGACCTCGTCCGCCTGCAGGAAGCCGTGAACGGCGCGACGCCCGGCGCGCTGAAACTCGAGACGATTTATGCGCCGATGCACGACATGGCGGGACTTGCCGGCGTGCTTGGCTACCCGCTGCTCGGCAAGATCGCACGCGCGCTGATCGAGACGCTGCGCAAGGGCGCAAATCCGCTCGACGACAAGATGTTGATGGTGGCGAAGGCTCACCTTGCAGCGCTGACCGCCCTTCACGCCAAGGATGTGCGTGGCGAAGGCGGCCCGTCGGGCCTCGCCGTGCTCGCCAAGCTGGCAAGCGTCCACGCCTGACATCGCTGACTGCCGACGTGCACTTGCAGTAAGCGCCAAAGGAAGCCATCCCTGCCGTGGTACGGCAGGGATGCAGCATGGTCGGCCCCATCTATTTCGCAATTGGCGACGTGCACGGCGAGCCGGCGAAGCTGCGCCGCCTGCGGGACGCCATTCTCGACCGCATCGCCCTCGAGCGGCGCGCCGCGAAGATCATTTTCGCTGGGCGGCTATGTCGATCGCGGTCCTGACAGCCGTAGCGTCATCGAGTTTGTGATGGCGCTGGAGGCGCGGCTCGACTGCGACCCCGCGGTCGAGGTCGTCTCGCTGCTGGGCAATCATGAGCAGATGATGCTCGATGCATATGACGCGCTCTACCCGCAGGACGGCGGTTCGTGGTGGGCGCAGGGCGGATCGGAAACGGCCGACAGCTATGCCTGGGGAGCCGGCCAGGCAAACGCTGACTGGCGGGCGACAATTCCAGCCGAGCACATCAAATGGCTGCGTAAATTACCCGTGGTGTATCGCGACGATGCGCGGCGGCTGGTATTCGTGCACGCGGGCATCGATCCGCAGCGCTTCCCGGAAGAGAACGCCAGCACCTATCTGTGGACGCGATCCGATCGGCTCTTCCAGCAATCAGAGTGGCCCGATCGGGCCGAGCTGAAAGACCTGATGGTCGTTCATGGACACACGCCGAAATCATTCGAGCCGGAAGCCTTCCCGCATCGCATCAACGTGGATACCGGCGCAGTGTTCGGCGGACCGCTGACGGCTGCAATGCTCAAGACGGGCGCGCGTCCGGAATTCCTGCGGGCCAGTTAGAGACAGCTGTAAAGCGCATCGACAAGGCGCGAGCGGCGGACGTCTTCCAGCAGATGCGTGCCCTGGCGGTTCATGATGTAGCCGCCGGAGAGACCCGTGTCGGGATCGCCGAACGCGCCAGACCCGCCCCATCCAGAATGACAGAGCGTGGCCGGGTTAGGCCCGTAGATGAGCGGCAGATTGCGCATGACCCCGGCGCCGAACGCGACGCGGCCGGGGAGAATACGGTCTTCGCCCGAAACACGCTCGCGCGTGAGTTCGTCCCATGTAACCGGGGCAATTATCCGCGTCTCGCCGATGCGGCCCTCAAGAGCGTAGGCCGAATAGAGGCGCGCGAGTGCGACGGCCGAGCCATGGCCGTTGGCCGAAGGGATTTCCGATTTGCGCCATTCGGTTGTGCTGCGGTTGGCCGCCGCCCAGGGCGTGAGGAACGCAACGCGCGTGGCTTCGTTATCGTGCGGAAAATGCGCTGCAGTCTTCGGCTTGAGCACTTGCGCCACGCGGCCATGTTCACTTTCCGGCAGGCCAATCCAGAAATCGATCCCGAGCGGCTGGCAGATGTCTTCGCGCAGGATGACGCCCAGCGAGCGTTTCGAGACGCGGCGCACGAGTTCGCCCACGATGTAGCCCCAGGTCAGCGGATGATAGCCGGAGCCTTCTCCTCTGCCCCACATCGGCTTCAGCTTCGCCAGTTCGACGCAAAGCGCTGGCGGATCGAGCCAGAGGCCGGGATCGATCTTGTCCGGGAAGCCGGGAACGCCAGCCTGATGGGACAATGCCTCCGCAATCGTGATCGCGGCTTTGCCGCTGGCGGCGAACTCCGGCCAGTAGTCAGCGACCGGCGCGTCATAATCAAGCTTGCCGCGTTCGACCAGGGTGGCGATCACGAGGGCCGCAACCGGCTTGGTGGCTGAATAGACCGGAGCGATCGTGTGATCCGCCCATGGCGTGTCGCTCGCGCGATCGGCAATTCCACCACGCAAATCGACGATCAGTTCGTCGCCAAGAAACGCGGCGAAAGCTGCGCCATGCTCGAGCCCTTCGGTGAAGTTGGCCGCGAAGGCTTCCCGGACAGGCTCGAAACCGGCTGCGGTGAATCCACTTATGCTCATGCGCCATGACATCCTGCGGCAGACGGCGCCCGTCAACCAGCCCTGCGCGCGCTTGCGCTGCCTGGCGCATGTCGAATTCGCCATATTGACCGGGCTTCGAGGGGCCCATCTTGATCTTGGCGAAGGGCTCCGTCATCTGTCGCAAGTGCCAATTCGAGGGGCTCTCCATGTCCGCCATCCGACCGCGCCGTTCGGTCCTCTACATGCCCGGCGCAAACGAGCGCGCGCTGGAAAAGGCCAAGACGCTGGCGGCGGACTCGCTGATCCTGGACCTTGAGGATGCGGTCGCTCCCGAAGCCAAGATCGAAGCGCGGGACCGAGTGTGCGGCGTGGTGAAAGCCGGCGGCTATGGTCCACGCGAGCTGATTGTCCGCATCAACGGGCAAGATACGGAATGGGGCAAGGCGGATCTTAAAGCCGCGGCGCGGGCCGAACCCGACGCCATCCTGGCGCCGAAAGTGACCTGCGGAGACGACATACGCTGCCTGGACGAAGCACTGTCGGAAGCGGGCGCCAGCGCGAAGCTGTCGCTCTGGGTCATGATCGAAACGCCGCTGTCGATTCTCAACATCAGGGAAATCGCCGCGATCGCCCGGACGACGCGGCTTTCCGGCTTCGTGATAGGCTCGAACGACCTGATCAAGGATTTCCGCGCCGAACCAATGCCGGGGCGCGAGAACCTCGCCGCGTGCTACACGCTGACGATTGCGGCGGCGCGCGCCTATGACCTTCTGGTGTTCGACGGGGTCTACAATGATATCGCCAACGCAGAGGGCTTCGCCGCCGAGTCGCGTCAGGCAAGAGCGTTTGGCTTCGACGGCAAGACGCTGATCCACCCCTCGCAGGTCGACCCCTGCAACACGATCTTCGCTCCGCCCGCCGATGCCGTGAAACACGCCGGCGACGTCATCGCGGCCTTCGCCGACCCCGCCAACGCGGGCAAAGGCGTGCTGAAAGTCAATGGCAGGATGACGGAATTGCTGCACCTGGCGCAAGCCAAACGGATGGTGGCTGTGGCGGATGCGATTGCCGCGCGGGAAGCGACGAACGGGTAAGCCATGCCGCCTGAATTCGTTGCTTAGGGGACGCGCATCGCTCGAAACCTTCTTCGATGAAATTGAACGAGCTTTCGCGCCGCCCTCTAAATGGGGCCGGAATCTCTACGCTCTTGATGATCTCATATCCGAAGAGTTTGGCGGAATTCCTGCAAGGTCGGTCGTGCGCTGGCGCAATTCCAAGGCGTCTCGATGCGGCCTTGACGGACCGCTCTTCCAAAAACGTGTGCGACTTTTCGAGGCCCAAGCAGAAGATGGCGTCTATTCCGGCGACCGGATTCGTCTAGAACTCGAATAAAGGACAGGACGGCCCAATGACCCTCAAATCCGATCCCGGCAATTTCTTCGAGGATTTCGTCGTTGGCGACGAGTTGATCCACGCAACGCCGCGTACCGTGACCGAGGCGGATGCGGCGCTCTATACGGGCCTGACCGGTTCGCGCTTTGCGCTCTATTCGGCGGATACGTTTGCGCAGGATTGCGGGCTCGATGGCGCGCCGATCGATCCGCTGCTTGCCTTCCACGTGGTGTTCGGGAAGACGGTGCCGGATATCTCGCTCAACGCTGTCGCCAACCTTGGCTATGCCGACGGGCGCTTTCTCGCC
The DNA here is from genome assembly GCA_947474455.1 of Hyphomonadaceae bacterium. Taxonomy (GTDB): domain Bacteria; phylum Pseudomonadota; class Alphaproteobacteria; order Caulobacterales; family Hyphomonadaceae; genus UBA7672. The sequence continues at coordinate 19,105 of CANJIL010000021.1, read as the reverse complement.
CCGGTCTATCCGGGCGACACGCTGCGCGCCGTTTCGGAAGTGATCGGGGTCAAAGAGAACTCCAACGGCAAGACCGGCGTCGTTTGGGTGCGCACGACCGGCTACAATCAGGAGAACGAGGAAGTTCTCAGCTATGTGCGCTGGGTGATGGTCAACAAGAAGGACGCGGCCAATCCGGCGCCCCAGACCGTCGTCCCCGAACTTCTGGCCGTGGTTGATCCAGCAGATCTGCCCAAGCGCATCTACAACGTTGCCGAATACAATTTCGTGCTGGCCGGATCGCCGTTCGGATACGAGGACTACGAGATCGGCGAGAAGATCGACCATATCGACGCCTTCACCGTCGAGGAAGCCGAGCATCAGATCGCAACGCGGCTCTACCAGAACACCGCCAAGGTCCACTTCAACCAGCACGCCCAGTCGCAGACGCCGCGCGGGCGCAGGCTGATTTATGGCGGCGTCGCGATCTCGCTGGCCCGGTCGCTGGCCTTCAACGGGCTTGCCAATGCGGCGGAGATCATCGCGATCAATGGCGGCACGCATGTGAACCCGCTGTTTGCGGGCGACACGGTGTTCGCGTGGTCGGAACTGCTCGACAAGGTCGACCTAGGCGATGGGCTGGGCGCGCTTCGCCTGCGACTGGTTGCGACCAAGAACCGGCCGTGCGCGGATTTCCCCCACAAGGACGCTGACGGAAAGCATCTGCCTGATGTGATTCTTGATTTTGACTATTGGGCGGCCATACCCAATCGCGGGTGAGGCTCCCTATATTGCAACAATGTATCCACCTGCCCTTGCACAATTGGCCGCCGCACTCGCCATCCTCCTGTCGGTAATCATCCGCTCGATTCGCGGCGGCGCGTCGTGGCAGCAGGTCGAGGAAGGCCGCGCCACGGCCGACACGCTGCGCGACCTCACCGGCATTCTCGACTTCGATGACCTGCAGAAGACGTTCGGCCCTCCCCGGCTCGAGGATGGCGTGTTTCCCGTTACGCGCAACGAGATCAGGCGCGCGCGTACGGGTCTGGGCTATCTCTTCGGTGATCGCTGGCTCGACGGAGCGTCGGCGCTGATCGCGGTGGTGTCGCTGCTGCCAATCTGGCCGCTGTGGAACACGCGGCAATGGCTCGACACGCTGCTGATCTTCGCTGGCGTCTATCAGGCTGCAGGTTGGTTCGCCTCTATGCGCCTTATCAGGACACGCTAGCGCGCGCTCCGCAGGAAGCGGACGATCCAGTCGCCAACCAGCGCATTGTCTTCCGGGCGCGTCAGCGATTCGAGCGCGCCGTCGACCTGAGCGTCGGTGAGCGACTTTCCGCGCCGGGCGGACCAAAGCGCCGACACGAAAGGATCAGAGAATTCCGGATGCCCCTGCACGCTGATCACCGGGGCGTCGGCGTAGGCCAGCATGGCGTGATCGGTATGGGCCGAGTGGGCCAGTGTGATGGCGCCCAGCGGCGGCGTGATGACCTGATCCTGATGGCTGACGGAAAGCGACACGGTCGGACCAGCGTCCATCATCCAATCGCGGCGCCTGTTGATCGTGTAGGTATGGCGCCCGACACCCCACCCTTTCCCGGACTTACGCACTTCGCCGCCCATGGCGTCGGCGATGATCTGGTGACCGAAGCAGACCCCGACCATCGGCGTCTTGGCGGCAAAGCCCGCGCGGATGAAAGTTCGCAGCGGATCCATCCACGGCGTCGAATCATAGACCCCGGCGGGCGAGCCGGTGATCAGCACCGCATCACAGACGGACGGATCAGGCAGCGCCTCGCCATCGACCAGCGCGACGCTCTCAAAGCAGAGGGAATCGTCGGCTTTCGACAGCAGGGAGACGAACATGTCAGGATAGCGCGGGTAATCCTCGCTCAGCCGCCCCGGCGCCCGCCCCGTTTCCAGAATCGTTATCCGCATTAACGCTAGATGCAGCGGTTAACGCTCTGCGCCAAGAGGCTCCTCCCGCCGCGTTGACAGGGCCGATTCGAGGTCTATTACCGGTCCGCAACAAGCATTTGCGCCGGGGAAAAGGGAGCAGGCATGTCATCATGGACCGACAAGCGGCCTATGTCGCCGCACGTCTCCATCTGGCGCTGGCACATCACCATGGCCGGCTCGATCCTGCACCGCATGACGGGCTGCGCGAATTATCTCGGCGCGGCGCTGGTCGTGGCCTGGCTGTTCGTGACCGCGGCCGGCCCGGACTATTACGAGCCATTCGCAACTCTCGTTGGATCGATCTACGGACAGGCGATCCTATTCGGTTTCACCCTGTCGGTCTGCTATCACCTGCTCAGCGGCCTGCGACACCTGTTCTGGGACGCTGGCAAGGGCTTCAACCCGAAATTCGCAAGCTTCATGGGCTCATTGATCCTTTTGACGGCGGTTGTGCTTGCCATGGCGATCTGGGTCGTGTCCGGCCTCGTTCCCGGTGTTGATCCGCTGCACGTGACGGGAGCGGCGTCATGAGCAAGGAGTCGCTTCGCACCCCGCTCGGCAAGGTCCGCGGTCTTGGTTCGGCCAAGCATGGCGCGGGGCACTTCATCACCCAGCGCGTGTCGGCCATCGGCCTCCTTTTCCTCGTTCCGTGGTTCCTGATCTCGCTGATCGGCGCGGTGCGCGGCGGCTATGATGGCGCCCTCGCCTGGGTGTCTGAACCGCTGAACGCCGTTCTGACTTTGCTGGCCGTCGGCACGGCGCTCTATCACATGCGCCTCGGCATGCAGGTCGTGGTCGAAGACTACATCGCCAAGCACGGCACGAAAAACGTGCTGCTTGTCCTCAACACCTTCATTTGTATCGTGCTCTTCGTCGCCGCCGCCTATGCGGTGCTGAAGATCGCGATCTCCTGATCCCTTTCTGAACTCCAAGGACGTAATCGCATGGCTGCGTACACCTGGAACGATCACACCTATGACGTCGTGGTCGTGGGCGCTGGCGGTTCAGGCCTTCGCGCAGCGCTCGGATGCGCGCAGGCTGGCCTGAAGACGGCTTGCATAACCAAGGTGTTCCCCACCCGCTCGCACACAGTCGCGGCGCAGGGCGGCATCTCCGCCTCGCTCGGCAATATGGGCCAGGACGACTGGCGCTGGCACATGTACGACACGGTGAAGGGCGCCGACTGGCTCGGCGACCAGGACGCGATTGAATACATGGTCCGCGCCGCCCCCGCCGCCGTCTACGAGCTCGAGCATTGGGGCGTGCCCTTCTCGCGCACGGAAGAAGGCAAGATCTATCAGCGCGCCTTCGGCGGCATGACCAAGAACTATGGCGAAGCCTCAATCCAGCGCACCTGCGCAGCGGCCGACCGCACCGGCCACGCCATGCTTCACACGCTCTATGGCCAGTCGCTGAAATACGCCGTCGACTTCTTCATCGAATACTTCGCGCTCGACCTGATCATGGAAAACGGCGCCTGCCGGGGCGTGACGGCGCTCAAGCTCGATGACGGCACGATGCACCGCTATCGCGCGCAACGCGTGATCCTTGCTACAGGCGGCTATGGCCGCGCCTATTTCTCGGCGACGTCCGCCCACACATGCACGGGCGATGGCGGCGGCATGGCGCTGCGCGCTGGCTTGCCGCTGCAGGACATGGAGTTCGTGCAGTTCCACCCGACCGGCATCTATGGCTCCGGCTGCCTCATCACCGAGGGCGCTCGCGGCGAAGGCGGCTATCTCACCAATTCGAAAGGCGAGCGCTTCATGGAGCGCTATGCGCCGACCGTGAAGGACCTCGCCTCGCGGGATGTCGTTTCACGCGCGATGACCATGGAAATCCGCGAAGGCCGCGGCGTGGGCGCTCACAAGGATCACATACACCTGCACCTCGACCACCTTGATCCGAAAATCCTGCACCAGCGCCTGCCGGGCATTTCGGAAAGCGCGAAGATCTTCGCCGGCGTCGATCTCACGAAAGAGCCAATCCCGGTTCTGCCGACCGTACACTACAATATGGGTGGCATCCCCACGAACTATCACGGCGAAGTCCTCACCAAGAAGGGCGATGATCCCGATTGCATCGTGCCGGGCCTGATGGCTGTGGGCGAAGCCGCTTGTGTATCCGTTCATGGCGCAAACCGCCTCGGCTCCAATTCGCTGATCGACCTTGTCGTGTTTGGTCGCGCCGCCGGCCTGCGTTGCGGCGAAGCGCTGGAAGCCAACGCCAACCAGACCGACCTGCCGAAGGGCGCGGGCGAAGATCACCTCGCCCGCTTCGACAGGTTCCGCAACGCTTCGGGCGGCACGCCCACTGCGAAACTCCGCAGCCAGATGCAGCGCGCGATGCAGGAAGACTGCGCCGTGTTCCGCACCGGCGAGACGCTGCAGAGCGGCGTCAAGCGCATCGCCGAGGTCTACTCCGGCGTGCCGGACATCTCGATCAAGGACCGCGGCCTGATCTGGAACACCGACCTGATCGAGACGCTGGAATTCGACAACCTGATCGTCCAGGCCGCAGCGACCGTGAACTCCGCCGTCAACCGCCAGGAAAGCCGCGGCGCCCATGCACGCGAGGACTTCCCAAACCGCGACGACGTCAACTGGATGAAGCACACGCTGTCATGGGTGGACGAGAAGGCCCTGGTAAAACTCGACTACCGTCCGGTGCACGCCTACACGATGTCGAACGACGTCGAGTACATCAAACCGAAACCGCGGGTCTACTAGCGCTTTCTCACGGCGTCCGGTTCGAAATCGAGAACACGTTTTCGCCTCGGAACAGGAAGTCGCGATCCAGCGGAGCGATTGCTTCGAGGAAGGGCTTCGAGGAAGCCGTTCCCGGCAGCATCCAGTCGTGCAGCTCGATCATCGCGACATAGAACTGGTCGAACCATTCCGTGGCGCCGGAGAACACGTCGTGTTCGAATCCCTCGATATCCATCTTCAGCAGGAAGGGCTCGGCGCCCTCGCCATACTGACGTATGAGATCGTCGATCGATAGGAAGACGACAGATCCCTGGGGGTCATCTTCCACACGCTTGCCGCATCCTCCCTGCCCCGGATCAGCTATCCGCCCGCGCCGCGCGGTCGCCGCAACCGCGGCCTGCACGGGGATCACGCCCGCCGGGCCGACGTTCTGCTGCATGACGACGAAATTGTCCGGGTCGGGTTCGACCGCGACGATGCGGGCTTTCGGAAAGACGTCGCGGAAGAACAATGCCGACAATCCGATATTGGCGCCGCAATCGAGCAGCAGAGGCTCCTTGCCGGACGCTACGATCGCGCGATAGCGCGCCTCGACATCGCCCGATCGCCTGAATTGCCGGATCGCGTATTCTTCCCGGGCGAACATCTGGATGGCGACGGAGAGATCGTTCTTGTCGCGCACGCGATAGGCAATCGTCCGCCCCGTGCGGCGGCTGCGCACGGCTTGCGACGCCATGAAGGGCGGATTGGCGAAGACGTAATCGCCCCGATGCTTGCTGAACGGCTCGGCGAGCCGACGCGCAGCCCATTTGCCGAGACGCGATGCGCTGAGGGGTGGGCTCTTTGCGCTCATGTGGATATCCGCCAATGTCCAGCCGGGCCGTCCCACCACATATCTGCGCAGGCCCGATTTCGGCAATCCGCCACGGGTCAGGAGAATCGACGCAGTCGCTGACGAACGCTATAGGCTCGATCCGCGCATGGGCGCATGGCGGACGCACCGTTCGGAAAATCGCTGGAAATGCGCATTCTGCACGTCACCTCGACATCGACCGTATCGGGCGCAAACCGGTATGCGTTCGACCTTGCGGCAGGACAAAAGGACCTCGGGCATGAGCCGGTGGTTGCCATGCCGGCCAAGCCCGGGACGGCGTTCGATTTTGCCCGCGAGGACGTGCGCAGGGTTGCTATCGGAAACCCGCGAGCGTTTTCCTTCCTGAACATCATGTACGGGCTCAAGCCCGATGTCGTTCATTGCCATGACGGCACCGCCGCGCGCTGGTTGCGCTTTGCGCCCCTCCGGCCGCCCGCACTCGTCACGCTGCACATCCGCTACAAGCCTGCGACGATGAGCCATTTTGAAGGCGTTCACATGCTGGCCGACTGGCAGCGCGAGGCGCTGTCGGGCTTTAACGGCAAGGTCGCCAAGGTGAACAACTGGGTCCCGAACGTCGCCGCCTCCACGCCGGATGCGATCGGCGCCGCGCGGGAAGAAGCCGGCGCCCATGCCGATGATTTCCTGGTCGTCTTCGTGGGCCGGCTCGAGAATGTGAAGGGCGTAGATCTTCTTATCGACGGCTTCCGAACTCTGCCCGATCCAAAACTCCGGCTGGCAATTGTCGGCGTCGGCCTGGATGAGGCCGCGATGAAGGCGCGCGGCGATGGCGATCCGCGCATTCGCTTCATTGGCTACTCCAGCACGCCCACCGCCTGGTATGGCGCAGCCGACTTGCTGGCGATGCCATCACGCCGCGAGCCCTTCGCGCTGGTGGCGCTTGAAGCGATGGCGTGCGGCGCGCCCATCGTGGCGACATGCATTGACGGTTTCCCGGAAATGTTTCGTGGCCGCGACGACTGCCTCGTACAGCCTGAAAGCCCGTCGGCGCTGAGCGACGCGATCTCGCTGCGCGCCGCGCGGAAGACCTCGCCCGTGATTGTGCGCGACGCCTACGACATGACGCGGTTCGAGCGCACGGCCGGCGTCGCCGCCGTGACGCGCTTCTACGACGACGTGATTGCAGCACGGCGCGGCGCGCGCTGATGTTGCGTTTTCATCGGAGCGCCAATTTGGCGCAGGTGAAGCTTTGCTGCGTCGCTGCGGCAAAATCGGTCACGGATACGTGGATTGCAGCCCATGCGGTTGACGGCCCGAACCGCACTAACCAATACATGGGACCATGCAGAGCATCTGGGATCGCAGGACCGAAACCGGCCACACGAACGATGAATTCCGCGACGAGATGCAGCTGCACCTCGCCCGCGCTCTTGGCGAGCCTCATGTCGCCTTCTCCGATCAGGATGGATGGGCCGGCAAATCCAAGGAGCCGGGCCCGCCCGTGGACGTGATGGTGATCCCGCCCGAAGGCGAGCGGCGCTTCGCCTATGTCTGCACTTACGGGTCAAGCCTGAAGAAGGGCGGCGATGTGTTGTCGCCCGGCGGCAAGGCGCGGATGGAATTCGTCCTGGCGACGGCGCAGAAGGGTGACCCGAAAGCCGATCTCGCCATGCTCAACCTGGCGGCCAACACCGTCCGTCAGTTCGCCAAGCTCGTGCACATACAGAGCGTGCGGGTGAGCGCGGGCGAGACCGTGCAGTTTTCCAAGAGTCCCAAGCCCGTGTTCGAGAACACCAGGCAGGTTGCGTTCGCCTTCATCAGGCCGCGCCTGCCGGCCGGCGGCTTCGAGCGGATGCGGTTTGGCGACGGCGAAACCGTCGATTTCTGGGCCCCGGCGCCGATCTATCGCGACGAGCTGGAAGCCGCCATGGCCCATGGCTCGGTCAAGCTGGCCAAAGCGCTCGAAAAGGCTGGCGTCACCGAGATGCTGCATCTCGACCGCCCCTCGGTCGCGCGGAAGGCCTATGGTCTGCGCCGGACCGTGATTTCGAAGATTCGGAACTTTTTCCAGCGCGCCTAGCCGCGCCGATCGCCCCGCAGGCGTGACCCACATACTGCAGAAGACCAGAAAAGGCGCATCACGGGCCCCAATGCGCCCGAACAAGCTATCCCCCAAAAAAACCGCCTGAAAACGCGACGTTCGGGCGCTTTCAATTTACGAATCCGGGGCTAGATTGCCACCAGCTTCAGCGCCGCCGGGGAAGACGCAGGACCATGGTCGAACTTACGCTTCCGCAGAATTCGAAGATCACGAGCGGCAAGCAATGGCCGGCGCCAAGCGGCGCGAAGAAGACCCGCACCTTCAAGATCTACCGCTACGACCCCGAAAACGGGAAAAAGCCGCACTGGGACACTTATCGCGTCGACATGAGCAAGGTCGGCCCGATGATCCTGGACGTGCTCATCTACATCAAGAACGAGATCGACCCGACGCTGACCTTTCGCCGGTCGTGCCGGGAGGGCGTCTGCGGCTCGTGCGCCATGAACATTGGCGGCAACAACACGATCGCCTGCACCAAGGGCCATGACGAATTCTCGGGCGCGATCACGATCTCGCCCCTGCCCCACCAACCGGTGGTGAAGGACCTCGTTCCCGATCTCACCAACTTCTACGCGCAGCACACCTATGTGCAGCCCTATCTCAAAACGACCACGCCTGAGCCCCAGAAAGAGTGGAAGCAGACCGAGGACGACCGCAAGAAGCTGGACGGTCTTTACGAGTGCATCATGTGCGCCTCGTGCTCGACGGCCTGCCCGAGCTACTGGTGGAATGGCGACAAGTTCCTCGGGCCGGCCGCACTGCTGCAGGCCTATCGCTGGATCATCGACAGCCGCGACGAATCAACCGGCGAGCGGCTCGACGACCTCGAGGATCCGTTCAAGCTCTATCGCTGCCACACCATCATGAATTGCGCACAGGTCTGCCCGAAGGGTCTCAACCCGGCGAAGGCCATCGCGGAGATCAAGAAGCTGATGGTCGAGCGCGCGACTTAAGTCGCTGCAAGGAGCAGGATGTACGCCAGTCTCTCGCGAAGGCTCGCTGCGGAGGCGCTCGGCTCTTGCCTGTTGGCCGCGACCGTCATTGGATCGGGCATACTCGCGGTCAATCTTTCCGGCGGAAATGACGGCGTCGCCCTGCTGGGCAACACGCTCGCAACGGCGGCGATCCTCTACGTTCTGGTGGGCGCGCTTGGTCCGGTCTCGGGCGCGCATTTCAATCCGGCTGTGACGCTCGTCGCTGCGCTGAGGGGCGACATCCGCCCGGCGGAAGCCGTCGCCTATGCAGCGCTCCAGACCGCCGGATGTATTGCCGGAGCCATGCTGGCTCACGCCATGTTCGATCTTGCGCTGATTCAGGCCGCTACAACGAGCCGGGCGGGACCAGCCAAGATGCTGGCCGAGGGCGCCGCTACTTTTGCTCTCGTTTTCGCCATTCTGGGCGGCATGCGCCACAGGCCGTCGGACATGCCGGCGATCGTCGCGCTGGTGATCACGGCAGGTTATTGGTGGACCTCCTCCACCTCTTTCGCCAATCCGGCCATTACCGTTGCGCGCAGCCTGAGCGACTCCTTTGCCGGGATCCGCATGGCCGACGTTGCCGGCTTCGTAGCGGGACAGCTTGCAGGCGCGCTCCTCGCGTGGATTGCAGGCGGCTGGCTGTTCGGAAAGAAGCTTCAATGACCGCCCATTTTCCCGTGGTCATACATCACAATCCCGACTGCGGCACATCCCGCAATGTTCTTGCGATCATCGAAGCCGCCGGATATTCGCCTGTCGTGATAGACTACGTGCGCGAAGGCTGGACCCGCGCGCAGCTCATGGCGCTGTTCGCCGCCGCTGGCGTTTCAGCGCGTGAAGCTCTGCGTGAAACGAAATCGCCAGCCGTGGAGCTCGGATTGCTGGCGGGCGAGATCAACGACGAAGGGCTCATCGCGGCAATGATGGAGCATCCTGTCCTCGTCAACCGGCCGATTGTTGCGACGCCCAGGGGCGTGCGCCTGTGCCGACCCAGCGAGCTTGTACTTGATCTGCTGGACCGCTGGCCGACGGGTCCGTTCGCCAAGGAAGACGGCGTATTGCTGATCGACGCGGACGGAAGGCGGGTTGGCTGACGATGACCCCGAAGGCCCGTCCCGCCGAGCACCGCGACCTTCCGGCCATCACGAACATCTACGCGCACGCCGTCATCCATGGAACGGCGAGCTATGAGTACGACCCGCCATCGCTTGCCGAGATGACAGCGCGATACGAAGCGCTCACCAGCGCTGACTTTCACTATCTGGTCGCGGCCTTCGAAGAGTAAGGCGGCTAAGGCGGGCTGTTCGGCTATGCCTATGCCGGGCCGTTTCGCACGCGCCCAGCCTACCGCTTTACGGTGGAGGACTCGGTCTACGTCGCGCCTGACGCGCAAGGTCAGGGTATCGGACGCATGCTTCTCACCGAACTCATTGCTGGTTGCGAGGCGATGGGCCTCCGGCAGATGCTCGCCGTGATCGGCGATGGCGCCGTGAACCAGGCGTCGGTGAAACGCCACACGGCGTTGGGCTTTGCGCCATCCGGCTGGATCATCGGCTCAGGCTTCAAGCATGGCCGCTGGTGCGACACCGTCCTGATGCAGCTTGCCATGAATGGCGGCGCCGACGGCGCTCCCGATCCTCATGTTCGCGCAGAACAACGTTTCCGCGCTGCACGCGGTGAAGGCTGATCGGCAGTCTTTCGCGATCGTCGTTCAGAACATCAAGACGCAATGTGTGCGAAGAGATTGCCGAACAGCAGTTCCTCTTCCGCCAGATGGCGCTCCAGCAGCGCATGGGCGAGTTCGCCCTTGTCGGCGAAGTGGTGGAAGAAACCCGATTTGGTGATGCCCATCGCCGCGATGATTTCCGCAGTCGACGTGCCCGCAAAGCCCTTCTCGAGCACGGCCGCCTGCGCGACGTCGAGAATTCGCTCACGCGTGTCGCGCGGCGCCGGTGACCGGGGAGCTGGATTGCGGGGTGAGGGGGCGCCATTGTCCGTGTCACGACCGGCCCTTGCAGACCCGATCACACCTGTCCTGTCCGCAGGAAGCGCCTCAGTCCAGTAGTCAGCCTGTAGGGAGCGGACGGGAGGCCAGAAAATCAGCCTTAGGAGGCTTCCGCGCGGGTGCCGGACTTCTCGGCGATACGGGCGCGTTTGCCGGTCCGGCCGCGGAGATAATAGAGCTTGGCGCGGCGAACCTTGCCTTTGCGGCGGACTTCGATCGAGTCCAGCACCGGCGAATTGAGCGGGAATACGCGCTCGACGCCTTCGCCGAACGACAGTTTGCGAACCGTGAAGTTCTCGTTCACCCCATCGCCCGAGCGGGCAATGCAGAGGCCTTCGAAGGCCTGAATGCGCTCGCGATCGCCCTCGGCGATTTTGACATTGACGCGCAGCGTGTCGCCGGGAGCGAAATCCGGGATTTTCTTGCCTTCGGTGACGCGGGCGATTTCCTCGCGCTCAAGGGTCTGGATCAGGTGAGCGGTCATCTGTCTGTCTTTCAGTCGCGCGGCTTCGCCCTTGGAAGGGGGGCGTCGCGGGAAGCGGCGTATAAATCGGGTCTGCGGGCTTTAGTCAACTCCTCGGCCTGATTTCGTCGCCAGGCGCGGATTTTCGCGTGGTCTCCGGAAGTTAACACGGTCGGAATCTCGCGATCTTCCCAGATTTGCGGCCTGGTATAGTGCGGATGCTCAAGCAGGCCGGTCTCGAAACTCTCTTCCGCCAGGCTATCGGCATTGCCGGCGACCCCCGGCAGCAGGCGGACGCAGGCTTCCAGAAGCGCCTGGGCGGCAGCCTCTCCCCCGGCCAGAACGAAGTCGCCGATGGAGATTTCCTCCAATTCCCTCGCCTCGATCACCCGCTCGTCCAGCCCTTCGAACCGGCCGCACAGCAGGATCACGCCGGGACCGGCGGCGAGCTCGCGAACCCGCGCCTGCCTCAGCGGCTTGCCGCGCGGCGACAGATAGATGCGCGGCCGGCCAGCCTGTTCGACGCTGTCGAGGGCTGCGGCCGCAACATCCGCACGCATCACCATGCCTGCCCCGCCGCCGGAGGGCGTGTCGTCGACATTGCGGTGCTTGCCGACGCCATGCTCTCGGACATCGACCGTATCGAGGCTCCAGACGCCCTGCCGCAGGGCCGTTCCGACTATCGAGACGCCGAGAATGCCGGGAAATGCTTCCGGAAAAAGCGTGAGGCAGGTGGCGCGAAACGTCATGTCGTTTCCGTTAGCTTGTCCGCCGGCGGATTGCACCTGCCGCCATATCCCGCGCCATTTGGACCGATATTTCCCCGCCGCGGCGCCTGGAACGCTGTTTCCGTAATGTTTGCGAGCCGTCTTACCCATTTGTGATGTAGCGCCTGGCGATTAGGGCGCCTAAAAAAGCAGGTGATGGGAAATGGACCGCGGAAGCTAGAGGCAGGACGAGCCAGGGCGTTTGCCGTGGCGGTGCTTTGCCTGCCTGCCCTCTCCGCCTGCGAAACCGTCCTCGAAGCAGGGGCGGCCCGGGAGCATCCCGTCGAAGGTAAGCTGGTGGATGTGGGCGATGGCCGGCGCATCCAGATCGATTGCCGTGGCGAGGGCGGGCCAATCGTCGTGTTCCAGTCAGGCGGCGACATGCTCGGCTCGCTGGGATGGACCCCGGTCATGGAGAGGGTCTCCGCCAAGTCGCGCGCCTGCGCTTACAGCCGCGCCGGCATTCTCTGGAGCGATCCCGCCACGACGACTTTCGAGCCGGAGGAAGTGGCGCACGATCTTCACGCCGCGCTGGAGGCCGCCGGCGAGAAGGGGCCTTATGTGATGGTCGCCCATTCGCGGGGTGGGCTCTACAACCTGATCTTCGCCGGGATGTATCGCGACGAGATCGCAGGGATGGTGTTCGTCGATTCCTCGCACCCCGACCAGGAGCGGCGCTTTCGCGAGGCGGGACTGCCCACCGGCGAATATGTTACCCCGGCGCAGGAGCTGGGGCTGGCGTTCAAGTGGACGGGACTAATGCGGCTGTCGCCCTACCCGGCCGATCCCTCGATCGCCGATGAGGTGCGCGCCTTTTATCCGAAGTCGGCCGAAGCGAACGCCCGCGAAGCGCGCGAGCGGTCGCGAACGATGGAAGTGGCGGGGCGCTATCGCGACCTGCAGAACTGGCCGGTGGTCGTGCTGGCGCGCGAACTGCCTGAACAGACGCAAGCGCGCAAGCGAGCCGACGCGCATGACGAGTATCTACTCTCAGCCGATGGACTGGTCGCTGGATCAGACACCCCGGAGAGCGAAGTCGTCTGGCGGCAGCTGCAGGCGGATCTTTCGACATGGTCCAGCCGCGGGCGGCTGCAGATCGTGCCGGATTCGAATCACGCCTTCTTCTTCCTACGGCCAGACATCGTCGCGGCCGCGATTGACGAGGTGCTGACAGCCAGCCGCGTCGTCAGACGAGCGCCGCCGCGGATGAGCTGGCGCGGGATGGCCGAGGAGAGTTACTAGCCGGAGACGGGCTTTGGCTCGGCAACGCCGGCTGGTTCCCGCTTTGCCGCGATGACTGTCGCAGCCATGTCGCCCGAGACATTGCCCACCGTGCGGAAAATGTCGGGCACGGATTCGACCGCAACGAGAATGCCAAGCAGCTCGATGGGCACGCCCATCGCCATGCAGATCGGGGCGACGCTGGCGACGAATGAAATCTCGCCGGGCAGGCCCACCGAGCCGATGCTGATCGCGATGGCGACGAAGCCGCCGATTACGATCTTATCTGGCGTCAGATTCACGCCGAAGACCGCCGCGCAGAAGAACACCACGCCGAGATTGGCGACCGGGCTGGTCATGCGGAAGACGGCGACCGCCAGCGGCAGCACGATGTTGGCGACGCGTTCGGAAACGCCCATCGCATCACGCGAGCGTTCAACCATCAGCGGCAGGGAGGCGAGCGAGGAGCGGCTGGATATGGCGACAGCGAGGACCGGAACGGTTGCGTTGGTGAAGCGCGCAATGCCTGCCCTGCCCCACACGATCGCGAATAGGAAAGCCATCGGCACGATCGCGGCGGTGAGGACCGAGACGATGACGATGTACTGGAAGATCAATCCAACGATGCCGATGCCCGCCGTTAGGCCGACGCCGAGGGCGAGGGCGAAGACGCCGATTGGCGCCGCATAGAGCACCCAGCGCACGATGACGATCATTGTCTCCGAGATGGCGCGCAGCACGGCGACCATGGGATCGCGCTGAGTGGCGGGCAGACGCGTCGCGGCAAAGCCGAAGAAGAGCGCGAAAACGACAAGCGGCAGGATGGCGCCTTCAGCCGCCGCCTGAATCGGATTGCCCGGCGCGAGCGCCGCCAGCCACGCGCCTATGGTGGGTGGGGAGGCTGGGGTAACCGGCGCCTCGCCGGCGCCAGCGATGAAGGCGGAGGCGGCCGTCTGATCGACTGGCCACAGGGCCAGCACGGCGGGAAAACCGACGCAGGCGAAAACCGCGGCGGAGGCAAGCAGCACCCCGAAGACCATGAGCGAACGCGCGGCGAGCTTTCCGGTCGAGGCGGCGTCGGCGACCGAGGCGATCCCGACAACCAGCAGCGAAAAGACAAGCGGCACGACCGTCATTCTCAAGAGGTTGAGCCAGAGAGCGCCGATGTACTCGACTTCGGTCGTGAAACCGATCAGGCCGACATCGCCCGATGCGCCGACAACCGCCCCCGCCGCCACACCGGAAGCAAGGGCGAGCACCGTGATGATGCTCAGCCATTTCAGCATGACATGCGGCTCCAGCCTGCGATCCCGACTGGCACGCTAGCAGATATGAGATGAGCCGCCATGCCTGTTCGCGTCAACCTGGCGCATCGCGGATCAACACGCCTATTTCACGACCGGCAGAACGATGTAGCTTGGCTGCGCGCGCGTGTGCTTCACCTGATTGTTGGCGATGACGCCGTCCTTCTCGAACTCGTTGCGGCCGCCCGTATTGAGATTGCGGCCGTATTTCGGGAAGCTGGACGAGGTCACTTCGACGCGGATGCGATGGCCGGGCAGGAAGGTGTTGGCGGTCGACATCGGCGTGAAGTCGAGCTTGTAGGTCTTCCCCTTCTCCATGAAAACCTCCTTGTCGTAGCCCTCCCGGAAACGCGTGCGGAGGATGGTGTCGTCGAGAATGTAGGCCGCGCCGTCCGGCGCGACATCAACGAGCTTCACTGCGAAATCCGTGTCCTTCGCATCCGAGGAGACGTGCAGGAGGGCGTCGACGAAGCCGGCGACCGTGATCGGATCCTTGAGCGGATCGGACGTGTAGACCAGAACGTCGTGGCGGACTTCGGCCGGGCGTTGATCGAAGGCGCCTGGCACGACCACGCCGCCATTGCAGCAGTCGCCGCCGCCGATGGTCTGTACCGGGTTTTTCGGATCATACGCGAAACCGTCGGCTGCTTCGGCGTTCCCGGGCGCGGTGAAGCTGAGCTTACCGTCGCCGAACATTGAGTTGGCCCTGCCGTTGGAGCGGAGATAGAGACGCACCTCCTCCGCTTCCTTCGGCGGCCATTGCTGCGCAGTCTTCCACTGGTTGTCGCCCATCGAATAGTAGCGGATCTTCGGCGTGGTCGACGGGAAGGCTTCGGGCCGGCTCTTGAGGAATCGGTCGAAGAATTTCCACATCTCGCCATTCACATCCATTGTCGCATTGCCGAGCTCGCGGTCCCCTGACTTGAAGTCGGGGCCGAGCGAGGCGAAGGCGCAGTGAACCGAGGGGCCGACGATGGCGTACTGGTTGTCGCGCGCTTCGGCGTCGACGCCGGCCCTGGCGGCGTGATTGTAGAGCGCGAGGTTCGGGCCTATGGAGACGTCGTACCAGGAATTGTACCAGAGCGCGGGCACGCCCCATATCTCGTTGTCGTGGTAGAGACCGCCCTTGAACCATTCCGGATCGTCGGGGAGCGAGCGGGCGATCAGCTTCTCGTTCGTTCCCGGCGGCTCGCCGAGCGACGTCAGCATCTCCGAGTAAGGCAGATGCCAGACATGCTGGGACCATTTGACGTCCGGCTTCTTCGGATTGAGATCGCTGTAGGCCGACAGGTATTGCCGCATCTCGGGCGAGAGGCCTTCGGGGATCTGGGCGCGCAGCGGATTGTCGGTGTCGTAGAGCCAGATGGTGAAGAGCGTGCGCGGCACGCCGCCGCGATACCAGTTGCCCTGCTCGTGGAATTCGCCGACGCGGCCGATGCCGGCGCCGGACGCCATCGGCACCATGGCGGCGTGAGCGGGATGGTCTGTTGCTGCAAGCTGCAGTTGCCATTCGGCGGTGGACGAGCAGCCGAGCGTGCCGACCTTCTTGTTCGACCATGACTGGCTGGCGATCCAGGTGAGCGCATCATAGCCGTCCGTGCGCGGATAGCCGAGGATCTCGAACTCGCCTTCGGAAAAATAGCGGCCGCGTTCGTTCTGGCCGACATAGGCATAGCCGCGATCGACCGCTTCAACGACCTGGCGCAGCATGCCGCCGCTGAGCGTGTTCATGTTGTAGGGCGTGCGCACGAAAATCGTCGGCGCAGGGCCGGTTACATCCTTTGGGCGATAGATGTCGGTGGAGAGATGCACGCCGTCGCGCATCGGCATCAGAACCTTGCGCTCGATGATTGCGAGACGCTTCAGCTCGGCTTCGAGCGCGGTCTGGCTCCACTTGGAATAATCGGTCGGGGCGTTGTCGCTTGCGACAGGCAGCGCGGCCTGGGGCTGCGCCTGGAGGGTCAGCGCGCCTGCTGCGACAACGGCCAGGCTCAGGCCGGCAAGTAAAGTCCGCTTCATGAAATGCCCCGAACTCGAATGATGAAAAAGTTATCAGCCTTGTCACGCGCTTGCCAAGCCGCGCAAAAATCGACTGTGGGCCGCGCTACGCACGACGCAAACACGCTGCAGTCGCACGCAGCGCCGTTTGCGTGGCGCAAAGTTAGGCTGCGCAAGCGCCACAGGCGGCGTTTCTCTCTTTATGTTCAGGTTAGCCCCAGACGGTTCGCAACGCCGGACGCACACTCTATAAGTCGGCTTCCATGACGACCCAGCCTGCACGCGACATCTCCAGAAAGGCCGAGCACGCGGGCCAACTCGCACGCGTGGTGTTCATCGCCTTTCTCGGCCTCGCGGCGATCGCGTGGATCGGGATCGCGGTGACGGCAAATTCGCGCGCCCCCGGCCTTGTCGGACTTGCGACGTCGATCTTCGGTGGCTTCTTCGTCGCGCTGCTGATCGCGGCAGTCGGCGGATGGATCGCGATCACGCTTTCGGCGCCACCCGCGGTTGATCTCCAGCCGCCTGTGATGAGCGCCGATGAGCTTGGCGGCGAGATGCATGAGATCCTTGCTGACCTCGAGGCGTACCGGCAGCAGACCACGCGGCAGGTCGTCGAACGCTCGGCGTGGCGTGTGCCGGCCTGCGCGGGCGTTGGGCTTTGCCTGTGGACGCTGGCGGCCCTGACGGGTTCGCCGGGCGATGCGATGGATTTCATCGCCGTTCTGATCGTAGGCGGCGGTGTTGGATATTTCTGGTCGATGCATGAGCTGTCCCGGCAGTATTCGAAACTCTATCGCGAACGCGTTCTGCCGCGCCTCGCTGCATCGTTCGGCGAGATCACGTGGCGCGATGCGGTGATGCCTGACCTTGCGCGGCTGAAGGCGGAGCATGTGTTCCGCGCTTTCGGTCAGGCGATTGCGACGAACGAACTTGCCGGCACTTATCGCGGCCTGCCGATCAACATAGTCGAGCTCAAGCTGATGAGCCCGGACCAGAAGAAAGAGACGACGGTGTTCGACGGCCTCGTCATCGACATCGACCTGCGGCGCGACACAGGCGCAACCACCGCCGTTGTTTCCGACGCGGGCGCGTTCGGGAATTTCCGGGACCGGCTGAGCGCCAACGGGCGCGAGCGGGTGAAGCTGGAAGATCCCGAATTCGAGCGCGTCTACGAAGTCTATTCCACCGACCAGGTGGCGGCGCGCGCGTTGCTCCACCCCGCGCTGATGGAGCGCCTGCTGGCGCTGGGCCGGCGCAGCGATTTCGGGCGGCCGATCCTGCTGTGCGCTGGCTCGCGCCTCACCGTGGCGGCGCCGAAGGCGGTGGGCCGGGCGCTGTTCGAGGCGCCAAGCTTCACCAAGCCGGCCGCCAGTCGCGAGACGCTGCTGAGACTGCGCGGGGATATCGAGGCCGTGCTGAAGCTGGCGGATGCGCTGGTCGATCTCGACCACAGGTTCGGCGCGACGGCGCGCTAGCTCCTTTCAGACAGGCGTTCGCAATCCCGCGCGCAGGGTGCAGGCTGGGTGGCCGGGGCTGCGGGGAAGTCATGACGAGTCGCATCGTTGCGGCAGGAGCGTTACGGCGTGGGCAACGCCAGAGGGCGCGCTGGCGGCAGCGTAGGGGACAGCGTGACGCCTCGATCATCGGCAGCCGACACGCACCGCTCTTCAAGGCAATGCGACAACGCCTCCAAGCCGCTGGAAACCCCTTCAAGGTCGCCATCATCGCTATCGCCAGAAAGCTTCTCGCCATCCTCAACGCCATGATCCGCGACAACCTGGATTACGCCTGATCAAGACACTTGCTCGTGGTTCGAGGGGCGTGCACTTGACCGCATGTCCCATCCCCCCTACTCCCCGCGCCTTCAACTCGACCCGACCTTGGTTTGATCCCTTGGCGGCGCCTGGAGGTAGACGATGTCCCGCAAAAAGAAGGGCGAGCCGGTGCATGGCTGGCTGGCGCTCGACAAGCCGGAGGGCGTGACCTCGACGCAGGCGGTGGGGATCTGCAGGCGCATATTCAATGCGCAGAAGGCGGGGCATGGCGGCACGCTGGATCCGCTGGCGTCGGGCATCCTGCCGCTGGCGTTTGGGGAGGCGACCAAGACGGTCGGCTACGTCATGGAAGCGGACAAGGACTACGTGTTCACGATCCGCTGGGGGACTTCGACCACCACGCAGGACCGCGAGGGGGCGGTGACCGGAACGTCGGACGTGCGGCCCTCGCACGCGGCAATCAAGCAAGCGCTGAAAGGCTTCATCGGGGAGATCCAGCAAACGCCGCCTGTCTATTCCGCGATCAAGGTTAATGGCGAGCGGGCCTATGACCTTGCCCGCGAGGGGGAAGAGGTGGAGCTGCAGCCGCGGACGGTGGTGGTGCACAAGACGGAGCTTGTGGAATGCCCCTCTGACGACCTGGCCGTGATCTCAGTTACGTGCGGAAAAGGTTTTTATATCAGGGCTCTGGTGCGCGACCTCGCGCTTGCCCTAGGGGCCGAAGGGCATGTGGCGGCGCTGCGCCGGACCCGGGTCGGCGCATTTTCCACCGACGGGGCAATTGAGCTTTCCATCCTGCAGCAAATGAGCGATAAGGCCGCGCTGGACGAGCACCTCGTTCCTCTTGAGACCGCGCTGGACGACATCCCGGCGCTGGCCATCACCGGGGAAGAGGCGTCCAGGCTCAGGCAGGGCCGAGAGATCGTACTTCTGCCCCATCAGGTCGAGGCGTTTCGGGAGATGCGCCGTCCTCGTCAAGTGAACGGGGAGGATGCCTCCCGCATTTGTCT
>CANJIL010000020.1 GCA_947474455.1 Hyphomonadaceae bacterium | reverse complement strand
TGGAAGCTCACTGGCATGCTGTTCGTGCTGGCGCCAGTGCTGATCCTGCCCATCCTCGCCATGGGCCGGCGCGTGCGCAAACTCTCCGTCAGCGCGCAGGACCGGATCGCAGACGCCGCCGCCGAAGCCACCGAAACCATCGACGCGATCGACCTCGTTCAGGCCTACGGCATGGAGAAGGAGCGCGAGACCCGCTTCCGCAACGCCATCGACGCCGCCTTCAAGGCAGCGCTGGCCCGCATCGGCGCGCGAGCCTGGCTGACAGGCATCATCATCGGGCTGATGTTCGCCGGAGTGATCGGCGTCGTCTGGGTCGGCGCGCTGGAGGTCCAATCCGGCGCGATGTCGCTGGGCGCGTTCATGCAGTTCGTCCTGCTGGCCATATTCGGAGTGGGCGGCTTTGCAACCGTGGCCGAAGTCATGGGCGACGCCATGCGCGCATCGGGCGCAGCCGTGCGCGCCGTCGAGATCCTCCAACAGACGCCTGACATCGCCGCGCCGCCAAACCCCAAGCCCATGCCCGCGAGGCTCGCCGGCCATGTGAAGCTCAATGCAGTGTCTTTCTCCTATCCCGCCGCGCAGGGACCGTCGCTGAAGGATGTGACGTTCGAAGCAAAGCCCGGCGAACTGGTCGCGCTCGTAGGTCCTTCTGGCGCTGGCAAGTCGACGGTCTTCCGCATGCTGCTGCGCTTCTTCGACCCGCAGACAGGCGCCGTCACGCTCGATGGCCTGGATGCGCGTGAAACGGAGCCGAGCGAATGGCGCGCCCGTTTCGCCTACGTCCCGCAGGAAGCGCCGATCTTCTCGGGCGACGCCGCAGGCAATGTCCGCTTCGGCCGCGCCAACGCCAGCGACGATGACGTCCGTGAGGCGCTGCGCAAGGCCGAAGCCTTCACCTTCCTCGAAGGCCGCGGCGGGCTTGCCGCCGAAGTCGGCGCCAAGGGTCGCCAGCTCTCCGGCGGCGAGCGCCAGCGCATCGCCATCGCCCGCGCGCTCGTGCGTGGCGCTCCCGTAATGCTGCTCGATGAAGCCACCAGCGCCCTCGACGCCGCCAACGAGCGGCTCGTCCAGAAAGCGCTCGACCAGGCCAGCGAGGGCCGCACCACGTTGGTCATCGCCCACCGCCTCGCCACCGTGCGCCGCGCCAACCGCATCATTGTATTCGACCAGGGCCGCGTGGTGGAGCAGGGCGACCACGAAAGCCTCGTCCGCGCCGGCGGCCTCTATGCCAGGCTAGCGGACATGCAGTTCACGAGCGCCTGACGGGATTTATTGCTGCGCCGAATGTCGGCTGACGCTCCGCGTGGCCGTCCTCGATGGGCCTGTCGCTGAGCCCAAGGAGGTGATCATCGGCTTCGATATCCCCAAGTGCGACAGTCTCAAGGAAGCGCTCGAGATTGCAGCAAAGCATCCGATGGCGCGTGCTGGCCGCTTGAGGACGCGCAGCTTCTGTCTCGGCCGGCCCCAGATACAGATCGCCACTGGCCGCGTTCCCACGGGAGTGTAAAAGAATTCCTTCGCAACGGAGGCTACAAATGCTCGACGCCAAGAAGCTGCTCAATCAAATGTTCGGAAGCGGAGGCGCCAATAATCCGCTCGACAAGATCGGCGGAATGCTGGGCGGCATGCTGAACGACAGTGTGTCCGGCGTGACAGAAGGCGCTGCGGCGATCGAGCAGAAGACTGGGATCGGCGCCAAGGCGGATGCGGCGCTGAAGGGCGCGACCGGCAAGTCCGGCAGTGATCTGTTCGAACAGGCCAAGACCTTTGCAGGCCAGAACAAGGCGGCGACCGGCGCGGCGCTGGGCGGTCTCGGCCTCTTGCTTCTGGGCACGAAGGGCGGACGGGGGCTCGTTGGTGGCGCGGCGACGCTTGGCGGCCTCGCGATGGTTGGCGGACTTGCCTACAAGGCCTGGCAGAATCACCAGGCGGGCAAGGCGCCTGCGCCTGCCCAGATCGAGGCGGCGCCTGACGCAGGCCCGTTCGGCGAAACCGGCAATCCCGAGCAGGACAACCAGACCGCCATGCTGGTGCTGCGCGCCATGATCGCGGCCGCCGCCAGCGACGGCGTCATCGACAACGCGGAACGCTCGCGCATCATTGGCGCGCTTGAACAAGCGGGCCTCGATGTTCACGCTGCAAAATTCCTCGATGCGGAATTCGCCAAGCCCGCCACGATCCCCGAGCTGGCGGCGGCGGCGAACACGCCCGCCCTCGCGACGCAAGCTTACACCGCCGCCCGCATCGCGATCGAGCCGGATGGCCTCAAGGAAAAAGCGTTCCTGATGAACCTCGCCGTAGCCCTTGGCCTCGACGCGGGGCTCGTCGCCCAGATCGATGCAGGCGCTTCCGGCGCGAAGGCCTAGAGCGGCCGCAGCAGCTTGCTGCCTGTGGGCTTCTTCAGCCTGCCTTCGACGTGCTCGGTGATCTTCGGGGCGAGGCTGGTGTTGGCCGCGACGAAGGAGCCCTTGGTTGCGTCCTTCCTGTCGAGGCCGATGATCGCGCCACCGGCTTCCTGCACCAGCACGAAGCCCGCGGCGAAATCCCACAGCTGCAGATCGCGCTCCCAGAAACCGTCGAAGCGGCCGGCGGCGACCCAGGCGAGATCCAGGGCAGCTGAACCGAAGCGGCGCACAGCAGCGACTTCGGCGCGCACGCGCACGAGCTCCTCTATGAACTTCTCCGCGCCGTCCTTGCCAAGCTGCGGGATGCCGGTGGTGACGACGGCCTCAGACAGCTTGCGGCGCGAGGCGACGCGCAGCCGCTTGTTGTCCAGCCAGGCGCCCTGGTTTTCCTCAGCCCAGAAGGTCTCGTTGCGCATCGGATCGTGCACCACGCCTGCGCGCAGCTTGCCATCGCGCTCGAGCCCGATCGAGACCGAGAAGTGCGGAATGCCGTGCAGGAAGTTCAGCGTGCCGTCGAGCGGATCGATGATGAAGCGATGCGTCTTGTCTGATCCTTCAACCGCGCCGCCCTCCTCCAGCAGGAAGCCATAGCCAGGGCGCGTTTTCTCCAGGCTCTTGCGGATGATCTCTTCCGCCTTCTTGTCGGCCGCCGAAACGAAGTCGGACGGCCCCTTGCGGGAGACCTGCAGGTTCTCGACTTCGCCGAAATCTCGGATCAGCCGGCGGCCAGCGGCACGCGCAGCATCCATCATCACGGTGACGGTGGGGGAGGGACGGGACATGTCAAACAGCCTTCAACTGGGCCGTTCCCATAGCGGGCAGAGCCCAAAGCGCAAGCTTTGTTCGCGTGCCCCGGGGCGCGGGCTCAGGTCGCCAGCTCGTCAAACAGGGCGTTGAACGATCTCACCGCCTCAGCTGCGCCCCTGTCATGGCGCCAGACCCCGGCGGAAACAGCCAGGAAGTCGGCCCCCGCCTCGACCAGCGGCCGGGCGTTCTCGACGGTGACGCCCCCGATCGCCACGCATGGCAGCTCCATCATTTCCTGCCACCAGGTCAGCAGGTCAGGCTCCGCCCGGGCGGCGGGGCTCTTGGTCTCGGTTAGATAGAAGGCGCCGAAAGCGACATAGTCCGCGCCCGCTTCCCCCGCCTCCATGGCGAGATGGCGGCTGTCGTGACAGGTGACGCCAACGATCGCGCTATCGCCCACCAGCTTGCGCGCGCGCGCATAAGGCATGTCCTGCTGGCCGATATGCACGCCGTCCGCCCCAAGCGCCACGGCAAGGTCCGGCCGGTCATTGATCAGCACCGCGACACCGCGATCCTGCGCGCGCGAAACGATGTGACGGCCGAGTTCGAGGATGTGCCCGTCAGGCGCGGGAACCCCCTCGCGTGACTTCAGCCTGATCTGCAGCGAGGCCACGTCGCCGCCATCCAGCGCGAGATCCAGATCGCGCGCAAACGCTGCGATATCCGGAATCTCCGGAGGCGTGATGAGATAGAGACGGCAACGGCGCGACATCGTCGTGGATTACGCCTGCGCGAAGCAGGCGACAAGTCAAGGTCAGGCCGCCTCGCAACCCTTTGGCTTCACCACGCGTCGGGCAGAGGCCGGGTTCTTCGCCAGCTTCTCAGCTGCGCGGGCAGGGCGCACGACCAGTTCCCCGCCGCAGTTGGGACATTTGCCCTTCAGCGTGTGTTCCGCGCAGTCCGCGCAGAACGTGCATTCGAACGAGCAGATGCACGCCTCATTTCCGGACGGATCGAGATCCTTATCGCAGCATTCGCAGTTCGGACGCATCTCAAGCATGGCGTGATGCTACCAGCGGTGATGTCGGCCGCAACCCTCAGGCTGTGACGACCTCAGCCTCCACGGCCCGCTTCGTGCCGCACCTCGCGGAAGTCGCTTTCACGGAAGCGGTAGAGCGCCGCGCCATAGAATTTCGTGCGCCCGCCGACGAAAGCAAGGTCATCGGACGGCTTGGCATGGTCATAGAGATAGTCGTTGGCTTCACGCTCCGGCGTCGGCCTGAACTAGTCGCCGCGTTCGACCACCAGCACGCTTCGGCCAGCGCGCGCCAGCCGTAGCGCCAGGCTCGCCCCGCCCGTGCCTGAGCCAATGACGATCGCGTTGTAACTCTTTGCGGGAATATCCCGCTGTCCCCCCGTGCAGCACCAGCCGCAAGGGCAACACACATCCTCTATCACGCAAACGGGTTTCATCGGTGGGGATGCGGCCCCGCGCGAGCCAGTTGCGTGGGCGATAAAAACACACAGGCCTGTGGGTCATTCCACCCACAGGCCTGTGCATCATTCTTGTGTGGATTCTTGCGTGGGACTACTCCGCCGCCACTTTCGCGGGCGCCGCGATCTTCGGCGCCAGATCGCCCGAAGCGTACTTCTTCGCCATCACGGCCAGCGAGACCGGCTTGATCTTGCTCGCCATGCCTTCGCAGCCGAACTCCTGATAGCGCTGGATGCAGACCTTGCGCATCGCTTCCTTGGCGGGCTTCAGATATCCTCGCGGGTCGAACTCGCCCGGCTTCTCGGCGAACACTTTCCGGATCGCACCGGTGATCGCCATGCGGTTGTCGGTGTCGATGTTGATCTTGCGCACGCCGTGCTTGATGCCGCGCTGGATCTCTTCAACCGGCACGCCCCAGGTTTGAGGCATCTTGCCGCCATACTTGTTGATTTCGTCCTGCAGGTCCTGCGGAACCGAAGAAGATCCGTGCATCACAAGGTGCGTGTTCGGCAGGCGACGATGGATCTCCTCGATCACATTCATTGCCAGCACCGCGCCGTCCGGCTTGCGCGAGAATTTGTAAGCGCCGTGCGAAGTGCCCATCGCGATGGCAAGCGCGTCGACTTGCGTGGCCTTCACGAAGTCGACCGCCTGGTCCGGGTCGGTCAGCAGCTGCGAGTGATCCAGCTTGCCGTCGAAGCCGTGGCCGTCTTCCTTCTCGCCCATCCCGGTCTCCAGCGAGCCCAGCACGCCGAGTTCGCCTTCCACCGAGACACCGCAGGCATGGGCCATCTCGACCACGCGGCGGGTTACGTCCACGTTGTAGTCGTAGTCAGCCGGCGTCTTCGCGTCTTCCTTCAGCGATCCGTCCATCATGACGGAGGTGAATCCGAACTGGATGGCGGTGGCGCAGGTCGCCGCGCCGTTGCCGTGGTCCTGGTGCATGCAGATCGGGATGTTTGGATACATTTCCGAGCACGCGTCGATGATGTGCTTCAGCACAATGTCGTTGGCGTAGGACCGGGCGCCGCGCGAGGCCTGCATTATGACGGGGGCGTCAACCTTCTCGGCCGCCTCCATGATGGCGAGCGCCTGTTCCATGTTGTTGATGTTGAAAGCCGGCAGCCCATAGCCATGCTCGGCCGCGTGGTCGAGAAGCTGCCGAAGCGTAATGCGCGCCATCGAAAAAATCCCCTGAGAGCTGTAATCCGCCTTGTGGCGGTACAGCGAAAAACGGTCAACCGTGGCGCAGCAACCTACGGGCCAATCTCGCCATTGCCTCCCCCGCGAGCCGGCGCGCCGGTAACCATGGTTTTCCGGCCATTCAGCGGCGTCACTAAGCTGTTCAGTCAATGTTCCCCCAACGTCAGTCAGGACTTTGATCGCTGGTGTTTCTCTCGCTGCCGAAAATGAGAGGCCAATTCGGCCAGGGGTTTATGGTTCTACCGGCCCACATTCAGCTGCAGCGACGCCGGGTAGCGCTCGCCCTGCACCTTGATGTCCGCCAGCGACCGCTCGATTCGCTGAAGATCCTCTGCGCTGAGCGTCAGCGCCGCAGCGCCGATATTCTCCTTCAGCCGCGACAGCTTGGTCGTGCCCGGAATAGGGACCATCCAAGGCTTCTGGGCCAGCAGCCAGGCCAGCGCCACCTGCGCGCGCGTCGCCTTCACCCGCGTAGCGATCTCGCCGATCCTGTCGACCAGCACATGGTTCGCATCGCGCGCCTCCGCCGCGAACCGCGGCAGCGTGCTGCGAAAATCCTTCGCATTGAATGTCGTCGAGGCGTCGATCGCGCCCGTGAGAAAGCCGCGCCCGAGCGGGCTGAACGGCACGAAGCCGATGCCGAGCTCCTCCAGCGTCGGCAGGATTTCCGCCTCCGGTTCGCGCCACCATAGCGAATACTCGCTCTGCAGCGCCGCCACGGGCTGGACGGCATGCGCCTTCCGGATGGTCTGCGCTCCCGCTTCCGACATGCCGAAATGCCTGACTTTGCCCGCTGCGATCAGCTCCTTCACCGTGCCCGCAACATCCTCGATCGGCACGGCCGGATCGACGCGATGTTGATAGAGAAGATCGATGCGGTCCGTGCGCAGCCGCTTCAGCGCCGCATCTGTCACCGCTCGGATATTCTCCGGCCTGCTGTCCACGCCATCGCGCGCCACGCCGGCCTTGAAGCCGAACTTGGTTGCAATCACCACGCTGTCGCGCACAGGCGCCAATGCCTCGCCCAGCAGGTCTTCATTCGTGAAAGGCCCATAGGCCTCAGCCGTATCGAAGAACGTGACCCCCAGGTCCACCGCAGCCCGAAGCAGCGCGATCGCATCCTTTCGTTCCGGCGCTTCGCCGTAGGCGAAGCTCAGCCCCATGCAGCCAAGGCCAATAGCCGAAACCTGAAGTCCGCTCTTTCCGAGGGTGCGCGTCTGCATGATCGAACTCCGCTGCTGAGGGAGGTCAATGTAGAGCGGCGAACAGGTTGCGATAGCCCTTCCGCCCAAGGAGGGGCGCCGGCAAGGCGAAAGGTCTCAGACCTTCAGCGCTTCCACGCCTGGCAGCTCCTTGCCTTCCATCCACTCGAGGAAGGCGCCGCCGGCGGTGGAAACGAAGGTGAAATCCACCGTCACGCCGGCCATGTTGAGCGCGGAGACGGTGTCGCCGCCGCCCGCGACTGCGATCAGCTTGCCGTCGCGGCAAAGCTCGGCGGCGTGCCAGGCGGCTTCCATGGTGGCGCGCTGGAAGGGCGGAATCTCGAACACGCCGAGCGGACCGTTCCAGATCAACGTCCTGGAGTTGCCAATGGCGCGCTTCAGACGCGCAACCGACTCCGGCCCAGCGTCGAGAATACGCTCGTGCTCATCAACCTCGCCGAGGCCGCGCACGCGCGTCGGGACGCCCGAGGCCATCTGCTCGGCAACCACGATGTCCAGCGGCAGGAAGAGCTTGCAATTGTTCTTTCCCGCAAGGCGGATGATCTCGCGCGCAGTTTCGGCTAGATCCTTCTCGCAATACGACGCGCCTACATCATGGCCCATCGCATAGAGGAAGGTGTTCGCCATGCCGCCGCCGATAGCGAGCTTGTCGAGCCTGGTTACGAGGTTCTTGAGCAGGTCGAGCTTGGTCGAGACTTTCGAGCCGCCGACAATGCCGATCACCGGTCGCTCCGGCTTGCCCAGCGCCGCGTCCAGCGCCGTCAGCTCGCGCTCCATCGACAGGCCCGGATAAGCGGGCAGAAGTTTTGCGAGGCCTTCGGTCGAGGCGTGCGCACGATGTGCAGCCGAGAAGGCGTCGTTGACATAGACGTCTCCGAGCTTCGCAAGTTCGGCCGCGAATGCCGGGTCGTTCATCTCTTCGCCAGAATGGTAGCGGAGGTTCTCGAAGAGCGCGACGCCGCCCGGCTTCAGCCTGTCGATCACGGCTTTGGCTTCGGCGCCGATGCAGTCATCGGACCAGGCGATGTCCCTCTTGGCCAGAGCGGCGAGGGGGGCGACCACCGGCTTCAGGCTCATCTCCGGCACGCGCTTGCCTTTGGGCCGGTCGAAGTGCGCCAGCAGCACAACCTTCGCCCCGGCCTTCGTCAGCAGGTCGATGGTCGGCAGGGCAGAGCGCAGGCGCGTATCGTCCTGCACCACGCCGTTTTCCATCGGCACGTTGAAGTCGACGCGCACCAAAGCCGTCTTGCCTGAAAGGTCTGCGCCCTGAAGCGTCCGGAAGGTCATGGTCGTCGAGTCCTGTTCAAATCTCGGATAATTCGGCGGAAAGCCTGCACGGTCCGGGCCGGGTCAGCTGATCGGGTCTTCCCACGGCGTATCCTGTTCCTTCACCGTCTTAAGAAGCTCGAACCCGATCCGGCGCGGCTCGTCGTTCATCTTGCGGACCGCCACCAGCAGCAGGCTCACCTGGCTGAAGTGCTGGATCAGCTCCCATTTCCGGCCGTCGGGGAACTCGCCGAGGAACAGGATCATGTCCGGCCCCCAGCTCGCAACGTTCGACAGATGCAGCGCTTCGCCGTTCGGCCCTTCCACGAACCTCCCGCCTACTTCTTGCTCGGGCCCGAGATTCTTCTCGAACTCCATGATCTGGTGGACGATGCGCTGATGCATCCAGGCCGCCGGATCGTAGGGCTTTTGTTCTTCAGTGGTTGCGGGCAGGGAGGGGGCGTCTGCGACGACCTCGCCCTTCACATGGTAGGGTGGAGCGGCAGAAGCGTGAACGGCGACCTCGTCGGTCGCCGTTCCATTGTCGTCTTTTTCGTTGTCGGCCACTAGATCAGCATCGCCCAGGCGACAGCCGTGTCGCTCATGCGGGTCGAGAATCCCCACTCATTGTCGTACCAGGACAGGATCGAAACGAACGTGCCGTCCATCACCTTGGTCTGGTCCATGTGGAAGATCGAGGAGTGCGGGTTGTGATTGAAATCCGATGAGACGAGCTTCTCGTTGGTGTAACCGAGAATGCCCTTCAGCTTGCCGTCAGCCGCAGCCTTGATGGCGTCGTTGATTTCCTTGACCGTCGTTGCGCGCTTGGCGATGAATTTCAGGTCCACCAGCGAAACGTTCGGGGTGGGCACGCGCACCGAGATGCCGTCCAGCTTGCCGTTGAGGTCCGGCATGACGAGGCCCACGGCCTTCGCCGCGCCCGTCGAGGTCGGAATCATCGACAGCGCAGCCGCGCGGCCGCGATAGAGATCCTTGTGCATCGTATCCAGCGTCGGCTGGTCGCCGGTGTAGGAGTGGATCGTCGTCATCATGCCCTTCTCGATGCCGATGACATCGTGAAGAACGCTGACTACCGGCACGAGGCAGTTGGTGGTGCACGAGGCGTTCGAGACGATCAGGTGCTCTTTCGTGAGCTTCTGATGGTTCACGCCATAGACGACTGTGAGATCCGAGTTCTCGCCCGGGGCCGAGATCAAAACGCGCTTGGCGCCGGCCTGGAGGTGAAGGGCGGCTTTCTCTTTCGCCGTGAAGATGCCCGTGCACTCGAACGCGATGTCGACGTTGAGGTCCTTGTGCGGCAGCTCGGCCGGGCTCTTGATCGCCGTGACCTTGAAGGTCTGATTGCCGACGGAGACCGTGTCGCCCTCGACCTTCACATCCATGTTCAGCGGGCCGTGGACGCTATCGTATTTCAGCAGATGGACGTTGGTCTCGACCGGGCCGAGATCGTTAACCGCGACGACCTGAATGTCGGTGCGCTTGTGTTCCAGGATGGAACGGAGAACCAGTCGACCGATCCGGCCGAAACCGTTGATCGCAACACGAACAGCCATCGGGAAACCTCTATCATCCAAGTGCGGCCCCGGGTGCAGGAACGGGACCGGCCGTCACACGCTCGTTATCCGCGGCGTAATAACCGGTTTTGGGCGCATTGCGAGAGGCATGCGCGGTGAAAATCGCGCAATCCGGCGTCGTGCTTCGTGAGGGCGCAGATAAGCCACGTTACACGCGCTCTTTTGCAGCCTTCACGACGGCCTCGGCGGTGATCCCGAAATGCTTGTAGAGCGCCTTGTAGGGGGCGGACGCGCCAAAGCCGGTCATGCCGACAAAGCCGCCCTCGGGCCCGATCCACCGGTCCCAGCCATCACGAATGCCCGCTTCCACGGCCACCTTGGGCAGTCTCCCGCCCAGTGTTTCCGCCCGGTAGCTTTCCGGTTGGGCCGCGAAAAGCGAGAAGCACGGCAAGGACACGACGCGCGCGCCAATCCCTTCGGCCTCCAGAACCTTCTGCGCCTCCAGCGCAATCTCGACTTCCGAACCGGTCGCCAGCAGCACAACTTTCTCGGGCTTAATTGCCGGGGAAAGCACATAGCCGCCCTTGGCCACGAGATTCTCCTCAACATGCGTCTTGCGCGCCGGCGCCAGGTTCTGACGGGTGAGGGCGATCAGCGACGGCCCCGTCGTCGTGTTCAGTGCAACTTCCCACGCTTCGGCCGTCTCGACGCCATCGGCAGGGCGGAACACGAGCAGGTTCGGAATATTCCGCAGCGAAGCGACATGCTCCACCGGCTGGTGTGTCGGCCCATCTTCGCCGACCCCGATTGAGTCATGCGTCATCACATGGACTACGCGCTGGTTCATCAGCGCGCCGAGGCGGATCGCCGGCCGCGAATAATCCGAGAACACCAGGAACGTGCCCGAATAGGGAACGATGCCGCCATGCAGCGCCATGCCGTTCATCGCAGCCGCCATGGCGTGCTCGCGAATGCCCCAGTGGACATAGCGTCCGCCATAATTCTCTGGCGTCATTGGCGCCTTGGCCGCGGCCGTGCGCGTGTTGTTGGAGCCGGTGAGGTCAGCCGACCCGCCCACCAGTTCGGGCATAAGCTCCGTCGCCACTTCCAGCGCCGCCCCCGACCATTTGCGAGTTGCATCGGCCTTCGGCGCCTCGACAATCTTCTTCTTGTGGTTCGCAAGAGCGGCCGAAAGCCCGTCCGGGACCTTGCCCGACAACGCCGCCTCGAACGCGCCGCGCTTGTCCGACGCCGCCAGACGCTTGGCCCATGCCTCGCGATGGCGCGCGCCCTGCGAGCCGATCCTGCGCCACTCTTTCAGAACTTCGTTGGGGACGACGAACGGCTCATGTGGCCAGTCGATCGCCTTGCGGATGCCCGCAATCTCTTCTGCCCCATAGGGGCCGCCATGCGCAGGTCCGGTGCCCGCGATCTTCGGCGCGCCATAGCCGATGATGGTCTTGCACGCGATCAGCGAAGGCCGGTCCGCGCTCTGCGCCATCAGCAGCGCGCCGCGCACCGCATCCATGTTGTGTCCATCGACACGCGCCACATTCCAGCCCGATGCCTTGAAGCGTTTGATCTGGTCGGTCGCATCCGACAGCGCCGTCGAGCCGTCGATGGTGACCGCGTTGTCGTCGAATAGCACGATCAGGTTCTTGAGCTGCAAATGCCCAGCCAGCGTCAGAGCTTCCTGACTGACGCCCTCCATCAGGCAGCCATCGCCTGCGATCACATAGGTCTTGTGGTTGACCAGTTCGTCGCCGAAGCGCGCATTGAGATGCCGTTCCGCCATCGCCATGCCCACGGCGTTGGCCAGGCCCTGCCCCAGCGGCCCCGTTGTGGTCTCGACCCCAGGCGTGTGGCCGTATTCCGGATGCCCCGGCGTTTTCGACCCCAGCTGACGGAAATTCCGGATCTCGTCGAGCGTCACGCCCTCGACCCCGGTCAGGTAGAGCAGGGAATATAGCAGCATCGAGCCATGGCCCGCCGACAGCACCAGACGGTCCCGGTCGAGCCAGGTCGGATCGGCCGCGTCGAACTTAAGGAATTCCTGATAGAGCAGGGTCGCAACATCCGCGAAACCCAGCGGCAGGCCGCAATGGCCGCTTTGAGCCTTCTCGACCGCGTCTATCGAGAGGGCGCGTATCGCATGAGCGAGCGGTAGTTGGGCCATGGCAGTCCTTCCTGGCGGGTCGTCGCGCTGATTAACGGGGTTGCGGTTTGGCTCAAAGCTGTTTCAGAGCCGCATCACGCCATTGCGCGAGTTGCTAACAGGCCTCAATGTGAGTTGAGATGAGCGAGACACCTGAGCAATCAGCGGAAATCGACAGCGCCCTCCAGCGGCTGGAGGCTGCGATCGACCGCCTGGAAGGCCGGCTGGATGGTTTGTTCGACCGTCTGGAAACCCACCGCGCCCAGGAAAGGGAGGCCGACGCGTTGCGCGTTGACCGGGCCCGTCTCGCTGGCGATCTGGATGCCGCAAAATCCCGTGAACGTGAACTCCAGCGTCTGGCAGACGAAGCGTCAGAGGCCCTCGGCGCCGCCATTTCGGAGGTACGCGAGGCCTTGGCCAAAGTGTAATCGTCTATAGGAATGCAGGGTCCAGGGTAACCCAAAAACCCGGCATAGTGAGTGGCGTAAGAGGTGGATGTCGTGGCCAAGGCAGAACTTGAGATCGTCGGAAAGCGCTATGCGATTAGCTGCGCGCCCGGTCAGGAAGCGCGTCTCGAAGAACTTGGCGCGCGTTTCGACCAGCGCGTGAAGGAGCTCATCGAAGCCCTTGGCGATCTCGGCGTCGACCGCCTCTTCCTCGCCGCCGGCCTCTCCCTCCTGGACGAACTCGATGCGCAAGCCGCCAACTCCGGCGCCAAGGCGCTAGACGACCGCATCCGCAACCTCGAACACCGCGCCGCCACGCTCCTCACAGACGCCGCCGCAAGAATTGAAACGCTCTCCCGCCGCGTCGACGAAGCGAACTAGCCCGTCTCTCCAACCGTTAATTCCGCCGAAGCCCGAAGGATGACGCGCGCGAACCCAGAAGCTGCGTCCTCGCCCCAGCTTCCCGCTATCCGCTTCACTCCGGCGGGAAGGGCAATCCCAAGAACCAACACCCCGAGCAGGCCCTCTTTCCCCCCAAGTGCGAAGCAGTGGCGGGGGTCATCGCGTAGCGTTGACGATTGCGCGCTCTCACGCACAATCCGAAGAAAGACGAGGGGAGCCACTGAACTGCCGGAAACTGTGGTTCGAGATTCGTAGGACGGCGAAAACCTTCGCCCCCGATTACTGAGCTGGCAACCAGGTCGCTTCCTCAGCTTTCGCCGACGGTGATGCTGCTCCTCTTTGCGAGGCTCGTGCTGAACGTCGCCTTACCCCTCCAGATGATCATCCGTCGGTGTCCCGTGATTGGCGCACGGACAATGCCGGCTGATCTACCCAGAGAGGCAAGCGACATCGGCCAGGAAACAGAAACCGTCGCCACAAGGGACGATCATCATTTTGATCACCCGATCATCATCACTACCGCTGGCGACACGCTCACGCAAAGCGGGGACATCCTTCCTGCCCGCTCGGGGGAAGATAAAAGCCGCGCCCAGCGAAGCGCGCACCGGCGCGCTTACAGCCCCGCGTCATACAACCCCGGCAACAGATGCACGATCTTGTCAGCCAGATGATGCCGGCTGAGCGGCTTGGCGGTCCAGTCGGTCATGCCGATCGACATCAGCTTCCCGGCCTCGTGCCGATGTTTCTCATTCAGCAGTCCAAGAATCGGAATGTCCGCCCACGGCGTCATGCTGCGCCGCACCCAGCGGATCACTTCGACGCCGGCCATCCGCGGCAGGTCCATGTCGAGCAGCAGCAGGTCGAATGACCGCAGCGCGAGAAGATCGACCGCCGCCTGCCCATCCTCGACCTCGATCGTCGAAAGCCGCGGGCCCGCCAGCAGCACGCGCAGGACGCGGCGATGATACGCATCGCCCTCCGCGACCAGCACCCGTGTGCAGTCGTGCGGTCCCTGCATCCCCGTCTGCAGCGACGGCCTGTGCAATGCGCGGCGAATATCGGTCATCGGCCCGAACGAGTCGAACGGCTGCTCCGCCGTTTCGTCGTCAGCCGGATCGTGGTCCTGACCAAATAGCCAGTCGTGAACCTTTGTGGGTCGACATGCGCGCATGTGTTTTCCGGTGCGTCCCAACGCCCTTTCTGGCCCGAATTTCGCGCCGCCGGACTAAGGGTGGGTGAGGGGGGCGGCCGCAATTCGCTCGCCGCCGATAACCTAGCCGACGCTGGAATCATTGCGGCCCGGACATGAAATGTCCGGGCCGCCTGATCGCATTCAGCTTTTCGCACACGCACATACTCAACCACAGCGCGGTCTGTTTACCGACAGCCAGGCTTTACGAAGATTACGGGGCAGCCTTCGCCGGAATCGTTGGCCCGACCGGAATCTGCGGCGCCGCCTTCGAATAGTCGTGGGCGCATCCGGCAGCCAGCATCATCAGGCTGGCAAGCAGCAGGCATTTCATCAGGTCTCTCCCAGGCTCTTTGTTGTTGCAATCTGTGTCAGCGCCGCGCCGCGTGTCCAGAGCGCTCGCTTAAGGAGCTACGGGCTCGCAGCTCGACGACTGGCCGCCCGCTTTGACGGCCGCCGCCATCGGGTCATCCGCGTCGACAACATGCGCCGAAAAAGTCCGCGTTTCAGTTGATGCGAACAGGTCTTCTAGCGGTTCGAAATGATCGTCGATCAGGAAGACGTCGATATGCCGCCCCTTGATCGCCCCGCCGCGGTCGCCGGCGAAGAGATAGCCGTCATGCACGTGCTCGCGGCCATCGTGCGTGAAGCGCCGGCCGCGAAGTTCGGGTACGAAAATTACGCTCTCGAGCGGGATCACCGAGGGATCAACCGCGATCGTACGGAACGGCGTCAGCGGCAGGTTGCGCACGCCGCAGCCGAGCGGGTGATTGACCGCCATGAAGCGCGCGCGGCGCGTCGCCGCCTTCACGCCGTCAGACAGGGAGCCGAGCTGTGCATCGCAATTTGTCTGTTCCGGTCCGTCTGAGTCGACGAACACATAGGCGGTCGATTTGCTTCCCTGCTTCACCGACACCGAACCCTGCAGCGCCGCTTCGCACCAGTCCTTCTGGCGCAAGGGAGGCGAGATCCGCGCGCCGTTCCGGTCAAGCAACGGAAGTGCGGCCGACATCGTCTCCGGCGCAGGCGTCACGATGGGTGTGTGATAGTGCGTCGCCCACAGCTTAAGATCGGGTCCCATCGCCGGCGGCGCCGGCGCTTCGAGCGTGAAGGTTGCCGCGCGTTCGGATGGTGTCAGCGTGGGCATGAGCCCGCGAGGCTCGGCAGGCGCAACCGGTAATCCAGGCGCAGCCGCCGTTGCGCAGGCCGCGAGCGTGAACACGATCGTGAAGGTCAGTTGTCTCATCGGCTGTCCATCGTCCGGCGCAGCATCGCGCTGCGCTTGAGGCGCAGGCGCAACAGCTTCGGGCTCTTTCCCCGATGATATAGGCTGCGATTTCAGCCCGAGTATGGCGGACAGCTTTTCCACGACACAAGCGAAAGCGCCAGAGGCGTTACTGAAGGGTTACGATGCGTCAGATGGCGCCTGAGGCCTTCTTGCGCGGACGGCCCGGACGGTCCGAATCCTTGCAGACTTCCTCGCCGGCATCGCGCAGCGCGACAGCCGCCGGATCATTCTTGTCCACCAGATAGGCGTAGAACGTGTAGCGCGGGTTCGAGCGCACAAGATCCGGGAACGGCTCGACATTCGCATCCGCAACGAACATGTCGATATGATTGTCCTCGATCGCGCCGCCGGTGTCGCTGGCGATCACGTAACCATCATGCACGAAGATCTCGCCATTGTTCCAGAACGTCTTGCCGCGCAGTTTCGGGATGTAGAGCACCGTGCCCATCTTGATGCGCTCGCGATCGACCGCGATCGTGCGGAACGCCATAAGTGGAATGGTGCGCACGTCGCACGCCTGCGGATGATGGAAGGGCTGGAACCGGGCGCGGCGCGTCGCCGATTTGATCCGGTCGGACAGCATGCCGAAATGCTTGTCGCACACAACCTGCTCGGGGCCGCGGCTGTCGACATACATGAAGGCCTGCGGAGCGTCCTTGCCGTTGTCGACCCAGATCGAACCCTGCATGGCCGCATCGCACCAGTCTTCGATCGACAGGGGAGGCGAGACGGCCTTCCCGTTCTTGCCGATCAGCGGCTTCGCCGCGACGCTGGTCCAGGACGGCCGCACGGTGGGCATGTGGTAATAGGTCGCCCACAGTTTCATCTTTTTCTTGCCGGCGAGCTTTTCGTCCTCCGGCGATTTCAGCATGAAGGTGAGCGCCTGCGCCGTCGGGTGCAATTCCGCGCGCCCGATGACGATATCGACATTCGTTGCGGCGAATGCGGACCGCAGCGGCGGCCCCAGGAAAATCGCCGCGGCGGCGACTACCAGAACAAGCGCAAGGAGCAGGTGTTTCATGAATATCCCGGCTGCCGCCCCTTGCCCCGCAGAAGCCTTCGAACTTGGGCAAGAACATGGCAGGTTCAACCCGCGAGTGCAATCGTCGCAGGTTGCCGGCCCAATGTGTTAACGCGGATCGGGCCCCAGAAATTGCGTCGATGGCGCTGAGAGCGTCGACAGGCTGCATTGTCGTTGTAGAGCTACATTCGAATGTTTCGGCTGCGGGCCGCACTCACCCAGCTATCGCGGATGCGATCGCGCCGAGAATATCTGACGGGTCGGTGTCATCCCCTGAAGCAGGGGCCATGCTGTCGTCCATTTGCTTTTCGACGCCGCGCGAGGTTGCCTCATGGATCTTGTTGAGCAGCAGGCGGCGGTCAATCGGTTTGGCCAGATAGTCGGTCATGCCGAGCGCCACGAAACGCTCGCGGTCACCTTCCATCGCGTCGGCGGTCAGTGCGATGACAGGCAGGGCGCTCCACGGCTGGTTGGACGAACGGATGTGGCGGATCGTTTCGCAGCCGTCCATTACCGGCATGTGCACATCGAGCAGAACGACATCGAAGGGCTGCGAGCCAAGGCGCTCGAGCGCCTCGACGCCGTTCGCGGCCTCGACGATCTCGCACTGAAGGCGCGCCAGGAAAAGCTTGGCCACCTGCCGGTTCGTGGCGTTGTCGTCGACCAGCAGTATGCGCACCACGCGCTGCTTATCGGCGACAGCCTGGGTTTCCGTGTCCTTGCGCGCGGGCTTCACGAGCGGCTTCGCCGCCGTGGCTTCAAAGGTCAGCGTGAAGGTGGAGCCAATGCCTGGCCTGCTCGAGACGTGAACGTCTCCGTCCATCAGTCGCGCCAGCTTGCGCGTGATCGCGAGGCCAAGCCCGGTTCCGCCGAAACGCCGCGTTGTCGTTCCGTCGGCCTGCGTGAATGCGTTGAACAAGCGTGACAGCGCCTTCTCATCCATGCCGATGCCTGTGTCTGTCACGCTGACCCGCACGCTATGGGGCCCGCCATCGGGCGCCGCCGCCACGCTCCAGCGAACATCAACGCGACCCGCTGCAGTGAATTTCACTGCGTTGGAGATGAGGTTTGTCAGGCATTGGTGCACGCGCACCCGGTCGAAGTGGAGCCAGTCGGGCCCGCCGCCTTCCCGCACAATTGTCAGCGTCAGCCCCTTCTCACGCGCCGCCGGTTCGAACAGCTTGAATGCGCGCCCCAGCGACGCTTCGAGGTTCGAGGCGACGGCCATTATCTCCATCTTGTCGGCTTCGATCTTCGACAGATCGAGGATATCGTTTAGAAGAGCGGTCAGCGTCTCGCCTGAATCCAGGATCATGTTCAGCTTGTCGCGCTGGTCCGGGCCGAGGCCATCCATGGTCAGGGCTTGCGCCATGCCAAGCACGCCGTTGAGCGGCGTGCGGATTTCGTGGCTCATGGTCGCGAGGAAGTCGGACTTGGCGCGTGAGGCCGCTTGCGCCTTTTCGGTTTCCGCCGCCAGCCGTTCGGCAAGCCTCGTGAGGTCGCGATTGCGCTCCTCTGCGACCGTGATCGCCGTGCGGAACAGTTCGAAAGCGCCTGCGAGGCCCGCATAGTCGCCGTTTGCATCGACCATCACGATGCCTTCGAACAGCGTTTCACGCGACATCTGCGCGATCACCGCGCTGACTTCGGCTAGCTCCAGATTTTCGCAGACGACGATGGGGGCAGCGTTCATAAACAGCGCCGCCGGCCTGCGCTCCCATAGGCCGCCAGCCTTGCGCAGCGCGCTCAGTCGGTCGCGCGTGATGACGCCAACAGGTTTGCCGGCCCGAACGACAGGGAATGTATTGACCTCGGCGGCGTTCTTGAACCGCACGGCGAGCTCGCCCGCGAGCGTGTCTGGCGTCACGAAACTGACGCGCCTGGCTATGTCGCCCGCCTTCATTGTCCCACCGACGCCCGCATTTGCAGTGCAGTCGGGACGTTACAAGACAGAACTGAAAACCACGTGAATTCAGGGCGCTAAAGATTTGGGCGCCGCCGCCAAACAATCAGGCAGTGATTACGCCGGCGAGCGCTGCTTTCGCTGCGAGGACGGGGCTCATCAGGTGAGTGCGGCCGCCGCGGCCCTGGCGGCCCTCGAAATTGCGGTTCGAGGTTGAGGCGCAACGCTCGCCTGGCTTCAGAATGTCCGGGTTCATGCCGAGGCACATCGAGCAGCCGGGCTCGCGCCATTCAAAGCCAGCATCGAGGAAAATCCGGTCGAGACCCTCTTCTTCCGCCTGCGCCCGTATGAGCCCCGAACCTGGCACGACCATGGCGCGCACCCCGGCGGCGACGTGCTTGCCCCTCGCGACTTCGGCGGCGGCGCGCAGGTCTTCGATGCGCGAGTTTGTGCACGAGCCGATGAACACGCGATCGATCTTCAGACCTTCGAGTTTTTGTCCGGGCTCAAGGCCCATATAGGCGAGGGCGCGTTCGGCAGCGTCGCGCTTCACCGAGTCGGAGATCTGCGAGGGCACTGGCGTTGTCGCGGTGATCGGCGCCGCCTGTTCGGGGCTGGTCCCCCAGGTGATCGTCGGCGCGACGTCTTCAGCGGCGATTTCGATCACTTCATCCCAGTGCGCGCGATCGTCCGAGCGAAGCGTCTTCCAGAACTGGATGGCGGTCTCCCACTGTCCGCCCTTGGGAGCAGCGGGACGGCCGCTCATGTAGTTGAAAGTTGCATCGTCCGGCGCGACGAGACCGGCGCGGGCGCCGCCCTCGATCGAGAGGTTGCACAGCGTCATGCGGCCTTCCATCGACATGGAGCGTATGGCCGAGCCCATATACTCGATGACATGGCCTGCGCCGCCATTCGTGCCGATGATGGCGATGAGGTGCAGCGCGAGGTCCTTGGCGCCGACCCCCGGCCGGAACTCGCCTTCGACGCGGACCGCCATGTTCTTCATCTTGCGGGCGCGCAGCGTCTGCGTGGCCAGCACGTGCTCCACTTCTGACGTGCCAATGCCGTGCGCCAGTGCGCCAAACGCGCCGTGGGTCGAGGTATGGCTGTCGCCGCAGACGATGGTGAGGCCCGGCTGCGTGCGGCCCTGCTCAGGGCCGACCACGTGGACGATGCCGTTGCGGATGTCGCCCATCGGGAAGAACTGAATGCCGTTCTCCGCCACGTTGCGGGCCAGCGTCTCAAGCTGCTCGCGCGCCTCGGAATCCTTGACCCCGGCCATGCCCAGCGCCTGGCCTTCCGTCGGCGTGTTGTGATCCGCGACGGCCAGCGTCAGGTCGGGCCGGCGCACCTTGCGGCCGCTGGCCTTGAGGCCGGCAAAAGCCTGCGGTGTGGTGACCTCGTGGATGAGGTGCAGGTCGATATAAAGCAGACTCTCCCCCGACGCCTTGTCGGTGAAGACCACATGGCTGTCCCAGATCTTGTCGTAGAGGGTGCGGGTGTTGCTCATGCCCGGCTATATGCGCAGGCACGGCGCAGCCTGCAAGCCGCAGACGCGCCTGCCAGTGCAGCAACAAAGAGCCTTCAGTATAGCTCGATTGCCGTGCCATAGAGGGTCGGTCAGATCGCCGCCCAAGGATTCCGCCGGATGCCAACCCTGTTTGAGCCGCTTTCGTTTAAACGCGGCCCGGCCCTGAAAAACCGATTCATGCTGGCGCCGCTTACCAATCAGCAAAGCCATGCCGATGGAACGCTCGGCGAGGACGAGTTCCGCTGGCTGGTCATGCGCGCGGAGGGCGGTTTCGGCCTTGCCATGACCTGCGCCGCCTCGGTTCAGGCGGGCGGCCTGGGCTTTCCCGGCCAGCTTGGCGCCCATGACGACCGCCATATCCCGGGCCTGACGCGGCTTGCCGGCGCCCTCCGTTCACATGGCGCCCATGCCGTCGTCCAGCTGCATCATGCCGGCATGCGCTCGCCTGAAAAGCTGATCGGCAAGGCGCCGCTCTGCCCGTCGGACAATCCCGAAACCAAGGCTCGCGGCATGACGCTTTCGGAGATTCAGCGCACGGGGGAGGACTTCATCGCCGCCGCCAGGCGGTGCGAGCAGGCGGGCTTCGATGGCGTCGAACTACATGGCGCCCATGGCTATCTGCTGTGTCAGTTTCTCAGCCCGGAGACAAACCGCCGCGACGATCAGTATGGCGGCTCCCTCGAAAACCGTTCGCGGCTGCTGTTCGAAATCGTCGATGGCGTGCGCAGCGCCTGTGGTCCAGACTTCAGCCTCGGCGTCAGGCTTTCGCCGGAGCGCTTCGGCCTGAAGCTCGAGGAGATCGCAACCGTCGCTCAGCGCCTGATGCGTGAAGATCGGATCGACTACCTCGACATGTCCCTGTGGGATGTCTTCAAGGAGCCGGAAGCGGCAGAGCACAAGGGCCGCAGCCTGCTGTCATTCTTCACCGGCCTTGACCGCGGTAACGTGCGCCTCGGCGCCGCGGGCAAGATCATCTCAGGAGAGACTTGCGCCAGCGCCATGGGCGCAAGCCTGGATTTCGTGGTCATCGGCCGTTCGGCCATTCTGCATCACGATTTTCCAAAGCAGGTCGCGGCCAATTCAGCTTTCAGGCCGCAAGCACAGCCTGTGACGCGTGATTACCTGCATGCCGAGGGCGTCAGCGACTCCTTTGCCGTCTACCTGCGAAACTTCCAGGGCTTCGTCGCCGACTGAACCTCAGGTCCTCACATAAGGCCACAACACCAGCACGCCGACTACCGCCGCTGCGATGGCTGCGATCAGCACAGCGCCCGCGGCGACATCCTTTGCCGTTTTGACGGAGATATGGAATTCCGGCTGCACCACGTCGCAGAGATGCTCGAACGCCGTGTTGACGATCTCCGCCACCCACACCAGCCCTATCGCTAGAACAATCCAGCGCCAATCCTCAGCGCTGATCCGGAGCACGATCCCCGCCAGCGTGACCGCAGCCGTTGCCGCAAGGTGGATCCAGGCATTGTGCTGGGTGCGCAGCATGAAGTCGAGGCCGCGCAGGGCGTAACCGAAGCTCTTCACCCGGTCGGATATGCTGAACATGAATACAACCTTTCCATCGCCGCGGCTTTGACCCAGCGCCGCTGCGACCGCTGCGCTTTGAGCGAGCTAGCGCCTACCAGACGCTCGCCTGAGGCCGTTGACCAGATACTGGCCCAAGGTCGGCGCGTAATACTGGTTTGAGGGCAGGTTGCTGGGCGGCTGGGGCTTCGCCTCGCCGGTGAGCACCTTGGCCATGGTATCGACCACGAGCTCCTGCGACTTCGCGGCCATCAGCGTCACATAGGTCTGCATGTTGTCGTTGGCCGCAACGGGCACGCGATTCGTGGCCAGGATCGGGCCGGTGTCGACGCCAAGGTCGACGAGATGCGGCGTCACGCCGAAGAGTTCCGGCTCTCCGTTGGCCAGCGCGAAATAGCCGCCACTGATGCCGCGATAGGCGGGATTGACGCCCGAATGATAATTCACAACCGGGCAGGCGCACGCCTCAAGTAGTGGCCGGCGCAGCATCCCTGTTGAAGCGACGAACGCCACCTTTGGTTTCAGGGCGCGCATTTTCGCAATCGTGTCGAGATCGTTCAGGTCGTCGACGTCGAAGCGCATGCGCGCGGGAACCGGGCTCGCATCGCATGTCGAGCGCAATTCCGAAAGCCGCGCGCGCGACAGCGGCTTCGTCATTTTCGCGGCCAGCTGGGCCGCCTTCATGGAATAGACCGTGCTCACGCCCAACTTATTTTTCCGGCGCGCCCAGAAGGCGGAGGCGGGTTCGCCACGCTCCACGAAAACGGGAAACTCGCCAAAGCGGTTGCGCAGCGCATTCACCATCGTCCAGGCGTGCGGCGCATCGCCGATCAGCGCGATCAATCCAGAAGCATTCGACATGACACAGTCCCGACAGTGGGGCACAGAACCCTAGCAAGGCTTGGTTAGAATCGCGAAAAGCAGATCGATGAAATTCGATCAATCACAACCGTCTCGCTCGCCGTCGAACAGCTTGAGGATCAGCGTGGCGTCCGGCCCGGCGCTGACAGCCCAGATGGAAAGCCGATCGTTTTCGCCTTCAGCAAACAGGAAGCTGCGCGATGGCGGCGCTTCGGCATAGGCGGCCAGCCTGCCGCTGAACTGCGGCCGCGCCCAATCGAAATTAGCTGCGAGGCGCGATGGATCGATTCGCGTATGCTCGGCCTGTTCCGGCATGGCAGGGCCTCTGAACGTGGCGCTGGCGCCTGTCCGTGAGAAGGCAAATGCAGCGCCGGCATCCCAGCCGCCCGCGCCGACATCGGCAATCTGGCCTGAGAGCATGTCGCCTTCCGGCAGCAGGCGGAGAAAGGCCTGGATCTTTCCACCCGGCTCTTCCTTCTGCACCCAGCAACCTCGCACGAAATCGATATCCATGTCCGCAGGCAAGGACGCAGGCTGGATTGAGCATCCCGCAGCGGCAAGCAGCGCTGCACCGGCGATCATTCCGCGTGGCCGCGCCATGCGCTTTTCCTTCGCAGCAGTGGACAGTTTTGCATGCCGCACACCAAGGCTGTTAATGTGTCTGTCAGAATGGGAGCCTTCGATGTCCGTATTCGAAGCCTTCATTCGCGGCATTCCCAAGGCGGAACTGCATCTGCACATTGAGGGTTCCCTCGAGCCCGAGCAGATGTTCGAATTCAGCCGGCGCAACAAGGTCGATATCCCGTTCAGATCAGTGGAGGAGGTGAGAGGCGCCTACGCCTTCTCGAACCTGCAGGACTTTCTCGACATCTATTATCAGGGCGCAGCCGTGCTGCACACGGAAGAGGATTTCCGCGATCTCGCGCTCGCCTATTTCGCGCGGCTGAAGGCGGACGGCGGCGTTCATGCGGAAATCTTCTTCGACCCGGAAACGCACACAAATCGCGGACTGCCATTCTCCATCGCGGTCGATGGGCTGCTCGCCGGAATGAAGGAAGCCGAAACCAGATACGGCATCACCTCGAAGCTGATCATGTGCTTCCTGCGCCATCTCGATGAGGCATCATCCTTCCGCACGCTGCAGGCGGCCGAGCCCTGGCTGCACCGCATCGCCGGCGTCGGGCTCGACAGCTCGGAAAAAGGCCATCCGCCGTCCAAATTCGCCCGTGTGTTCCAGGCGGCGCGCGAACTCGGCCTCAAGATCTGTGCGCACGCCGGGGAAGAGGGGCCGCCCGACTATGTCCACGAGGCCCTCGACATTCTCCATGTTGACCGCATCGACCACGGCAATCGCGCGCTGGAGGATGATGCGCTGACCCGGCGGCTGGCGAAGGAAGGCATGACGCTGACCGTCTGCCCGCTCTCCAACTTGAAACTCTGCGTCGTGATGGATCTCAAGGACCATCCGATGAAGCGCATGCTGAACCTCGGGCTCAAGGCGACGTGCAGTTCCGACGATCCGGCTTATTTCGGCGGCTATGTCGGCGACAACTATATCCGCACGGCGGAAGCTGTCGGCCTTACGCGCGAGGACATCGTCACGCTGGCGAAGAACTCTTTCACCGGCTCTTTCCTTGACGCAGCGTCCAAGGCAAAGCACGATCGCTGCGATCGACGCCCACGCCGCCGGGAACTGACCAACGAG
The DNA here is from genome assembly GCA_947474455.1 of Hyphomonadaceae bacterium. Classification (GTDB taxonomy): domain Bacteria; phylum Pseudomonadota; class Alphaproteobacteria; order Caulobacterales; family Hyphomonadaceae; genus UBA7672. The sequence continues at coordinate 23,514 of CANJIL010000020.1, read as the reverse complement.
GGCGCCGGCGGCCCGACCGCCCTTAAAAGCAGGACCAATTTCATCGGCGCCGCCAGTTCCGGCGAGACCGTCGTTGCGATACGCCCGACCGGCACATCGGCCGGCGCACCTCGGTCTGGCGGACCAAGATCACAAATGAAGCAGGCAAAACCGTCACACTGGTGACGCAGACCCAGAGGGTGCTCTAGTCTTCCGCGACTCAGCGCCCAAGGCGCAGACGCAGGAGCTGACCCATGTCGCTCGAAAGAAAAGCTCGGGCCTATGTCGCGGCGGTCGAAGGCGGCGCTGTGGGCGAGGACCTTGCGGGCTTCTACCATCCGGATGTTGTCCAGCACGAGTTTCCCAATCGTCTGATTCCGAATGGGGCCCAGCGCGAACTTGCCGATATCCTCCGCGGCGCCGAATCAGGCGCAAAGCTGATGGACCGGCAAATCTACGACATCCACACGATTACCGAAGTCGGCGACCGGGTCATCCTGGAATACACATGGACCGGCTATCCGCGCACGCCGGTCGGAACTGTTCGGCCGGGCGAGGCCATGCGCGCCCGCATCTGTCAGATAATCGAATACGAAGACGGCCTGATCATCCGCCAGCGCACCTATGACTGCTTCGAACCGTTCTGACGTCTAGCGGCAGGCGCCAGACGAGCGATCACCCCAGGCGCATCCGACAGACGTGTCGGGTTTGGATGAGTAAGAGGGCGCCGGCGCCTGGCCGCAGTCTTCGTAATATTCGTATTTCGCGCCGGAAATGGACGTCGCGTAATTTGCGCCGCCGGACGAGGAGTTAGAGTCGCCACCTCCGAACATCAGCGCCAGCAAGCCAACCGTAACTGCGCCCGCCGTGGCCTACGTCGTCACTTCGTCGCGCTCGTTCACTTCCGATGAGGTGTCGAGATCAGCGGCTTAATGCCAGTCGACCTTCCCGCTGGAGTGGCGGACATGGACGCGCCGTGAAGACGTATCGACCGCTACGACGCTGACACCTTCATCGGCGCTAAAAGGGCTGTCAACATAAACCGTCTGATCGATGCGGAGATTGCCGAGATCCCCGTTGTCGACGAGATTGCAACCCGTACACGGTTGAGCGTGCGCCGGCGCAGCGAGAATCAACGCGACAACGCTCGCAATTTGCCCAAATCTCTTCACTGACGCCCCCGCATCAATGCGCGGATTTGCGTCCGATCGCTATCAGACTAAGGTAACTAGTCGTGATGACGACAGCGTGACGCCAATGCGGACCGGTTTGACACTGCCATTGCTGTTTCTTGTTGCCTCCTGCGGAGGCGAACCCGCCGGTTTGCCGGGCGCGCATGAACCCTCCGCGTCCGTGGCGCCCGAGCCGTTCGATCCGGATGCCGCTGCAAACGAGGAAGCTGCGCTGGCGCCGTGCGGGGCTGTGACAGCGCAGGGGTATTGTGGTGTCGCCTTCGGCATGAGCGCCGCAGCCGCGGCCGAAAAATTCCCCGTGAAATTGAACAGTTATGATGGAGCGGACCCAGGCGTACCGGCCGACGCCAATCATTGCTTCGAGATGTTTGCCGAGCCGCCCGTGCAGGGCGTGAGCTTCATGGTGGAGAACCGGAAGATCGGCCGCATCGACTTCCTCACCGAAGTGGCGAAAACCGCAGACGGCTTCGGCGTCGGCGCGTCTTCAGAGGCCATCCACGCGAGGTTTGGCTCCGCCGCGATGGGCGCACCGAACAAGTATGAGCCCGAAGTCATCGATCTGACCGTGATCGACGGCGCAGCGAAATTCGTGTTCGAGATTCAGGACGGCAAGGTGCGCGGCTGGCGGGCGGGCGTGCCGCCAACCATCGATTACACCGAACACTGCGGCTGAGGCTCAGACTTTCTTCAGCGTCGCTTCCAGAACAGCGCGGGCCTTCGCGCCCAGTTCCGGGTGAGACAGCGCCATCGCTGCGAAGGCTTCAAGATAGAGAAGCTTGTCGCCGCAGTCATAGTCCTGGCCGGCGTATTTGAACGCGTGGAAGTCTTGTGCGCTCATCAGGCGCTGCATCGCGTCGGTGAGCTGGATCTCGCCGCCGGCGCCCGGCTTCTGCGTCGCAAGAAGGTCGAACACTTCCGGCTGCAGGATATAGCGGCCGGTGATCTTGAGGCGCGACGGCGCTGTCTCGACGCTAGGCTTTTCAACCATGCCCTTCATCTTCACCAGCGGGCCCTGGTCGCCCGCCGTGACGGGGTCGATCACGCCATACTGGCTGACGCGGTCCTGCGGCACTTCGTCGACCGCAATGATATTGCCGCCAACTTCGTTGTAGGCGTCGACCATCTGCTTGAGGCAGGAGCCGCCCGCGCCTTTCACGATCACGTCGGGCAGGAGCACGGCGAAGGGCTCGTCGCCGATGATGTCGCGTGCGCAGAGCACTGCATGGCCGAGCCCAAGAGCGGCCTGCTGGCGCGTAAAGCTGGAAGCGCCCGGGGGCAGGGCTGCAGCCCGCACTTCAGCAAGGATCGCGTCTTTTTTCTTGGCCTCGAGCGTCGTCTCGAGTTCGTAGGCCTTGTCGAAATAGTCCTCGATCGCCTGCTTGCCGCGGCCGGTGACGAACACGAAGTGCTCGATGCCCGCTTCGCGCGCCTCGTCGACCACATACTGCAGGGCCGGGCGGTCGAACACTGTCAACATTTCCTTCGGCACCGCCTTGGTGGCCGGCAGCACCCGGGTGCCGAAGCCGGCGACGGGCAGAACGGCCTTGCGGACAGACTTCATGGTAAATTCCCAAAATCTTGGTTCAGGACGCGACAGGAAGGTTATCGCGCCCACGCTTTGCGCGTGAGGTGCGACCGTCCTGCCAGAACCGGGCTACTCGACCGTTACCGACTTCGCGAGATTGCGCGGCTGGTCGACATCCGTGCCTTTTTCGACGGCGACGTGGTAGGCCAGCAACTGCAGGGGGATCGTCGTCACGATGGGCTGGATGGCCCGCAGGCAATCGGGAATCTGAATCGTGCCGAAAGGCGCCGAGCCCGCCTGCTTGATGCCGGCCGCGTCTGATACCAGGAAGACCTTGCCGCGCCGGGCCGCAACTTCTTGCAGGTTGGAGAGCGACTTTTCCAGCAGATGGTCGTGCGGCGCCGCCATGATCACAGGCGTATGCTCGTCGATTAGCGCGATGGGGCCGTGCTTGAGCTCGCCCGCGGCATAACCCTCGGCATGGATGTACGAGATTTCCTTGAGCTTCAGCGCGCCTTCGAGTGCGATGGGATAGTGCGGGCCACGCCCGAGATAAAGCACGTCGCGCGCCTTCGCGATTTCCACTGCGAGCTTCTGCACCTGCGCCTCGGTCTTCAGCGCTTCCGAAATCAGCCGCGGCAACTCCAGCATCGCCGCGACATGCTCTTTCTCTGATTCGCGGGAAAGGAAGCCGCGCGCGCGTCCCGCCGCAATGGCGGTGGCGAGCAGGGCGCAGAGCTGGGCCGTGAACGCCTTGGTTGAGGCAACGCCGATCTCGACACCGGCAAGCGTCGGCAGGATCGCATCGCACTCGCGCGCGATGGATGACGTCGGCACGTTGACGACAGCCGCCGTCATCACGCCCTTCGCTCTGCAGTATTCCATCGCCGCCTTGGTGTCGGCCGTCTCGCCCGACTGCGTCACGACAATGGCCAGCGTCTTCGGCCCCAGCACGGGCTCGCGATAACGGAACTCGGACGCCACATCAACATCGGTGACGATGCCGGCTAGCTGCTCGAACCAGTATTTCGCGACGAAGCCTGCATAAAACGCCGTGCCGCAGGCCACGATCTGGATCCGCTCGAACTGCGTGAAATCGATCGCCTTCTTGCCCGGACGTGTAGGCAGGACAGCCTTGAGATCAAACGCCTCGACATAAGCGGCGATCGTGCGGCCAGCAAAGTCAGGCTGTTCGTAGATTTCCTTCTGCATGAAGTGGCGATAATTGCCCTTCTCCGCCGCAGCGCCCGCAGCCGGCACGTGTGTTTCAGCGCGCAGAACTTTCTTCCCCGCCGCATCGAAAATCTCGAACGACGTCCGCGTCAGCGCGCACCAGTCGCCTTCCTCCAGATAGATCACACGCTGGGTGAACGGCCCGACTGCCAGCGCGTCCGAGCCGAGAAACATCTCCTTCTCGCCCACGCCAATCACTAGCGGCGAGCCGCGGCGCCCGCCAAGGATCAGATTGTCTTCGCCCTCGATTATCGCGGCGATGGCAAACGCCCCGCGCAACTGGTCAAGCATCGTCCTGAAGGCGTCCTTGGGCGCAAGACCGCCGGACAGGCCTTCATCGATCAGGTGCGCGATCGTTTCCGAATCGGTCTCGGTCTCGAACTTGCGCCCGCGTTTCTCCATCGCCTCGCGCAGTTCGCGGAAATTCTCGATGATGCCGTTGTGCACGATCGCGACCCGGCCCGAGGCGTGCGGGTGCGCATTGGTCGCGTTCGGCTGGCCGTGGGTCGCCCAGCGCGTATGGCCGATGCCGACGCCCGCCTTGAGCGGCAGCTCCCGCACTTTCTCGTCGAGATTGTTGAGCTTGCCCGGCGCCCGCAGCCGCTTGAGCTTGCCGCCCTCCAGCAGGGCGACACCCGCCGAATCATATCCGCGGTATTCCAGCCGCTTCAGCGCCTCCACCAGGCGGGGTGCTGCCGGCAGGTCGCTCAGGATTCCGATGATGCCGCACATTGGCTTAGGCTCCGCGCCGCCCGATTACCCAGAAAGTCGTCGGGGTGATCTAGAAGATGGGCGAGTCTAAAGTATTGCAAAATTTGGCCTAGCCCCGTCATGAAAATCACGAATTCACGGCCGGTTATGGAGTTTCGGCTAGGCCCATGCCCGATAATCGCCGTCCGCGCGGCTCCGCCGGGCGCGTTTGAGTGAGAGACGATGACAGCCCGCAAAATCTTCGGAACTGACGGCATCCGCGGCACGGCCAACCAGGGCAATGTGACGCCCGAAATGGCGATGCGGCTTGGCATGGCCGCCGCAACCTATTTCCGCCGCTCTGACCCACGCCGCCACCTTGTCGTGATCGGCAAGGATACGCGCCTGTCTGGCTACATGCTGGAGCCGGCGCTGACCACCGGCTTTACAGCTATGGGCATGGACGTCCGCCTGTTCGGCCCGCTGCCGACGCCGGGCGTCGCCATGCTCACCCGGTCCCTGCGCGCCGATCTGGGCGTGATGATCTCCGCCTCGCACAACTCCTACCAGGACAACGGCATCAAGCTGTTCGGGCCTGACGGCTACAAGCTGTCTGACGAAGCCGAACTCGCCATCGAAGGCCTGATGGCCCGGCCGCTGGACGAGAATCTCGCCGCCTCGCCTGACCTCGGCCGCGCCGAGCGGGTGGACGATGCACAGTCCCGCTATATCGAGATCGTCAAATCGACCTTCCCGCGCAAGCTGCGCCTCTCGGGTCTGCGTGTCGTGATCGATTGCGCCAACGGCGCCGCCTACAAGGTGGCGCCCAAGGCGCTTTACGAACTCGGCGCGGAAATCTTCCCAATCGGCGACGAGCCCAACGGCTTCAACATCAATCGCGAGATCGGCTCGACCGACACCCGCGCCATGGTCGAGGCCGTCCATCGCTACCGCGCCGACATAGGCATCGCGCTCGATGGCGACGCTGATCGGGTCGTCATGTGCGACGAACATGGCCGCATCGTCGATGGCGACCAGCTGCTGGGCCTCATCGCATCGTCATGGAAACAACAGGGCAGGCTGGCGAAGAACACCGTCGTCGCCACCGTCATGTCCAACCTGGGGCTTGAGACCCACCTCAAGGGCATCGGCGTGAAGCTTGAGCGCACGCAGGTGGGCGACCGTTATGTTGTGGCGCGCATGATAGAGAAGGGCCTCAATGTCGGCGGCGAACAGTCGGGCCACGTCGTACTGTCCGATTTCTCCACGACGGGCGATGGTCTGCTCGCCGCGCTGCAGGTGCTCGCCGTGATGGTCGAGACGGGCAAGCGGCTTTCGGAAGTCGCACATGTGTTCGACCCCGCGCCGCAGAAGCTGGTGAACCTCAAATTCCAGGGCGCGGATCCGCTCAGCCGCAAGCACGTGCAGGAAGCCATCGCGGCGGCAGAGAAAGCGCTCGGATCCCGTGGCCGTCTGCTTGTCCGCAAGTCAGGCACCGAGCCGCTTGTTCGCGTGATGGCGCAGGCCGAAACGGACGATCTCGTCAGCCAAGCCGTGGATGGCGTCGTGAATGCGCTGGGCAGGGAATAGTCGCTAGGCCGCCTTGTGCGGGGCCGTGCGACCGTATTTCAGCACGTAACCCAGCGCGATGATTGCCGCGAGGCCGCCCGCAGCCGCAGCAACGCTCAGCGCCCATCTTGGCCCCAGAACATCCGCCACCCATCCAACGGTCGGGCCGCCGACCAGCGTTCCTCCCAGCGTGGTTGCAAGCATGATGGCCATCACCCGGCCGCGCACCACGCGGTCGGTTGACAGCTGCGCCAGGCTGTTGGCGGATGTCGTGAAGGTCTGAGCAGCAATGCCGATGAACGCCAGCACGCCGCCGAACATGACGTAACTCGGCGCGACCGCGGCGATGGCGCAGCCACATCCAAAGAGGGCGGCGGCCCCGGCCAGAAGTTCGATGCGCGGCGCCCCGCGCCCGGCAGCCAGCAGGGCGCCCGTCACCGATCCGGCAGCCATGGCCGAGGTCAGAAGCCCGAACTGCCCGGCGCCGGCATGAAAGACGCCGACCGCCATGGTCGAGATGAAGATCGGAAAATTGAGCCCGAAGGTTCCGATCAGGAACAGCATGATCAGGATCACCTTGAGATCCGACCGCGCCCACACATAGCGGAAGCCTTGCGACAGGCTGCCCCGCGCTCGCACAGCGCCGCTGCCGGGTTGCAGCTCGCCGGCGCGCAGCAGGTTGAGCGACAACAACACCGCAAGAAACGATGCGGCGTTGATCAAGAACACCCAGCCCGATCCCACCGCTGCGATCAGGAAGCCTGCAACAGCCGGCCCGAGCATTCGTCCCGCGTTGAACGATGCGGAGTTGAGGGCGACGGCGTTAGGCAGATCGACCTCGCCAACCAGTTCGGACACAAAGGTCTGACGCACCGTCGCATCGAAGGCAGACACGCACCCAAGCAGCAACGCAAACAGATAGACGTGCCAGAGCTGCACCAACCCCGTGATCGTCAGCAGACCCAGGCCGAGCGCAAGCAGTCCCAGCGCCGATTGCGTCGCTGCGATTAGCTTGCGCCGGTCGATATGGTCGGCCGCATAACCCGTAAATGGCAGGAGCAGCAGTTGCGGTCCGAACTGCAGCGCCATAACGATGCCGACTGACGCGGCGTTGTTGTTCGTCAGCACAGTCAGGACCAGCCAGTCCTGCGCGATCCGTTGCATCCATGTGCCGATGTTCGACACCAGCGCGCCTGCCGACCAGACGCGATAGTTGAAGTTGCGCAACGATCTGAAGGGATGCGACCCGGCAGTCATCTGTGTGGTTGCGCTCCCAGCCTGTCGATCACGTCTTGCGCCGTTCCGGTCTCGCCCAGCCGGGGGAAGATCCGCGAAACGCTGTTGGCGTGTGCATCGGGATTCATGTCGGTCATCGCATCGATCGCCAACGTGACATTGAAGCCGAGTTCATGCGCCTGCCGCGCAGTCGATTCGACGCCAATGCTGGTGGCGACCCCGCAAAGCACGATCTGGGTCACGCCCTGTGACTTGAGATACGTATCCAGTCCGGCGCCGGTGAAAGCGCCCCAAGTGCGCTTGGTAACCACATGGTCCGACGGTTGCCGGTCGAGCTCCGGCGCCAGCTCCAGCCATTCAGGCGGCAACTGACCAAGGTTCCGGGATTGCTCAGCCCGTCCAGGAGCGCCGCCAGCTACGTTGACCAGCACCACCGGCAAACCGTGCCGGCGAAATGCAGCGGCAAGAGTACCTGCGCGCTTCAACACGTCAGCAATTGTTTGGGTTGGCGCCAGCGCAAGAATGCCCTTCTGCAGATCGATCACGACCAGTGCAGTTTTTGGATCGAGCGTGGTGATGGCCATGACAGGTCCGTTCTGCAGAATCAATCGACGAGGCGTTTGAGAAGTTCCAGGGCGCCGGCAAGCCGTTCCTGTTCCTGCACGTTTAGCCGCGTCTGGATCATCCGAGCGACCCAGTCCTGCCTGGCCGCGCGTCCGGCCTTGATCATCTTCTTGCAGGCCGGCGTCAGGGAAATGATCGTCTGCCGCCCATCGGCAGGGTCCGGCGCGCCCGCAACCAGCCCTAACCCCTCCAGTGCGGCGACCGTAGCGCCCATGGACTGCGGACGCATGCCTTCAGCCCGCGCCAGCGCCGAAATGGTCATGGGTCCATCCCTGTCGATGCCCACGATCGCCGAGGTTTGCGAGGCTGTCAGATCGCCCGTGTAAGCCTGCTCGCGCAGCCGGCGCCGCAGCTGCCGCGTCAGCGCGCGTATCTCCATCGCGAGTTCCGAAACCCGCGCGGATTGGACATCTTCTTTCAGCTCAGCCATTCCCGGCTGAGTGCCAGATATGAAGGTAAACTGTAAAGCGGACCTTCATATAGCAAAACGCCACACCGTTCGCTTGGAAAACCCTCGGTCACATCCTGTCGCGGCCTACTGGCGTCAAAAGGCCAATGGCGCCATATGGGCCTCCGAAGAGGAGATCGCTCATGGCCGACGGCCTGAATCTCGCCCCCAACCGCATCGTGGAAATCCCGGCGCCGCGCGGAAAAGTTCGCATCGGTCAGGAGCTTCCGGTCGCTTTCATCGCCGGCCCCTGCCAGCTCGAGAGCCGGGCGCACGGCCTCGAAATGTCAGCCGCCCTGCGTGAAATCGCAGACAGGCTGGGCGCCCAGCTCATCTACAAAACCTCGTTCGACAAGGCGAACCGCTCCAGCATCAATACGGCCCGCGGCGTCGGCCTGTCCTCCGCGCTCGATATCTTTGCCGAGATCCGCGAGACTTCGGGCCTGCCGGTGATCACGGATGTTCACCTGCCCGAACAGTGCGCCGAAGCCGCCAAGGCGGTCGACGTCCTCCAGATCCCCGCCTTCCTCTCGCGCCAGACTGACCTGCTGATCGCCGCCGCACAGGCCGGCAAGCCGATCAACGTCAAAAAAGGCCAGTTCCTTGCCCCGTGGGACATGAAGCATGTCGTGCAGAAGCTGGTTCAGTCCGGCTGCCGTGACGTGCTGGTCTGCGAGCGCGGTGTTTCTTTCGGCTACAACACGCTGATCTCCGACATGCGCGCACTGCCCGAACTTGCCGCTACCGGCGCGCCGGTCGTGTTCGACGCCACCCATTCGGTGCAACAACCCGGCGGCCAGGGCGCCACGTCAGGCGGCCAGCGCCAGTATGTGCCGATCCTCGCCCGCGCCGCCGCCGCCGTAGGCATCGCCGCCGTCTTCATCGAGACCCACCAGGATCCCGACAATGCGCCAAGCGATGGGCCCAACATGGTGCCGCTGAGCCAGCTCGAGGAATTGATGCGTCAGATCATGGCGGTCGACAAACTCGCCAAGTCGTTCAGCTAGCCGCTTTACACCTCGTCCGTTCCAACGCAATTCTCCTCCGGGGTCATGCTTTGGCGCGGGAGACGCGTATGAAGACGTGGGGCCTCATTCTCGTGATTGTTGCAACCTGCGCAGCGTGTTCGACGCCACGAAGCAGCGTGCCATCCGGCCTTCCGACCGAGCCCTATGTCGGCCCCGCAACTACTGCCCCTGTCGATTTCGACAGGGCGGATGCAACAGGCAGACCGGCGCCGCGCAAGACGACGCGCGATCTGTCGTGTGAAATGGCTGCTCAGTGTACGATGTTGATGGCGGCCTTCTGAACGGCGTCTGCGCCGCGCCCGCGGCGTGTCGCTCTCCAACTGGCCGGCCAGCTCGCGCTAACGCGTTGCAGTCGTATGACCTCTGTCGCCAGCTTTGGCGCGGGCGTCTCGCGCGCCCTGCAGGGTTGCATGCTTCACATCCGTGACGGCTTCGACAACAATTTCGCGCACGCAAGGCGCGGCGTCTTCAATCGACGCGGCGGGGCCGTCGTTTCAGTTCTCCGCGATTTGCTCCGGAGGGTGAGGGAGGGGCAAGCGCCCGCCTTCGCAGCCCGTTCCGGGAAGTGAACCCAGATTAATACTGATATTCGCGAACTAATGGAGCGCGCCTTCAGCTGAATTCACTTGTTGGAAAGGGGCGGCGCCACTACCTTGGGGTTGGCGGTAAGCTGCAGCGTTCGAACGGCAACACATTCCGTCGACCGTACATTTCTGTTCGGGAGCTGGCTCTGGCGGGGACCGTGGTCCCCATCACCTGGCGCCCACCTAGCTTGCTGGGTCGAACGGGAATGAAAAGCTCGCACGGCGCACGTGGCCCCGCCAACCATTTTCTGACTGCGACGCTCCGTGGAGCGAATCCGGAGCGGGCGCCTGACTGACTCAGCCGAAATCATCGAGCAGAAGGCCATCCTGCGCGGCCACATGATGGAGATCCGCGCGGAAGCAGCGGCCCGCGATCCCGACGCTGCTGAAAAACTCGCCGCCCGTTTCCCGATCAAACTGTTCGAACGCTACGGCCCCGTCGTCGCCGGCACGCTGGCGATCGGCGACGAACTCGACGCCGCTCCGCTGCTCGTGCGCCTCGCTTCGCACGGCGCCCGAATCGTTCTCCCACGCACCGAAGCAGACGGCATGATGACATTCCGTGACGCTTCGCCCGCAACGCTGGAGAAAGGTCCCTTCGGCCTGACGCAACCCTCGGCGAGCGCCGAGATCGTGCGCCCTAACCTTGTTCTCGCTCCCTTGCTGGCGTTCGACGCGCGCGGCCGGCGCCTGGGCTATGGCCGGGGATACTATGACCGCGCCGTCGCCCAGCTCCGTGCGACAGGCAGGGTCTTCTATCTTGGTCTCGCCTATGCCCAACAGCAGGCCGATGCAGTTCCCATAGAGCGCCACGATCTCCTGCTCGACTGGGTGGAAACCCCCATGAACTCAATCCCCCTGTTCCTCGGCCGCGCAGTCGCGCGCTAGCTGCCTTGCAGCGCGTGGCTTGACCGCGTCATCCGGCGCACGTCACTTGGCGCTGCATCGCAGGGCAGGTTGCGAGGAAAGCGCCTATGGCCACAGACCAGTCTGTCGGAAAGGCCGTTCGCGCCGGTTTGCTGGCGTCACTCGCTGCGTCGGCTCTGGCCGGGTGCGCCGGGGGAGGAGGCGGTTCTCCGACAGCGGCCCCTCCGCCACCCATTCTGCCGCCGCCACCTGCGCCTTCGCCTGCGGGACTTCCGCCTCTCCCGCCCCAGATCGCATCGCCTGGGTCGTTCGAGACCCAGGAATATTTCGGTTCTGGTTTCACCGGCTTAAACCGCAGCGGCCTTGGCCAGATCCATGCTTCAACGGCCTATTCGCGCGGCGCAACCGGTCAGGGAATCACTGTCGCCGTCATCGACACCAATGTCGACACGACGATCAGCGAGCTCCAGGGCCAGATCGTCGGCTCGCATGATGTGCTTGCCTCGCGGTCGGGCGCCGTCATCGACACCAATGGCCACGGCACAATGGTCTCCAGCGTCATTGTCGGTTTGAAAAACGAAAACGGGGTTCACGGCGTCGCCTATGAGTCGAAAGTGCTGGCAATCCGCGCGGACACGCCGGGCTCGTGCCAACTCACGGGTAAAGTTGAAAACTGCTCTTTCAGCGACACCAATCTGATCACGGCCATCAACTACGCGGTCACGAACGGCGCCAAGATCATCAACATGTCGCTGGGCGGCGACGGTCCGATTTCCTCGCGGCTGCGCAGCGCCATTCTCTCGGCCACCAATGCCGGCGTGTTGTTCACCATCGCGGCTGGCAATGAGGGCGCGGCGCCGACGGCCACCGACCCGGCGGCGGGGACCGTCCCGAGCGAGCCCGCCATCGTTGCCACCGACCCGGCTATAAACGGGCGTGTTGTCGCTGTCGGCGCAGTCGACCGCAACGGCGACATGCCGACCTTCTCGAACCGCGCCGGCGCAGCTGCGAACTTCTACCTGCTTGCTCCAGGCGTATCCGTGATCATCGCCGGCGTGGACGATGATGTTCGTTCTCCTGGCGGCAGCGGCAACGATGCGGATAGCGACGGCAACTACTGGGCCGGCAGCGGCACGTCCTTCGCCGCGCCGCACGTCGCCGGGGCTCTCGCGCTGATGCTCGACCTCTTCCCCAACATCACGCCCGAGAACGCCCTGTTGGCGCTGCTGGAAACCGCCGACGACTATATCACCACCTCCCTGGATGCCGTCCTGGGCGTCAACGCCGGGGCAGGGACAGATTCAGTAGGCGGCCGCGGCATCCTCAACCTGCAACGCGCCTTTTCGCCAATCGGCGCAACCAGCTTGAACTTCGAGGGACAGCAAGTCGAACTCGCCACGGCGTTTGGGCCTGCACGCGGCGCACTTGGCGACTGGGCGGAACATTCCGGCGCCTTCAACGGCCTTGTGTTTCAGGACAAGTTCGATCGCGGTTTCCGCATCGGCGATACCCATCTGTCAGCCCCCGGGTCCACATTCAACGATTTCTCCGTGCGCGCCGACTATGCGCGTGGCCAGGCCCGCGCGGTAGCGCTGGGTGACGTGCAGATCTCCTGGTTCAACGCGCCGCGTCCTGCCTACGACCCGCGCATGCCGTGGATGGAGGCGCCGGATGCGACCTTCCAGCTGAGTTACAGCTTTTCCGACACCAAGGTCTCCCTCGGCCGCGGCGGCGGTCCAGAACGTCTGACCCCGGGAATGACGCTGATCGATGATCCATCCGGCCCCGCCGCACTTGGCTCTGGCGATAGCTGGACCAGCTATGCACAGTCGTTCGGACCTTTGATGCTGGATGTCCGCACATCCAGCGGCATGACACGCAGCGCCAGCAGTTTCGGCATCGGATCAGCCGGCGAAGGCTGGGCGGTGCGCCTCGGCTATTCTGCGCTCAAGGACGCCGAAACCACGCTCGGCGGCGCGCTGCAGAGCCGTTTCGGCGGCGACGATGCAACGCACATGTCGGCCCTTAGTCTTGAAGGCCGCGGGGATTTCGGCGCATGGACGTTCTCCGGTTCGCTCGAAGCGGCAGAAGCGCGCATTGATGCGCTCGACGTTTCCGGGCTCTGGACCAGTGCGTGGTCGCTCAGCGCCCAGCATCCATTCGCGGGCGGCGCCATTCGCTTGTCGGCTGGCCAGCCACGCCGCGCCGAGGGCGGCCGTCTCGCGTTCAACGCTCCGATTGAAGTCACCAGGGACGGCGCGATCGTCTACGAACGACGCGTTGCCGGGCTAACGTCTTCAGGCCGGGAATTCGATCTAGAAACGGCCTGGGTCACCAGGCTCGGCGAGCTGACAACCCTCGAGGCGGCTGCGGCTGTTTCGACCCAACCAAACCATGTTGCTGACGCTGAAAAGGAAGCCGCCGCCTGGCTCAGTCTACGTCACGCCTGGTGACAGGTCCTGCCTGTTGAAGCCGCCGCACGCGGCGCATCGCGCGTCTTACCGCAAGGCCCATGCGCTGCATCGACCGGCTGCGGCGAACCGGCGGCGCCAGCCTGCGGACTTCCGTTGTGCCGCGCGCTGCGAGCCTTTCGGCCGCGCGTACGATGTCAGGCTGGTTCAGGTCTTCCGGCGTCGCGAACAACCGCCACGAAACGGACCCCTTGCGGGCGACGCCTGACACCTGGCGCGCAATCAACGGCGCAAATAGCAGCACTATCGCCATCGGCAGGTTCTGTAGCATGAAACTCGGCGACACCGCGAACGAGGCGAGCAGGAGCAGCGCCCCAAAGATCATGTGCTGCATATAGTGCCGCATGAGATCGCTCCAGGCGAAGCCATTGCGGTCACGCACCTGCGGCCGCCATCCGCCATCGACGCCCATCAGCGTAGAAAGGATAGACCCGGCATGATTCAGCATGATGATCGGCGCCATCAGCGCGGTGAGGCCGATGTCGCAAATCACGGCGATCAGGAAGCGCGGGGAACGGCCCCATCCCGGCAGCTTGCCGACCGCCCACAGTACGATCGCCAGCCATTTCGGCGATGTCAGCACGATTGCGGAAATCAGCAGCAGCCTCAGTCCGGCGCTCGGGTCGGGCGGAACCGCCGCGATCGTTTCCGCGCCGAAGAACTTTGCGTTAGCCGCGATGAACACCCCGACCACTACGAGGCTGAGCCACAGCAGACCGGAGACATAGCCCATCAGCCCGGCGCAGATATGCACCTTGGACAGCCAGTCGAAACCCCTCGCAAAGAGGATCTGCACCTGCTGGATATTGCCCTGCGCCCAGCGCCTGTCGCGTGCAGCAAGGTCGACGATGGTCGGCGGCGCTTCTTCGTAACTGCCGGTAATGTCTCCGGCGATCTCGACCCGCCATCCGGCGCGGCGGAGCAGGGCGGCCTCCACGAAGTCGTGGCTCAGTATCTTGCCGCCGAGCGGCTCCTTGCCGGGGAGGTCAGGCAGGGCGGCATGCTTGGCGAACGGGGCCAGACGGATGATGGCGTTGTGGCCCCAGAAATTCCCCGCGCCGCCCGACCACCAAGTCAGGCCTGCCCCGAACAGCCCGCCATGCACGCGCAGCGCAAGCTGCTGGGTGCGCGCTGAATAGGTCCGCGCGCCAACGATGATCGGCAGCGACTGGATCAGGGCTGTGCGCGGCCGCGCATCCATGCGGCGCACCAGTTCCAGTATCGCCTCGGGCGATACGAAGCTGTCTGCATCCAGTTCCAGCATGTACTCGTAACGGCCGCCCCAGCGCTGGACGAAATCGTTGATGTTGCCCTGCTTCTTCTGCGTGTTCTCGCGGCGGCGGCGATACCAGAACGGCTCGTTGGGCCGTCGGCGCATGAGGTCCTGGATCGCCCGCTCCTCGATCTCGGCGAGCGCCGGGTCCATCGTGTCGGACAGGAAGAAGATCTCGAAATCCTTCTCCGCATCGATGTCGCGCAATGCGTCCCACATCGCTTCAGCAGCTGCGATCACCTTGGAGGGCTTTTCCTGATAGAGCGCGATGATGATCGCCGTCATGTTGCCTTTGGTGGGCAACGCCTTCGAAGGCCGCGGCGCCCTGGGCGAAGCGAGCAGAACGATCGTGCCTGCAACGCCGGTGAAGGCGGCAATGCCGAGATAGCAGAAATTGATCGCGAAAAGGCCAACCGCTGTCCATTCCAGCGCATTCACGCCGCCAGCGGAGAAAGTTGACAGCATCGCCTGCGCGGCAAATCCGGTCACCCCGACGGCGCAGGCGAAGATAAGAAGGAAGCGCAACCCGCCATCCGTCTCGCGCTCAGGCCTTGATCGCTGTGTCGAAAGAGGCTGGGCAGGCATGCCGAGCCGCTGCTCGGGCGGGCGTCGTGCGAAGCCCGCGTCCAGTCCTTCGCCCTGGTTCAGGGGGGTGTTGGCGGCTTCGTGGACACTCTGGTGGACAGGGCTTGCCGGCGCCGTCCCGTTCTTCAATGACTGCACGCGCATGCACCCCTGAGACAAGACAAGTAAGTCGCGCGAAGGGCCCGGAGCGCCGTGCCGGACCCATTGCTCCCCAGCGAACCGCGATCCTTACCGATCAGGATAAGGCACCGTCCCTGTGGACCTATAGCACGGAAAAAAGGCAATTGGGCCATATCCTTAAATGCAAAAGGGGAAACCGCTGTATAATTAATCACTTGACTCTTGCCGCAGGTGCGGTCCCGCCCTGGCGCAGGATTTTCGACCTGATCAAGCCGGGCCGCCGGTCATCCCGGGTCGGCGCTGGGGCCCGAACCGCCGGTTGGCGAGCGCCCGGAAGCGGCCGGCCAGTCAAGAATCAGCCGCTCGATGAAGAACTCCATCATTCGGCTCTGGTCGACGCCGGTGTGCCCCTTGTCAGGTCCCACCTGGATTTCGAAGCTCTTGCCCGCTGCCTGAAGCGCCTTGATGAACTGCAGTGTGTTCTTCGGGTGAACATTGTCGTCCGAGGTGCCGTAATAGACCAGCAGGTCGCCGTTCAACTGGCCGGCCAGCGGCAGCAGCGCCGCCCGGTCGTATGCCTCGGCGTCGGTCTGGGGCAGGCCGAGATGCCGCTCGGAATACGCCGTGTCGTAGAGTCGGTAATCGGTGACCGGCGAGCTGGCCGACGCCGCCTGCACGGCGTCGGGATGACGCAGGACCATCGCCGCCGACACCGTCCCGCCATACGAGGTTCCAAACATGCCGACGCGCTCGCGGTCGACATAAGACCGGCTCCACAACGAACGGATGCCCGCCGCGAAGTCATCGATCTCGGCCACGCCGAGCTGCTTGTAGGTCGCATCGAGAATCCTGCGCCCGCGGCCCGCATTGGTCCGCGCGTCCAGCTTCAGGATCAGGAAGCCATATTCCGCCAACGGGTGCGCGTTTACGAAGCTTTCCGTCAGCCCCGTCGATGACGGCCCGCCATAGACGCTCACCAGCATCGGATACTTCTTCGCCGGATCGAAATTCGAGGGGAACTGCAGCTGGCCCTGGAGCGGCGTTTGTCCGTCTGCGGATGTATAGGTAAAGAACTCGGCCTTCCTGAGACCCAGCCCATCGAACGTGGCTGTGTCGCTGGTCGCAACCTCGGCAATCAGTTTGCCGTTGAAGTCGCGCAGCCGCGAGACGGGCGCCTTGTCGTGCGCCTGCTCGACATCGAGGAAGAACTTGCCATCCGGCGATACATCGACCCGATGCGTCAGCTTCGGATCAGTCAGCCGCCTGTCGCCGCTGCCGTCGAAACGCACGCGATGCAGTTGCACCAGCATGTGGTTGTCGCCCGACCGCGCCCTGTACCAGATCCAGCCAGACCGTTCGTCGATCTTTACGATATCGACCACGTCGAACGCGCCGCGCGTCAGCTGCGCCAGTTGCTTTCCGCTTAGATCGTAAAGATAGAAATTGCGGAAGTCGCTCCGCTCCGACATCCAGATGAAGCGCTTGCCATCGCCCAGAAAGCGCTGCGCTGTGACGCTCGCCCAGGCGTTTGGACGACTCTCACGCACCACCGGGCGGCACTTTGCTGTCGCCGCCGAACAGGCCGCAAGTTCGATGGTCTTTTGTAGCCGGTCCGCCCGGCGCACCAGCACCTCGGAACCGTCCTCGGCCCACTGCGCCGCCCAGACATAATGGCCGATCACCTCGTTGCTGAACGGCGCGCCGTCGCGCACATTCATTGTCTTCGTGACGCCTGTCTCCGTGTCGTAGACCATCAGGTCCGCCACAGGATTGTTGGTCCCGGGATGCGGATACGCCTGCGTCAGCATGGTCGACATGGTGCGGGTCTGGTCGAGCTGCAGGAAATAGTCGTCCACCTGCCTCTCGTCATAGCGCATCCACGCCAGCTTCTTGCCGTCCGGCGACCACCACACCGGCTGCGAGACATCGAACTCCTCGAGATAGACATAGCTGCCCACGCCATGCCGGATGCGAGCGTCCTTGCCGCCATCGGTCGTGATCTGCTTTTCCGGTCCGCCGGCCGCAGGCACGATCCAGATATTGTAGTCGCGGGAGGTCGCACGTTGTGTCCCGTCGGGTGACGTCACATCGGCGTCGCGCCCGCGCCCGCGCGCCAGCACCGTTCCCATCGATGTCATCGGCGGCGCAATGCTGGCAGGCGGAGGCTCCGCGGAAGTGGAAATTTCCGAGCTACGCCTTGCCGACACGTCAAACCGCCAGCGCTTCCCATCGAGCCCGTACTCGAATGATCTGGAATCCGCCGCCCACTCCGCACTGATCGCGCCGCTTTTCACCGCGCCAGCAATCTGCGGCGACACCTTCGCCCACTGCTCATAGCCGGGTATCGTCGGCAGTTTCGATTGCGCCGCCGCCGGCGCCGCAAGAATCGCCGCCGCCAAAACAGCTGCGCCCAGTCGTTTGATCGTCAGTTTCAGCATGCTTGTCCGCTGCGCCGGGAAACCGATGGCCACTCTAGATTTCAAACCCCGCCAGCGTCGAGACCCTCGGAGCGCCTCGCGGCCTCCAGAGAAGCGTCCTTCCACTTCAGCGCGATACTTGTCGGCGTGCCTTCAATGTACGCGCTTGTCGCCGCAAAGCGCGGCCAAGCGGCAGATCGAAAGCCGTCGCCGAAGCCGTCGTAAAGGACAATTCACCCAAATAGGAGACCCCTGCACGCATTCGTGGACGCCGTCGGCTGCGCGCATTAGTCCTCGCGAAACCGTGTGTTCGCCTGCATCAAGCCCTTATTGCGCCTGAATGCGAGCCGAACCTCACATCGCCAATCCAGTGGGGGATAGCGCCATGAAAACCCGCCTGACGACGAAACTGCTCGCTGCGGTTTCAGCCTTGATGCTGCTCCAGAGCTGCGCTGCAAGCGCCCAGCAGCAGGCGAGTGTGGTGAAGGAGCAGAAGGCGGAACAGGAACGCGCCGGTCCCACGCTCACCGCCTACCTCACCGGCATACGCAGCGAAGCCACAAAACGCGACCTCGCCATCTCCTCCCTCGAGGTGGGCGTCGACGTGCGCGGCGACATCGCTGAAACCACGGTCACTGTCGCCTTCGAAAACCCGACGAACGAAATCCTCGAAGGTCAGTTCCAGCTCAACATGGCGCGCGGCGCGGTCATCACCGGCTATGCCCTCGACATCAACGGCACGCTGATCGATGGCGTGCTGGAGACGAAGTACAAGGCGGCCGAAGCCTACCAGCGCCGCGTCGCCGTCCGGATCGATCCGGGTCTCGCCGAAGTCGACTACAGCGACCGCTTCGAAGCCCGTATCTTCCCGATTCCGGCCAAGGGTTCGCGCATCATCCGCCTGCGCATGGTCAGCCTGTTCGATCCCGCCACCGGCTATTCGCTGCCACTGTCCGTCGGCGACAAGGTCAAGCGCTTCAGGCTCGCCATAGACGGCGGAGCCAACATCCTAGCCCTGCCGCAAGGCCTGCCGTCATCCGGGCGGACAATCGAGGCCGAAAACGTCGCACTGAAAGGTCCGCTCCGCCTCGCCGTCGCCAGCCGCAGTCAGCCGATGCTGGTGAGCCAGCACCCGGGCGCCGAACGCTTCTTCGACATCACCGCACCCGCCGCCCGCGCCACAAGCTCGCAGCGCGGCCCCCTTCACATCTTCTGGGACCGCTCCGTCTCCCGCACCGACGACGAACTCCAAGCCGAAGCGAAACTCGCGCAGGACATGGCGCTGCGCCGCGGCGCCCGCCGCATCGCCGTCACCCTGTTCGACAGCGCCAAGGCCGAAACCATGGATGTCGCCGCCGACCAGCTCGCTCAAAAGCTCACCGAGGTCCGCTATCGCGGCGGGACGAGCTACATGACGCTCGACGGCGTGCGCGTCGCGGCCGGCGCCGACTGCCTGATGTTCTCCGACGGCCGCGTCTCGATCGACGACCGCTCCGGCTTCAAGCTCCCATGCGCCGTCACCGCAATCTCCAGCGGCCCTGAAAGCGACGCTGCCTGGCTCTCTGACATCGCAGACCGTTCGGGCGGCGTCTTCGCCACGCTGACGAAATCAAACAGCGCCGAAGTTCTCACCCGCATCACGCGTCCCGACGCCGCCATCACTACGGTGACCGACAGCGCCGGAAAAGCGATTGCGGCCGTACGCCTCGCCTCCGATCCGCGCAGCTTCCACATCGTAGGCCCGCTCCCGGCGGACGGTCTCGTCCTCGTCAGCATGGCCGGGGAGGCGGCCCCCCGCCGCTTCACAGCCAGCTCCAACCGCACGCCGACCTTCGCCGGCCCCGGCGCGCTCTGGGCCCGCCAGCGTCTCGGCGTCGAAGCCACCGAGAAGAAGCCCGACGATCTCGCCGCCATGGCCCGCCGCTACAACGTTGCGACGCCGCAGGCATCGTTCGTCGTCCTCGAAACGCCCAACGACTATGTCCAGTCGGACATCGCCCCGCCGAGCAACTATCCCAAGCCCCTTCAGGCCCAGTACGCCGAACTCCGCGCCGACGCCGACCGCGCCGAACGTACAGCGCAGGAAGGCCGCCTCACCCAGGTCGTCGCCATGTGGGACGCCCAGAAATTGTGGTGGGACAAGAAGTTCGACGGCACGGTCCCCGAATCCGAGAAGAAACTTGCCGCAAACTCAACACGCGACCGCGACAACGCCCCGCGCCCCAGCATGGCCGCGCCGCCCCCGCCGCCGGCGGCGCCCGCGCAGGATATTGTCGTCACTGGCGCGCGCGCACAGGCGTCTGCCGAAAGTGCCGTCGTGGGCGAGGTCGTTGCGGATGAAGCTGAAGCCGGTGAGGCCTCAGCCGACGCTGGCCGCGCCGGCACGATCGAGGTCGCCGACTGGAACGCAGACCGGCCCTATCTCGACCGCCTCGACAAGGCCGGCGCAGACTACGAGCGCACCATCGACAAGGAGATGAAGGAGCAGGGTCTCATCCCGCTCTTCTGGTTCGACCTCGCCGAATGGTACTGGCGCGCCGGCCGCAAGGAAGAAGCCCGCCGCGCCATCGAGGCCGCGCTCGACGTGCCCACGCGCGACAACCAGACACTCGCCATTGTCGCCGCCCGCCTCCTGCGCTACGGTAGCTACGACCGCGCCATCTGGCTGCTCGAACGCCTGATGGAGCGCGAAACCGATCGCCCGCAGCCGATGCGCACGCTCGCGCTCGCGCTGATCGAACGCGCGAAATACGCCGCCACGCAGGATGCCGCTAAAGCCGATCTCAGTCGCGCCATCGAACTCCTTGCGAAGTCCGCGACGACCGTCACGGATGTGTCGGCACGTGGCTTCGAAACCGTCGCCCTCATGGAAGCGAACGCTGCGCTTGCCAAGCTGAAGGCAATGGGCGGCTCATCCACTGCGCTCGATCCGCGCCTCGTCGCGCTGCTCGACACGGATGTCCGCGTGGTCATGGAATGGAACACCCCGCGCACCGACCTCGACCTCTGGGTCAGCGAGCCGAAAGGCGCAAAAGTCGGTTATTCCTATCCGCTGTCGCCCTGGGGCGGAAAGCTCTCGGGCGACGTCACTAATGGATACGGCCCCGAGGAATACATCATCCGCCGCGCCAACTCGGGCAAATACGAAGTCCGCGCCAAGACCTTCGCGTCGGATCGCACCAACCCTAACGGTCCCTCCACGCTCACCGTCCGTCTGATCCGCAATTTCGGCCGCCCCAGCCAGAGCGAGGAGCTCATCGACCTCGAAATGCCGGCGGAAGATCGCGGCGAAATGGAAGTGGGCGTCTTCACGCTGGAATAGAAAAACCGCGCCGGAGATCCGGCGCGACTCTTCCCGTCACTCAGTAGAGTTCAGCTCAACCCGGCGTCGCAGGCGGCCGCGCCGGGGCCGGGGCAGGCATGGGGTGGGGAATGTTGCGGGCCGCATCGCGCGCGCTGTCGCCGATATCGTCTGCCGCATCACTCACACTGTCGGCCACACGCTCAAGCGCCGTGCCTTCGCTGGCGCGATTGGTCTCGCCCTTGTAGAACATCCACGCCAGCACGCCGACCGCCACAATCAGCGCGCCGATCGCGAAGTACAAAAAGCCGTTGCCGCCGCTTGAGCGGGTTTCCTGCACAGCCATCACTGATCTCCCATCAATTGCGGGAGTCGAACGTGCGCAGGTTCAAGACGTTCCGATGGAACTCAGGCGACGTGCACGTCAGGCGTCATTTGCCGCCAGCAGCACAGCGTCCAGCATCGCCACCGTCGGGAAGCCGTCCGCGACAAAGCCCTTTTCCTTCTGGAACTTCTGCAGAGCGCTGCGCGTGCCGCGTCCGATGATGCCGTCCACCACGCCCGCCGAGTGGTTCAGCTTGTTCAAGGCCGTTTGCAAATCCTTCGCCTGTTGCTGCGTCAGCATCACGATGTCGCTCGGCCACGGCCGCGAAAGATCCGGCCGCCCGGCAAGGCGATCCGCCAGCAGTCCAACCGCCAGCGCATAGCTGTCGGCATTGTTGTAGCGCTTGATGACGCCGAAATTGTCGAACAGCAGGAAGGCCGGCCCATACGATCCCGCCGGCAGGAAAAGCTCCGCCTGCAGAGCATCGGAATTGGCAAGCTCCGGCGCCGCCGCCGGCGTCAGGCCCAGGCCTTTCCAGGCCGCCACCGAAAGCTTCCGCCCGTCGCCGACCGAATAATCGAACGGCTCGGGAATGCGCGTCTCCACTGCCCAGGGCTGGCCCTCTTTCCAGCCGGAGTTGGTGAGATAGTTCGCCGCCGACGCCAGCGCGTCGCCCACATTGGTCCAGAGGTCCTTGTGTCCGTCCTTGTCGAAGTCGCGCCCATGCTGAAGGAGCGTCGAGGGCATGAACTGCGTCTGTCCAACGGCCCCTGCAAAGGATGCCTTGCGGAACTGGTCGCGCGTCGCTGATCCGTTCTCGATCAGCTGCATGATCGCCAACAGCTCGCCTTCGTTGAAATCCCTGCGCCGTCCCATCGCCGCCTGGCTCGCCAGCACGCGCGGCGCATCATCCTTGCCGATGAAGCTGCCATAGCTGGTCTCCATGCCCCAGATCGCCGACACAATCTCCCGCGGCGGCGCATACGACGCCTCGATAGCTTCGAAGATCGCAGCGTTCTCCGCCAGCTTTGCCTGACCGTTGGTGATCCGCGTCGGCGACACCGCCGTCTTGGCGTAATCCCAGATCGGCTTCACGAACTCGGCCTGGTTGTCGAACGACTGCGTCTGCACTGTCTGCTCGACCGGTACGAGCCCATCCAGCACCGACCTGATAATCGCATCGTTCCGCCCTGCGCCATCCGCCTTGGCCGCGAACTGCGTCCGCCAGGCGTCGAAAGACGTGTCGCCCGAGCTCGCAAACGAGAAGGCGCGGCCCGACGCGCCCTCGCTCGAAGACGGGGGAGCAGGCGAGGACGGCGGCGATTTCGGAGGACCGGAGTTCCCAGCCACCTTCGTGCTTTCGCACGCCGCCAGCGCCAGTCCGAGGGCGACCCCGGTGACAGCCCAGCGCATGGATCGGAGTGACATCATCAACAGCCTCCGGGGCACGCCAGTAGATCCTACCATGAAATCCTGCGGCAAGTTGGCAGGACTTTCATGAATGACGCACGATCGTTAAGGCTAATTTACGTCGTTAGCCCGGCAAGTTGTGGTGCAAACCTCAGCCTGGTTGACACCCGGAGTTCCCTCCGTTAGATGCCCCGTTCCCCAATTCCAGACCCCGCGTTGGCCCCATGAAAGTCCGTTCCTCGCTGAAATCGCTGAAGGGCCGTCACCGCGACTGCAAAGTGGTTCGCCGCCGGGGCCGCGTGTACATCATCAACAAGACCGACCCGCGCTTCAAAGCGAAACAAGGCTAACTGGCTCTTTTTCGGGCCTCTCAGGCAATTGAAGTCGTCCAATGCTCGCATAGCCGCAGCGGACGCTTGCCCGCCCGATCCGAGCCCAGCATAGTGGAGCCATGTACCGTATTTCCATTGCCCTTGCTGCGGTCCTAGCGCTGAGCGCCTGCGACAAATCCTTTGCCCCCGGGACGGCGGCCGATGACGCCGCGAAGAAAGTGCTCGCCGCGGGCGAAACCGCCGAAGGCGAGGGCAATATCAGCCAGGACCTGCTCGACAAGCTTAAAGCCAGCGAATCCGACTC
>CANJIL010000019.1 GCA_947474455.1 Hyphomonadaceae bacterium | reverse complement strand
GTGACCGCGACGGAGCGGACCGCTGCGGTACGTGGGGCCTCCGCGCTCCGCTCCGTCGCTCAACCGCTCGGACACGGGCAAACACAGAAGGCAGAACTGGCCGCCTACTCAAACTAGCGCTGGTCCGAAGAAACCGAGCAGGTCAGCGCCGCTCACGCTGACCGGCATCACGTGTCAGATGATCGGCGGGTTCGATCCGAATGTGATATTTAGCTTTTCGGATGAGTTCCTCTGGAACTTCGCGCTCGCTGTTCTCGTTGCCGCGCCTTTCCTGGGCATGTTGCGCTTGTTGAAACGGCGCTTAACCGCGCTCGAGCGTCTCGCGCCGCTGATCCGATGGATATCCGGGCGCACTTTCTCGATTTATCTATTCCATATGCCGCTCCTGAAATTGGGAGCCTGTGTACCCGGATATGATCCGGCCAACCCGCTGCACGCTGCGACACTGCCATGCTCTACAATAGCGGGATGTCTTGTGCTTGCGGAGTTCACGGAACGACGGTTGCAGCATTGGCGCGGCATGATCGCCTCTGCAGGGAACAGGGTGGCCCAGACGGCAGCGCGTATTTGGCCCACGGCGGTCTAGGCGCCGCGCCGGGTCCGATCGCCGGCGTGCTTCAATAGGGGCTCTCCGCCGAAGCCCGATTTCTCGTCGCCGCGGCCGTCGAAGTCGGGCAGCAGCAGCACGTAGGATATGAACGCCCCCGGGATGCAGACACCGAGGATGGCGTGCGCACCTCCAGCGGCAACACAATCGACCCGTCAGCAAAGAGTGCGGGTGCAGCTAGGGCCGCTGGTGCCGCGATTAGGTTGGTCAAGCAAATCAGAAACAAGGCGGCGACACGCACGGTCGCTCTCCCTGTATTACCTCCCCATTTGGACGATTGCGCATGGGAGGCATAGCCGGTTGCATCGCAACTGCTCACGTCATTTTGCCAGTCAGCCGGACCGCCTCGATGACTGTCGCGATACCTTGACCTCCGCCGAAGTATTGGGTGGCGAGGGCGAAGTGCTTGCCTTCGCGTTTCATGATCTGTGCGGCCCTGGCGGTGTTGCGCGCACCGGTTGCGCTGAGCGGGTGACCGATCGAGATGCCGCCGCCTATGTTCACCTTTGCCATCCGCATTTCGAGCTGGCAGATCGAGGCGACTGCATGGGAGCCGAAAGCTTCGTTGATCTCGACGACATCCATGTCGCGCATGGCGAGCCCTGCCCGCTTCACAGCCTTGCGGCTGGCGGACTCGGGGCCTATGCCTATCATTTCCGACCGAACGCCTGCGATGGCGGCGAGATCGTCGGGGCGGACGCCCGCGAGTTTCCCCCTGTGGGCGACATGGAATCGCGCGCGGACGTAACCAGCGATGACGCTCCAGGTCGGGTGCGGCTCCCTGCCTGGCTCAGATTATTTGATGTATAGTAGATCGCCGCGCACAGGAACGCCGGAGATTTAAATCCGGGGGGCGACCACCATAGTGATGTCGTGATTGCCGCCTATGACCTTGGCAAGGCTCATGACATTGCGGCAGAGGTTGCTCGAGCATACGTTGGAACTAATGCGTCAACTTATTCTTCTTCGACACGCCAAGGCGACGGTGGATTCTGATACGGGCGAGGATTTTGATCGTCCGCTGGCGGCGCGCGGGCGGGAGGATGCGCTGGTTGTGGCGCAGGCGCTGGCTGACGCGGGGGCTGATCCGCAGCTTGTGTTGGTGTCTGACGCCAGACGGACGCGGGAGACGTGGGAGTTGGCGAAAGCTGCCTTTCCGAAAGCGCTGGTCCGCTTTCTCGGGCAGCTTTATCTTTGCAACGCAGAGACGCTGCTGCGGGAAGCCGAGTTGGCGAGCGCGGAGCGCGTCATGCTCGTGGGGCACAATCCGGGAATGCACGAGCTGGCGACCCGGCTGGCCCATCGCAACACGGCGCTCGAGATCAAGCTGCGGGCGAAATTTCCGACGGCCGCAGGTGCGCTGTTTGTGCGCAAGGATGCGAACTCTTCGTTGAAATTGCAGGCCTTCGTGACGCCGAAGACGATCGCGGACTGATCAGTCGGCGCTGGGTGTCTGAGCCGAAGGAGCGATGATCAGATCGCCGACACCCTCGAACGACCAGTTGTTCACGAGGCCGAGCAGATAGACGCCGTAGAGCACGAGGAAGATTAAGCCGGTTGCGATGCCGACGCGGCGATGCAGGAAGATCACGATCGTCACAAGGATCGCGGCGAGCGCCATGGCCCAGTTGCTGAAGGCCGTGAATTCGGGGCTCAGCGCGGTGCGCGGACCGAGTATGCCGACGACCCCGCCGACGCCGAGAATGTTGAAGATGCATGCGCCAATGATGTTACCCATCGCAACGTCGCTCTGCTTGCGGACGGATGCGGCGACCGCGGCGCCGAGTTCTGGCAGGGACGAGCCGAACGCGAGCACGGTGAGACCGACGATGCGCTCGCTGGCGTTGAGTTCGTGGCCGAGCGTGATGCCGCCATCCACGAGGAAGCGACCGCCGAGAGGCAGGCCGACGAGACCAATGAGGATCAGCATGATCATCCGCCACACCGGCGTGTTCATGATCTTGATCTCTTCCTTGGTGTCTTCGGTCGTGTCCTCGCGCGCGATCATCCAGGCGATGACCGCATAAACGGCCAGCAGCACGATGAAAACCATGCCGACGATCTGGGTCAGGCCGAAAAATATCGTGACGCCAATCCAGGCGGCTGTGCAGGCCAGCATGAACAGGGCGGTGGCCCGCATCCGGGGCGCGTCCGTGGCGATCGGGAATATCAGGGCGGGTAGCGCCAAAACCAGAAAGATGTTGGCGATGTTCGAGCCGATGATGTTGCCGTGAGCGAGGCCCGAATAGCCCGATGAGGCGGCTTGCGCGCCGATCAGGAACTCCGGCATCGATGTGCCGAAGCCCACAATCAAAATTCCGACCAGCAATGGCGAGACGTTCGACTTGTACGCCGCCGCGAGGGCGCCGCGCACAAGACAATCGCCCGAATAGATAAGTACGGCGAAGCCGATGACCAGGAATGCGATCGAGCCCGTCAATGTGGCGCCCTCCCCGTTTCGGTCAGCCGCCCGCCGGCGACAATCAGTCGATGCGGCGATATTCGATGA
Organism: Hyphomonadaceae bacterium; assembly: GCA_947474455.1. Classification (GTDB taxonomy): domain Bacteria; phylum Pseudomonadota; class Alphaproteobacteria; order Caulobacterales; family Hyphomonadaceae; genus UBA7672. The sequence continues at coordinate 48,629 of CANJIL010000019.1, read as the reverse complement.
TGTTAAGGAGCCCGAAGACTGCAACAACAGCCACAATCGCCCATACAGCCGCCACGGTATTCTCCTTCAGACTTTTCCCTACTGTGTCTATGCCTGTCCTAGACCACAACCTGCAAGGCCCCTACCCCTTGAGAAAGCCGACCTTTCGAGATCGTATTTTCCAGAGCTACTGGCGTATGAGCCGTTCGACCACGCTAGGCGTGCGCGGAATCGTCGTTGATAGCGCCGGACGCGTGCTGCTTTTGCGGCATACCTACACCCCAGGCTGGCATTTTCCTGGCGGCGGTGTGGAAAACGGCGAGACCTGTGCGCTGGCCCTTTCTCGCGAACTGGAGGAAGAGGCGGGAATCACGGCCGAGCCGGCTGCCTTCGAACTGCTCTCGGCGCACGCAAACCATGCGTTTTTCCCCAATGATCACGTGCTGGTATACAGGATAACCAGCTGGACGCAGGGCAAGGCGAGCCAACGTGGCGAAATCGCAGAAACGGGCTTCTTCGATCCGTTAGCGCCTCCGGCCGAGGTTTCGAAGGGAACGAAGCGAAGGCTCGACGAACTTTTCGGAGGCGCGCCTCGCAGCGAGTATTGGTAGAGGCGCCTGCTGCATTTTGCGCGCCGGTCAGCCATTGATTTGCGGTAATGTTTAGTCATCACTGCACGCGGCCGGGTGGAGGACGTGAATGCGACTAGGTTTGATCACTGCTGCGGCGGCACTCGCACTGGCGGGATGCGGTGAGCCGACGGGGGCGGCTGCGGCCAACCCGCTCCTGGGAAATCTCGAGGGCGACACCGCGCTGATCGCAATGGCGCAGACGATCAGCGACGCCATGGGCGGATGCGTGAAGCCGGCCGAGACGCAGATCGAGTCGAAGGTTGTCGGCATGCAGACCGGCGCGGTCGTGATCTTGGGCTGCAACCAGAGCGCCTCTTCCGCAACTGATCGGCTGTTCGCCGTGCGCAGCGCCGATACTTTGGAGCTGCTGTCGATCCCGGACTACGACGCGGGCGGATGGTTCGCGAGTGACCAGGTCAGCATGGCCGAAGTGGATGCGGGGAACGAGACGCTGACTACGTTCCGCAAGAGTGCGGAGGATGGCACGTGCGGATCGGAAGGAACGTATCACTGGGACGGCAAGCGCTTCACCGTGCAGGAACTGCGTTGGCAGGACTGTTCGACGCCGGACCGCAAGGGGCCTCCCTACCCGGTTCTGTGGCCAACGCAGGTCGGCGCAGCGGTTGACCCGAACGGGGCGACGCCGGAGCCTTGATCGGCGAAGGAAAAACAAAGAAAGGCGACTCAATTGAGCCGCCCTTCTGCATTAGGTTGTATTGCGCTCTACTCCACCGCTTCCGGTTCTGGCTTTTCTTTCTGGGTGGGCTTCGGATTCTCGACGAACTTAAACGACAGCTTGTCGGGGTCGTTCTTGTCCACGTCGATCTTTACGCCTCCGCCCTTCTGGAGCGAGCCGAAGAGAAGTTCGTCGGCCATCGGCTTCTTGACGTGTTCCTGAATGAGCCTGCCAAGAGGACGAGCGCCGAAGGCTTCGTCGTAGCCGCGCACCGCCAGCCATTTGCGGGCCTTTGGTGTGAGCGCGATCGTGACATTGCGGTCCGCAAGCTGACCCTCGAGCTGGAGGATGAACTTGTCAACGACCATCTCGATGATGTCCTGCGACAGGCCCGCGAACGGGATCGTCGCATCGAGGCGGTTGCGAAATTCGGGCGTAAACAGGCGCTTGATCGCCTCTTCATTCTCGTCCTCGCGCTTGCCGCGGCCAAAGCCGATCGACTCTTTTGCAGCGTCCGAGGCGCCAGCGTTCGTGGTCATGATCAGGATCACGTTCCTGAAATCTACCTTCTTGCCATTCGAGTCGGTGAGCGTGCCGTTATCCATCACCTGGAGGAGGATGTTGAATAGGTCCGGGTGAGCCTTCTCGATCTCGTCGAGGAGGAGCACGGAGTGCGGGTGCTGATCAACGCCGTCAGTAAGCAGCCCGCCTTGGTCGAATCCGACATAGCCCGGAGGCGCGCCGATGAGACGCGACACCGTGTGCCGCTCCATGTATTCCGACATGTCGAAGCGCAGCATCTCGACGCCGAGGATGGAGCCGAGCTGCTTGGCGACTTCCGTCTTGCCGACGCCGGTGGGGCCGGAGAACAGGTAGCAGCCGATTGGCTTGTTCGGTTCGCGTAGGCCGGCGCGGGCAAGCTTGATCGCGGTAGCGAGCGCCTTGATGGCGTTGTCCTGGCCGAAGACCACGCGCTTGAGATCCGTTTCAAGCGATTTGAGCTGCTCTGAGTCGGACTTCGAGACCTGCTTGGTGGGGATGCGTGCCATTTTGGAAATGACGGCCTCAACCTCGCGCGCGCCGATCTGCTTGCGACGCTTGTTTTCAGGCAGTAGCCACTGGGCGGCTCCGGCTTCGTCGATCACATCGATCGCCTTGTCGGGCAGCTTACGGTCCGTGATATAACGCGCAGACAGATCCACCGCGGTGCGGATGGCTTCGTTGGTGTATTTGAGCCCGTGGAATTCCTCAAAGTAGGGCTTAAGGCCCATTACGATCTTGATCGTGTCCTCGACCGTCGGCTCGACCACGTCGATCTTCTGGAAGCGGCGGGCAAGTGCCCGGTCCTTCTCGAAGTGCTGGCGGTATTCCTTGTAGGTCGTCGACCCCATGCAGCGGAGCGTGCCCGACTGGAGCGCAGGCTTCAGCAGGTTGGACGCATCCATCGCCCCGCCGGACGTGGCGCCGGCGCCGATCACGGTGTGGATCTCGTCGATGAACAGCACGGCTTTCGGCTGCTCTTCGAGCTCTTTCACGACAGCTTTCAGACGCTCTTCGAAGTCGCCGCGATAGCGGGTGCCGGCAAGGAGCGCACCCATGTCGAGCGAGTAGATGACAGCGTCCGCGAGGATCGAGGGAGCTTCGCCATCGACGATCTTCTTGGCGAGGCCTTCTGCGATGGCCGTCTTACCGACGCCCGGATCACCTACCAGCAGCGGGTTGTTCTTGCGGCGGCGGCAGAGAACCTGAATCGCGCGCTCGACTTCCAAATGGCGGCCGATGAGGGGGTCCGTCTTGCCCTCGCGGGCCTTCTGGTTGAGGTCGACGCAGTAGGCGCCCAGCGCCTCGCCGACCGGCTTTGTAGTTTCTTCTTCCTTCTCCGCAGCTCCTTCGACGGGCTTGGACTTGGACATGCCCGGCTTCTTGGCGACACCGTGCGAGATGTAGTTCACCGCATCGTAGCGCGTCATGTCCTGCTCCTGCAGGAAATACGCAGCGTGGCTGTCGCGCTCGGCAAAGATCGAGACGAGCACATTCGCGCCGGTGACTTCGTCTTTCGACGAGGATTCGACGTGAAGAACGGCACGCTGGACGACGCGTTGGAAGGCGGCGGTGGGGTGCACCTGGCCCCCGTCCTCGACCACAAAGCTAGCGCAGTCGTTGTCGAGGTAGTGGGCGAGGTCACGGCGCAGCTTGTCGATATCGAGCTTGCACGCCGTCATCACCTCGGATGCATCTTCGTCCTCTGTGAGGGCAAGCAGCAGGTGCTCAAGGGTTGCATATTCATGCTTCCGGTCAGCGGCCAGTTGTAGGGCGCGTTCGAGAGCACGTTCAAGGCTGGGTGTCAGGGAGGGCATTAAGTGTGCCTAATCCTCTCGTTCTTTGGTGCACTGAAGGGGATGTTCGTTGCGCCGCGCCAGATCCATGACCTGCGCGACTTTGGTCTCGGCGACTTCGATTGGATAAATCCCACAGACGCCGACGCCGTAATTGTGGACGTGGAGCATGATCCGGGTCGCCTCTTCACGAGACTTGTTGAAAAAGTGCTCGAGGACAAGGACCACGAATTCCATAGGGGTGTAGTCGTCGTTGAGAAGCAGCACCCGGTACATTGACGGCTTCTTGGGCTTCGGCTTCGTCCGCGTCTGGACGCCGAGCTCCTTTGCCGTACCGGGTGTGGGTGGACGCTTCTGTGTCATGTTTCCGAGCCGGATCCCTTTGGGGACAGCCTAGCGTGGTTGTAGTGGGTTAACAGCTATCTGCTATGCATTAGATATTGATCCGCCGCGCGGTTGAAAGGGCTCCTCCCACGAACACCTGAGGGCAGCCATCCGGAGCTGCCATTCTGCAGCGCCCGCCATGGTTTGCACAAAATCCGGGCCGACGTTTTAGAGTTTCGCGGTACGCGGCATCGGCTGCGACAACCTTGTGCGGTTCATGCACGATTAAGCGATGCATCGCTCTACTCTGGCGGGAGACGTCCTAGGATGGGCGATAGGGAAGAAATTCGTGCCAGCCTGCAAAAGGCAGGTGACGAAGATTAAAGATTAGGTAAGGTCACCGTTGGACCCTCAATCTCGTCTTTGTATGTACTTCGATAGAGGAATCCCTTGCGTATGAAGACGATCTCTTTGATCGCATGGATCCGTAAGGCGGCGCTCGTCATAGTGCTCGCCCTGCTCGGTTCGACCCCGGCCTGGGCCGGCAAATATGCTTCGATCGTGATCGATCTCGAAACGCACCAGGTTCTGCACGCCCGTGAAGCGGATGAAACACGTCATCCGGCGTCGCTGACCAAGGTGATGACCCTTTACCTCGTTTTTGACGCCCTTGATGCCGGAAAACTCAAACTTTCTGATCGGATGATTGTCTCGAAGGCCGCTTCGCGCGCCCAACCCTCCAAGCTGGGACTTAAAGCCGGCGCGACCATCAAGGTCGAGGATGCGATCCGCGCCCTTGTTACCAAATCTGCCAACGATGTCGCGATCGTGTTCGCCGAGAAACTGGGCGGGACCGAAGCCAAGTTCGTCGCCAAGATGAACGCTAAGGCCGATGAACTCGGCATGGCCGCAACCACGTTCCGCAACTCGTCCGGGCTGCCGGACAGGAAACAGGTCACCACAGCCCGCGACATGGCAAGACTGGCCGAGGCCGTCTATGCGGACCACAAAGACCGGTACAACTATTTCTCGCTGTCCTCGTTCACCTGGAACAAGCGTAAATACGCCAACCACAACGAGCTTCTGAAGAAGGTTCAGGGGGTTGACGGCATCAAGACCGGCTTCACCAACGCCTCCGGCTATAACCTGATGGCTTCCGCTGAGCGCGAAGGCCGCCGGGTGATCGCTGTCATGATGGGCGGCACGACCGGCCGGTCGCGCGACCAGCACGTGGCGGACCTGCTGGATGCCGCTTTCATGGAAATCAATGGCACACTGACGGCCGACAACGACCTGCGAGCGCGGATTGCCTTTGGCGACCGCGGCAACATGACGGCCGACAGCCTGGCGATGGCCCAGCTGCGCAAGCTGACCGAGTCGGATGACACCGCTGTGGTTTCCGCAAGCGGTTCCGCCCTAGTGGCCGAACTCGACGGTGAAGAAAATGCACGGGGCACCACGGAGGAAGGTGAGGACGGCTTCGAGGAAGTCGCCCAGGGCGATAGCGAATCCGCCGAAGGAACTGAAGCGGCGGAAGCGACTGATGCGACTTCTGACCCGATCGGTGCGCTGATCGAAGCTTCGCCGGCGACCACGGAACTAGCTGCGGCTGCGGCTGCGGCAGTGGCTGCAACCACAGAATCGGCGACAGCGCCGGTTGCTACGATCGCGGAAGTGGCCTCCACACCTGTTGCAGCAACGGAAGTAATCGCCCAGGCTTCGGAAGCGATCCTGGTTACCACGGAAGCGGCGGCGGGCTCGCCGGCGCCGACTGCGGCTCCGCAAGAACAACCTTCCCCGCCAGTCGCACAATAAGCCGCGGCTTTCCGGCTATTTGTTCTTCCAAGGTAGCGGCTTGCCGCCATCGCGGACGACTTCGCAGCGGGCTTCGGCGTCGAGTTGGACTGTCTTGGCGCACCAGCCCTGAGTTGCGCCCCACTCGCTGGCCGGCAGGGCCTGCTTCATCAGCGCCATCATCTCGGCCTGCGTAACGCCCGGGCCTAACTTCGGCATCACCTTCAGGAAGACCTTGCGGGCGGCCTTGTAGTTTGTGGTATCGCGTGGCTAGGCCTTGTCGGGCGCGTTGACGTGCAGCACGTGAACGATGCGGTTTTTTGGCCTTTTGGCTGGTTTTTTCGTTGGAGTCTTTGCCATGATGACAAAACGAGCGCGGGAGGATCGAAGCTAGAAGCTGATTTCCTTGCCTTCGAGGCCGGGCAGCTTGAGAACGATCATTAGGTCGCGGATTTCCTGGCGGGCGGCGACGTGGCTCATCGTGAAGGGGACACCGGAGCCGGTGAGGTCCAGCAGGCTGAGGCCCATCGGAAAGAGTTCACGGTAGATCACCCGTTCCGAGAACCCCGGCGCGATGCGGAAGCCGATGCGGCGGGAGAGGTTTTCCAGCGCCTCACCCACCCGTTGCTTATTACGGGCGTCGAGCGGAGACATGCGGTTGCGCATGACGATCCAGTCGATTGGCTTGCGGGTCTGCTGGGCCTTCTGTTTTCGGCATTCCCAAACCAGTTCGGCATAGAAGCTGGGCCGGGCGACTTCGAGAGTCTGGGGATCGACATCGCCCAGCAGGTCAAAGTCGACGAACGAATCGTTCAGCGGGGTGATCAGCGAGTCGGCGGCCGAATGGGCGATGCGCGACAGGAAAGTGTCGCCGCCGGGCGCGTCGATGATGATGAAATTGCACCGATCGGACAGTCGTTTGAGGCTTTCCTCGAAATGCTTCGCCTCTTCGACTTCCGCAGCGTCGAGGTCACGGGCCTGACTGGCGTCGATGCGGGCGACTTCCGGCATGGGGAGGGGGGCGCCCGTGTTGCGGATCCAGCGCGAGCGGTTCTCGATATAGCGCGCCAGCGAGCGCTGGCGGACGTCGAGGTCCATGACGCCGACGGTCATGCCCATGCGCAGGAGCCCGACGCAGAGGTGCATTGCCACGGTGGACTTGCCGGCCCCGCCCTTTTCGTTGCCGACCACAATCGTGTGCGCCAGCCGGGCCTGACCGGAGGCGTCACGCGCGGTCGGGGCGGCGGGCGCTGTCATGACGTTGGAGACCATAGGATCAGTATGCCCTTATTGGGGCGGCCACGCGGCAGGCGCCGGCCAGTGATGAGAGCTCCACACATAGTGCCTGGACAGCGGCCTGGCTGACCATTGGGCCAGCAGTAAGGCGGGTTACGGCGCCGGCGAGAGCGTAGGCGGGCTCAAGGCCGCCCAGGCGGTTGCTGGCGACAAGCTGCTTCCAGTGGGCTTCGGCTGCGGATTGGGTGGCGAACGAGCCCAGTTCCGCTTCGTAGAACAGAGAACTCGCGCGATTCAGTGACGGAGGCGGCGAATACAGGGCTGCGAGGTGGGCATTAGCTTCGGCGTCCTGAACCATGGATTCGGTTCTGATCTCCGCTTTCGAGACCGGTATGAACAGGTCCGGGTGATCCGGCAGGGGTCCGAGGAGATCCACGGCCTTGCGAAGGTGGACCAGCTGCGAATCAAGGTCGGCGACCTGCGCTTCCAGGGCGGCGATGCGCTGGGCTTCGCCCTGCCGGTCCTGAGCGACGGCCATCTCGCTGTTTTCAGGCGGTTCTCCGACGAGCGGCTCGGGACGGCCTGATGCGCCTTCGACCGAAGCGATTTTCGCGCACGCGGCGACGGCCAGCGCCGCGACGCTGAACCCGGCAAACCTGAGATAACACATCAATAAGGAACGCATGGCCCAAGGATCGGCAAAGCCGGTTAAGGACCCATAAAACCTGCGGGGGCCATGCGATTGATCCGCTCCCGGAACGGGCCTAGAAGCAGCCGCCGGAACGCCCCGAAGCTGCGGAAACCGGGCCGAGAACTACTGAGGGGTCAAGCGTGCCGAAGCGTACCGGTCTTGTCGTGGCCCGCACCCGTAGGGAAGCAAGAGACTGGCATAAATCGCAGCACGCCGCCGGCAAACGCATTGCCTTTGCGCCAACGATGGGCGCGCTGCACGACGGCCATGTCTCACTGATCAAGATCGGACTGGAAAAAGCGGACGCCGCAGCGTCTTCGATCTTCGTTAACCCGACGCAGTTTGCCGCGCATGAGGATCTGGCGACCTATCCTCGGGCGGAGGAGAACGATCTCCAGAAGCTCGAGGCGGCAGGATGTTCGTTCTGTTACTGCCCCTCGCCTGCGGAAATGTATCCGGCTGGGGATTCCACGCGGGTCATGGTGAAGGACCTGGCTCATATCCTTGAGGGCGAGGTGCGGCCGCACTTCTTCGAAGGCGTGGCCAGCGTGGTGAGCCGCCTGTTCCTGCATCTCCGCCCCGACGTCGCGGTGTTCGGCGAGAAGGACTACCAGCAGCTGTTGGTCATCAAGCGGATGACGCATGATCTCGGCTTCGGCATCGAGATCGTCGGCGGACCGACAAAGCGCGAGGCGGATGGTTTGGCGATGTCGTCGCGCAATGCCTACCTCAACGCTGAAGAGAGAGCCCAAGCCGTCGCGGTGTCGCGCGTGATGTTCACGACGGCAGCAAAGCTCGAGGGCGGCGAGCCGATCCGCGCTGCGACGGACGCTGCGAAAGCAGAATTACTCGCGGCTGGTTATGCTTCGGCTGATTATGTCGAGGCGCGGCGCGCCGACACGCTGGCGCCGTTTGGTGCGGAGACCTGTCCGGTGGGCACGAGCGGAAGGTTGCTTGTTGCGGCGCGACTCGGCAAGACGCGGTTGATCGATAATGTGGGCTTCGTTCGCAGGTAGGATTTCAGTGAGCGCGCCCTCGTGGTTCGACGGGTGCCAGCCTCGCTGGCTGCTCACCTGTAGGTAGACGGCGGGACTGCTGGAATGGTCCTGCCGCTGGCGTAGCTCATTGCTCACCGAGCGCCCGGGCTTACCTCCGTGGACCGCCTCTTGGCTTGGGCGCGCCAGCCGGTCATTTGTTCCGAGCAGTCGCATGGCCGCGGCCGCTTGCGCAGTCAGCCGGCATACAGCAGCGGTTCCCATGACTATCTCAACTGCGGCCGCCGTTGATGTCGGCCGTGACTGGCTCGATGTGGCCATCGCCCGGTCATCAGAAGCAGGCGCGGCGGCCCGCCGGCACTTCCGCATCGCCAACTCGCCTTCCGCTGTCACTGGCCTGCCGGCCCGCCTCCGCCGCGCAAGGGTTGAACCCTTCGTGCTTGAATCGACCGGAGCCCCTCCCCGCCCGCCTGGTGCGCACACCGGCCGGGGCCGCCATGCCCGTGGGCGTGCTTGATCCTCGCCGCGTCAGGGTCCTGCGGCTGGTTGAAGGCCGAAAAGCCAAGACCGAAAGGCTGGACGCCGGCCTTATCGCGCGCTCCGCTCTGATCATGACAGACGTTGCACGCCCAGCGCCGCCCCGTGCCATGATGGGGCTGCAGGCACTTTCAACGCGCCGCCGCCAGCTGGTCGAGATGATCGCCGCCGAGAAGCCCCCTCTCAAGCAGACCTTCGAGCCCATCCTCCTCGCCAGCCTTAAGGAGACCATCCGGCTCATTAGCTAGGAGCGCGCCCGCATCGAGGCGATGACCGAGACGCGCACCAGTACAGGGCCTGACGACCGGCGCAGGCGCGAGCTCCTGCTTACCGTTCCCGGCTTCGGACCCGTCGTCTGCGCCACCCTGCAGGCCGATCTCCCCGAGCTGGGCCGGCGCGACAACAAGGCGATCGCCAGCCTTGCAGGCCTCGCCGCGCACATCCAACAAAGCGGCGCCAGTTAAGAACACGCCTACATCCAGTGCGGACGGCCTTGCGTTCGCACGGCGTTATACATTGCGGCCCTCTCCGCCGTGCTCTGCGATGCAGGGTTCAAGGCCGAATAACAGGCGATGCGAGCCGCTGGAAAACCCGCAAAGGTCGCCCTCATAGCCATCGCTCGCAAGCTCGTGGTCGCCGCAAACGCCATGCTGAAACACGACCAACCCTCGACCAAACACCGAGCAAGAGATTGACCGACAACAAAGTCGCCATGAGGGCTATCGAGCATTGGTTGTCATTCCGGCCGTAGCGAAGCGGAGAGCTGGGTCCCATTCGTCAGCATCGACCGGGCGAGAAATTGGTCCCGGATAGCGCCGCGCGCTGCCGGAATGACGTGCTGTTGGTTCAGCTCTAGGGGTTCCGGGTCTACGGCGCGTTGCGCCTTCGCGCGGAATGACGGCGGAGGTGGAACTAGCGGTTGTGAGCCTTACCAGGCCAGGGCTTCCTTCAGCGCCTGTTCGAGATGAGCCGACAACGCCGGGCCTTTGCCGTCTACATCTGGCGGGGCGTCGGCGGGTTCGAGGTAGCGCCAGCCCTGGAAGGGGCGCTTCCTGCGGGATTTGGTTCCGACCAGTTCCGGATCGAGGTGGATGCGGCACATGGACCTGCCGTCCTTGTCCTTCACTTCCTCGAAGCCGATCAGCTTTTGGCGAACAACGATGTGATTCTTAATGACCCAGTAGAGCGAGCCGCCGGAGAGCATTTCCGCAGCGCGTTTCGGGGTCATGCGGGTGTCGTGGAAGGGATTGGGGGACTTGTTCCTTTTCGTACGCTCCTTCGCGCGCTTGACCTGCCGTTCGGCAAGCTCGTCGACGGTGTTGATGCCTACGCACAGCTTGATCATGTGAAGAGCCATCCTGCGAAGTTAATGGCGCGGGGCAAGCCCGCAACCCTTCAGCGGAGATTGGCTGTGGGTCCCGGGGAATAGGGAGATGGCTTGGAAGACAGATCCTGTTGGCTGTCGCCAGCGAAACCGAAAGCAATGTCGGTCAGCTCCACATGGATGGTGCGAGTTTCGCTCATACCCCACTGGCCGCCTTTGGCTGTGAGGTCGTAGGAGTTCACATAGCTGACGTCCCAGCGCGAGGAATAGCCGAACTGGTAGGTCTGGTTGTATTCGTATATGGTCGTTCCGTTGTCGAGCTTCACAGGGCGTTCGACGTCGTAGGCGATGGTCTGCAGATAACCTGTGCTGGGGGCGAGCTGGAGCCGGCCGACCATGCGGGCGGAGAATTCCGCGTCGATAGGGCCATCATTCACCGAGATCTTGTGGCGGAAGCTGACGGTCATGGAATCAGCCGCGCCGGCGATGCGGGCGTCGCCAAGGCTGACGCGGAGGTCGTCGGCGAAGAGGCGGGCGTCGGCCTGACGCTCGTCTCGCCAGCCCTGAACGACGGCGTCGAGCTCTTCATTGTCTCCGCGGGACAGGGTGAGGCGGAAGCGCGAGGCGGGTTCGGCGTAGGGATCGAACTCGATGCGGCGGACCGCGTTTCCGGACATCAGGGTGGCGTGAAAGGCGGCGCGCAGCGCGCCCGGCGGTTCGGCGGCGTCAAGCGCGCGCTCAAGCGCCTGCTCGGGCGAAAGACCCGCCCATGTCACGGCGAAAAGAAGAAAGGCGGGCATGGCTCGCTATCCGTCCCGGTTCGGGGAGCTCAGTGTCCTTATCCAATCGAAGGTCGTGGCGGAATGTGGCTGGATTTGGCCGCTGTAGATGAATTCGGTTGTGCATCTGCTGATAAGCAGTGTGCCACAGGCGAGATGAACAATTTCCGAATCGCGCCTTCCCCCGCTGGCGGGAGAAGTGGGGCGAAGCCGGCTTGGGGGGTACGGCGCGAGGATTCTCTCGAGAGTTTCCTCGTGGCGTGCCCATCCGGCGCTGCGCGCCACCTTGCCCTTACACGGGGAAGGATCGGCGGAGATCTATTCCGGCAGCTGTTCGAGCCGCACTAGGGCGGCGCCTTCGGCGGTCTGCGTTCCGGCGACGACGGCGACTTCGGAAATCCTGCCGTCGCGCGGGGCCAAGAGCGTATGTTCCATCTTCATGGCTTCCATGACGACGAGCGGCTCGCCTTTCTTCACATCCTGTCCGGGTGTCGCTTTCACTTCGAGGATTTTGCCGGGCATGGGGGCGCGGATGTCGTCGCCGGCGACGAGGCCTTCGAGGGCATGGGCGAATTCCGGGCTGCGTAGGGCGAGCGCGCGGCCGCGGCTGAAGAGCACGGGGCCGTCAGACAGCTGGCGCACGACGCCGAGCACCTCCGCGCCATCGACTACGCCGGAGAGGATGACGCCATTGGCGATGAGGGCGGCTTCGACATCGATCTCGAAACTGTCGCCGAAGATGTAGGCGCGCTCGACGCCATCGGCGGCTTCGAGCTTGACAGAGCGCGTCTCGCCGCCGGTGTCGAACAGATAGGTGGAGCGCGGGGCGGCGTTGATGCGGAAGCCATCGGCCATGTCCCAGGGATCGGCGGTGGCGTTGCGCTTGAGGTAGCGCAAGCCCGCGGCGCCGAGAATGAGTGCGTCGGCGAATTCGGCGTCGTCAGGCTGGGCGAGTTCCTTGAGATCAACTTCGACGAGGTTGGTGGTGGCGACTCCTTCGCGGAAATCCGGATGGTCAAGCAGATTGGCGAGCATGGCGACGTTGGTTGCGACGGGCCAGATTTCCGCTCCGCGCAGGGCCTGACCCAGCGCATCAAGCGCACTGTCGCGCGTTGTGGCGTGGGCGATCGCCTTGGCGATCATGCTGTCATAGTCGGCGGGGACAACATCGCCCTCCTCTACCGCGCTGTCGAGACGGAGCGTGACGCCGCCGGGCATGTCGTCGAAGAAAGTCGACAGATCGAACACGTCGAGACGGCCGGAGGATGGGAGGAAGCCGCGCGCCGGGTCTTCGGCGCAGAGACGGGCTTCGACGGCGTGGCCTTTGAGTTTTATGTCGGACTGGGCCGGGAGCTTGCCGCCGTTTGCGACTTTCAACTGCAGTTCGACGAGGTCGAGGCCGGTGATGAGTTCGGTGACGGGGTGTTCGACCTGGAGCCGGGCGTTCATTTCCATGAACCAGAAGCCATCGGGACGCAGAACGCCAGAGCCATCAACGATGAACTCGACCGTGCCGGCGTTGCGGTAGCCGACGGCCTTCGCGGCCATGAGGGCAGCGTCGGTCATCGCCTTACGGACCGCGAGGCTCATGCCGGGGGCTGGGGCTTCCTCGATCACCTTCTGGCGGCGGCGCTGCAGCGAGCAGTCGCGCTCGAAGAAGTGAACGTAGTTGTCGTGGCTGTCGCCGAAGATCTGCACTTCGATGTGGCGCGGGCTTTCGATAAATTTTTCGACCAGCACGCGGTCGTCGCCGAAGTTGGACAGGGCTTCACGTTGGGCGCTGGCGAGCGCGGCGTCGAAATCTTCTGCAGCGGCGACGCGGCGCATGCCGCGGCCGCCACCGCCGGCGATGGCCTTGATGAGGACAGGATAGCCGATCTTCTTCGCGGCGGCCTTCAGCGTTTTCGCGCTCTGGTCTTCCCCATGATAGCCGGGCGTGACGGGGAGGCCGTTCTTTTCCATCAGCGCCTTGGCGGCATCCTTGAGGCCCATCGCGCGGATCGCGGATGGCGGCGGGCCGACCCACGCAAGACCGGCCTTGCCGACGGCTTCGGCGAAATCTGCGTTCTCCGACAGGAAGCCGTAGCCGGGATGGATGCACTCCGCGCCGGTATCGAGCGCGGCTTCGATGATGCGGTCGCCCTTGAGATAGCTTTCCGCGGCGGGGGCTGGGCCGATCCAGACGGTTTCATCGGCTTCGCGCACGAAGGCGGCTTCCGCATCTGCGTCGGAATAGACCGCGACCGTCCGCAAGCCTAGCTTTCGGGCGGTTCGCATGATGCGCCGGGATATCTCGCCGCGATTGGCGATCAGGATCGATGCAAACATGGGCGGAAGTTAGGATGCGCCGCGCGACGAAGGAAGCGTTTTCATAGCCGCTGGTCACGCCAGAATCAGCGGGCTTCACGGGTTGTGCGATCTAGCCAACAAAACCGACGGCGAGAATCGCAAGCAGGAAGATGGCCAGCGCTAGTGCTGAGAACGCCATCAGCACAGGCGTGCGCCATAGAGCCGAGAACCAGCTGAGTGCATATGCACCTTTCAGGTGGAATAAGGCGTGGACCGGGATTGCCAGCATCATGAACGGCGCGAGCCATTCGAACAGTACAGGCAAGGCCGATGCCAGCGACGCCACAATGAAGAGCAGCGATACGAAAGACAGCGAATAGAGAATGTAGACCGTGTGGTCGAACAAGGTCAGGCCGCGTTTCCAGCAGAACAGCAGCCACATAAACGGCAGCGAAATCGGCACGAGCAGGAAGGCGTACTTGTAGGCGGCGTTCTGGAACTTGTAGATGGCGAGTTCCGGGTTTTCGAGCTTGTGCTCGATCTTCTTGTCGAGATCCGGCCAACCGGTTCGAACCTTGATCTTCGTTTCGTCCGCAGCGGCGGCGATCTGTGCGGGGCCTGAATGAGTGTTCGCGTGGCTCTCTTCAGCCGCGGCATCGGGCGCTGCGGCTGGCTCCCTTGCTGCAGCGGTTTCTCTTAGCGATGCGGAGACTTCCGCGGCCAGGTCAGACCTTCTTTCCTGAATCACCGCAGCGATCTCGCCACGAGCAGCAGGGTCGTCAACACCCACGCTGGCGCCGCCTGCGAAGGCAAAAACCACGAACATCGTGAAGACCGCGAGCAGGAACATCGCCAACGGCGATATGAACCTGGCGCGCTTTCCGTAGACATAGTCGCGCGTCAGCGTACCGGCGCGGAAAACAACCATCGGCAGAGTGCGCCAGGCGCGCGTATCGAAATGCAAGAGGCCATGGAGAAATTCCTCGACCATGTGGCCGAGCGTGCGGTGGACGTGGGCGGGCTGGCCGCAGTTGGCGCAGTAGTTCCCGGCAAGCTCCGCACCGCAGTTGGCGCACGCGCCATGTGCGGCCGGGCCATGCGATTTTTTTCCCTCGACCGCGCCTGCGACGAGACCAGCCGTGATGGCCGCGCCAGCGGCTTCGATCTCTCCGCTCATTGTCCCTGTCCCTCTTTCCGTCCCGAACCTGTATGGACGGCCGCCACCAGTACGAAGCTGATGATCATCAAGAGATACCAGGAACCCAGCTTGTCCAGCGAGACAGGATGCCAACGGTCGCCCTGGCTGGGATAGACCCAGGCGCGTGCGAATGTGCCGAGATTTTCGGCAAACCAGATAAACAAGGCAACCAGAACTAATCCGACCGCAAGAGGCATAAAGCGCTCTTTCTGGTCAGGCCGGAAGAAGACGAAGCATGGGCCGTAGATGATGACGCTGAACACGAACAGGCCGAGGCGCATATCTGGCATGTAGTGGTGGGTAAAGAAGTTGATGTAGACGGCGACCGCCAGCACGCCCTGCAGCCAGAGCGGGGGGAAGCGTTCGAAGCGGAATGCGAAGATGCGCCAGACGCGTGCGAGATAGCTGCCCACAGCCGCCTACATGAAGCCAGAGAAGAGCGGTACGCCGGCAATGCGCAGGAGCGAGTCCTCCGGGTAGGTCCAGGAGCCGACGCCGGTCTTGAACATTTCCATGATCGTTCCGACGACGTGGAAAACGAAAATGACGCGCGCCTCCTCCCACGTTTCGAGGCGCGCCGCGATCATGCCGACCTGAAGGGTGAGCGCAGCGAGCATAAGGAAGTCATAGCGCGCGAGCGGCGCACCGGCTGGATAGAGCAAAAAGCTGCCGACGAGCAGCGTCAGCATCAGGCCGCCGAACAGGCAGGCCCACGCTTGCTTCACGCCGAACGAGACGAACTCGAAGATGAAGGCGGTGATCGGACCTTGCGCGAACGCGGCGCGCCACACTTCGCGGCGGGCGTGGAGCCACGCTTCAGTCTTCAAACGCCGTGACATATGCCACCTTCAGGCACGCCTAACGCGCCCAGCTCGGCTTGCGTTTTTCGAGGAAGGCGGAGAGGCCTTCCTTGCCGAGCGTGCTGACGCGGCGATGCGCCAAACGTTTGGCGGTAAGATGGCCAAGGCTGGAATCGATAATCTCGCCGGTCACACGCGCGACGAGATCCTTTGCGTCGGCTACGGCTTCGGGGGATGCGGCGTAGGCAAGGTCGGCATAGTGCTCGACCAGCTTCTCCATCGCCATTTCGTCTTCGACCTCGTGATGGATCAAGCCGATCTTTGCAGCGAAGTCCGCCTCGAAACGCTCCGCAGTGACGAACAGCAGGCGGGCCCAACGCGGGCCGATGGCGTTTATGACATAGGGCGAGATCGTCGCCGGAATGATGCCCAGCTTCACCTCGGAGAAGGAAAAGATCGTGCCCTTGCGCGCGATCGCGATATCTGCGGCGGCGGCGAGACCACAGGCGCCGGCCATGGCCGCGCCATGCAGCAGCGCGATGGTGATCTGGGGAAGATGGAACAGATGACGCAGCATTTCGGCCATGGCGTAGGCGTCTTCCTCGTTCTCGCGCTCGGAATAATGCGAGGCGGCGTGCATCCATTCGAGATCAGCGCCTGCGGAAAAGACAGGCCCGGCGCCGCGGATCAGCAGCAGCCGGCATTCGGGGTTTTTCGAGAGGGTTTCGAAGGCGTCGGATAGCTCCTCGATCACCTCGGCGTTGATGGCGTTTCGCTTTTCGGGCCGGTTGAGGGTCAGGACGGCGGTGCCTTCGGGCGACACGTCGAGGAGGATGTTCTCATAGGCCATGGGAGTGCTCCATTTTGGAGTGATTTAGATCTGAACAGCCCCTTCGTCACGCCGATAAGCGGCGAACCTCCGTCACGTTGCGACGGGCGTCAAGCTGGACCTCGATATCGGCGCGGCGGCCTCCGGCAATCATGTGGCGCGTGATACGTTCATAATGCTGTACGAAGCGGGCGATGCGCTGGCGATCTGCGGAGGTCAATGCGCGGCCGAGGAGGCCTTCCTCCTGCTCGCAGCGCCAGTCGTGGACGATCGCAAAATCCGGGGCGCGCAGGTAGAGAATAGCGTCGAGCTGGGCGAACAGGTCGGCGTAGGCGGTGGAGAGCTGCTTGTTGACCAGGCGGCGCCAGTGGCCCTCGCCGTCGTCCTCCGCCTCGAGGCGGCTGGCGGGAGCTACGAGTTCAGATTCGGTCTGCGGCAGAGCGCCGAGGCACCAACCATCGATGAGGATCAGATCCGGCCGGCCGGGAAAGGCGGGCCATTTTGCTTCGGGCAGAACATCATCCTTCACCTTGTCGAAGGCGGGAAAGGTGGTGCGCTCGCCGGGCTTTGCTTCCTGCAGGCGCTTGATCGTGGATGCCAAGCCGAGGGTGTCATGCGTCGGCGGTGGGCCGCGTGTGGCAAGCAACGGGTGGCCGTCGCGCGCCCATGTCGCTCGGACGTCCTTACCGACATAGAAATCGTCGAGCGAGAAATGGGCGACGCCGCCTAAAGTGGCTGCGCACGCGCGGACGAGTGTTGTCTTGCCCGACCCCTGAGGGCCCGCAACGCCGACGACCGGCACACGACCGCCCGCCCTCGCGCGCGCAATGGCGACGGTCTGATCGAGGGCGTTGAGGGCGTCGCGGTTCATGCGCCTCCGTGGCTACATTCTGAATACGCCGAATGCAGCCTCACGATCCGTCGGGCGGCCGTGAGGGGCATTCAGGGAGGCTGACAGCGCGAGGCCGAGGACGCGGCGGGTGTCGGCCGGGGCGATGACGCCGTCGTCCCAAAGGCGGGCGGTGGAAAAATAGGGCGAGCTTTCGCGTTCGTAGAGCTCGCGAATGGGCTGTTTGAATCTGGCCTCGGCTTCGGCGAGCCAGGTTTCGCCCTTGGCTTCCATGGCGTCTCGCTTGACGGTGGCGAGAACGCTGGCAGCTTGCTCCCCGCCCATGACGGAGATGCGGGCATTGGGCCACATGAAGAGGAAGCGCGGGGAGTAGGCGCGGCCACACATGCCGTAATTGCCGGCGCCATAGCTGCCGCCGATGACGACGGTGAATTTCGGCACGCGGGCGGTGGCGACGGCCGTGACCATCTTGGCGCCATCCTTGGCGATGCCGCCGGCTTCGTATTTCGAGCCGACCATGAAGCCGGTGATGTTCTGCAGGAAGACGAGCGGGATGCCGCGCTGGTCGCAAAGCTGGATGAAGTGGGCGGCCTTCTGGGCGCATTCGGAGAACAGGATGCCGTTGTTGGCGAGAACGCCGATCGGCAGGCCATGGAGGCGGGCGAAGCCGGTGACGAGGGTTTCGCCATAGAGTTTCTTGAACTCGTCGAACTCGGAGCCATCGACCAGCCGGGCGATGACTTCGCGGACGTCGTAGGGCTCGCGGGCGTCGATGGGGACGACGCCGCCGAGTTCGGCGGGGTCGAAGGCGGGGTCGCGCGGGGCGATGGAGTCGAGATGGATGCGCTTGGGACGGTTGAAGTTGCGGACGATGTCGCGGACAATCTGGAGCGCGTGGGCGTCGTTGGCGGCGTAGTGATCGGCAACGCCGGAGCGGCGGGCATGGACATCGGCGCCGCCGAGATCTTCGGCGGAGATGATCTCGCCGGTAGCGGCTTTTACGAGAGGCGGGCCGCCGAGGAAGATGGTGCCCTGCTTACGGACGATGACCGTTTCATCGGACATGGCGGGGACGTAGGCGCCGCCGGCGGTGCAGGAACCCATGACGGCGGCAACTTGCGGGATGCCGCGGGCGCTCATGTTGGCCTGGTTGTAGAAGATGCGGCCGAAATGTTCACGGTCCGGGAAGACTTCGGACTGGTGCGGCAGGTTCGCGCCGCCGGAGTCGACCAGATAGATGCACGGCAGGTTGTTCTCGAGCGCGACTTCCTGCGCCCGCAGATGCTTCTTCACCGTCAACGGGAAATATGCGCCGCCCTTAACCGTGGCATCGTTGCACACGATCACACATTCGCGACCGGAAACGCGGCCGACCCCCGTGATGACGCCGGCCGCCGGGGCCTCGCCGTCATACATGCCTTCCGCGGCGAGAGGTGAAAGCTCCAGGAAGGGCGAAGCGGGATCGACCAACCGCTCGACCCTTTCGCGCGGCAGCAGCTTGCCCCTGCCCGCATGCCGCGTCCGCAAATTTTCCGGGCCGCCGAGGGCGGTTTTGCTGGTTTTCTCACGCAGCTCCTCCACCAGCCGCTGCATTGCAGCAGCATTGCCTTGAAAGCGCTCGGAAGAAGCACTTACCTGAGTATGAAGTCGCGCCATTGCGCCCCGCCGTATCTGCCGATTCCCGGCATTAAGGTCCGCGGAAGCGTGGGTGGCAAGACAGCCGCGCGTCCTTGTCGAGATCGCCCCAACCTTTCTTTCAAGGTTTTGCGTTACTGTAAGGTTGAAGCGGGTAACGATTTCGGGCCGGGTCAACACCATGGGCTTGAAGGCAAAAGACAAGGCTGCGGATGCACCGCCGCTGCTGCCGACGCTGAAGTCGGTGCCCTTTCTGAGGGATGCGCCCCCACGCGCGCTGAAGGCGGCCGAAAACGATACTCGGTATTTCGGCCTGCCCGGCGGCTGGCAACTGTTTGCGCCGGGCGAGCCTTCCGACCAGATCTATTTCGTGCTCTCGGGCTCGCTAGGGGCGTTCCGGGTCGGCGCCAACGGCAAGATGGAGCTGGTAGGCCATATCCGCGCCGGGGAGCCGGTGGGTGAGATGTCGATGATCGCGGGCGAGCCCCACGATCACGCGGTATTCGCATTGCGGGACACGGAACTGCTGTCCATGTCGCGTAACGGGTTCATGCAGCTTGTGCGTTCCGACCCGCAGATCCTCGAGCGGCTGACCCGCGTCATCATGATCCGGATGCGTCAGGCGCGGAAAAAGGTGAGCCGCTCGGCCGAGCCGCGCGCGTTCGGACTGATCGCCGCCTCACCCACGATCGACCTGAAGCAGCGCGCCAAAGTGCTGTCGTCGGACCTGCAAAGCATGGGGCTGCGCGTCGCCATCGTCGGCGAGGAAGCCGTGGGAATGCCGGCCACCTATTTCGACGAGCTGGAAGTGCGCAACGACGTCGTGTTACTGCTGTCCACGCTGGGCGACACGCCATGGTTCAAGATGACCCAGCGTCATTCGGACCGCATCTGGCTTTTTGCGCGGGCGGACGCGCGACCATCGAAGCCGCTGCTTCCCGATGATCCTTCGCCTGCACGGCAGTTCCGGCTGGTCGACCTTGTGCTGCTTCATCACGGTGGCGAACGCCAGGTGACGTCGACCGCCGAATGGATGGATGCGACCGAAGCGACCCGCGTGTTCCACTGGAACCATATGGACGAGAACGACTCCCGCCGGCTGGCGCGCACCATGTCGGGCAAGTCGGTTGGCCTGGTGATGTCTGGCGGCGGCGCGCGCGCCTATGCGCATATCGGCGTCATCCGGGCGCTGCATGAAGCCAACTGTCCGATCGATTTTGTGGGCGGCGCATCCATGGGCGCGATCATCGGCGCATCCCTCGCCTGTGGCTGGGACGACGGGGAAATCCATCGCCGCATCCACAAGGCGTTCGTTGAGACCAATCCGCTGTCAGATTATCGCCTGCCCGTCGTTGGCCTTGTGAAAGGCCACAAGGTGGATGCGCGCCTGAAGGAGCACTTTGGCGACCGGCTGATCGAGGACCTGCCTATCCCGTTCTTCGCCGTGTCCACCAATCTAACGCAGGGGACGTTCCAGGTTCACACCCGCGGCCTGTTGCGCGATGCGCTCCGTGCGACGATCTCCCTGCCGGGGATTCTGCCGCCCGTGGTGTCGGCCAAGCAGGTGCTCGTGGACGGCGCGGTGCTGAACAACTTCCCGGTCGATGTGATGCGCGAGGCGCATCGAGGTCGCATCATCGGCGTCGACGTCGCCGCCGCGCCGGAAGGCCTATCGGCAGATGACTTCGTCGATCCGCCAGGGTTCTTTGGATGGACGATGCGGCATGGCTTCAAGTCGGCGCCGCCGATCGCCAACCTTTTGATGCGCGCGGCCACGGTGAGCATTAATCCCAACCAGCACCGCAACCTTACGGATATCCTGATCGTGCCTGAGCTTCAAGGCGTCGAGCTGCGCGATTGGAAGAAGTACGACACGACGGTCGAGGGGGGCTATCTCTCGATGAAGGAGGCGCTGGCGGACGTCAAAGGCCCCTTGGCGCAGATCATCCGGGGAAATGCGGCCGCGAGCGCGGGCTAAGCCGCATCGGTAGCAATCTTGCGGGCGATGGACTGAACCAGCGCTATGTCCCCTGGCGTGGGTTCCTGGTGCGGATAGTCATAGCTCACAACCCAGGCGCCTCCGGCAGGCGTTGTCGTGAAGCGGAGAACTTCTTGAAGTCGGCTGTTTCGGGCTCTTCGCCCTCCATGGCGCAAGCCAGCCTTGCATCGACGGTAAAGCCGGCGACTTCCGGGATCGGATTACGCACAACCGAGCAGTCGTCGCCAGTGCAAGTACCGTAACGCGGCTCCAGTACTTCGTTGAAGATTCCGGGACCTTTTGACGACTCCATCTGGGCGACGACGCCCGCGGCGATTGTCGCCGCATCATAGGGCTGGCCAGGCGACGGCGGAGGAGCTGCAACGCTGACGGACACGAATGGAACGTCTGCGTCACAGCGATGGATTTCCATGGTGTCCGCCAAGTGCCTCGTGCGCCGACCGGGGCGTTTGACAAGAGTCACCCCGCCAAACGTCCAGCCCTGCTGCGCCGCGGTTGGCAACGCTATCAGCGGCGTCAAGACCGCCGCCGCAAGAATCTTCAGAACGATCTTCATGTCCGCACCCCGAATTGTCGACCAGGTTGCAGAATTGCGCCGTTTGCGAGAACGTCCACGATACATGGTCAGTCCTGGCAGGGGCCCATGGCATTCCGCATCACCAAACTCGCTCCCACCGACCGAAATCATTCTCGGGAGTGCGGCGGCAAGCGCGGATCAAGTGTCATCCCACGAGCGGGCCGATCCAAAGAATGTGAACCCCGAAGCCGTTTCGATTTCCGCCCCAGCCAGTAGTTGCGCCGCGAGCTCGGCACGGTCGCCGGAATGCAGTTGACCGACCAGAGGCTTCAGCACGTAGGCCGCCTCTTTGAACCTTTCGGGCTGCATCAGCGCCTGGGCCGCCATGATCGCGAAATAGTCGATCTGCGGCGTCTGGTTGTAAGCCATCACCAGCGCATCGAGCATATGAGGCGTCATTTCGTGAGCTTCGGCGAACTGACTTTTCGTTTTCTCGGTTAGGGCGTCATCATCGGCCGCATAGCCCGCGCGCAAGTCGCACAGTCCGCTTAAATGGAGTGTGTCTCGCATGTTCGGGTCCATACGCAACAGCGTGCCGAGATTTTTCCGCGCCACTTCGAGATCACCAAACCACACGTCGGCCCAGGCATTGGCGCGCGTTGCGAATATGTTGCCCGGGAATTTGGCGGCCTCCGCGCGGATCAGATCGACGGATCTGCCTAGCCTCCTCCGCCGATAGCAAAGAGCGCAGATGCGCCAATGGCATCAGTATCTGGTTTGCCGCCTTATCCAACGATGAGACAACGATCGAAGCGGAGATGTCCAGCGGCGCGTCCTGCGATCTTCCAGATCGCTATCGACTTGTGCTTGTAGTCATTCGGCTCGGTGTCGCATGCAGCGGGTGAGATCCCGAACCCGCCCTTGAAACAGCCCAACGGATCCCCGCCAACCCGCAGCGCCTTGCAGTATCGGTCGAAACCCACCGCACGATCGGGTCGGGTGCACAGGAGGTGCGTCGCCAGCCACGATTGGGCATAGTACTGGGCCTTCTCGTCACCGGACATTGTGCAGGTCTTTGCCGAGGAAATCCTCGATCCGCATCCAGCCGCCCATCGTCAGCCACGGCGCCCGGTTGAGCGTAAACTGACCGAGGGTGTGGCCTTGGTCGGTGAACACGACAGTCGAGAGAAACTCGGCGATCCCTTCCTGTCGCCAGGGAGGATAGACGACACGCATGTTGGCGCGCGTGCAGTGGTGTGCGTATTCGTGGAAGAGCACTACGCGGGCGTCCATTGCGCGGACGTTACGGTCTATGTTGCGTTGGCGTTCGTTGGCTTCGGTCACATCGGCGACCGCGCGAATTTCTTCCAGCCCGGCAGAATAGAAGCCGGCAATACCGGGACTGGCCGCAGGCGCGATCTGTTCGAAATCCTTGCTTCCGCCGGCGATATAGACTGCGGCCCCGGCGGCTTGCCGCGATCCCCGCGGCGCCAACCGCAGCAACAGCGCGTGAAATCGCTCGAGCGCCTCGACTTCCTTGGGGCTTCTGTGCTGAGAGATCGACGAATAGACGATGAAGTTCGGGCTTTCGAGGCGCAGCCAGCGGCCAGATTTGGCTATGGCCCGCCCACAACCGTGAGGCGCCAGCGACGATCCGGCGAGCGCAGTCAGCCCTTGCAGAACCCTAAGTTGACGCGTCCATGCCCCCGTAGCCGTCAAAGGGGGGGGGGACTTCCCACCAGTGATCAAGCGGCTTTTGTCATCTGCTGGCTCGGTTTGAGGGGGTCGTAGCTGGTTCGGGTCTGCAGCATGGCGCAGGCGACAGCGAGCAGTCGGTCAGCGACGCCTCGAAGGGCGCGGCCGTGAGAGCAACCTCTGCCGCGCAGGGCGGCATACCGGGCCTTGCTTCGGGCGTCGTGCTGGGTTGCGACCCGGGCCCAGTGATAGACCGCCGTCCGCAACCGGTGCGAGCAGGCCTGCCGCATCTCCACACGGCAGGATTTTCCGCTCCTCTTGGTAACCGGCGCAACCCCGGTCAAAGTGCGGATGGCGTGATAATCTCGCGCCTGGATGGCTTGATGGGCTTCCGCGAGCAACGTGGCGAGGACGATCCTTCCAACTCCAGGCAAAGAGCGCAGGATCGCCGCGATGTGAGCCTTGGCGGCCTCCGCCGTACCAGCCGCGACCGTCAGCGCGGGGCGACCGAGTATGCTACGGACCTCACTCGCATTTATCCGACGGATTCGATTGGCGCTGAGCACGCGGGCAAGCTTCTTGTCAGTCAGTCGGGTCGCGTCCGCCGGCGATGGAGCCAGAGCCCAGATATCCAGGAACCAGTCGGCTCCAGGATCTTCCCCAAGATCAAGAGCTTGCGGATAGTAACGCCAGAGTTGCTGACGAATGCGATTGGTCAGACGGTTGCGCTCTTCCTTGAGCTCGTCTGCCATCCGCGACCACTCGCGCAACTCCACCACCACTGGCTCAAGCGCTTCCAGAAGCCGGAAGCAGTGACGGTCGGTACGCAGCGAGGAAGCAAGCACCAGAGCGTCACGTCGGTCGTCCTTGGCGCCAGCAGGCGAGAACCGGTCGCGGAAGCGATCGAGTTGCTTGGGGTTGATCGCATAGACCTGGAACCCGCGATCCATCAACGCTTCGACAACAGGGCCATGGGGGACCTCTATCGCCACCGCGACATCCTGCGGTCTGGAAGCATTCGCCGCCAGCCAGTCCATCATCGCGCCCAGACTGTCGGCGTCGTGGGCGAAGGCTCGCTGAACCGGTCCATCTGGGCCTATCAGACAGACCTGATGCTCAACGCTTGCCCAATCGACGCCGACAAAGACCGTCGGCTCCTCATTCATTGTCGCCTCCATGCTTGTGACATCGAGCCGCCGGGCTGCTTCGCCATTCCCTGTACGAGCGCTCAGGACCACCGGTCCAGGCGCGACTTCCCACTGGACGTGCAACTCGGCCAACCTGCCGAGGCGCACGTCCCCCCCAGGTGTTCGAAGACACAGGGGGCGAAAGGCTGCTCTCGACCGGTTGGCTCGACGCGGCCATGGTAACAAAAGCCGCAAGCAACAGGTACAGGGGCGATAACCTGGAATTTGTGACGGAACTAGCTCGTCTCGTCTTGTTGATCTTTGCGTGCGGGCGTCTTTTCCGCCCAGCCGCCGCCGCGTTCCTGCTGGAAATAGCGGGCTGCGCCGCCGGCGTCGGTTGCAGCTTTGTATTGCTGCCGGGCCTTGGAGCGGGCTGTTTCATCGCCGCCGTCGAACACCACCATCACGCGTTCGAAGGCACTGGGAGCGGCGTCGGAGCCGTCGAGCAGGAGGGCGACCTTGGCGTCGTTGGCGGGGACGGCTTCGTTGGAAAGCAGCACGGGGTGCCAGGCGGCGTCAGTGCGGGCGCGACCGTGTGGGAGGAAGGCGTCCTCGCGAAACGTCCAGAGCGTCTTGTTCAGACGCTCAAGCGTTTCCTCATGACCGACAACGAGGACGCGCCATTTGCGGTCGAGGCATTTTTCGATAAGCGGGGCGATGGCCGCGTCGAGCGACGTATGCTCGATGTGGTAGAACCACCACTCTGCGGTCGCCATACCCTAGTCCTCGTAGTTGTCCGCGATGAAGCGGTCGAGGATGCGGACGCCCCAGCCGGTGGCCCAGGTGGGCTCCAGTGGATTGTCGTTGCCCGGCTTCCAGGCCGTGCCGGCGATGTCGAGGTGCGCCCAGGCGCGGCCGTCGTCGACAAATCGCTGAAGGAATTGCGCGGCTGTGATCGAACCTGCGTTGCCGGTATTGCCAATGTTGCGCATGTCGGCGACTTCGCTGTCGATCTGCTTGTCGTAGCCGGGGCCGAGCGGAAGACGCCAGATCGGCTCGCCTTCGGCCTTGCCGGCGGCCGTGAGCTTGGCAACGAGATCATCGCTGTTCGAGAATATGCCGGCGTGTTCGTTGCCGAGCGAGACGATGATCGCGCCGGTAAGCGTCGCAAGGTCGACCATCGCTTTCGGGTTAAACTTCTTCTGCGCGTACCAGAGCACATCGCAGAGCACGAGGCGGCCTTCGGCGTCAGTGTTCTGGATTTCGATCGTCTTGCCGGCGGCGGCGCGGACAATGTCGCCGGGACGCTGGGCGTTGCCGTCGGGCATGTTCTCGACGAGGCCGACGAGGCCGACGACGTTGGCCTTGGCTTTGCGCTTGGCGATCGCCATCATGGCGCCGACGACGGCTGCGGAGCCGCCCATGTCGCCTTTCATGTCCTGCATTCCCGGTCCGGGCTTCAACGAGATTCCGCCGGTGTCGAACGTGACGCCCTTGCCGATGAGCGCTACGGGGGCGGCTTTCTTGTCTTTGCCGCCCATCCATTTCATGACGACGAGGCGGGAGCCGCGGACGGAGCCCTGCCCAACGCCGAGCAGCGAGCCCATACCGAGCTTGGTCATGGCCACGACGTCGAGCACTTCGATCTCTAGGCCCAGTTCGGACAGCTCCTCGATCCGGGTGGCGTAGCTTTCGGGATGGAGAACGTTTGGCGGTTCGGAGACGAGGTTGCGGGCGAACTCGACGCCTTCGGCTTTCGCCGCAAGCGGCGCGTAGTCGGCCCGTGCGCCCGCGGCGCTTTCAGTGACGACTGAAACGCTGGTGAGCGTGGGCTTCTTTTCGGGCTTCAAGTTCAGCCGGTACTGGTCGAAGCGATAGGCGGCGAGGCGGGCGCCGAAGGCGAGGTTGGCGGCGACGCCCCGGTCGGGCGCGCCGACGATGGCGAGGGATTTTGCGCCACTCGTTAGCAGGCGCTTGACAAGGCTTGCAGAGGCCTTCTGCCAGCCCAGATCGCTCACCAACGCCTTCTTGCCCACGCCCGCGATCAGCACCCGCGAAGCGTCGCCCCAATCCGGCGCGAGGATCTCGATCACCTGCCCAGCGGCACCCTTGAACGGCCCTGCCGCGATGGCGCGGCGGATGGCGGCTTCGGCCGGCCTGTCGAGGTCAGATGCGAACTCCACCGCTTTCTCGCCTTCATAAGCAAGGTAGGCGACCGCATCGCCCGAGGGTTCCGCTAAAAACTTGATCTGCATGGGGATATTCAGCCCTGGCTATTGTCTACACGTGGTCATCGACGTAGGCCCCGGACATCGATAGCACTGTGCAGGGCCGCGAGGCCACGCCTCTGGCGCCAAGCGCCGTCCTTGGGTTTCCGTATGTCAGGGTTTCAGCGCTATCTCTTCCGGAACGTGTTTAGAACCCTGTTGGCGATCGTCGGCGGTCTTGCGCTTATTGCTCTGCTGACGCAAGGCCTTGCCTCGGATCGGCTTGGCCTGATTGTCGAGAATCGCCAGTCGACCGTGGTGTACCTGTGGGTGTCCATGCTGGCGACGCCCCAGATCATTTCCCTCCTCATGCCGATCGCCCTGTTTATCGCCACGGCGGCCGCCCTGAACGCCTCACACCGCGACAACGAGATCGTCGTGTCGCAGGCGTCGGGCATGTCGAACTGGCAGGTGGCCTCCCCCGTGCTGCGGCTGGCGACACTGGCGGCGATTGTGCATCTGGGCCTCAACCTGTGGGTGCAGCCGGCGGCCTCGCGGGAGCTGCGGCAAACAGTTTCGGAAGCCTCGACCGACCTCGCCTCGTCGCTGGTGCGCGAAGGCATGTTCATGACGCATGGCGGAGGCCTTACGACCTTTGCAGGAAAGGTGACGGGGGCGGAGATCACATTCCTTGTCGCTAACGACAGTCGCGATCCAACCAACGAGGCGACCTATATCGCCAAGGCCGCCTTTGTCTCGGAAGTCGAAGGCAAGCCGACTCTGATCCTGCGCGACGGACAGCGCCAGACGATCCGCGCCAATGGCGCGCTTGAAGCGCTGACCTTCCAGCAATC
The DNA here is from genome assembly GCA_947474455.1 of Hyphomonadaceae bacterium. GTDB lineage: Bacteria > Pseudomonadota > Alphaproteobacteria > Caulobacterales > Hyphomonadaceae > UBA7672. The sequence goes on along the minus strand of CANJIL010000019.1, from coordinate 21,326 downwards.
GCCACTGGAGCTGAGCGCCTTCGTGAGCGACCAGAAGGCCGTGATCCTCGAAGAGTCCGACCGCTTCCTGCCGGAGCTTTTCTTCCCTGACATGAACAATTACTACGACGCCCGAAATGCAGAGGCGTTCCAGGCGGAGGGGCATGCGCGTATGGCGGCGCCGCTGCTGAACATCGCTATGGCGATGCTGGCGATTTATGCTGTGCTGGGAGGCGACTTCAACCGTCGAGGATATGCGAAGCGCATCGCAATGGCCTCCGCCGGAGCGGTGTTACTGCGGCTGATGGCGTTCCAGATGACAGCGTCGGCGGCCGATGATTCCGAGCTTAACGCGCTGCAATACATCTTGCCGATTTTCGTCGTGGCGCTGATCTCGTTCTTCTATTTCGTGCTGCCGATCCTGCAGCGCAGGCGCGTGAGCGTCAAATACAGCCTGGATGATCTAGGCAGGCTAAACAGTCCGAAGGCCACGTAAGTATGGTCATCGCGGGTCGCATTCAGCGCTATATCTTCATTCAGTGCGTCATCTCGCTTACGATGACGCTGGGCATCATCCTGCTGGCCATTCTGCTGGTCGACGTGGTGGAGCAGGTTCGCACCGTCGGCAGCCGGACTGAAATCTCCATCCAGACGGCGTTTGGGCTGACGTTGAAGAAGACGCCCGGGCTGATGCTGGAGACCCTGCCGTTCGCGATGCTGGTCGGGTCGATCCTGACGTATGCCCAGCTCAGCAGGCGCAGCGAGATTCCCGCCGTCAGGGCGGCGGGCGTTTCGGCGTGGCGGTTCCTGGGCCCTGTGATGGTGCTGGCTATTCTCGTTGGCGCAGTAATGGTCGCGGTGCTTGATCCGCTGGCCACGCGATTAAACGAAGACTTTGAACTTGAGCGCGAACGCCTGCTCGGGAACGCGCCGGCTGTCACAAACGGCGTCTGGTTGAGCCAGGGTGATCTGCAGGCGACGTCGGCTAGTGAGGGCGAATCGGTCACCCAGGAGAATCCCAACGGTCAGGCGATCATCCATGGCCGTCAGGTTGTCGGACGCGGCCAGGCGCTGGAGAATGTGACCTTCTGGTATTTCCGCCCCGGGCCTGGCGGCCCCGCGGACCGCGAGTTCACACACAGAATCGACGCCAAGCGCGCGGAGCTGACGCCGGGCTTCTGGCAGCTCACAGACGTAGTCGAAAACCGCTTGCGCGGCGATGTCCGGCGGGTTCCCAACCTCGCGCTGCCGACCAACCTCAGCAGCGATACGCTGCTGACCCGCTTTGCCTCGGCCAAGACAATTCCGTTCTGGGAGCTTCCATCGTTCATCGACACGGGCCGTGCTGCCGGCATGGAAGTGAGCGCCTATGTTCTCAAATATCACGGGCTATTAGCAACGCCAGTGTTCATGCTGGCCATGGCGCTGATCGGCGCCGTGGTGTGCCTGCGGCTGGCCCGGTCCGGCGGTCTATCGAGACTGATTGGCGCAGGCGCGCTGGCGGGCTTCGTACTGTTTTTTGTGACAAGGCTGGCGGCCGGCATGTCGGCGTCCGGCGCGACATCTCCTGAAGTGGCGGCGTGGTGTCCTCCGGTGTTCGCGCTGTTCGCGGTTCTGACCCTTCTGGCGCATGCGGAGGACGGTTAAGGACCGCGTCCCTGCCTGACTGTAATGACTTGAGAACACTATCTGTTGCGGCTTTGTCGCCCTACTGCATCAGGATCCGGGGAAAGCCGCTGACCGCCTTTACGCCTTCCTGGCCATTGCGTATCGGTCTTTGGCTGGGAGTCGCTCGCAATCAGTTCGCGAGGGGAGAGTGATGGTGTTGCGGCTTACCTGCCTCGCGTCCGTCGCCGCTGTCGCCATCACGGCGGGCAACGCGGCCTATGCCCAGCAGACTCCTGTACCGGCCCCCGCCCCGACTTCATCCACAGAAGAAGACTTCATCCTGCAGGCAGACAACGTCGAGGAAGACCGGAACACTTCGGTCGTCACGGCTTCGGGGAATGTTGAAATCCGCGTCGGCGACCGCGTGCTGCTGGCCGACCGTGTGATCTATGACCGCAACGCGGAAACGATGCGGGCGCAGGGTCATGTACAGATTTCCGACGGCACGGAGCAAGTCCAGTTCGCCGATGAGATCGAAGCGGACGAGGATTTCCGCAACGGTTTCGCGACGCGCTTTTCCGCGCGCCTGCTCAACAACGGGCTGATGACCGCGTCTTCAGCCATCCGCACCGACGGCACGCGGAATGCGCTCGAGCAGGCAGTCTACACAAACTGCCCGATTTGCGCGAAGCAGAACCCGACCTGGGCTCTCAGGGCCCGCCGCGCGACACTGGATCAGGAAGACCAAATGATCAGCTACCAGGACGCGGTCCTGGAGGTTGGCGGCGTACCGGTGATCTATGTGCCATGGTTTGCCCATCCGGATCCGAACTCGAAACGCCGCTCGGGCTTCATGACGCCCGATCTCGGCGTGTCGTCCAGGCTCGGCGCGTTCTACGAGCAGCCCTATTACTATGTGATCTCGCCATCCGAGGATCTGACAATCAGCCCCGTGATCATGTCCAACGTGAATCCGCTGATCAAGGTCGACTGGCGCAAGCGATTTTTCTCGGGCTTCATTCAGGCTGAAAGCAGTTTCACGCACTCTCCGGACTTTAATTCGGACGGCGACAAGTTCGGCGACGACACGTGGCGCAGCCACCTTTATGCGGACGGCAAGTTCAACATCAGTCAGGGCTGGAATTGGGGCTTCGGCATCGAGCGCCAGACCGATGACCTGTACGACCAGCGCTACGATATCGACGGCGAGGATGACCCGCGCGGCCTGGTGGCCAGCCAGCCGCGCCAGCTGCTGACGCAGGTTTACGTCACCGGTCAGGAACAGGACTTCTACTTCGAGACCGGCACGTACCTGTTCCAGGGACTGCGAGCGTCCGACATCGAAGAACAGATCCCTGAAGTCGTCCCGTCGCTGTTTGTGGAAAAGGTGTTCGACTTCGGCGCTGGTGGCCAGCTGGCGACGGATTTCAGCGCCATTGGCTTGTTCCGTGATCAGCAGACGACACTGCCCGGCGGCCAGATCGCGCTCGACACAGCCCGCGCGACCGCGACGGCGGACTGGCGGGCGCAGTATGTGGTCGGACCCGGAATGGTCGTTGAACCATTCGGCCTTGGCCGCGGCGACGTCTATCGCGTCGATGATGGAAGCGGGTCGGGCGAGCGGGATATCTCGCGCGTGCTGGGCGTGGCGGGCGCGCAGGTCAGCTATCCGCTGATCAGCCGCAACGAAAGCATGGACCTCATCGTCGAGCCAATCGCGATGGTGGCCTACGGCACGGCAGATGCGAACAAGCTGCTCAACTCGGCCGCCGTGCCGGGCGATCCCGACTATGGCCGCTTCAAGATTCCAAATGAGGACTCACTCGTCTTCGAGGCCGACGAGACCAACCTCTTCCGTCCCAACGCCGTCACCAACTACGACCTCTGGGAAGGCGGGGCGCGCGCTTCGGTGGGCGTGAGCGCAACGGCGCGCGTCGGCAAGGACATCGAGCTATCGACGCTGGTCGGCAAGCGGTGGCGCGAGGATGCCGATCCGGCCTTCAACGAACTCAGCAACCTGTCGGGCGAGGAATCCGACTATGTCGCCTCCGTCCGCGCGGATCTGGGCACGCTGTTCGACATCGGCGCGCGCTTCCGGCTCGACGACAATTACGACGTCAAGCGAACGGACGTGGACGCCCGGGCGAACATCTGGCGCGTGAGCGGCACCGCACGTTATTTCAAGGTGACCGAAACCGCCGCGGGCTTCGAAGACGAGGGGCTGGTGTGGGGCGGCCAGTTCATGATCGATGATCGCTGGTCGGCCGTCGCCTCGCAAACGCGGAACCTGACCCAGAAACAGGATATCCGCCTGACGCTGGGGATCGCCTACCGCGACGAATGCTCGTTTTTCCAGATCGCCTATGAGCGCTCCGGCGCGCGCGACCGAACACTCGGACCGTCCGAGTCGATCCGGTTCCTGTTCGTTTTGACCGGGCTGGGCGCCGTAACTGACGAATAATCTCCCAAAAAAGGCTGTCGGCGGGGCAATTTGCCCCGTATGCGCCAGCCGTCTCGCATTCCGTCGCGCGCCCCGGTATATCGGCCATGTTTTTGCCTTTCCCCGGCCGCACGCTTGGGTCTCGAGGGTGTCTGAATGAAACGAATTCTTGCGATCGTACTGGCTGCGTCCGCGGCATCGGCCGGCTTGGCGCTAGCCCAACAGACGCCGGCGCCGCAGCAGACCGCAGCGCGGGGCCAGACGATCGACGGCATCGTCGCCACCGTGAACGACGCGATCATCTCGCAATCCGACGTGCGTAACCGGATGCGCTGGATGCTGTTACGCTTCCAGGAACAGCCTGACGACCAGATCCTGGCCCAGATTCAACAGCAGGCGATCGAGGACATGATCGACGAAAAGGTCCAGCTGCAGCAGTTCATGAAGCTGACCAAGGAGGAAAAGATCGAGGATGCCGAGGTCAATGAGAGCATCAACGATCTTGCTCGTCAGTATAAAATGAACCGGGAGCAGTTCCTGTCCGCGATCGCCCAAGCCGGCGTGCCCCAGCAGACAATCCGCGACATGGAAGAAGCGAAGATTGCTTGGAACGCGCTGATACGCGGCCGCTATTATAAGCAGGTGCGCGTGTCTGAACTCCGCATCGACGATATGCTGAAGCGGATCCAGGACGGCCTCAACAAGTCTCAGTATCGCCTATTCGAGATTTTCCTCTACGCACCTGACCAGGCCTCGCGCGCCAATGCGAAAGCGCGCGCCGAGACGCTGATCGGCAACATCAATCAAGGCGCGGACTTCGCCACGCTGGCGCAGCAGTTCTCTGCCGCGCCGTCTGCGGCGGCGGGCGGGGATCTGAGCTGGCTGTCGCCCGGCGACATGCGTTCGCCTGAAATCGAGAAGGCCGTGACCGCCGTGGCGACCGTGCCGACCGTGCTGCCGCCGATCGAAAGCGACGGCGGCGTTTATGTGATCGCTGTGACCGGGAAGCGCGAGCCCACGGACCCAAATCAGTCCATGATCCTAAACCTCGAGCAGGTCATCGCCCAAGGCGAGGGCGCGACGGACAAGCTGCTCGCGACAAAGGCCAAGGCCACAGATTGCTCCCAGATCACCAAGGCCATCGATGGCGTCGAGGGGCTGACTCATACGCCGATGAAGGATGTGGGCCTGCAGCAGATCGCGCCAGCCTATCGCACGCCGCTGGAAACGCTCAATGTCGGGCAGTCGACAGGGATTCTCGACATGCCGGACGGCGCCAAGATGGTCTTCTACGTTTGCGAAAAACGCTCGGGCAACGCCGACCTGCCTTCGCGCGAAGAGATCAAGGATCGCCTGTTCAACCAGGAGCTAGGCCTTGTCGCCGAGCGCTACCTGCGTGATCTCAAGCGCGAGGCGACGATCGTTCGCCGCTAGCCATGGCGCTGCCTGCCCTGCCTCTTGCGGTGACCATGGGCGACCCCGCTGGCGTTGGCCCGATCATTTCTTTCAAGGCTTATGAGGCAGTGAAGGCGCGTAACGAGCGGGCGTTCTACGTCATTGCGCCGCGCACCGTGATGGAAGCTGTGGGCGGGCGTGTTGCGTTGATCAGGGATCCGGCCGAGGCGGGCAAGGCATTCGGTGAAGCGCTGCCCGTGCTGAACATTCCGGGCGGTCCAGTTACGCCGGGCAAGCCCGATCCATCGACGGCGCCGGCGGTGATCGAGTCTATCCGACTTGCCGTAGAGCATACGCGCGGCGGCAAGGCGGCAGCCGTCGTCACCAACCCGATAGCCAAGGCCCTGCTCTATCGCGCAGGGTTCCGGCATCCGGGCCATACCGAATATCTCGCCGAACTCGCCGCCACGAGCGGCAAGGCGCCGCGTCCGGTGATGATGCTGGTCGGCGGCGGGCTACGCGTTGCGCTGGTGACGATCCACCGCCCGCTGGCCAGCGTGGTGAAGTCGCTGTCGACCGATCTGATCGCGGAGATCGGCGGCATCGTTCACAACGATCTTGCGCAAGCCTTCGGCATGAAACGCCCGCGCATCGGGCTGTGCGGCGTCAATCCACATGCGGGCGAGGATGGAGAGATCGGCCGCGAGGAGATCGAGATCATCAATCCGGCGGCCGTGAAGCTGCGCGCGCGCGGCGTCGACATCAGTGATGCTCGCCCGGGAGATACAATCTTTCATGAAGCGCGTGCGGGCCGCTTTGATGTGGTGATCGCGATGTATCACGATCAGGGCCTTATCCCGGTCAAGACGCTGGACATGTGGGGCGGCGTCAACGTGACGCTCGGCCTGCCCTTCATCCGCACCTCGCCGGATCATGGCGTGGCGTATGACGCCGCCGCATCTGGCGCTGCAAAAGCCGACAGCCTGATCGCGGCGCTTGAGCTTGCCGACCAGATGGCGCAGGCCCGCGCTGCTGCACAATGAGCACGCCGCTTACGCCAGGCGCGGCGAAGAAGTCGCTCGGTCAGCATTTCCTGTTCGACCCGGCGCTGCTGAAGCGCGTGGCGACCGCTGGCGGGTCTGTCGATGGCAAGACCGTGATCGAGGTGGGACCGGGGCCGGGCGGACTGACACGGGCGTTGCTGGATAGCGGCGTCGGGAAGCTGATCGCTATCGAACTGGATGACCGGTTTGCTGAAGGCCTGATGGCCTGGCCTGAGGCGCGCAATGGCAGGCTTCATGTTCACAAGGGCGATGCGCGCACGGCCAATCCGGCTGAGCTGGTAAGATCGGCCGGCGGAGAGCTGCCGGCGATGATCGTCGCCAACCTGCCCTACAATGTCGGCACGCCGCTTCTGGTCGAGTGGCTGAAGGCTGGAAACTGGCGCGGGACGATGGTGTTGATGTTCCAGAAGGAAGTCGCGTTGCGCATCTGCGCGGCGCCGGACGAGGAACATTATGGCCGGCTGGCCGTGCTGGCGCAGGCGGCCGCGCGCCCACGCATTGCGATGATCATCCCGCCGGGCGCGTTCCGGCCGCCGCCGAAGGTGGATAGCGCTGTCGTGGTGCTTGACCCGCTGCCTGCCAGCGAAGCCTTTCCTGATCTCGATGGACTGGAGTCTGTGACCGCCGCCGCGTTAGGGCAGCGCCGCAAGATGTTGCGCGCGGCGCTGAAGACGCTGACCGGCGCGGTGGAGGCGCTAAGCGTTGCGGGGATCGATCCGACGCGGCGGGCTGAGACGCTCACTCAGACAGAGTTCAGGGCGCTGACAACGGCGTGGCGCAATCGGGCATAAGCCGATCAGCCGCCTTTTCCCGATGCACTGCCGCTCTGCGTCTTCGTTGCGAGGTGCGCGTCTTTCAACAGATTGTCGACCATGATGCCGAGGGAGGCGCGGACGCGCTTGTTGCGCTCGGTGACAAGGATCGAGCGGATATCGGTGAATGCCGCGTCGAGATTGTCGTTGACGATGGCGTAGTCGTATTCGCCCCAGCGCAGGATATCCTGCGCAGCGCCATCTAGCCGCGACTGGACAGACTTGGGATCGGCACCCGCACGGCCTTCGAGACGATGCTTCAGTTGCGCCATCGAAGGGGGCAGGATGAAAATGGAGACGACGTCGCCCGGACGGATCGTTTTCAGGGCACGCGCGCCTTGCCAGTCGACGTCGAAGACGACGTCCGTACCTGCGACCAGGCGCAGTTCAACTTCGCTACGCGGCGTGCCGTAGAAATTCCTGAAGACCTTGGCCCATTCGAGAAATTCGTCGCGCTCGATCATGTCCTGGAACTGATCGACGGAGCGGAAGTGATAGTCGGAGCCATCACGCTCGTTGGGGCGGGGTTCGCGCGTTGTTGCCGAGATCGACAGCTCAACGCCTGGCACTTCCGAGATGATGCGGCTGCACAGCGTGGTCTTGCCGGCGCCGGAGGGGCTGGAGATCACGAGCATGATGCCCCGGCGCGGGCGCACCTTCTGCGCTGGCGTGGCGTCGGGGCGATCATTCGACATTCTGAACCTGCTCCCGGAACTGGTCGATCAGCGATTTTAGCGCCAAACCGGCATTCGTCAGCTCAAGACTGGCCGATTTGGAGCATAGCGTATTGGCCTCTCGGTTAAGCTCCTGACAGAGAAAGTCCAGCTTCCGGCCGGCCGCCTCGCCCGCCGCAAGCATGCCGCGAGCGGAATTTATGTGGGCGGAGAGGCGGTCCAGCTCTTCGCGGACATCGGCGCGGGTGGCCATGACGAGGACCTCCTGCGCGATGCGGTCGGCGTCGATGGCGGCGTCCTTGGCGATATCATTCAGGCGGGCACGGAAGCGATCGCGGACGAGTTCAGGCTGTTTCGCCGCAAACTCGGTCGACTGGGCGACGAGCTGTTCGATCTGCGCGAGCATGGCGGTGAAGAGCTGGAGCAGCCCCTCGCCTTCGCGGGCGCGCGCGCCGGCGAGCATGTCGAGCGCCTGGTCGAGGCCGACCAGCAGATCCTTCGCGGTCGTCTCATCGACGACGTTGTTGGTGCGCACGGTGCCCTTCACGACGCCGACGGCGTTGACCAGGCCATCGAACCGCGCCGGAGCGACGCCGGACCGTGACCAGTGCCGGGACAGGCGCGCCAAGCGTGCAAGTTCGCGCGTGTCGATGGCGATGCCGCCCGGATCCTTTGTCCAGTCGATCTTCAGCTGAAGCTGAAAGCTACCGCGCGAAAAGCGGTCTTTCACGCGACGGCGGGCTTCGAAATCGACGGCTTCGCAGCCCGGCGGAAAGTTGGTGCGGAGGTCGACGGATTTGCCGTTGACCGAACGCGCCTCCCATACCCATGCGCCCCAAGGCGCCTGGCCTTGCGCGCGGCCGAAGCCAGTCATTCCCCGGATCATGCCCCGCCCCGACTTCTCATGGCTTCGGCTTGGCGCCGCCGCTTGTTGCAGCTGCTGGCTTTTTGGCGTCGCGCTGTTTCTCGATCTCGCGCCATTTCGAGACGTTGGCGTTGTGCTCGCCCAGCGTCTCGGCGAAGGCATGGCCGCCGCTGCCGTCAGCAACGAAATAGATGTAGTTGGTCTGCGCAGGATTGAGTACGGCCTTGATCGACTCGCGACCTGGATTGCAGATCGGCGTCTTCGGCAGGCCATCAATCTGGTAGGTGTTCCATTCGGTCTGCTGCGCGATCTCGCTGACGCGCAGGCCGTGGCCCAACGGTACGCCGCGCGTGATGCCGTAGACGATGGTGGGATCGCTCTGCAGCCGCATAGGCTTGTTGAGGCGGTTGATGAAGAGGGACGCCACTTGCGGCCGTTCGTGCGGCACGCCAGTTTCGTTTTCGACGATGGAAGCGAGGTTCACCGCCTCCTCTCGCGTCTTCAGCGGCAGGCCCGGCTGACGATTGGGCCACAGCTCATCCAGCAGGTCCTGCTGCGCCTTGATCATGCGGTTGATGACAGACTCGACCGTATCGCCGCGCGTGACGGCATAGTCGCCGGGCAGCAGGACGCCTTCGGCCGGGACAGCGGGCACGGGACCTGCAAGCTTGTAGGTCTGCTCCGCACCGCCGGTGGCTTTCCATTCGCGATCGACCAACATGCTGAGGATCATCTGGCTGGTAAGACCTTCGGGCACGACGACCGCGTATTGAAGGGCTGAGCCTTCGCAGAGCTCCTTGACGATCGCTTCCATCGAGGCGCCGCTCTTGAGCTCGTACTCGCCGGCTTTCATCACAGGCTTTTCGCCGAGGACTTCGCGAACTCGGAGCGCGAGACGGAACTGGCCGTCATCTGCGATGGCACCGACTTCCTTCAGTTTGGTGGCAATGGCTTGGGTGCTCGAGCCGCGGTCGATCATCACGACGCGGGGCTTGCCGTCTGCGGTGGTAGGCCCGTCAGCCGAGTAGACGCCATCCAGCCAGAACCAACCCGCGCCGGCAGCGACCGCGGCGACGATCACCAGAGAAAATAGGATGCCGATCAGCTTGCCCAAGCCAAACTCCCGAGACGCCCCGCGATTCCAGCCTGCGATTATGGATCAGTCCGGCGCTTTCAGCACAAGCGCCGCGTTCGTGCCGCCGAACCCGAAAGAGTTCGACAGGGCGGCGCGCACCTTCTTCTTCACGGCCTTGTGTGGCGTGAGGTTGATGGGGGAGTCGAAGGACGGGTTGTCCAGGTTCAGCGTCGGCGGGATCACGCCATCGCGGATCGCAAGCACGCAGAAGATCGCCTCCACCGAGCCGGCCGCCCCGAGCAGGTGGCCGATGGCTGACTTGGTCGATGACAGGTGCGTGGTTGCCGCGGCATTGCCCAGCACGCGCGCCACGGCTCGTACTTCGATCTCGTCGCCAGCTGGCGTCGATGTGCCATGCGCGTTGACGTAGTCGATTTCGGACGCATCGAGCCCCGAACGCTGCAGCGCGGTGCGCATCGCACGTTCGCCACCGTCGCCCGTTTCATCCGGCGACGTGATGTGGAAGGCGTCGCCCGTGAGGCCGTAGCCGATCACTTCGGCGTAGATCTTGGCGCCGCGCTTCTTGGCGTGCTCGTATTCTTCCAGCACGACAATGCCTGCGCCTTCCCCCATGACGAAGCCGTCGCGGTCCTTGTCATAGGGACGCGAAGCCTTCGTCGGCGTGTCATTGAAGTTCGTCGACATGGCGCGGCAGGCGATGAAGCCGGCATAGCCGATGCGGCAGATCGAAGCCTCGGCGCCGCCGGCCACCATGACGTCGGCGTCGCCCCACTGGATCAGCCGCACGGAATCGCCGATCGCATGCGCCCCCGTCGCACAGGCCGTCACGACAGCGTGGTTGGGGCCCTTGAAGCCGTGCTTGATGGAAACCTGACCCGCTGCGAGGTTGATCAGCGCGCTGGGGATGAAGAACGGCGACACGCGTCGTGGTCCCTTCTCATGCAGCTCGATCGCGGTGTCGGCGATAGCCTTGAGACCGCCGATGCCCGAACCGATCAGCACGCCCGTGCGGATCCGGTCCTCGTAAGCTTCCGGCGTCCAACCCGAGTCCGCGATGGCTTCGTCCGCGGCCGCCACAGCGTACAGGATGAACTCATCGACGCGTCGCTGCTCTTTGGGCGACATCGTCTTTTCTGGATTGAAGCTGTCCGGATCGTCGGCCTTACCGCCGCCTCTCCCGCTGACCCACGGAACCTGACCGCCGATCTTGCAAGCGAGGTCCGAGGTATCAAACAGGTCAACGGATTTGAGGCCGGACTCGCCGGCCACCAGTTTTTTCCACGACGCCTCGAGGCCATTGGCCAGAGGAGTCACGAGTCCCATGCCGGTAATGACGACGCGCCGCATATGAAAACTCCGGCCCGAGGCGCGCGCCGGCTAGACGCGTTCCTTGATGAAGCGCACAGCGTCGCCGACGGTGGCGATCTGCTCCTGGACGTCGTCCGGGATCTCGATGCCGAACTCTTCCTCGAACGCCATGACCAGCTCGACCAGGTCAAGCGAGTCGGCACCGAGATCGTCGATGAAGCTTGCCTTCTCGTTGACCTTCTCGGCGTCAACTTCCAGGCGCTCGACCACGATTTTCTTTACGCGCTCGATGACGTCGGACATCTTATTCCCTTCCAGTATCAAGGCCGTGAGGCCCGGAAAAACCACGTTGCGGCGCGGTAACACGCCCCAATTTCTTTGACCATAGCCCGCCTAGACACGCCGGCCTAGATCATCGCCATCCCGCCGTTAACGTGCAGAGTTTGGCCCGTCACGTAAGCGGATTCATCCGATGCGAGATAGAGCGCAGCTGCACCGATGTCAGCCCCCGATCCCAATCTTCCTGCTGGAATCCCTTTGAGAAGCGCTTCTTTCTGGTCGTCCTTTAGAACATCGGTCATCGCGGTAGCGATGAACCCAGGGGCGATGCAATTGACCGTAATATTCCGGCTGGCGACTTCCTGGGCCAGCGACTTGGTGAAACCGATCATCCCGGCCTTGGACGCGGCGTAGCTGGTCTGACCGGCATTTCCGGTCACGCCGACGACCGAAGTGATTCCAATGATCCGACCGTGGCGGCGTTTCATCATTCCGCGCATGGCCGCCTTGGCAAGCCGGAAATAGGCGCCTAGGTTGACGTTAAGGACGGTGTCCCAGTCCTCATCCTTCATGCGCATCAGCAGGCCGTCCTTGGTGAGCCCGGCGTTCGAGATCAGAATATCGAGCCCGCCCAGCGCTTCTTCCGCCTGCCCCACCAGCGCGGACGTCGCGGCCGGATCAGACAAGTTGCACGGCAGAATCACCGGCGATCCGCCGATTTCCGCCGCCGCCTTCTCGAGCGCTTCGACCCGCGTGCCGGACAGCGCGACCTTCGCGCCCGCCTCGCTGAGCGCCTTGGCGATCGATCCGCCGATCCCGCCTGAGGCGCCGGTGACCAGCGCGAAACGTCCCGTGAGATTGAACATCTTCGTTTCCTAACTGAGCGATTTCGCGAAGGCCTCGAGATCCGCCGGCGCGTTGAGCGCCGCTGTTTCGGCATCTGGCGCATTGCGCTTTACCATGCCCGACAGCTGTTTGCCCGCTCCGGTTTCGACAAATTTCGTAACGCCACCGCCGCCCTTGTCCACAGGCGTCGCCATCCATTGCACGCTTTCGCGCCAGCGCACGCGGCCGGTGACCTGCTCGACGAGCAGGCGGCGAATATCGTCGGGATTTTCGATGGGGCGGGCGGTTACGTTGGCGACGACGGGGACCACAGGTTTGCTGAGGGCCGCCACGGCCAGCGCCGTCTCCATCTCGACAGCTGCAGACGCCATCAGTGGTGAGTGGAATGGCGCGGATACCGGGAGAGAGATCGCCTTCACGCCCTTGGCCTTCGCCACAGCGATCGCCGCTTCAACCCCGGCTTTGGTGCCTGAGATCACAACGTTGCCGACGTTGTTGTCGTTGGCGACCACCACTATTCCCGCCGCCGATCCTTCCAGCGCGATGATTTCCGCAACCTCGACATCGACCTTGCCGATCAGCGCCGCCATAGCGCCGTGGCCGGCAGGAACGGCTGCTTGCATCGCCTCGCCCCGCTTGCGCAGGAGCTTTGCCGCATCTGTCAAGGACAGCGCACCGGCGGCCGCGAGGGCGGAATACTCGCCAAGGGAGTGACCCGCAACGAAGGCTGCGTTGGAAATCCGCGCACCGAAGCCGATATCGAGCGCCCGCACCACGGCGAGGCTAACCGCCATCAGCGCCGGCTGGGCATTGGCCGTCAGCGTCAGCGTTTCGATCGGGCCTGCCCAGATCAGATCCGACAGCTTCTCGCCCAGCGCCGCGTCGACTTCTTCGAAAACCGCCTTGGCCGCCGGAAAGGCGTCCGCCAACTCCCTCCCCATACCGACGGCTTGACTGCCCTGACCGGGGAAGATGAAAGAGATGCGGGACATGAGGCAGCCTCGGGAATCGGCTCAATGCGGAGCCGTTTCCTAGAAACTAGGCCAATGGGGCGCAAGTGACATGGTCCGCTGGCCGATCAGTCTGCCTTACCTGGCAGAACCTGTTTGATCTCGCCAGACGACAGGTTCGTGCTGCCGAACGGTCCGAACCGTTCCATCTAGAACTCGTGTAGTTGGCGCCTTTGGGCCGCGTGCGGGAGGCAAATCATCCGGTCGCCCAAGGGGCCATACGCGCCGTCATCAAACAATTAGTCGCCTTGGGGGCGGCATTCCGAGGGGGCCGACATTGGCAGGTCAGAAGCACTCGACTCCTGCGAGAACGCCACAAACACAGATTGGTTCGGACCGCGGTTGCCGAATCCGCGAATCCCTTTCGCAAAGCTACGGGGGCGCTTGATTCCTGCGCCTTTTCCTGTATGAAGCGCCCTTCGCAAAGAGAGGCGGTCCCGAGGCTCGAACGAGCGCGAGGGATCCATCGCCCGCTGTCCGCCCTTCGGCCAGCTGGCGCCGCCCCTCGCAGAAGGGATGAAAAATGGCTTTGTACGAACACGTCGTCGTCACGCGACCCGATATTTCCCCACAACAAGTCGACGCCCTGGTGGAGGATATCACCAAGATCGTCACCGAAGGCAACGGCAAGGTCGGAAAGACCGAGTACTGGGGCCTTCGCAACCTGTCCTACCCGATCAAGAAGTCCCGCAAGGCGCACTACTCGCTGCTGAACATCGAGGCCCCCGGCCCGGTGATCCACGAGATCGAGCGCCGTCTCCGCATCAATGAAGACGTCCTGCGCTTCCTCACCGTGAAGGTGGATGAGCTGTCGACGGAACCTTCGCCAGTCATCGCCCGCAAGGACCGTGACGAGCGCAAGCGCGACCGTGACGATTTCGGCGGCGGCTTTGGCGGCGGTGGTTTCGGCGGCGATCGTCCCCGCGGCGATCGTCCCCCGCGTGACTTCGGCGACCGTCCGCCCCGCGGGCCGCGTCCTGATCGCGGCGACCGGTAGGAGTAACGAACATGGCACAACAGAAAATCAACATCGCCAACCTGCCCTCGCGCCGCCCGTTCGGTCGCCGGCGCAAGGTCTGCCCGTTCTCGGGTAAAGATGCTCAGCCGATCGACTACAAGGACGTGAAGCTTCTCCAGCGCTATATTTCGGAGAAGGGGAAGATCGTTCCCGCCCGCATCACTGCAGTTTCAGCCAAGAAGCAACGCGTCCTTAGCCAGGCGATCAAACGCGCGCGGCATCTGTCGCTGCTTCCGTATCTCGTGAAGTAGGAGGGAGCATCCCATGGAAGTCATCCTCCTCGAACGCGTTGAATCGCTCGGCGCCATCGGCGAAGTGGTGAAGGTGAAGAACGGGTTCGCCCGTAACTACCTCCTCCCGCAGCACAAAGCTCTCCTCGCCACCGACGCCAACAAGGCCCGGTTCGAACGCGAGCGCGCCGCCATTGAAGCCCGTAACGAAAAAGCACGGACGGCTGCGCAGGCCGACGGCCAGTCCCTCGACGGCACGATCTATGTGCTGATCCGTCAGGCCGGCGAAACTGGCCAGCTATATGGTTCGGTCGCTGCCCGCGACATCGCGGACGCCATCAACACGGCCGGCCACAAGGTCGAGCGCAAGCACGTGGCGATCCAGCAACCGATCAAGACGATCGGCATGCACGACGTCACGATCCGCCTGCACCCGGAAGTCGCCCTCAAGGTCACGCTCAACGTCGCCCGCTCGCGGGATGAAGCTGACCGTCAAGCCAAAGGCGAGAACGTCATCGCCGCCGGCCAGGCTGCCGACAAAGCTGCTGACGAAGAAGCCGCCAAGGAAATCGCCGCCGCCGCACAGGCTGCCGGCTTTGACCGCGGCCCCGTCGACGGCTGATTCGTCTCAACTGACCCAATAAAGAAAGGCCCGCTCGAGAGAGCGGGCCTTTTGCTTTTTCGCCCGATGTAAGCCAGCGCAAGAAACCGCGAATCGGGGCAATTTCCAGACATGGCCTGCTCACGCCCGACCTTCCTGGAATTCTTCGCCGGCGGCGGCATGGCGCGGCAGGGTCTGGCGGACGTTTTCGATTGTGCGTTCGCCAACGATCTCGACCCGCTGAAATGTGCCGTCTACCGGACCAACTTTCCGGACGACGACATCGTGCAGGGCGATGTCTGGAATCTCGATGCATCGCATGTTCCTGCCGCCGACCTCGCCTGGGCTTCTTTCCCCTGTCAAGATCTTTCACTTGCCGGCGGCCGCCGCGGATTGAACGCGCCGCGCTCGGGAGCCTTCTGGGGTTTCTGGAACGTCATTGAGAAGCAGCGCAATCGCGCGCCAAAAACAATCGTGATCGAGAATGTCGCCGGCCTGCTGTCCTCGCACAATGGGCGTGATTTCACTGCGCTCGTGACCGAGTTCGCGGACGCCGGATATCGCGTGGGCGCGATGCTAATCGACGCTGCGATATTCTCCCCGCAGTCGCGGCAGAGGCTTTTCATCATCGCGCACAAGGGCAAGCTGCCGCTCGATGCGACGAACGACTATCCCGATGCCGTATTCCATCCCGCAACGCTTTGCAGCGCGGTCGACGCGCTGCCGGACCAGACGCGCATCGCGTGGGTGTGGTGGCGGCTGCCTTATCCGCCGCGCCGGAATGCTGATCTCGTCTCGCTACTCGAACGCAATCCGCCGGACCATTCATGGCGGTCGGACGAAGCCACGCAGAAGCTCATCGCGCAAATGGCGTCGCTACATCGCCAGCGCGTCGAGGCGGCGCTTGCTGATCCGAAGTGGAATGCCGGCGCTGTCTTCCGCCGCATCCGCCTGGAGAAGGGCGGGCGCATCCAGCGCGCTGAAATCCGCTATGACGGCATCGCGGGCTGTCTTCGTACTCCGGCCGGCGGCTCCTCCAAGCAGCTGTTGCTGGTGACGGAGAGTGGCCGCGCCCGGCTAAGACCGATGCTGGCGCGGGAAGCCGCTCGCCTCATGGGGCTTGAAGATAGCTACCGGCTGCCGCCGGGCGAGACCAACGCGCTGAAAGTGGTGGGCGACGGCGTCTCCGTGCCCGTGGTGCGGTGGCTGGGTCAGCACCTCCTTGCGCCGCTGGCGGGAAGCTCAACGGCGAAAGCAGCCGCCTGATACTACTTCTTGGCGCGGGCTGTTTTGGCGGGAGCGGCTTTCCTGGCCGCTGGTTTTTTCGCGGCGGACTTCTTGGCGGCCTTCTTCGTCGCAGCGGCCTTCATGTCGGTCATCGTTTCGGCCTTGCTGGCCCGTTTGAGGTCCTGGCCGTGAGCGCGTTTGAAAGTCTGAATGTCCTTGAACTGACCTTCGGCGTCCCGGACGGCGTAGAGCTTGGTGCCTTTAGTGCTACGGTGCGTCGTGCGGGCCATGGTCTCACTCCCAGTGTTGCTTTCGAATCCCGGAACGCACTCTTACGTCTCAGCCCTTCGGACACAACCGCCTCATTCCACTCAACGGCGATCGGTCCTATATCGATCGCGTCAGTCCGGAGGACCACCGCCATGAACGAGCGCGAACGCGAGATCGACATGCGCATCCGCAAGGCGCGACGGAAGGAAGTCCTGGGCATGCTATGGGAGATGAAGCTGGTCGTTTTCGCGGGCTTCTTTCTGCTCGGCATGCTAAGCTTCGGCGTCGGGTTCGCGGCGGCGCCGACCAAGCTCGAAAGCATTCAGCTGGGCGAGATCATCAACGAGGGCAATGTCGTAACCAGCCGCAAGGGCGCGCAGTACCGGCGTGACACGCTGCAGCTCGACAACGGGGCCACTATCACGATCGACCTTCCTGGCGCCGAAAACGCTCGCAGGGACGCTCCGATGAAAATAGAGATCTACGAGAGGGACTGGGGTCCCATGCATCAGATGACGTATCGGTTCGCAGGCTATGCGGACTAGACCGATCTTTCCTGATGGCTGACGTCTTCTCTCCCGCGCAGCGATCTGTCGTCATGCGCGCGGTCAAGTCGCGTGACACGGCGCCCGAGATGAAAGTGCGTCGTGCGGCTCATGCGTTGGGCCTGCGCTTCCGGCTCAATCGCGCCGACTTGCCGGGAAAGCCTGATCTCGTTTTTCCGGCGAAACGAACAGCGTTGTTCGTACATGGCTGTTTCTGGCACGGGCATAACTGCGCGCGCGGCGCCCGAATACCGCAGAACAACCGCGACTACTGGCAAGCCAAAATTTCTCGCAACATGGCGCGCGATGAGGCATCATTGGCGGCGCTTAGAAAACTAGGCTGGAAACCACGCGTCATCTGGGAGTGCCAGACGCGCGACGATCATGCGCTCTCGCGTTTGATCGTTCGCAATGTCGGAAATCGCTGATCAACTTGACCACTCCGCGCAGGCCTTACATGGTCGGAATCGTCGGTTACGGGACGTCGATGATGCTTCACACCTCAACGCAGCAGTTGATCCGCAAGCTGTGCGAGCTGACGGAAGCCGGTTCGATCAACTGGAAGGAAGGCGACGGTCAATGCTCGGTGTTCGAGACGGAGGGCTATGTCGTCGAGATAATGCCTGAACCAGTTGTCCGCCTGCTCCGCGCGGATGGCCATGAGCTTGAACGTGTCGATGCCGCTGATCTCGCCATGCCCTGGGCGGAGGGCGAAAGCACGTTCGCGACACGCGTGACAGACATGGCCCGCCGCGCCAACCGGATCGCCCGCGGTGCGGAAATCGCCATAGCGAAAATCCTGTCGTCGCTGTCCACTCCGCCAAAAACGGTTCCCGAGCCGGAGCCTGAACCGGTCGCCCTTGCCTTCGTGACGCCGATCGAGAACCCGGCAAAAGCCGTCCAGGCGCGCGAGAGCGCCGCGGCGATTGCGGCCGTCAATGCCGATCTGGCATCGCAGCGGCGGCAGGCTGCCGAAAGCCCACCTGGCTCGCACTCGGTTCCTGAACTTCTCCAAACGGCCGCGATTGCCGAAAGCGAAACTGCAATCGACCGTGCGCTGGCGGTGCAACCCATGGCGCTGTCGGGGCCGCACCAGGATGAGCCGGTCGCAGCGCCGGCGGAAGCGCAGCCAGAAGCCGTTGCCGAGTCCGCCGCTGGGCGCGAACCTGTACCGTACCTTGTGACGAACGCGCCTTCTTCATTGGCTGAGGCGGCGGCGCAACCGCTGGTGGAGACCGCGGCTGCGCCCGTCGCTGCCGCTCCTTTGGCCTCAACTCCGAACGTGAGCGCGAAACCCGGATTTGGTTCGATCCGCGGTTTTTCGCAGACAGCCGCCTTAGCGCAGTCGAAACCTACCCCGGCGCCTGAGCCCACGAACATCCCGCCCCCGGGGTTGCTGATAAGCGGCATCAGCGCGCGCGCGCGCCATACTGTGGAGTCTTCGATGCTTCGCGACTTCTTGCGTCCAGCGTCACCGCCCTCGGAGACGCCTTCCGCACCCCCGCCAGACAAGCAGCCGGAGCCCGCAGCAGCCGGCCCGAACGTCTACAAGCCGTGGACCTGAGGTGATCTAGAACTTGCAGGACTTGGTGAGAAGGCGGCCGATCAAAGTGTCGCCCGACTTGACCTCTTCCGCATCCGGGCATGGCGCAGTCGCGGGCGCGCCCTCGCGGAGGAAGCGCATGCGTGACATCCATGCCGGCTGCGAGCCCGGCTCGATCGGATCAAGATAGGCCACAGCAGAGCCTGCAGCGTCCGTTGCGCATTCATAGACCTGACCATTCTTGGCGCGCAGCCCGACCGCGACCTGCTCGCCATCCTGACGCGGATAGACCGCGGTCACGAGCGCGGGCTGGCCGAGCTTTGCAAGACACGCATCAATCGGACCCAGCGCGTCCACAACTTGCGCCGCTTCCGCCGATAACGCTGCAGAGACCGCGCCGTCGAACGCGCAGCCATCGAAATCCAGTCCGTCGAATGTCACCTTCGCTGTGAAATCGCCGCGGCCGCCCTGCTCTGTCTCGCAAACCTCGGGCTTGATCGACACCAGTAAAGCGCCTGTCTTGAACACATCCGCTCCTGCTTCGCGCACGGGCTGCACCAGCGGCTCCTCGATTGCGCGCAGGCCGGATCGCCTGAATGCGAACCATCCGTCAGAAATTTCGAGACGCCAGAATGGTTCCTGCCCAGCCGCCGTGAAAGGCGGTTTGAGAATCCATGTCGACGTGTCCAGCGGCGCCGCAGGAACGCCTGGCTGAGAGCTCTGCGTTGCGTCCGATGCCGAAGCGGACGTGGCAGCCGCATTCGTTGTTGAACTGGCAGCCTGTTCACTTCCGGCCGGAGCATTGGCCCCCTGCGGGGGCGTTTCGCCGCCACAGCCGGCAAGACCGAACAAGCACGCCAGCAGCGCCGCTTTCGCTAACACTGTCGTTTCCGCAGCTTTTCGCCATGCGGGCATGCGTTGAAACCCCGACGAGTATGGCCGGATGTCCAGCCGTTGAGTCTTTGAACTCTAGCACTTCCTCAAGAGACGGGGAGCCCTCAAGGGTGCTCCGGCCGCGTGAAACGATTGCTGCAAGAACTATGCTTACTGGTTTGATTTCATTGCTTTTCGAGTTTTCCTCGCGCCAGTGGCCGCACTCAGGCGATCACGAGGCGATAGTCCCGGCGGTCCAGACGCACCGGCAATTGCAGCGAAGCCAGGGCTGATCCTCCTACCGTCTCCAGCAGCCTGTCGGCTCGTGCGCGATCCGCGCCGGCGAGCGACCGGTAGTGATCCTGGACCCGCTGCAACCGCCACAGTGCAAAGGAGAGAACGCTGCGCTCTCCGCGCCGGCCGCCGATGACAAATTCATGGGCGCCCAGGGATCGCTTAATCCTTGCACCGCTCGGCTGCGCCCTTGTCCATTCCTGGAGGATGCGTGCAGTTTCGATGAGAACAGGTGCCTGCTCACTCATCTGGCGCTTGAGAATCGGGAGCAGCGTCGCGGGCGTCTCGTCTCCTGCGAGCAATTGCCCTGACCCGGCCTTGGCGCTCAGCACGCGTTCGACCCACGCCACCACGGGCGGCGCAAAGCGCCGCATTTGTTCGCCGGATGCAGGGTCGCGGTAGAGAGGGCCATAGAGGGGTCCGAACAAGGCGAAGTCGCCAAGCGAGGGACGATCGCCGAGCACAAACGGGTGCTGGCGCAGGTGCGCGGAGAAATCGGAGAGAAACCCTTCATAATGGGCCTCAATTCCGGAGATGGTGTCGTCGCTCACCCCAAAACGCTGGACTGCATCCTGCCTGGGTTTGGCGACGGCCCGGCCTACCTCGATCTGCTCTTGGCGAGAGGCATCGGGCTTCGCGATCCTGCCGAGCTCTTCAGTGATCCAGTCCTCGTTGTAGCTCCAGCGATAGTGCATCGCAGGAATGACCAGCCACTCGTCCGCATAGAGTTCGAGCAGGAGCGACACGAGTTCCTGTAGTGGTGTTGCAGGATGAATGGATGGGCCGGGCGCAGCGCGATCGACGAAGTCGATGATGTCGGCCGTGTCCTGTATCGTCTGTCCGTCATCGGTCAGCAGCAGGGGGATCACAGCATAGCCGATCCTCGGCTCGATGATGTCGCGATATATTTCAGGTGTAGCGGTGGTTTCGGCGAAGTCCACGCCCCTCCAGCGCAGGGCGGCGCGAGCCTTCCCTGAGAACTGGCTCGCCTCAGTTCCGATGAGAATGTATCCCATCAACTTCCCGCAAGGTGCCAACCGTCCCAGCCCGACCTCGGCCGCCACTGGTTAACTGTGCCCTAAAAGCCTCAGTCAGGGAATCTCAGGGAGCGTGAATTTATTGTTGCTCCACAGCTACCGCAACGTTTCTGCGCGTTGGGTCGTAATTATGAACACGCGATGAACCAAAAAATTCGCAACCGGTTGTGACCTGCCCCAGAATTTTCGGACCAGAAGTTGCTTGAGGGACGGCCTTCTGGGAAGAGGGCTCCATGCGCAAGGCGCGGTTTACGGATGAGCAGATGGTGGCGATCCTGCGGGAAGCGGATCGCGAGGCGCCGGGGATTGTCG
>CANJIL010000018.1 GCA_947474455.1 Hyphomonadaceae bacterium | reverse complement strand
TGTCCAAACACCCATTCAAGATGGGATCGCGGTTGCTCATGGCGGCCGCATCCTTTGCAGTTCTGGCGGCCTGCGGCGAGAACAAGCCACCGGTGCCTGTGGCGCCGCCCGCGCCGGTAGCCAAGGCGTCCGACGATCCGGCATGGCCGGTGGCCTCCGCCGCCGATCCGGTGAAGGCCGGCTTCACCGCCGAAGGCCTCGCCGCGCTCGATGCGCGTCTGGCCCAGTCCGTTGCGGATCAGGACTATGCCGGCATCGTCGCCGTCTTGGCGAAGGGCGGCGAAGTTGCGCACTTCAAGGCCTACGGCGTCCAGTCGGGTGACCCAAAGACAGGCACGCCGATGACCACCGACACGATCTTCCGCATCTTCTCGATGACCAAGCCGATCACCGGTGTCGCGATGATGCAGCTTTACGAAAAAGGCCTGTGGCAGCTTGATGATCCGATCACCAAATTCATCCCCGAGTTCGAGAACCTCCAGGTTCTGACCTGGAAGGATGGCAAGCCCGTCATGAAGGGCGGCAAGCCCGTGCTCGCCAAGGCATCGCGTCCGGCAACAATGCGCGAACTGATGTCCCACACGGCCGGCTTCGGCTACGGCCTCGGCGGCACTGATCCTGTCAACAATGCCTTCCGCGATCAGAAAGTGCTCGCCTCGGCGAACCTCGACGAGATGATCGCGAAGCTCAAGGACATCCCCCTGCTCTACGAACCCGGCACGCGCTGGTCGTATTCGGTGGCAGTCGATATCCAAGGCTATATCGTCCAGAAACTCTCCGGCCAGAAGTTCGGCGACTACCTGCAGTCCAACATCTTGACCCCGCTCGGCATGAACGACACCTCGTTCACGCTGACCGACGACAAGAAAGCCCGCTTCGCCGACGTCTATGCCTGGAACAAGGACAAGAACGCGCTCGAAGTGAACGTCGGCCGTCCGGATCTAGCCAACTACGATCCTTCGAACCAGATGGAAGAAGGCGGCGCAGGTCTCATCTCAACCGCGCACGACTATCTCCGCTTCACCCAGATGCTGCTCAACAAGGGCACGCTGGCCGGCAAGACGATCCTGAAACCGGAATCCGTTGCGCTGATGGCGGAAAACCAGATCGGCGAACTCGGCGTATTCTCGGACGGCACCGCTGCGAACCCCGGCCGTCCCGGCCAGAAGTTCGGCCTCGACTTCGCGATCTACACCGACCCGGTGGCTGGCAATAACCCCTATGGCAAGGGCACCTACTACTGGAGCGGCATCGCCGGCACTATCTTCTGGGTCGATCCGGTCAACGACGTCACCTATGTCGCCATGATCCAGAACCTCAACGGCGCTCGCCCGGGCAACATGAACCTCCGCGACGACAGCGGTAAGCTGATCTACGCGGCCCTGGCAGCCCCCGCGGCCGCCGCACCGGCGCAAGCGACCAAGCAAACTGAACCCGCCCACTAAAACCGGAACGAAGATCTAAAAATGGCGGCGCCGGGATCACCATCCTGGCGCCGCCTCGATTTCAGGATACCGACTTCTAAACGATGAGCCGCAATGACCCGGACTCGGAGATAACTTCCATGCTGCACAGATTCACGATCAACAAGCACCTATGGCTGTCCGCCGCCCTCGCCGTGACGCTTACGGCTTGCGCCGCGATGAACGGCCCCTCCGCCGACAAGGCAGCCTGGCCAAACCGTGCTGATGTGGCGCAAGCGCAGACCGCGTTCACGGCCGAAGGCCTCAACGCGCTCGACGCCCGCATGAAGGAGGCTGTCGACAAGGGCGAGGTCGCCGGCCTCGAATACGCGCTCGTCAAGGATGGCAAGGTCGTCGCCTTCAGTATTTTCGGCACCCAGACGTATAACGGACCGCCGATGCAGGAAGAAACTCTCTTCCGCATCCGCTCGATGACGAAACCGGTCACGGGCGTCGCGATGATGCAGCTGTGGGAGCAGGGCAAGTGGAAGCCCGAAGACCCGGTTACCAAATTCCTGCCCGAGCTTGGCAAGCTCAAGGTCGCCACCTCGGCCGACAACCTCGACAACCTCGCCCCAGCCTCGCGCGCGCCGACGATGAATGAGGTGATGACGCACACCGGCGGCTTCGGCTACGGCCTGTCGGCCGGAAACGCCGTCGATCGCGCCTACCAGGCGCAACATCCGATGTACGAGAAGGACCTCAACGCGCTGGTGAAGCGCATCGCCGACATCCCCCTGCTCGCTCGGCCCGGCGAGCGCTGGAGCTATTCGATCGCGGTAGATCTTCAGGGCGCCATCATCGAGAAGATCACAGGCCAGAAATTCGGCGACTATCTCGACGAAAACATCTTTTCCCCGCTGGCTATGAAAGACACCGGCTTCTGGTTGACGGAGGCCGACCGCCTGCGCCTCGCCGCCGTCTACACCCGCAACGCGACGACCGGAGCCAAGGACGTCCTGCAGGACGCCCACAGCTTCACTCACGACTTCTTCAAGAAAGAAAGCCAGGCCGAATCCGGCGGCGGCGGCCTCGTCTCCACGCTGCACGACTATGTCCGCTTCACCCAGATGTTGCTCGGCAAGGGCGAGTTGGACGGTAAGCGCATCCTCAAGCCCGAAACCGTCGACTACATGATGGAGAACCATATCGGCGCCCTGAAGGGCGTCATCGGCGGGGGCGGTTTCGGCTATGGCGGCATGGTCGTGGTCGGCGAACCGACCGACCGTGCGCCTCAGCCCAGGGGCGCGTTCAGCTGGTTTGGCATCGACGGCACGTGGTTCTGGGTCGATCCTGTCAACAAGCTCTCCTTCGTCGGAATGATCCAGCGCCGCGGGGCCGGCGGCCCGGGCAGCATCGATGTGCGCGCCGAGTCCGCCCAGCTTGTCTACAAGGCGCTGGCGAAATAGCGCGCGCCACTGCGCGTCACTATTTCGCGTCGATCCAGGCGCGCGTTTCCTTGAGGATCTCGTCCGAAAGATCGGGATCATCCACCGCCCGCGCGAGAATTACCGCGCCCAGCATGGCCGACCAGCTTCCGATAGCCGCGCGACGTCTATCCGCTGCGCGCTTGCCGCCAACGGCCTTGCTCAGGCCGTCGAAGTGCCGACGCATCGCTGATGTGAGGGCTTCACGCGTCGCCGCTGGCTGCTGACGCGTATCGGCGGCAAGCGCTGCCGTCGGGCATCCGCTGGCTGCATTGTCGCGATGGCGTGGAGACAGGTATTGGTCAACAAAACTCTTGAAATCGAGATCGCGGCCGGCGGTTCGCAGCAGATAGGCAAGCGTCTCGGCGATCAGGTCATCCTTCGATTTGAAATGACCGTAGAACCCGCCATGCGTGAACCCCGCGGCGTTCATCACCTCGGCAACGCCGACTGACTCGAACCCCCTGGCGCGGAACAATCGCCCCGCCGCCTTGAGGATCGCCTCGCGATTCTCCGCCATCTGCTCCCGGCTGACTTTCATTTCACGTCTCTGGCATCCTAATTGACGAAACATGATGGCTGTCATCAATATCGATTGATGATGCCCGTAATCAATATAGCGGACTGTTCGAAATAAGCACGGGAGAAAATATGTCCAAATACAGATTCAGCGCGGGATCGCAGGCGCTCCTTGCCGTCGTATCCCTTGCGCTCCTGGCCGCCTGCGGCCACGACGCCCCCGCCACGATGGCCGCAACGTCCGTCTCCGCGACCCGACCATCCAACAATCCGGCATGGCCGACGGCCGCTGTCGCCGATCCAGCCAAAGTTGGCTTCACGGCGGAAGGCCTTCGCGCGCTCGAGGTCCGCATGCAGGAAGCCGTCGACAAGAAGGAAATCGCCGGCATCAACTACGCCCTCGTCAAGGATGGCGAGGTCGCCGCATTCAAATTCCTCGGCAATCAGGCCCTGGGCGGAACGCCGATGAACGCGAACACGCTCTTCCGCGTCCGCTCGACCGGAAAGACGATCACCGCCGTCGCGATGATGCAGCTGTGGGAAGAGGGCAAGTGGAAGCCCGAAGATCCGATCACTAAATTCATCCCGGAATTCGACAACCTCAAGGTCGCAACATCCCCCGACAATCTCGATAATCTCGCGCCCGTCTCGCACATCCCGACAATGCACGAGGTGATGACGCACACGGCCGGCTTCAGCTACGGCCTCAGAAACGAGATCGCCGCCGACCGCGCTTACCGGGATAAAGACGTCCTGCGTGCGAAGGACATGCAGACCTTCGTGAATCAGGTGGCGGAGCTTCCGCTCATGGTTCAGCCGGGCGTGCGCTGGCAGTATTCGGTCTCCTACGACCTTCAGGGCGAGATCATCGAAAGGATCACGGGCAAGAAGTTCGGGGACTATCTCGAGGAGAACCTCTTCAAGCCGATGGCGATGAACGACACCGGCTTCTGGCTCACCGAAGCTGACCGCCCACGCCTCGTCACTGCCTACACACGCAACACCACCACTGGCGTGCTGGAGGTCTACAAGGACGAAGACAACTTCCTTTCCGAAGACCCGTTCAAGAAGAACAGCCATTTCGAGTCGGGCGGCGGCGGCGCCAGCGGCCTCCTCTCCACCCTGCACGACATGACCCGCTTCACCCAGATGCTGACCAATCGGGGCGAACTCGGCGGCAAGCGCATCCTCAAACCTGAAACCGTCGACTTCATGATGCAGAACCATATCGGCGAAAAACGCGGCGTCCTGGGCGGCAATGGCTACGGCTTCGGTTATGGCGGCCGCGTCGTGGTCGACGGGTCAACAGAAACCACGCCCCAGCCCAACGGCGCTTTCAGTCATTTCAGCATCGACGGCTGCTGGTTCTGGGTCGATCCCAAGAACAAGCTTTCCTTCGTCGGCCTGATCGCGCGCCGCGGCGGAACCGGCCCGGACGGCGTCGCAATGGGCGGCGAAGGCGACGCACCCAAACTGGTCTACAAGGCTCTGGCGAAATAGCGCTTCACGGTCCACTTCGCGCCCATGGATGAGATTGAAATCCTAAGGGGCGCGAAGATCCGCGTGACGACGCAGACCGTCAGGGTCGGCGGCAAGCTGACGCCTGCTGCCGATATGCGCGACGCCGCCTTCGTGGAGGCCGATCACAGCATCAAGCTGCTTCCGAAAATTCTGTTCGTCCTCGGCCCGGTGACCGGCGCCGCCATCCACCTGCTCACGGGCCAGCTTGTGATCGCCATTATTGTCGGCCTTGCCATCATGGCGACAGCCGCGATGTTGCTGCGCTACAGCTGGCTCCATCAGGTCAGTGTCCGTCTCTATGCCGGCCACAGCCTCACCCTCTACTGCACCGGCAAAAAAGGCGACGCCCTGCTCCTCCACGCAGCCATCGAAAAAGCGATCGAGTTGCGAGCACCCCCACCACCTGACTTCGCTAACGCCGTCATTCCCGCGAAGCCCGAAGGACTAAGCGCGGGAACGCATTCACGCGTCCTTGGCCAGGAACCCCTCGGTCGTGGCATCCACCGCCGGTCGGCCGATGCGTTTGATCTCCCAACGCAGCTCCACGCCGGACTTCGCCTTCACCGCCGCGCGAACATCTTCCCCAAGGCCCTCGATATCTGCGGCCGTGGCATCGCCAACATTCAGGAGGAAGTTACAGTGTAAGTCGCTTACCTGCGCCCCGCCCCTGTGACGTCCGCGCATCCCAGCTTCATCGATCAGCTTCCACGAACTGCGCTGGTTCGGCGTGCCTGGCGGATCAGGATTCGCGAATGTCGATCCGCCCGTCTTCTCCCGGATCGGCTGCGTGGTTTCCCGCCGCGCCTTCAGCGCCTCGATCCTTTCCAGAATCGCAGCTGGCTCGTCCTTCGAGCCTTCGAACACCGCCTCGACGAAGATCAGCTCCTCGCTCGCCTCGGTATGACGATAGCTGAAGTGGAAATCCCCATTCTTCAGTGTCACGCGCTTGCCCGAGCGATCGAGCGCATGCGCCTTGACTAGCACATCCTTCGTCTCGCGCCCATAGCAGCCCGCATTCATCCGCAGCGCACCGCCGATCGTGCCCGGCACGCCCGAGAAGAATTCCAGCCCCGCAATGCCCGCATTCGCCGCTGTCACCGAAACCCGCGCATCCAGCGCTGCTGCCCCAGCCGTCACCCGCAAGCCATCCGCCGCGATCTTCCCGAACGCCGGACCAAGCCGCACGACAACGCCCGCTATTCCGCCATCGCGAACA
Organism: Hyphomonadaceae bacterium; assembly: GCA_947474455.1. Taxonomy (GTDB): domain Bacteria; phylum Pseudomonadota; class Alphaproteobacteria; order Caulobacterales; family Hyphomonadaceae; genus UBA7672. The sequence goes on along the minus strand of CANJIL010000018.1, from coordinate 46,397 downwards.
ATGACGTTCGACGCCGCGCCCAGCACCGTCACCGGTATGATCGGATCGAGCTTCGCTAGAAACTCCGCGAGGTCCGCTTCATCCTTCGGCAGGAACAGCGCATCCGCCGCGCCGCCAACCCGGAACCACGTGAAAGGCGCCAAAGCTTCATCCGCCAGCAATTTGCCGCGAACCGGGGGGAGTCTGTCGAGAAAGCCTGCCATGCCTGCGACTTAGCGCGAGGCGGACCGCGAGGCTAGCGGCAGGCGTATTCGCCGCCGACGTCGAGGTGGAAATGGTTGACGTGGTCGGCATTGTAATTCGGCCCCAGCGTCACGTCGAACAGGCTGCAGGCGCGATCATGGATCTCGCGCAGGAAATCGCCCTTCGCGCCCTTGTTCCGGAAATCCTTGAGCACGCTGATCTCGCGTCCATCTTCCAGTACGAAGCCGGAAATATCCGCCGCCTTGGCGAAGGCATGCTCCGACAGCCGTTTGACGCCGGCCACGGTGCGGCACTGGAACGAGCCGAACGCCTTGATCTCCTTCACCGGCGAGCCGAGATATTTCTCGGCCGCTGGAATAACGATATGGCGCTACCACAGATGCATCTTGGCGGCGAGGTCGCACGTCATCGGCATCCGGTCGGGCGCCTTCCAGTCCGACAGCGACGCTTCGACGACCAGTGCTTCGTCGTAGCCGCACATGCCCTTGTGTTCTGCTGGGGCGATCGTGAAGTCGACGCCCGCCGCCGCGAGCGCATCGCGGCAGATCTGCGGATCGCGCGACAGACCGGCAAGACGCTTGATGTCGCCGAGCGCGGCGTATTTCTCGAGATCGATGACGGCGCCGTCGCGCACGCGATGATAATCAGGCCGCGCAAACCGCGCGCTGCCGCCCGCCGCTTCGGCCATGCGGCCGTTCGCCAGCAGAACGCCGCCAGCAAGAGCAATCATCAGGCCCGCGCCCAGCGCAATAAAGGAATGGGACGTCTTCATGCGTCGCAATCTGCAAACGAGGCGCCCCGCGCCCCTGATACGCGAACAGAAGAGGCGCTTGCAAGGTTGCCGAAACCCTAATCCGCCCCGGCGTTGCGGTGTTGTAACGGTTAATACGGTCGCCGCTTTAACCTTCGTCGTCCGCAGTGAGCTAGAACCCGCGCCCCGTTTTTCCTGCTACCGCATACCAATGAGCGTACAATTCGGGCCACGATCTTTCCTCATGGCACGCATATTCGTAAACGGCGCGGTTTTGATCCGCGGGGTCTGGGGAACCGGACAAGACCTTCGATACGCGTCAGCCCTGAAGCGCCTTCAGGTCGTCAGCAAGCGCGTTGGCGTAGGAAGTGATGTCGCCCGCGCCAAGGCAAACCACCATCTCGTCGCCGGTCTTCACTGAGTTCCGGATTTCCGGGGCAAGTTTCGCTAGGTTGTCTATGGTCCGCGCCGAACGATGGCCATGATTGATCAGGCCTTTCACCAACGTTTCGTGGCTGACGCCATCGATGGGCTGTTCGCCCGCCGCATAGACCGGCGCGACGATAACCTCGTCTGCGTCGTTGAAGCAGGTCGAGAACTGTTCGAACAGATCGCGCAGGCGCGTGTAGCGATGCGGCTGCACCACGGCGATCACGCGCTTGTCGCGCCCCTGGACGTCGCGCGCGGCACGCAGCACTGCGGCGATCTCCACCGGATGGTGGCCGTAATCATCGATGATCTTGACCTTGCCCCACTCGCCAACAGGGGTGAACCGCCGCTTCACGCCGCCGAACTTCGACAGCGCGGCGCGGATGTTCTCTTCCGTACCGCCCAACTCACGCGCAACAGCAATTGCCGCCAGCGAGTTCTGCACGTTGTGGCGACCCGCCATCGGAAGCTTGAGACCAACCCAGCGCGTCTGGTCTGTCGCCCCGCGCGAGCGCAGTACGAGATCGAAGGTCGAGCCTTCCGCTTCCGAGCGCACATTCACCGCCCACAGGTCCGCCTGCGGGTTGAAGCCATAGGTGATGCGGCGGCGATCCGGAATGCGCGAGGCCAATGCCTGCACTTCAGGATGGTCCGCGCACAGAACTGCAAAGCCATAGAAAGGCAGGTTCTCGACGAACGTGTCGAAGCCTTTGCGAAGCGCCTCCATCGAGCCGTAGTGATCCATGTGCTCGGGGTCGATATTGGTGACGATGCAGACCGTCGGCCGCAGCTTGGTGAACGTACCGTCGCTCTCGTCGGCTTCGACCACCATCCATTCGCCCTGGCCCAGCTTGGCGTTCGAGGCGTAGGCGTTGATCACGCCGCCGTTGATCACGGTCGGGTCCATGCCGACGCCATCGAGCAGCGCCGCTACCATGGAGGTCGTCGTCGTCTTGCCGTGGGTGCCGGCGATGGCGACTGTCCATTTCAGGCGGATCAGCTCGGCCAGCATGTCCGCACGGCGCACCACCGGGATGGCCCGCGCCCGCGCCGCATCAACTTCCGGATTGCCGCCCTTAATGGCGGTCGAGATCACCAGCGCGCCGACGCCCTCGATGTTCTCGGCCTTGTGGCCGATCATGACCTTCGCGCCGCGCTTGGCCAGCCGCTCCGTATTGGCGCTCGCCTTCATGTCCGAGCCGGACACCTGATAGCCGAGGTTGAGCATCACCTCGGCAATGCCGGACATGCCGATGCCGCCTATGCCCACGAAATGAACCGGGCCGACGTCGAAAGGAAGTGACTTACGCATCCCGCTTTCCTGTCACGCCAGCCGCCTGTTCGGCAAGGTCAGCGAGTTCGCGCGCCGCATTGGGCTTGCCAAGCTGCCACGACGCCCTGGCTCGCGCCTTGAGCACGCCAGCATTGGAAATACGCTCCACCAGCAGCGGGGCAAGCATCTCCGCCGTAAATTTCGGTTCCGGCACAACATCAGCCGCGGCGCCTGTCACCATGCCTTCGGCGTTGGCCGTCTGGTGATCATCCATGGCGATCCCCAGCGGGATGAGAATCGCCGGCCGCCCGGCAACCGCCAGTTCTGTGACAGTCGAAGCGCCCGCGCGCGCAATCACCAGATGCGCCGCCGCCAGCCTGTCGTGCATGTCTGAGAAGAACGATTCCACGGTCGCTTTTACGCCGGCTTCGCGATAGGCGGCGCGCACAGTTTCCAGTTGCTCCTCACGCGCCTGCTGCACGACGGTGAGCCGCGATTTCTGATGTTCAGGCAGCGATGCAATCGCCTTGGGGATGACCTCGCCGAACAGACGTGCGCCCTGGCTTCCTCCAGTGACAAGGATGTTGAGCGGGCCAGTGTCCGTGAGTTCAGGATAGGGTTTCTCGCGCACCGCCTTGATCGGATTGCGGACAGGATTGCCGACCACCCGCTTGCGGTCTTCTGCGGCAGACGGGAGGCGGTCCAGACGATCGAACCCGCAGGCGACGAACTTCGCCGCTTTCGAGAACAGGCGATTCACGCGGCCAAGCACGGAGTTCTGTTCGTGGATGATGATCGGCAGGCCCATGGCCCGCGCCGCCGACAGCGAGGGATAGGACGGATAACCGCCGAACCCGGCGATCAGCTTGGGCTTTGTCTTCTCGAAATTCTTTCGCGCCTCGGCTGTGCCATGACGCAGCTTTAGCGCGGAAGCGAGCAGCTTATGCGGCATCTTCGATCCGAACGTCGCCGCATCGACTTCCAGCCGCCAGTCGGCCGGGAAGTTGGTTGCGTACTTCTTGCCGCGCTCGTCCGTCACCAGCGCGATGGTCCAGCCGCGTGCGCGCATCTCGTCGGCGAACGCCTGCGCGGGGAACATGTGGCCGCCCGTCCCGCCTGCCGCGATCACCACAAGAGGCTTGATGGAGGAAGAGGTCATGCGTGTCTCAGATGCGCGAGGGACGATTCAGGTTGTTTCCGGGTCAGGGCGAGCGCAAGCCCGAGCGTGAGCGCGCTGCCGAGAAGCGATGATCCGCCCGAGGACACCAGCGGAAGCGTCATGCCTTTGGGCGGAATCAGCGACAGGTTCACCGCCATGTTCACTGCCGCCTGCAAGCCGAAGATCGCATAGAGGCCGACACCCGCGGCGCGGCGATAGGTGTCTTGATGCCGGGATGCATCCATGACGCCCTTGATCGAGATCACCGCGAACATCAGCGTCAGCAGCGCCAGCATGACGAGGCCGAACTCCTCACCGGCGACGGAGTAGACGAAGTCCGTATGCGCATCAGGCAGCACGCGCTTCACCGTGCCTTCGCCCGGTCCGACGCCGAAGAAGCCGCCACGCTCGATCGCCTCGCGCGCGCGATCGATCTGGTAGGTGTCGTTCTGGGTCGGGTTGAGGAAGGAGTCCACGCGCTGACGAACGTGCGGCAGCAGCGTGTAGAGGCTCCAGCCGAGCCCAGCCCCGCCAACCACGAAACCAGATGCCCACAGCCACGGCAGGCCGGAGACGAAGAACACAATGATGAAGCCCACAGTCAGCAATGCCGACTGTCCGACATCCGGTTGAAGCAGCAGGAGGCCGACAGTCACGGCATAGAACGCAAACGCGATCACGGCCCACGGCCCGGCGGGAAACTTCTCGCGCTGCGCCAGCAGCCAGGCCGACAAGACTATCAGCGCCGGCTTGATGATCTCGGACGGCTGGAACGTTGTCCCCCAGACACGCAGCCAGCGTGTCGCGCCCTTGGCTTCGTGGCCAAACATCAGAAGCGCGGCCATCATGAAGAAGCACAGGATGAAAAGAATAGCGCACACGCGCCGCGCCCACATCTCGTCGAGTGTGGAAGACGCCACCAGAACAACAGCCGCGGCCGCAGCGAACACGACCTGCCGGTAGACGAAATGGAACGGGTCATCGTAGCCGATCCGGCTAGCGGCCGCTGGTCCCGCGGCAAGCGACAACACCAGCCCGGCGCCCAGCAGGATCAAGGCTGCAGCGATCAGCCCCTTGTCGACCGTGCGCCACCATTCGGCGAGGGGCGACTTGTCGGACCTGCGGAAGATCTGCATCGCATCACGCCGGTTCGGGGGTGGTGCGCCGCTTCACAAGTTTGGCGGCTTCCTGCCGGAAGGCGATGCCGCGCTGCTCGAAATCGCGGAACTGGTCAAAGCTGGCGCAGGCCGGCGCGAACAGCACGACAGCTCCTTCGACGCCCGATGCGTGAGCATCTTCAAACGCCTGTTGTAGCGCAACGTCGAGCGTGCGGCACTTGACGTGATCCAGCCTGCCCGTCAGCACACGCGCGAACGCCTCGGTGGACTCGCCGATGAGATAGGCCTTGCGGATCTGCCCAAAGAGCGGGACGAGTTCATCGATCCCCTCCTCCTTCGGACGGCCGCCGACGATCCACCACGCATTTGGGAAAGCACGGATCGCCTGCTCCGCAGCCTGGGCGTTGGTGGCCTTGCTGTCGTTCACGAAGCGCACGCCTTCGATGACGCCGATCATCTCCAGCCTGTGCGGCAGGCCGGAGAAGGTCTCGATCGCAGCGAGTATGTCGCTCGATTCCAGCCCAAGCGCGCGGCATGCGGCATACGCCGCCGCGATGTTCTGATGGTTGTGCCGCCCCGGGAGCGCCTTCGCCCTGGAAATGTCGGCCGGATGTTCGGCGCGGCCGGACATGGAATCCTGCAGCATGCCGTTGAGCACGGCGACGCCGCGCCCCAGGCCATACTCCGCGGAAATCGGAATCACCTTCCGAAGGCCTTCGCACGACAGTTGCGTCGCCATCACGCCAGACCGCGTATCATCCACACCAATGATCGCGAAATCGTCCGGCCCCTGGTTGCGGAAGATGCGCCGCTTGGCATTGACATAGCCGTCCATGCCGCCGTGTCGCGTCAGATGATCCGGCGAGATGTTGAGCATCACCGCCACGTCGCATTTCAAGCTTTCGACCAGATCGAGCTGATAGCTCGACAGCTCCAGCACGTATATCGCTGCGCCATGCAGGCGTTCGAGATCGAGCACGCCAACGCCGATATTGCCGCCGACGCGCACGTCCTTGCCGCACAGTTTCAGGATGTGTCCGATCAGCGCCGTCGTGGTCGACTTGCCGTTGGTGCCGGTGACGCCGACGATGCGCGGCCGCTCGAAATCCTTGAGCTCCGCCACGGCGCGCGCGAACAGCTCCATATCGCCGAAGACTGGCACCCCCACCATCTGCGCCATGCGCACGAAGCGATGCGGTTCGGGAAACTTGAGCGGGATGCCGGGCGAGAGAACCAGCGCCGCAAAATTCTGCCAATCGCGGCGATTGAGGTCGACCAGCGGTACGCCCGCCGCTTCCGCCGCCTTGCGTGCGGCCTCGTTCTCGTCCCATGCGCACACCCGCGCTCCCCCAGCCATCAGGGCGCGCGCCGTCGCGATGCCGGACCTGCCAAGGCCCAGTACGGCGACGTCCTTTCCCTCGAATGTGCGGACAGGGATCACGCTGGGCTCACCTCAGGCGCAATGTGGCGAGGCCCGCGAGGGCGAGGAGAAAGGCGATGATCCAGAAGCGAATAACAACCGTCGATTCCGACCAGCCGAGCTTCTCGAAATGGTGGTGTATGGGCGCCATCAGGAAGACGCGCTTCCTGGTCGTCTTGTAGGAAATCACCTGGATGATCACCGATAGCGCCTCAAGCAGAAACAGGCCGCCGACGATCGCCAGCACCATTTCGTGCTTCACGCACACCGCCATAGCTCCAAGGCACCCGCCCAGCGCCAGCGACCCCGTATCGCCCATGAACACCTTCGCGGGAGGCGTGTTGTACCAGAGGAAGCCTAGCCCTCCACCGACCAGCGCACCCATCACTACCGCCAGCTCCGCCGTTCCCGGCGTCGGCGAAAGCAGGAGATAGTCGGCAAAGCGCGGGGTTCCCGTCGCATAGGCGATGAAGCCGAATGTGGCGCCCGCGATCATCACCGGCCCGATGGCGAGACCGTCAAGGCCATCGGTGAAGTTCACAGCGTTGCCCGCGCCGACGATGACGAACGCCCCGAAGGCGATGAAGCCATAGATCGTCAGGTCGAACATGAAGTCCTTCAGGAAGGGCAGCGCCAGACCTGTCGCGAAGCCCGGCTGCGGCGCGACCGCCAGCGTGCCATTGGCAATGGCCGCTGCGGTGGTCTCCTGCGCATAGTGCGACGCCCAGAACACCGCGACACCCGCGATAACGAACTCCATCAGCAGCCGGATCTTGCCCGAGAGCCCCGCCGTACCCTTCTTGGTCACCTTCTGATAGTCGTCGATGAAGCCGACGCCGCAAAAACCGACCGTCACGAAGAGCACGATCCAGATGTACTGATTCTTGAGGTCGCCCCAGAGCAGCGAGCCGGAGAGAATGCCGAAAAGGATCAGGAAGCCGCCCATCGTTGGCGTGCCCTTTTTCGACTGGTGGCTTTCCGGGCCATCCGTGCGGATGGGCTGACCCTTGCCCTGCTTCTTGCGCAGCCAGAGGATCATCGGATGGCCGAATAGCAATGTCAGGATCAATCCCGTCGCCAGCGCAAGCGCGACGCGGAAGGTGATGAAACTGAACAGGTTCATCGCGCCCTGGTAGGGCGAGAGTAGTTCGTACAGCATGCTACGCCCCTGACGCTTTCTGCGAGGAGGCGGCGCTTTCGCTCATCTGTCTGAGCGCCGTTCCCACCTTCGCCATGCCGGATGCATTCGAGCCTTTGATCAAGACCGTATCGCCGGGTTCTAACCAGCTTTTCACCTGTTCGGCCGCTTCCGCCGGACCCGTGACCAGTTCGACTCGCATCGATTGGTCGCGGGCCTTCAGCGCATCAGCGAGATGTTTCATCTCACCGCCGGAAAGAACCGCGGCCGAAACCTTTGCTGCGAGGATCGAGGTGGCCAGCCCGGCATGAAGCGCCGCGCTCCCCTCGCCCAGCTCGCGCATCTCGCCCAGCGCCACGATCTTGCGCCCGGGCCGGCGGGCGAACCCTTCGATCGCGGCGCGCATGGATTCCGGATTGGCGTTGTAGGCGTCGTCGACCAGCGTCGCTTCGCCGCCTTTCGGCAGCTTCAGCGTCTCGGCGACGCCGCGGCCCGCTGGAGGGGCATAGCCTGAAAGAGCTTCGGCCGCCGCATGCGACGAAACGCCTGCTACGACAGCCGCCAGCAAGGCGAGCGCGGCGTTGCCCGCCCAATGCTCGCCAACCGCATTCAGCTTAACGACGACAAGATCGCCCATCACGTCGATCGCGATCCGCGAGATCGCGCCATCCGTTTCATACGTCACCGGCGTTGCGCTGGCGGGGCCGCGCGCCCCACCATAGGTGAGCACGTCGGCCGTCGGCTGCAGCATTTCGGCATGGCGCTTCAGCTTGGCGAAGAAATAGTCCTTCTCCGGCAGGATGGCCGTACCGCCTGGCTCCAGCCCCGCGAAGATCTGGCCTTTTTCATCAGCCACCGCATCGACGGAGCCCATGCCCTGCAGGTGCGCCGGAGCGATGCGCGTGACCATGGCGATATGTGGCCGCACCATAAGCGAGCGCGGCCCAATCTCGCCGGGAGTATTCATGCCGATCTCGAAGATCGCGCGCTCCGTCTCGCGCGGCATGCGGGCAAGCGTTAGCGGCACACCCCAGTGATTGTTGAACGACTTGTCCGACCAGTGCGCACGGCCCGCCGCGCGGAAGATGCGCGCCAGCATCTCCTTCACCGACGTTTTGCCGACAGAGCCAGTGACGGCGGAGATTACACCCGAATTCCGCGTACGCGCCGCAAGCCCGAGCTTTTCCAGGCCTTGCAGCACATCGCCGACCATCAAGCCCGGATGGCCGCCCAGCACATCGCGCGAGACCAGAGCCGCTTCGGCGCCAGCGCCAAATGCATTCGCCACGAAGTCATGCCCGTCGCGCACATCCTTCAGCGCCACGAACAGTTCGCCCGGCTTGAGCGAACGCGTGTCGATCGAGAGGCCGTTGACCGCCCAAACGCCCAGAGCCTGACCATCGGTCGCCTTCGCAGCCTCTTCGGAAGTCCACAGGGGCGTCAGCGTCGGATCAGACATGCGAGCCACCCACTTCCTTCAGCGCATCGCGCGCGACATCGAAGTCCGAGAACGGAATGGTGACGCCCTTCACGATCTGCCCGGTTTCATGGCCCTTACCGGCGATCAGCAGCGCGTCCCCCGCCTTAAGCCGTCGGATGCCTTCCATGATCGCCGTTGCGCGATCGCCGATCTCGCTTGCATCAGGCGCGCCGCTGCGGATGGCAGCGCGAATTTTCGCTGGATCTTCCGAGCGCGGATTGTCGTCAGTGACAATGACTTCATCGGCGAGACGCCGCGCTACGTCGCCCATGATCGGCCGCTTGGTCGCGTCGCGATCGCCGCCGCAGCCGAACACGACGATCAGCTTGCCGCGCACATGCGGACGCGCGGCGCGAAGAAGCATGTTGAGCCCGTCCGGGGTGTGGGCGTAGTCGACGAACACCGGCGCCTTGGTCGCCGTCTGCCCGACCAGCTCAAGCCGGCCATGCACGCCTGTCAGGATCTGCAGGCCATCGAGCACCTGATTCACATCATCGCCCAGCGCCATCGCTATGCCGGCGGCGCACAGCGCGTTGAGCGCCTGGAATTCTCCGATCAGCGGGAGATGGACCTTGCGCTCATTGCCGGCGCTCGGCCCTTCGCCCCACTGGATGACAAGCTCCTGTCCCGTCCCGCGCGGCAGCGCTTCCGAAATGCGCAGGTCACGCCCGCGCCAGCCGACCGTGAACAGCTTGAGGCCGGCGGTGATCGCAGCAGCCTCGAACGCTTCGAGTTCAGGGCTGTCGGCATTGATCACAGCAGGTGCGCCTTTGGGCAGCAGCTCGCTAAACAGCTTCATCTTCGCGCGCCGGTAGTCGTCGAAGTCGGTGTGATAGTCCAGATGATCCTGCGTGAGGTTCGTGAACGCGCCCGCCGCAAGCTTCACACCGTGCAGACGATATTGCGCGAGACCATGCGATGACGCCTCCATAGCGGCGTGCATCACGCCCTCGCCCGCCAGCTTGTCGAGCGTCTCGTGGATTGCCACGGGGTCTGGCGTGGTGTGGCCAAGGTCGACGCGGCCCGACGGGCCGATCGCCCCCAGCGTGCCCATCGACGCTGCCTTGCGACCCATATGCGCCCAGATCTGACGCAAGAAGTCGACCGTGGAGCTCTTGCCGTTTGTGCCAGTCACCGCAGCCACCGTTTGCGGCTGTCGCGGATAGAACGCCGCCGCAGCCGTCGCCAGGGCGAGACGCGGCTCCATCGACTTCACTGCTGATACGCTCCACTCGCCCGGCCGGTTGTCGGTCAGGACGGCTACGGCGCCAGCCTTGATGGCTGTATCGATATATTCGCGACCATCCTTCGCCACCCCCTGCAGCGCAGCGAACAGATAGCCCGGTTTCACTTTGCGGCTGTCCGCTGTGACGCCGGTGATTTCGATGGAAGGAGCGCCCGCAACGAGCTTGTCGAGTTTCATGGCGTCGTCGCCTCCGAAACGCGCAGGCTCGCCGCTTCCACCTTGGACTCGGCAAGCACTGGCCGCACATCCAGCAGCGGCGCCGCACGCGCGATCACCTTTCCTGCGATCGTGGCCGCCGTGTAAGCGGCCGTGCGTTGGTCGCCCGTTCTGGGCTGCGCTTCATCGAGAACAACAAGCACGACAAATTGAGGGCGGGAGGCTGGGAAAACGGCGGCGAACGACGTGATATTCCTGTTCGGATCGTAACCATCCGGCCCGGGCTTTTCCGCCGTACCGGTCTTGCCGGCGACTTCATAGCCTTGCGCATCGGCGTTCTTGCCGGTGCCCTCGGTCACCGTCCGCCGCAACATCGCGAGCACCTCAGCCGAAGTCTCGGCCGACATCACCTGACTCTTCTCGATCTTCGCACCGTCACCTTGCTCGACGAACACGGGCGGCACGTAGTTTCCGCCATTGGCGAACGCTGAATACGTCATCGCGAATGCCATCGGACTTACCGAAATGCCGTGGCCATAGCTGACCGTGGCCATCGCCGTGGCGTCCCAGACTTCCGGCGTCAGCGGCGAGGCCGTCTGTGGCCCTTCGTGACTCTGGCCGCCCAGCAGGTGAAGACTGCGCAGGAAATCCTGTTGCCGCTCCACGCCCATGCGCTGCGCGATCAGTGCGGCCCCGATGTTCGAGGAATAGGCGAGGATGTCGCTGGCCGTAACCGATTTCGCGTTTGGCAGCGGATGCGGGTCCTTCACCAGCGCCGCGCCGATCTTCACAGGCGCAGACACATCAAACCTGTCCGACACTTTCAGCACGCCCGTATCCATCGCCGCCGCCACCGTGAGCGGCTTGTAGATCGAGCCTAGCTCGAAGCGCGCATTCAGCGCCCGGTTGGTGCGGATATCCTTGCTCTGGTCGCCGCGTCGGTTCGGGTCCATCGCCGGCCAGGATGCGACGGCCCTCACAGCGCCCGTGTTCGCGTCAACGACGATCCCGGCGCCGCCCTTCATGTCGAAGTCCACGAACGCCTTTTCGAGCTCCTCCTCGATCACGAACTGCACGCCTGCATCCAACGTCAGCTTGAGTGGTTCGCCGCCGGCCCGCAGCCGTGCATCGAACGCCAGCTCAGAGCCTTCCAGTCCTTCGCCATCGATATTGGTGTAGCCGAGAAAATGTCCCGCGAGCCTCTCGCGCGGATAGACTCGTCTGGGCTCTTCCACGAACTGCAGCCCCTCAACGCCGAGGCTGAACACGGCGTCTTTCTCTTCCTGGGTCAGTCCGCGCTGCACCCAAACGAACTGCCGCTTGCGGTCGGACAGCTGTGTGGTCAGTCCGATCAGGTCGAGCTTCGGCAGTACGGTCTTCAACTCATTCGCGATTTCGCCCGCATCCCAGATCGCACTTGGGTTGGCCGCCAGCGACCAGCCCGGCACCGTCGTCGCCAGCAGCTCACCTCTGCGATCCACAATGTCCGCCCGTCGCGTCGCGGCTGCAACCGCAGACGGCGCCGCAGAAGCGGCGTGGTCTGGTCCGTTGACCGACACATAGGCCGACCGTCCAACGATAACGATGAAGACCAGCGCCAGCATGCCCGCAACGACGCGAGCGCGGCGCGGTCCCCAGACGTCCTCTCGAGGGCGGCCAAAGCTCATCATTGCGGCGGCTTTTCTCCCCCGGCGTCGGCATCCATTGCAGAGGGCGCGGCGGCCTCAGGCGCGGGCAGCGTCAGGCGCTCCTCGCCAAGCCGGCGCGACAGGGCTTCGCTCGCCGTGTACTGATCCGGCTTCGCCTGTTCGAGACCTAGTTGCTGCCGCGCGATCGGTCCGATCCGCTCCGGCCGCGTGAGATACGCCTCCTCGGCCTTCATCACAGAGATGTCCTTCCCGATCGCTGCAGCTTTGGCGTTGAGCGCGTCGATCTCACCCTGCGTTTCCTCAGCGCCGAGCTTGGCGCGATAGACCGCCACTGCCAGGACGACGACGACCAAACCGCCGATGATCGCAAGCCTCTTCACCGCGCTACTCCCTCAAGCTGTTTCAGCCCCGGCAGGCGGAAGCCCTCGTCCGGAGGAGCGTCCCATGCCGGCGCCTCGGTCCGTAGCGCCCAGCGCAGGCGCGCTGAACGTGACCGCGGGTTGGCTCCGAGTTCTGCCGCACCAGGCTCGATGGCCTTGCGCTGTAGAACCTCGAAGGTCGGCGTCTTGCCCTTTGGCGCTCCTGGCGTATGCCGCGACGCACCCGGTTCGTTGCCGGACCGCGCCCTGAGGAACAGCTTCACGATGCGGTCCTCGATTGAATGGAAGGTTACGACGACCAGCCGCCCGCCGGGTTTCAGCACACGCTCGGCCGACGCGAGCGCCCGGACCAGCTCGCCGGTCTCGTCGTTCACCCACATCCGCAAGGCCTGGAACGAGCGGGTCGCCGGATGTGTCGGCTTGCCGCGTCGGCCGCCCAGCGAGCGCTCGATGCAGGTCGCCAGGTCCAGCGTCGTCTCGAACGGCTGCCGCCTGCGGCGATGGACGATGCCGCGCGCCACGCGCCGCGCCGCGGGCTCCTCGCCGAGAATATGGAAGATGTCCGCCAGTTCGCCCTCGGTCAAATGGTTCACCGCGTCTGCCGCGCTTGGCCCGCGTTTCTCCATCCGCATGTCCAGCGGACCATCGCGCATGAAGGAAAAGCCTCTGCTGGCCTCGTCGATCTGGAACGAAGACACACCAAGATCGAGCATCACGCCATCGACCTTTTCCTTGCCTGCGGCATGCACGATTGCTTCGAGTTCGCCGAACCGGCCAGGCGCCGGAATCAAGCGCGCATCCTTGCCCGCGTGCACCCAGGCGCGCTCCATCGCCTCCGGATCGCGGTCGATCCCTATCAGCGTGATGTTGGCAACGGCCAGAGCCGCGCGCGCATAGCCGCCGCCGCCATAGGTGCCGTCCACCATCACGGCGCCTTCGACCGGCGCGAGCGCGTGGATCACTTCCTCGATGAGGACAGGCACGTGCCTGGCCAGCACGGGAGACGTCAGCTCCAGCTCGCTCATTCCGCAGCCGCCTGACCCGCACGGCGCGGCTTGGCCTTGAGAAGGCCGAGGCTTTCGAGCGCAAGCTGGCGATTCTGTTCGCGCATCGCCTCAAACGCCGACGGCTCCCAGATCTGGAACCGATCGCCCAGGCCGACAAAGGTAGCCCGCTCGGTGATGCCCGCTTTCGCGAGGAGTTCTGCGTCCAGCACGATGCGCCCGCCGTCGTCGAACTTCGCCGCCCTCGCCTCGCCCATGATGTAAGTCGCCAGTGCGTAGCGGCGCGGGTCCATCAGGTCGAGGTCGGCCATGGAATCCTCGAAGCCTTCCATCAGACGCTGCCCCGCACCTTCGATGCAGGCCTTGTCCAGCGACGGCCACAGGTAGACGCTGTCCTCGCCGCTGAGTGATTTGCGGAAAGGGGCGGGAATCGAGACCCGCTTCTTAAAATCGACGCTGCTCTCGAATGAGGAGAGAAACATAGCCCCACATGCTGCCCGCTAAACACCTGCCCGGACCGGGCGGCGCACCCTGCAAAAACGCTCCGCGGATGCCCCCTCCGTGGAGTTTTAGGGGATATCATGGGAGTACATGGGCAACAACGGGACATTAGGTCCTCGTTAACCATACGAAGGTCCGTCAACGGAACAAATCAAGTAGATCGGTGAGCTATAGCCTCCGGGGTGTGGATAAGTGGTTTATGACATGTGAATGGTGTGCTGTTTCGAGCAGCAATTGCTCGCGTTTTGGCGGTCCATTCCCCCAAAGGCGTCTGTCCACAGCAAATGAGTAAATATCGATCAGGCGGCCTGTAAGCCGGGTTCTGTCCAGGGCCTCGCAGCCCTTGGGCGACCATTCCTCTGGGACGGCCCTTGCGGACCGCCTCACGCGACCAACCCGGATGGAGCGCGAAGGCGCGCCTGTCACTTGCGTGACGCCCATCCCTATTCGGTCTTGCTCCAGGCGGGGCTTGCCTTGCCGTCCCTGTCACCAGGAACGCGGTGGGCTCTTACCCCACCCTTTCACCCTTACCCGGAACATGTCCCGGGCGGTTTGCTTTCTGTGGCGCTATCCCTCGAGTTGCCTCGGGCGGACGTTATCCGCCGCCTTGCCTACGTGGAGCCCGGACTTTCCTCCAGCGGTTGCCCACCAGCGATCGCCCGGCCGCCCGATCGATGAGACAGAATAACACGGGGCGAGAAAAAGGGCGATTCAACCCGCACGACCGGTCAAAACCGCGCATTGCAGCAAAAACTGCACGCCGTTATGGCCTGTTCACTTTCGGCCCATTAGAAGTTGGCGCGGCGTCATCTGGAGGGTTCGTATGAAACTGGCTGCTGTTGTTCTCGGCTTCGCGGTGCTTGCCGCCCCGGCGTTCGCGGAACCCGGCCCGACTGAAGGCGGGGTCGTTTACGAAACCCGCTGCAAGATGTGCCACGCCACTGGCATGGCCAACGCCCCGCTCATCGACTACCTCGCAAAACTCGAGAACTCGGCAATCCTCAAGGCTCTCAACGATCCCGCCCCCATGATGGCAGGCGCCATCGCCGGCCTCACCGATCAAGACAAGCGCAACGTCGCGGTGTTCCTCACCAAGAAAACACTGCCGGCAAGCGGCGACCTTCCGGAAGTCAAAGCCGAGTAGGCTTTCTCCGACACGCGCGGTCAGACAGAAACGGCAGGCCCGGCATGGGGCTTGCCGTTTTCTTGCGCGCTCCAAGCCATCGCTTGTTGTTGCGACCACACCACACAGGCCCAGCGCGCACTCTGCTGATCAATCTGCCGCAGTGACTTGGCGCACACCCCACCTGAGCCTTCCTGCACCGGGCAGGCGCGCAGCTGGAGTGCGTCGCCTCTCGGGCTGAAGGGGAAGACGGATGCTTCACTCACGCAGCGCCGCCATGGTAGCCAATAGCTACGCAGCAACGCTCGCCGGCATCGGCATCACGCCAGCCGGTGCCCAACCGATGCGCGCACCTCACAACGAGATCGACCGTGAACTGCGCCTCACGATCAGCGATGCGTTCGCTCGCCAGACCTGGGTCCAGAGCGACCGGGCGTGGAGCGAAACACGCGACGTGCTTGTGATGCATGAGTACGAGATTGTCCGTGTGATCGTGTTCAACGACACGCTCAGCGTGCGCGTGGTCTCCTTTGGCGGCCACCGCACCCACCTGCGCATCCGCCCCGGCGAGATGCAGGCGCTAGACTTGTTCATCGACAGCCTTGAGCCGTTTGTGATCGCCGTTGTCGGCCAGCCGCCCATGTCGCGGTCAGTCAAGATTCGCGAAGCGACCCGCGCTGAATAGCTCAGGCCATCCGTAGCGGATTAAACGACGAAATGAAGGCCCACAAACCGTTGTCGGCGCCCGGAGCTGGCGATCCGACTGTATGCGATCGTGCACTCACAGCCTGACGCAGATCGCTGAAAGCCTGTTTCTCGCCAGCGGAAAGATTGCGCGCAGCTACAAAGTGCATCGGTATATCCGGGAATCCCCGCACCTCGATCGGACCTGCCTCGAGCGTAATTAGTCCCGCATGGCGCCGGTCATGCCGCAACCTTTCGATGAGGCTCATGACGCCCGCCGCCGGCCCTTCGATCACCTGCAGGAAGGCGCCTTCGTAGAAAAGCATAAGTCCAGTGATGCCAGCCCGCGCGTTCGCTGATTTTGCACGGAGATAAATGCGGTCGAGCTCGTCAGCGCGCAGCACGCCAACGGCCGTGCTCATGTAGACAATGCGATGCAAGGCTCCGGAAGGCATGGCCGACTCCGTTCAACCTGCTGGAATCATGATCCAGCAATGGTGAACGGGGAATTAGCGTTTCTGTCGCACGACGGTTCAGTGACCCACTGTGGCTCGCTGGCCACGACGCTAAGCAGCGGGTGTCGAAAGCTCCGCAACTGCATGGGCCAGCGTCACCGTTTCCGTGTCGCCCTCGCCGTTCACGCGCTCCGGCCGCCATCGCCGCTGGAAGGCGCGAACGACGGCTGCGGTATTCTCGTCGAAACTGCCGGTGACATTGATCCGGTAGCCGATCGCCGCGAGATCGCGCTGCAATCCTTCCACCGTCATCCCTGCATCGCCCAGCGCGGCGCCATGCGTCATCCACGGCTCCGGCCGTGTCGGCTTCGGCCACAAGCCGATGCTTGCATCCGCCAGCCGCTTCCATGGAAAGCGCTCGCCGGGATCTTCCTTGCGATCAGGTGCAATATCGGAATGCGCCACCACACGCGCCGGCGGGATCGGCCAGCGCCCGAGAATGTCCTGACACAAGATGATCACCGCCTCGATCTGTACGCCGGGAAACGGCGGCAGGCCGAATTCATGCCCGCCATTCACGATCTCGATCCCGATCGAACGCGAGTTGAGATCTTCATCACCACGCCACCAGCTGCGCCCCGCCTGCCAGGCCCGCTTGTCCTCCGCCACGAGTTGAAAAATGCGGCCATCCTCCTCGACCATGTAGTGGGCCGAGACGCGCGGCTCCTTGTCCTCAACAAGCATCCTCTCTAGCGCGGAGGGCCCGTCCTTCATGCCGGTATAGTGCAGCACCAGCATGTCGAGCGGGTGAAGCCTCTCGTTGAAGTTCGGGCTGGGGGCCTGGATGATCTGAAGACTCATGCGCCGATCTTGTCGCCAACCGGCTCCTCTGGAAAGCGCTACTCCAGCCACACTAAACCGTCGATGCGTGACGAAACTAGATCTCTATGACCCAGCCGTCAGCCGTGCGACGGGCTTCGAGTGTGGCAGGCGCGCCGCCTTCGGGCGCCTGCACCGGCTTGCGCCGCGGACGGGCGAAAGTCAGGAACACCGCCGCAATGGCGAGCATCAGACCGATGAAAGTGGTGGCCACAAGCGCAGCGAAGGCTGCGACCAGCAGGAATATGCCAAATCCGGCCTTGGCGAGAAAGCCGCCGAAAGACTTCAGCGCGCGTGCGCCAGCATACGGTTGGCCAAGGGTCTCAGTCATGACAGGCTCCCTACACGTTCGAAGGTGCGCCCGCTGACCTGAAAGTCAATCGGCGCGGGTGAGAAAACCGCGCTCTGCCCGGATACGCGCATACGCGGTGGTAATCGCCGCCGACTTTTCATTCGCCACGGGTTCATGTTCCCGCGGCGCAGATTTGACCCCGGCGGCCGTGTCAGGATGATTCTCCAGCATCAGGCGGCGATAAGCTGAGCGCACGTCCTCGAACGTTGCGTCATGGGGCACGCCTAGCACCAGATAGGGATCGTCTGCGTCGGGTCCCAGATGGCTTGCCTTGATGCGCCGGAACTGGTCTTCTTTGAAGCCGAACAGATCCGCGACGCTCTTGAGATAGTCGATCTCATCGCCTGTGATCGCGCCATCAGCGGCGGCAATCTGGAACAACCCGTCGAGCACGCCTTCCAGCAGGCAGGGCCGGTTGCGGTATCGCTTCGCTATCCGCTGCGCATAACCTTCGTAACCGATCACGGTCTGTCGCGCGATGTTGAAGACGCGCCGTATTGCCGCCTCATCCGCCGGCCCAGAACGGAACACGCGCGAGAAGGCGGCGACTTCGTCCATGGTCACAAGCCCGTCCGCCTTCGCCAGCTTGGCGCCGAGACCTACAATAGCTGCAGTGAACTCAAGATCGTTCGGATCCGGCCCACACGAAGCCGGGCCTACTTTCGTGCCTGGCGGCTCTTCGCCCTCGAAGGCGCGCCGGGCAACGGACGACAATTGCGACCAGATGCTCATCCAGCTGCTCTATGCACCCACCTGGCGGTGCGACGCAATCGGGACTCACCTGAGGGGGTTGGATTCTGCTTTGACCTCCCCAAATATGGGGAGTTCACGGAACCCTAGGCGTTCCAGAGAGTATTTTCCGCGCAGTCACATGGTGACATTGGAAACACAAGTTCCGAGCCCGGCGATCTAGTCCCCCCACGTCCCCCCGCCGGGAAAGGAAGCGCCGCCGCCGCCCTCACGGGACGGCGGCGGTTGCCTTTCGGGGTCTGCTAAGTCTTCGACCAGGGGTTTGTCGATCCGATATGCCGCATCAGAGCGTCGGCGCCCATGACAGCGCCCAGGGGCGCGCCGGCGTTCACGTTCATCACGTCTCCGCGCACGGAGCCCTGCTCGCGGGCCCCTCCCTTGCGGTGTCCGGTCGACCTCTGACCGCGCGGCTCTTGACCTTCCGCACTACGAGAAGATTTCACTTCCCCGCTAGGTTTTTGTCCTTCGCGGGATCGACCGTTGCGTCCGCCATTCACGCCAGGTGTTCCACCCTTGCTGCGACCGCCGCGGCGACGGCCTGAACGGCCTTCGCCAGCGACAGCGCCTTCGCGCGGCTCCTGGCTGCGTTGTTCTGGAAGATCGCCAGCTGGACGTTGGTCGCGGCGCTGGTCATTGCGGCGCGGCTGTTGATGCCGACGCGGCTGCGGCGCGCCGCGCGATTCGGCGCGAGCACCGCCACGGCCTCGCGTTTCATCCTCATTCACGTTCGCCGAAAGCTGGGCCAGGGCCTGATCGTTGCGGCGATCGGCGCTGGGGATCTTCTGACGCGTCGTGCGCTCGATGTCGCGCAGCAGGGAGCGTTCGTCCTCCGCGCAGAACGCCACGGCGGAACCATCCTTGCCCGCGCGCGCCGTCCGGCCGATGCGGTGGACATACTGCTCCGGCACATCCGGGAGTTCGTATTGCACGACGTGAGACACCGACGAGATGTCGATGCCGCGCGCTGCGATATCAGTGGCGACAAGCGCCCTCACCTTCCCGGCCTTGAACTCGGCCAGAGCGCGTTCGCGCTGGGCCTGGCTTTTGTTGCCGTGGATGGCGATCGCCTGCACGCCGCCGCCTTCGAGGATGCGGGCAACCTTGTCAGCGCCGCGCTTGGTGCGGGTGAACACCAGCACGCGCGTATAGTCGGGCTGCGCAAACAGTTCGGTCAGCAGGCCACGCTTGCGGCCGGCTTCAATGAAAACGACCTGCTGGTTGACGCGCTCGACTGTGGTCGAGGGCGGCGCGACCGAGACTTTCAGCGGATCCTTGTTGAGCAGCTCGCCCGCGAGCTTCTCGATATCCGCCGGCATGGTGGCCGAGAAGAACAGATTCTGGCGCTGCTTCGGCAGGTGTTTTACAATCTGCCGGATCGGCACGATGAAGCCCATATCAAGCATCTGGTCGGCTTCGTCGAGAACGAAGATCTCCACGCCCGAAAGGTCCGCATCGCGCTCGCCAAGGTGATCGAGCAGGCGGCCAGGCGCTGCGACGATGATGTCGACGCCGCGCGCCAGCGCCTGACGCTGCGGACCATGGCCGACGCCGCCAAAGATCGTGGCGACGCTGAAGCCCATCTGCGAGCCATACGCCTTGAAGTTCTCTGCGATCTGCGTCGCGAGCTCTCGGGTGGGCGACAGCACGAGCGCACGGCAGCCATAACGCGGCGCCGGTTTCCGGTTTGCCGCAAGGCGATGAAGGATGGGAAGCGCAAAGGCGGCTGTCTTGCCGGTGCCGGTCTGGGCGATCCCGAGCAGGTCGCGGCCTTCCATCACGCCGGGAATGGCGGCGAGCTGGATCGGGGTGGGCTGCGTATAGCCCTTGCTGGTCAGCGCCGCGAGGATCGAGGCGTTGAGGCCAAGGTCTTTGAATTGGGTCAAGTGGGAGGGTTCTTTCGTGTGCGCGAACGTGCGGGTGCTCGTTTGCTACGAGTCCGCCGGAGGCGCTGTCTTTATGGGACTGCCCGGCGTGTGCGGGCGATCATGCGATCTTTTCAGGGCATTCAACGGGCCGGGACCTGTTTCTCAGGACCCTCACGCAGCCGGAGCGCCGATAGCGCTCGTTTGCGAACGCGAAGGGCATATCGCCCCTAAACCCCTTAAGGTCAAGTTATTCTGCACACCCAACTTGTCTCAGATCAGGGTTGGCGCGCTAAACTAGTCATATGAACCGCACAGCGCGACATCGAAGCTGTCGGCCCGATCACGTCCGTCCCCGCCATTCTGGACGTCATCTGCCGCATCACCGGAATGGGCTTTGCAGCCGTGACCCGCGTCACTGAGGACTGCCGGATCGCCTGCAGCGTGAAGGACGAAATCGCATTTGGCTTGAAACCCAGGGGCGAACTCAAGGTCGAAGCCACGATCTGCAACGATATCCGCCAGACCCATCAGCCGGTGATAGTCGATCACGTCGCCGAGCACTCTCTCTGGCACCTACATCACACGCCGCTGCAGTATGGCTTCCATAGCTATATCTCGATGCCCCTCGTGCTGCCGGACGGGCGGTCCACCGGCACGCTATGCTCGATCGCCCCAGGCCCCGCAAACTCGACACGCCCGAGATCAGGGTCATGTTCACGCTGCTTGCCGAGCTGATTGCCTGCCATCTCGACGCCGGCGACCAGCTCGCACTCAACGGACACTCGCTGCTGGCAGAGTGCGGAGACGCCGTGCCGCGCGACCAGTTCATCGCCGTGCTGGGCCACTCCCTGCGCAACCCGCCGGGCGCCATCGGCGCTGGCGCGCAGTTGCTCGCCCGCGAACCACTTACGGAAAAGCAAGGACAGGTCGGGCGCCAATCCGCACAAGCGTGTCGCGCATGGCCGACCTTATCAGCAATGTGCTCGACTTCGCGCGCGGCCGCCTCGGCGAAGCCATCACGCTGAACCGCCAGACCAGCGATATCGCCCCTGTCATCTCGCAGGTGATTGACGGGCTACAAACAGCGACCCCTGACCGCCGGATTGATGCGACGCTCAACCTGCGCTCGTTTGTCAATTGCGATCGCGCGCGAATCGCCCAGCTGTTCTCCAACCTGCTCGGCAACGCCCTGACGCACGGCGATGTCTGCCAACCCAAACGCGTAAGCGTGGCGTCAGGTGGTGGCATATTCGAACTCTGGGTGGCGAACGCCGGCCACCCTATTCTACCGGCTGCGATGAAACGCCTGTTCCAACCCTTCTTGCGTGGCGAGGCGCGACCCGCGCAAGCCGGCCTTGGCCTATTCATCGCCCGGAAATCGCCCGCACACATGGCGGAGCGCTCGACGCCCCGACGAGACGCGCATCGGGCTCCGCATTCCACAGATCAGGGATTAACGCCTCACGCGCCCATCATCAGCGCGCCAACGAGCAGGCCAATCTCGATCCTCACCCAGGACAGATTGACCCGCCGGAAAGCATTAACCACGGCGTCTGCCATGTGAACTCCGCCTGCCATACGCATCGGAACGGCATCGATTTCAGCCTACGCCGACGGCCAGCGCCCGCAACGAAGCGCGCTTCACAAGCGAAGAGTTGGGGACAAGCTACCGCGCACGATGTTGTGTTGGTCGCGCAGCTGGTCCACACGCATCGAGCATGTCCTCGCCCGCGGGAAAACGCGTAATTATTGTCGGCGCCGGCCCTGCCGGCCTCGCCGCTGCTGAAGTGCTCGCGCAGGCGGGCATCGCCGTGACCATTCACGACCGCATGCCGAATCCCGCGCGCAAATTCCTGCTCGCTGGACGCGGCGGCCTCAACCTTACCCATTCAGAAGACCTCGAAACTTTTCTCACTCGCTATGGCGACGCCCGCACGGATCTCGAACCCGCCATACGCGCCTTCGCGCCCGACGATCTGCGATTATGGTGCGAGAGCCTCGGCATCGAGACTTTTGTCGGCTCGAGCGGCCGCGTCTTCCCAAAGCAGATGAAGGCCTCGCCCCTCCTCCGCGCATGGCTCGGCCGCCTCGCCGGCCTAGGCGTCCAGCTCGTCGCGCATTCAAACTGGACAGGATGGGATAGCGACGCGCTGACATTCGACACGGCAGATGGTCCGCGCACCGAACGCCCCAGCGCGTCCATTTTCGCGCTTGGCGGCGCCAGCTGGCCCCGTCTTGGCTCTGATGGAAGCTGGCAGTCCGCCTTTGCCGCGCGCGGCGTCGCCATCGCTCCGCTTCGTCCGGCCAACTCCGGCTTTCTGGCCTCATGGTCTCCATTGTTCCGCCAGAAATGCGCCGGTCAACCGCTGAAGCGCATCCTGCTGCGCTTCGAGGATCAGGAGCTGCGCGGCGAAGCACTCCTCACCGCTTATGGTCTCGAAGGCAACGCCATCTACGCCCTTTCCAACCGCCTGCGCGAAGCCATCGCCAGCGAAGGCCAGGCCGAACTAGAGATTGATCTCCTGCCAGACATCCCGCTCGATAAGCTCGCCCAGCGCCTCGCAGGCCCCCGCAAGGATTCAGTGTCCAATCGCCTGCGCAAGGCGGGCCTTTCAGCAGCAGCCGCCAGTTTCCTCCGCGAGGACGACCGCGGTCCGCAGCTGCCCGCCGACCCGCTGCGCCTTGCCCACCGCATCAAGCAGTCGCGCATCCGCCTCACCGGCGTGGCGCCGATCGAGCGCGCGATCTCGACAGCAGGCGGCGTTACATGGAGCAGCCTCAACGCCGAGTACTCACTCAAATCAATCCCCAACACCTTTGTCGCTGGCGAGATGCTCGACTGGGAAGCCCCTACCGGCGGTTATCTGCTGCAAGCGTGCTTCGCCACCGGCCGCGTCGCAGCCCGTGGCGTACTCGCACGGCTGGCTAGTAGTTGAGGATCGGTCGCAGCCACCGCTCGGCCGTTGCTAGATCCCAACCCTTGCGGCGGGCATAGTCCTCAACCTGATCCTTCTCGATCCTGCCCACAGCGAAATAGACCGCCTCGGGTTGCGAGAAATACATACCCGACACGCTGGCCGGCGGGTTCATTGCATAGCTGGACGTCAGCTCGATGCCCGCCTTCTCTGTCGGGCCGAGGAGATCGAACAGCGTTTTCTTCTCGGTATGATCCGGCTGCGAGGGATAGCCCGGCGCAGGACGGATGCCGCGATAATTCTCGGCTATCAAATCCTCGTTCGACAACGCCTCGTCTGCCGCATAACCCCACAGCTCGCGCCGCACGCGTTCGTGCAGGTATTCCGCAAACGCCTCTGCAAAGCGATCCGCCAGCGCCTTCACGATGATCGAGGAATAATCATCGCCCTTGTCGACGAATTCCTTCGCCTTCTCCAGTTCGCCATGCCCGGCTGTCACAGCAAAGCCTCCGATATAGTCGGCTCCCTTTGGCGCGATGAAGTCAGAAAGCGCAAACTGCCCCTTCTCGTTTGTCTTCTCCATCTGCTGGCGCAACGTGAAGAAGCGCGCGCGTTCGGTCTTGCGAGTCTCGTCGGCCCAGACCACGACATCATCGCCATCCGCGTTCGCCGGCCAGAAGCCGACAACGCCCTTCGCCTTGATCCACCGTTCGCCGATCATCCGCTGCAGCACGCCCTGAGTGTCCTTCCACAACGACCGCGCAGCCTCGCCAACAACATCGTCCTCCAGGATCATCGGATAACGTCCGACCAGATCCCAGCTCGCGAAATACGGCGTCCAGTCGATATAGCGGGCCAGCGTAGCCAGATCGGCCTCGATCTCACGCACGCCAAGGAAGCTCGGCTTCGGCGGCGAGTAGGACGCCCAGTCCGTCTTGTGCGCCATGCTACGCGCCTTCGCCAGATCGACACGCGCCTTCCCCTGTCCGCCTGAACGTGACTGGCGGATCTTTGTGTACTTGTCCCGTATGTCCGCCCAGAACTGGCCGCGCGATTCCTCGCTGATCAGCTGGCTCACCACGCCCACGGCGCGGCTCGCGTCCAGCACGTGCACAACAGGCCCTTTGGTGAACATCGGCTCGATCTTGATCGCCGTGTGCGCCGGGCTCGTCGTGGCGCCGCCGATCAACAGCGGCTTGCGGATATCCAACCGCTCCATCTCGGACGCAAAATACACCATCTCGTCCAGTGATGGCGTGATCAGACCCGAGAGTCCGATCATGTCGGCATTCTCATTCGCCGCCGCCTCGAGAATCCTCTCGGCTGGAACCATCACGCCAAGGTCGATGACCTTGTAGCCGTTGCATTGCAGGACGACGCCGACAATGTTCTTCCCGATGTCGTGCACATCCCCCTTCACCGTCGCCATCACGATGACGCCGTTGGACTTATCGGCCATGCCCGTGCGCTTTTTCTCTTCCTCCATGTAGGGAAGCAGATGCGCCACCGCCGCCTTCATTACGCGCGCCGATTTCACCACCTGCGGCAGGAACATCTTGCCCGCACCGAACAGGTCGCCGACGATGTTCATCCCGTCCATCAACGGGCCTTCGATGACGCGCAGGGGACGCTCGACTGACAGCCGCGCCTCTTCTGTGTCCTGGACGATGAACTCCGTAATGCCGTTGATGAGCGCATGTGCGAGGCGGTCCTTCACCGGCTTCTCGCGCCAGCTCAGATCCTTCTTCTGCTCGACGCCTTTCTGCCCGCGGAATTTCTGCGCGATCTCCAGCAACCGCTCTGTCGCATCCGCGCGGCGATTGAGGATCACATCCTCAACCCGCTCACGCAGTTCCGGCTCGATATTGTCATAGATGTCGAGCTGACCGGCATTCACGATCGCCATATCGAAGCCGAGCTTGATGGCGTGATATAGGAACACCGAATGCATCGCCCGCCGCACCGGCTCGTTGCCGCGGAACGAGAACGACACGTTTGAGAGCCCGCCCGACGTCCGTGCGTAGGGCAGGTTCTCCTTGATCATCCGCACGCCCTCGAAGAAGTCGACGGCGTAGTTGTTGTGCTCCTCGATCCCTGTCGCGACGGCGAAGATGTTTGGATCGAAGATGATGTCTTCCGGCGGAAAGCCGATCCCGGTCAGCAGATCGTAGGCCCGCTTCGAAATCTCATACTTACGCTGCGCGGTATCCGCCTGACCCTGTTCGTCGAACGCCATCACAACCACGGCCGCGCCATAGCTCAATGCCTTGCGCGCCTGATCAAGGAACTGCTTCTCGCCCTCCTTCATGGAAATCGAATTGACGATCGCCTTGCCCTGGACGTTCTTGAGCCCCTCCTCGATCACGTCCCACTTGGACGAATCCACCATGATCGGAACCTTGGCGATATCCGGCTCCGCCGCGATCAGGCGCAGGAAGGTCCGCATCGCCGCTTTGGAATCGAGCAAGCCCTCGTCCATGTTCACGTCGATGATCTGCGCGCCGTTCTCCACCTGCTGGCGCGCAACGTTCACCGCCTCGGCGAAATTGCCATCGACGATGAGCTTCTTGAACGCGGCCGACCCGGTGACGTTCGTGCGCTCGCCGATGTTGATGAAGTTGGCTGTTGTCTGCTTCACGAAAATCTACTCCGCCGCCTTCACAGTATCCTGGGGCCTGATCAGTCCGGGCAGCCCGTCTAAGCTCTTGGCGTTCTTCGTCAACCGGCTCTCACGCCACTCGTCCAGCGACTTGTGATCTATGTAACGGCGCAGCTGATCACGCTCGCCCGTGAACGCGTAGAACGGCACGGCCCAGCCGCAGCTGTCCTGAACCTGCGCGATCTCCGCGAAGATGATGTTGCGCGAGCGTTCATGCCCCGGCGGGAATTTCGCGATCTCCTCGGCGAAATCCGGGTCGTTGAACTGCATCGCCTCGCCACGACCATAGAGCCGCATGATGTTCGGCGCGCCCTCATAGGCGCAGAACATGAAGGTGATCCGCCCATTCTCGCGTACATGCGCGAGCGTCTCCGCGCCCGACCCGCCGAGATCCGCATACGCCACCCGGTTCGGCCCGATTACGCGAAAGCTGTCATAGCCCTTGGGGCTAAGATTTACGCGCCCCGCATCCGACAGCGGCGCGGTTGCGACAAAGAACATCCTCTGTGCCTTGATGAAAGCGACGTGCTTGTCCTCCAGCCTGTCGTAGAACTTGGCCATGGCGCTTCCTTAGCGGCTCGGGTCGGATTGCGTCACGTCTTCACGGCGACCCAGATCGCAACGACGACAAGCAGCGCCGCGAACCCCGCGCCAACCGCCAACCGCCATTTCGGTCGCCGCAGCATATTCGTCGACGCGCCGGCCCCGGTCGCGACGAGACCATGCACCAGCGTCGCCACAAGCACGTAGAGCAAAGTCAGCATCACGACCTGCGACTGCAAGGGCGCCTCGCTGCCGGCGAACCCCGGCAGCACCGTCACATAGAACATGAAGGCTTTCGGATTCAGCAGGTTGGTGACCAGACCCCGCTTCAACGCCGCGCCATATGTCTGCGCGATGTCTGCTTTCATCGGCCGGCGCACATCGCGCCAGCAGTCCCACGCGAGATAGAGCAGATACGCCACGCCTGCCCACCGCAGGACCTGATACAGCCACGGCGTGCCTTGCACGAACTGACCGAATCCGAACGCCGCCAGCAATCCGATTGTCAGCAGGCCGAGCCCCACGCCTACGGTAGCCACATAGCCCGCCAACCGCCCATGCCGGGCGCTGAGCAGGGCGAGATAAGCCATGTTCGGGCCCGGCGTCAGCTCGATCACCAGGCAGGCGGCAAGGAAAGGTGCGATCTCGGTCCACAACTACGCCAGCTCGAACGGTTCGAGACCGGCGAGCCGTAGCGCCTTTGACCGCTCCGGCGGTTTGCGCGGGGTAACCCCTTTCACAGCGTCCGCCACGTGCCGGATGTGATCCGGCGTCGTGCCGCAACAGCCGCCGAGAATGTTGACCAGCCCTTCCTTGGCCCAGTCTTCAAGCTCGTGCGCCGTCTCATGCGGCTCCTCGTCATACTTGCCCATCTCGTTAGGCAGGCCCGCATTCGGATAGGCGGCGACCAGCGTATCGGCCACGCGCGCCATCTCGGCGATGAACGGTCGCATCAGATCCGCGCCCAGCGCGCAGTTGAAACCCACGGCGAACGGCTTGGCGTGCTTCACCGAATTCCAGAACGCCTCGGTCGTCTGTCCCGACAGCGTGCGGCCCGAGCGGTCGGTGATCGTGCCGGAAATCCAGATCGGCAGTTTCTCCTTGCCCTCCGCTTCCATGTCCATGATCACCTTCAGCGCCGCCTTGCAGTTCAGCGTGTCGGTGATCGTCTCGATCAGATAGAGATCGACGCCGCCCTCATAGAGCGCCTCGATCTGCTGGCGGTAAGCTGCATAGACCTGATCGAAATCGACCAGCCGCGCGCCCGGATCATTCACATCCGACGACATGGACAGCATCTTGTTCAGCGGCCCGATCGAGCCTGCGATGAAGCGCGGCTTTGCGGGGTTCTGCGCCGTCAGCCTGTCAGCCACGCCGCGTCCGATGCGCGCGCCCTGATAGTTGATATCCCACACCGCCCCCTCATCGAGCTTGTAGTCCTCCTGCGCGATCGTGGTCGCGGAGAATGTGTTAGTCTCGGAGATATCGGCGCCCGCCGCGAAATACTGCTCGTGCAGGCTCGTGACGATATCCGGCCGCGTCAGGCACAGGATATCGTTGTTGCCATTCAGCTGGCCCGGGTGCCTCGCGAACCGATCCGCGCGGAAGTCCTTCTCTTCCAGACCCATCTTCTGGATCATCACGCCCCACGATCCATCGAGGATCAGAATCCGCTCTTTCGAGGCCGCCTTCAGCGTGGCGATACGTTCCTGGCGTGTCATTGAGGTTGAACCTCCGGCTTGATCCCGAGCAGACGGCATGTCGACAGCGACAGCCCCGCCCGGTTCATAGTATAGAAGTGGAAATGGTCGACGCCCTGCTCCGCCAGGCGGTTGCACAGCTCCGCCGCGACGTGGGCCGTCACGAGATCGCGTGTCTCCGGATCGTTATCAAGCCCGTCGTAGAGATCAGCAATGCGCGACGGGATCGCCGTGCCGCACAGATCGGCCATGCGCTTCAGACCCTTGAAATTGGACTGCAGCATGATCCCCGGCACGATCGGCTGCGTTACGCCTGCCGCCCGCGCCGCATCGAAGAATTTGAAGTAGACATCGGGATAGAAGAAGAACTGCGTGATCGCCCGCGTGGCTCCCGCGTCAAATTTGCGCTTGAGGTTCTCGACTTCCGATCGCAACGACGGCGCATCGGGGTGCACTTCCGGATAGCACCCCACCGAAATGTCGAAGTCCGCAATTTCGCGCGCGCCGGCGATCAGGTCGGAGGCATAGGCATACCCGCCGGGATGCGGCGCGTATTTCGCGCCAATCCCGGCAGTGGGATCCCCGCGCAACGCAACGATGCGCTTCACGCCAGCCTCCCAGTAATCCCTGAGAACCCGGTCGATCTCCGACTTCGTCGCCGCCACGCAGGTGATATGCCCCGCCGGCTCCAGCGACGTCTCGGCCGCCATCCTGCGCACGATCTCGTGCGTCCTCTCGCGCGTCGAACCGCCGGCGCCATACGTCACCGACACATAGTCCGGGCGCAGCGGCTCGAGACGGCGCACGCTGTCCCAGAGCTTCTGCTCCATCTCCGGCGTCTTCGGCGGAAAGAATTCGAACGAGACTTTGGGCGCGCTCATGCCGCCGACCTTTTTGAAGACTTCTGGTTTTCCGCCGACCACACCGTCACCGCGATCCCCTTGTCGCCATCAGGCGAACGGAACGTCTTCGCCGACTTCACCGCCAACCCGGCCTTCTCGCCCCAGCGCTCAAGATCGCCCCCGCTCACGCCAAGGTGGCGATGCGCATGATCGGATCGTAGATGCTCCAGCGTATGCGGCGCAAACTCCACCACCACCAGCCTCCCGCCCGGCTTCAGCACACGCGCGGCCTCATTCAGCGCCCGCGCAGGATCATCCAGAAAATGCAGCATCTGATGGATTATCACCAGGCTCGCGCACTGATCCGGATAGGGTGACGCCGTCGCATCGCCATGCCGCACCGACGCGTTGGTTGCGCCCGCTTCCTGCAGCTTGGAGCGCGCAACCGTCAGCATCTGGTGCGACAGGTCGATGCCTTCGACACGCCGCGCCTTGCCCGCGAACAGCGCCAGCATCCGTCCCGTGCCGGTGCCGAAATCAATCATGAGATCAAACGGTCCGGCGCCCGCGGCGGTCAGCACCGCCTTCTCGATATCGGCTTCCGAATAATGCAGCGCCCGCAGCTTGTCCCAATCATCAGCCACGCGCGAGAAATACTGCTCGGCCGCTTCGGCCCGCTCACCCTTCACCTCGGCCAGACGCAGGCGGTCGCGGCGGATCGCGGCGTCGTCCGGATCGATGGCGGCGTTCAACGTATCGACAAGCGCCCGCGCGCGCCCTTCGACAGGCAGGCGATAGAACACCCATGCCCCCTCGGGCAGGCGTTCGATCAGCCCTGCGCCCGTCAGGAATTTCAAATGTCTCGACAGACGTGGCTGGCTCTGATTCAGCACTTGGGCCAGTTCGCCGACAGACAGCTCGCCATGCGTCAGAAGCGCGAGAATCCGCGCCCGCGTCACCTCACCGGCGGCGCGTAGCTGCTGGACCAGAACGGACAGCGCTGCGGACTCCATATAAACGTATAAGCATATCCTTATATGATTTTCAAGTACGCGACAGTCGCACCTTTCGTATCGTAAAGGGTCATTTGAGGATTCCGCGCCTACCGAAAGTCAACGGGTGTTGATCTGAGTTAGCCTCGGACACATATCGACCCGGCCTCGCAGGAGCGGCGGATTATGAAAAGCAATATGGCCGTCCCGCCCGGCGCCGCTTCCGTACTCGCGGTCATAGCCCTCTCTGGCTGCGCATCCGGGCCAAATCCCGATGATCCCTACGAAGATTTCAACCGCCAGATGTTCGCTTTCAATGACAGCCTCGACAAGGTGGTTATCGAACCCGTCGCGCACGGCTATCGCGTCGTGACCAACGAACCAATTCGCGAAGGCGTCGGCAACCTGACCGACAACCTCAACGAGCCGCTGACCTTCGTGAACCACGTCCTGCAGGGACAAATCCCCGATGCAGGGGCCACGTTTGGCCGTTTCGTCCTCAACACGACCATCGGTATCGGCGGCATCTTCGACCCCGCCGCCGCCATGGGCATCTACCGCACGAAGGAAGATTTCGGTGAGACGCTGGGCAAGTGGGGGGTCCAGCCGGGCCCCTACCTGGTTCTGCCTTTCCTCGGGTCCAGCAATCCGCGCGACCTGTTCGGCAAGGGCGGCGACATCGCCCTCAACCCGCTGAACTATCCGGAATTCGAAAGCGACGACGAGATCCGCATGGGCGTCGCAATACTGGGCGGACTCAACGCCCGAGAGGGCGTAATCGAAGCGATCGAGGAGGTCCGCAACCAGATCGACCCCTATACCACAGTCAGGCGTTTGTATGACCGGACCCGGGCACAGGATATTGCAAACGCCCCTATCCAGCCGGAAGAGACCGAAAAACTGTCCGAAAGCGAGCTAGACTTCTAGTCGGGAATACGTGGAGGCTTTCATGAAAATGTTCAGAAAGATCGGCCTGCGCTCCCTCGCAGCCGCCGCCGTCCTTGCCGCCGCAACGCCAGCCGCATTCGCCGACAAGACGTCCGAAGCCTATGTGCAAGCGAACGCCAACAGCGTGCTCAAGGTGCTGAATGACCAGTCGCTCAGCCAGACGGCGCGCGAGGCAAAGTTCTCTGAGTACATGAACAAGTTCGCCCACATGCCGACGATAGCGCGCCGCGTGCTCGGCGTGAATGGCCGCTCCATCAGCGATCCGGATTTCGACAGGTACTACAAGACGTTCCAGGTCTACGCGATGGAAGTCTATGAGGTGCATTTCGACCAGTTCCGCGGCGAAGAGTTGCGCGTCGTCGGCTCCAAGGATGACGACGATCGCCGCTCGACCGTCGAGACGGTGATCAAAAGCTCGCAGACCGGCAAGGACACCAAGGTCTACTGGGATGTCCTGCGTAGCCAGGATGGCGCCAGCTATCGCGTGCGCGATGTCGGCGTCGACCTCGGCGGCTCGGTCCTCTGGCTGGCCCAGGAACAGCAGGCCCAGTTCGAGAGCTTCCTCAACCGCAACAACGGCAACATCGACAAGCTGATCGGCCGCATCAACGTGCTGCTCGCCGACATGGAGCAGCGCAAGAAGGATGGCCGCGGCTCCGCCATCAAACAGAACGGCTGATCACCCTAACTACGAGTGAATGCTAAACGGGGCGAATCCTTGAGGATCCGCGCCTCGTTTTTTTCGGATGCACCGACCTCAACGGTTTCATGGCTGCTGAGCAGACCTGCGAGGAACTTCCCCTCCTGTCGGGCGTCTACTTCGCAGGAGAGCGATAAAGACATGTCCCCCAATGCGCCGGAAAAGCCCATGCTCCAAGTGATACGATTCACGCGCAGATTACGCGCACCCCTGCAGGCGGAGTTCTCCTTGACCGAAAGCAATCTCCCCGACGAGTTCAGCAGCCTCCTCGAGATGGCCGATCGGCGTATCAACCAGTGCAACCCGCATACCCGCGAAAGGTAGTACAAGCGACTGGTCGCGACTTGTTTGGCGCACATGATGTGCGGCGTTGCAGCAAAGTAAGATTTCCCTGCTAGACTGTTTTCGACAGGTTCGGGGAGGCTTCAATGAAACGCATGCTCCTGGCGCTCGGCGCCAGTCTTGTCCTCGCCACGCCCGCGCTCGCGCAGGGCGCGCCCAAGCCCACGCCCGAGCAGCTCGCCAAGACCTATGCGGAAGACCAGCTCAGCCTCGAGAAATGCGGTGTTCCCCGCAACGCCGCAGACGACTATCGCCCTGCGCCGCTTCTGCCCGACCAAACTCGCGCCCATCGCATCACGTCCAGCCAGGCGTTCAAGGTCGAAAGCATAGCGTCAGGACTCGTGAACCCGTGGGCCTTCGCCTTCCTCCCCTCTGGCAACATGCTGGTCACCACCCGCGGCGAAGGCCTCCGCACCGTCGCGCCTGATGGCAAAGTCTCCGACCTCATCACCGGCACGCCTGCGGTCAAGAACAAGTTTCGCCTGTTCGGGATGCACGACGTGATCCTCGATCGCGACTTCCCCGCAAACCGCACGATCTATCTCGCCTATGTCACGACCCTGCCCGAGGACGCTTCCGACACGGGCTACATCGTCAGCGCGAAGCTCTCACCCGATGAGAGGAACCTCACCGACTACACCATTCTCAGGAAGGGCCCGGTCCCGCGCCGCATCCTGCAGGCGAAGGATGGATCGCTCTTCGTCCTCACCGCCGATATCGTCACGCCCTATGTCAGCGCCCAGTCGCTGGCGAGCGGCGCCGGCAAGGTGCTTCACATCAACACCGACGGCACGGCGCGCGCCGACAATCCGTTTGTCGCAACCCCCAACGCGGACCCCGCCGTCTATGCGCTCGGCGTTCGTGATCCACAAAGCATGGCCTTCCACCCTGTCACGGGCGATCTCTGGATCATCGAGAACGAACCGCGCGGCGGCGACGAACTCAACCGTATCGAGCCCGGCAAGAACTACGGCTTCCCGCTGATCTCCTTCGGCCGCGACAATGACGGCAAGCTGCTCAACAACGGCCTCACGAACAAGGATGGCCTCGAACAACCGGTCTACTTCTGGACGCCCTCCGTCGCCTTCTCCGGGATGACGTTCTATACTGGCGACAAGCTGCCTGCGTGGAAGAACTCCATCTTCGCCGGCGGCCTCTCCGGCATGCAGCTTGTCCGCCTCGAACTCTCCACCGATGGCCGCGTCGTCGGCGAGGAGAAACTGCTCCGCGACCGCTGCAGGCGCATCCGCGACGTGCGTCAGGGTCCCGATGGCCTGCTCTACGTTCTCACCGACGACGCCAATGGCGAAATCCTGCGCATTTCCCCGAACTGACGTCGCGCGTCACGTGGCCCAATGCATTCGCCCATTGCCGTGTGTCGCGCGCCGGCGCCTAATCACGCCATGCGTATCGCTCTCATCGCTCTCGCCTTCCTCGCTACACCGTCCGCGCTGGCGCAGCCGCCGCAGACGCGCGGCAATGTTGCGTGGGAGTCAGCACTCGGTCGCATCGAATATGTCTACGAAGATGGAAGTTACGCCGTGTTCGAATATCCGCTCGAATACGGCGACAATATCGGGCGCATCTACATCGATGACCTCGCCGGCGAGTTCGGCGGCAACGGCCCTCTCGACGGCTACTGGTCCGAACCCGATGTCAGTCACGACGATGATGCCGGCGACACGCTGATCTGTCCGTTCGCGATAATCGACGGTCACGGCCGCACCACCCGCAACTGGGGCCGCGTGCGCCTCATGTTCACCAACGTCGATTTCCCGAGCAACTTTGTCCTGATGCGCGCCCGTTGCTTCGAGGAGCCCAACAACGTAATTCCCGGCACGCGCGTGAATTAACCACTTGTCCCATCGCGGCCCAGCCTTTGCCGACACGCGGCGTATTTGCTGCTTATAGCATATTACTGGCCGCCTCGCCCCTGCCGGCCTTTCATCGGTCTGCAAGGCCTCAACGGCCCGGCCCCAGGGGGCTGGACACTGCAATGAAGACGCTTGAGATTTTAGTCGCCGCCACACTCACCCTCGTTGCTGCCTTGCCAGCTTCCGCCGATAGCAGCCGCGGCGGCCATGACACCACGAAGCAGTTGATCGACCTCATCGCCACGGTGAACGGCCTTGCCAAAGTCGACGCCGACATCCTGTCGAAGAACAGCAAGGACGCCTCGATCCTCGACCTCGACGTGAACGCTGACAAGTTGCGCGGTAGCTGCGGCCACGATGACAGACATCGACTGACGAAGCCTCGCTGGCTCCCGTAAAACCGGCGGGCTCGTGTGGCGCCGGTCCGGACGCTTCGCGACCCAACACTCCCAACTGCGGCTGGTGCAGCTCGCGCTGAAAAGAAGGCTCACGGGCGCGGCTTCGTCCGCTAGCGGGGGCTTGCCCGATCCCCCGTCGGCAGCTGCGGGCTCCTCCTCGGGCCGGGGGAGCCCGCAGGATTTTTCAGTTGGCCGCTTTCGCGCGACGCCACACCACCTTGCCGCCGATGACGGTGATCGCTGGATCCACTTTCAAAATCTGGTCCTCCGGCGCAGTCATCAGGTCTCCCGTGAACCCCGAGAAATCCGCGAGCTTGCCCGGTTCGATTGTGCCTAGGTCCGCCTCCCGGAACGACGCATAGGCCGGCCAGATGGTGAACATCTTCAGCGCCTGCTCGCGCGTCACCGCCTGCTCCGGCCGCCAGTCAGCTCCCTGATTGCCCTGTAGATCCTTGCGCGCCACCGCTGCATAGAACTCGATCCGCGGATCCCCCTGCTCGACCGGCGCATCCGAGCCGCCTGCAATCAACGCGCCCGCTTCTAGCAAGGCCCGCCACGCATAGGCGCCCATGAGGCGGCGCGGTCCGAGACGCGCCGGAGCAAAATAGAGATCGCTGATCGCATGGCTCGGCTGCATCGACGCAATCACGCCCAGGTCCCTGAACCGCACGATGTCTTCGAGTCGCACAACCTGAGCATGCTCGATCCGCCAGCGCTTGTCCGCCG
Organism: Hyphomonadaceae bacterium; assembly: GCA_947474455.1. Lineage (GTDB taxonomy): Bacteria > Pseudomonadota > Alphaproteobacteria > Caulobacterales > Hyphomonadaceae > UBA7672. The sequence goes on along the minus strand of CANJIL010000018.1, from coordinate 11,742 downwards.
TCGACCTGTCGGCAGCCGCATCAAGCGTCTTCTGTATCCAGTCGAGCACCAGCTGGTTGCCCCGGTCGCCGATCGCATGGAAGCAGACCTGCACCTTGGCGTCGTAAGCCTTCTTCAGCAGCGCGAGCGTCGGCTCTTCCTGTGCAAGCTGCAGTCCCGCCGTGTCCGGTCGGTCCGAGTAAGGCTCGTTCAGCAGCGCCCCGCGCGAACCAAGCGCGCCGTCCATGTACATTTTCACCGCCTTGGTGATCACCATGCCGTCAGCGGTGGCGCCGAATAGGCCGCCAGAAGCAGTCGCATCAAAATCCTTGTCGTCGACCGCATTGTAGATGCGCAGGTTCAGCTTGCCCGCATCCGACAGCGCATTGATCCGCGCCACGTGCGATCCCGGCACCGACATATTGTGTACGCCTGTCCAGCCCAGGCTGATCTCGCGCGCCGCGCCCTTCTCATAGGTAGCGTCGATCTGAGCATCGCTCGGCGCCGTCTGCAACACAGCCAGAGCCGACATGGCGTTGTCGATCAGCATGCCCGTAGGCAGGCCATCGGCCCCCACTTCGATGCGGCCGCCCCGGGGTTGGCTCTTCGGTTTTCCGTCTATCCCGGCCGCCCTCAGCGCAGCCGTGTTGGCGAGCATGGCGTGGCCATCGGCGCGCTCGAGCACCACTGGCCGATCACTCACGACCGCATCGATATCCTGCCGCAACGGAAATCGCGCTTCCGGCCAGTGCGTTTCGATCCAGCCCCGCCCGAACAGTATCTGCCTGGCCGGCAGCATCTTGGCGGCTTCTCCCACAATGCTCGTTAGCTCTGCAATGGATTTGACCTCATCGAGATCGAGCGACGTCTCACGTTCGCCCACGCCGAACAGATGTACGTGGGAATCCGTGAACCCCGGGTAGAGGAACACGTCAGCGAGATCGATTGTCTCGGTCTTTTCCCCGGCCGTCTTGAGCAGCTCCGCGGACTTGCCCGTCGCAACAATCCGCCCGGCCTTCACGCTCACCGCCTCTACCGGCGGTGCGTTGTCGAGCCCGGTATAGATAGTGCCGCCATGAAAGATCTGGTCAGGCGCCTCGGCCGCGGGCGGTTGGTTGCAGGCTGCCAGCACACACGCCGTCATTGCCGCCAAGATCGCACGCATGAAAAAACCCTCGCCTTGCGGGCGAGAGGTTACAGACCTTGCGATCGAGGGAAAGCGAGAGTTAGGCCGCAGCCGCTTTCTTCGCGATCTCTTTCTTGATTTTCAGCATCTTGGCTGAAAGTTCATCATCCTTCGCCTTGGCAAGGAACGCGTCGAGACCGCCGCGCTTGTCGACCGTGCGGAGAGCCGCCGCCGAAACGCGCGCCGAATAGGACTGCCCCAGCGAATCCGAATGAACGGTGACGTTCACGAGGTTCGGCAGATAGCGCCGCTTGGTCTTGATGTTCGAGTGGCTGACCGTGTGGCCGACCATCGGCTTCTTGCCGGTGAGTTCACAGACGCGGGACATGGCCCACCTTTCTTAAGGTCTGCACGACCGAAAAAGCCCACCAAACGGGGACTTGTCGCCATGCGCTGAAAGCGAAGCGGGGTGGATAGTCAGGTGACTCGCCCCTGTCAAGTTCCGCAATAGGCCCGGCCATGACCGCCACCCTGGGGGGAAATCGCCAATTTTGCAGGGTCTACGCGCCATGAAGCAGCGGGCAAAAGGTCCGCCGCGGAGCTGGTAATTGCCGTTTTTAACCGCCGCCGCGGCCGCAGGGGGCTGCTGTTCGCCCCCATGGCGGCGCAGAACGCCCTCGCAACCATCACCTCGGTCGGATCGGTTCGCGTGCAAGCCGAGTACGAGGCCATTACCCCGGTTCCGTGGATGGGCCGTCATCGCACGGCGTCCGCCTCCCTGACAGCCGACGTTTCCGCCGCCAGATATCGCATCGCCCTCGAAGGCCGGGCCGCAGGCTTCCTCGACTGGTTCATCGATTCCAGCATCGCCATGGTCTCGACTGGCCAGGTCACCTTGTACGGTCTGAGCCCCCTGCGCTACGACAGCTCCGTCCAGGAAGGCGCCAAGCATCGCCGCGTGCTGGTCGACTATACGCCCGGCGAAGTGCTGGTCAGCGTCTCGCCCAAATACGGCGACTGGGGCTTCCCGGCGACGACCCCTCCGCAGAAGCTCGAAGCCGTCGATCCGCTCACCGCAATTCTCAACCTCACCATTCGCGCCGACGCCACGCCCTCGAACCCGTGCGGTGCGGCCCTGCGCGTCTTCGACGGCAAGCAGCGCTACGGCCTCCGCCTACGGTACAGTGGCCGTGTCGAATGGGACAGCAACGCCTACAAAGGCCCTGCCATCAAGTGCGATGTCGACTATATCGAGATCGCCGGCTTCGATCCGAAGTCCGCGAACAGAAAGCTGCTGATCGGGAAGACGTACGCTGGGCCAACATCATCGTCGCCGAAATCTTCGGCGGCCAGCTTTCCCCGCCTCTGCAAGCCGAACTCCGCTCCAACCGCTCAGGCAAGTACACGATCCAGGCCTCGAGGCCGTCATACGGCCGAACGCAGTAATTATTGATCCACAGCCTGACCTGTTGACCTCGGCCCGCACGCACCCCACCCTCAGCTAAGGACCGATCCGCGTCCTACTCGGAAGACGGATATGCGCTGGCGCCCGCCCACTCCCCCCGCCATTCTCGCGCAGGGCGGGCGTGTGCGCCGTATCGCCGTCGCCTGATCCGTTTTTAGTCAGGAGCGCAGCCTCTGGCCGCCAGCGACAACACCCGCATTAGGGCCGTTCTCGGCCCCACCAACACCGGCAAGACCCACCTCGCCGTCGAGCGCATGCTCGCGCATGGCACCGGGATGATCGGCCTGCCGTTGCGCCTGCTCGCGCGTGAGATCTACGACAGGATGGTGAAGCAGAAAGGTGAGAAGGCCTGCGCGCTCATCACCGGCGAAGAGCGCATCAAGCCGTCTGGCGCGCGCTGGTACGCCTGCACCGTCGAAGCCATGCCCGTCAGCGAAGGCGCGGACTTCATGGCGATCGACGAGATTCAGCTCGCGCAGGATCCTGACCGCGGCCATGTCTTCACCGACCGCGTCCTGCACGCCCGCGGCCGCCACGAGACCATGCTCCTCGGCGCCGACACGATGCGCCAGGCTCTCCAGCGTCTAGATCTCGACATCGACGGCGAACGCCGCGAACGCTTCTCCCAATTGAGCTATTCCGGGCCTGCCAAAATCACGAAGCTGCCGAAGCGCTCGGCCATCGTCGCGTTCTCGTCTGAAGAAGTCTATGCTATCGCCGAACTGCTGAAGCGCCAGCGCGGCGGTTGCGCCGTCATCATGGGCGCGCTCAGCCCACGCACCCGCAACGCGCAGGTCGATCTGTACCAGTCCGGTGAAGTCGACTACATCGTCGCCACCGACGCCATCGGCATGGGTCTCAACCTCGATGTCGGCCACATCGCCTTCGCCTCGCGTCGCAAGTTCGATGGCCGCCAGCGCCGCTATCTGCGCGCCGACGAACTCGCTCAGATCGCCGGTCGCGCCGGCCGCTTCCGCGACGACGGCACATTCGGCGAAACCGCGGATTGCACACCCTTCGAGGAAGAGACCGTCGAGCGTATCATCAACCACCACTTTGAACCGGTCGACTATCTTAACTGGCGCAATTCCGATCTCGACTGGTCGAGCGTTTCAAACCTGCTCGCCTCGCTCCGCCGCCCCTCGCCGGATGTGATCCTGCGCCGCGCGCCCGAAGCGCTTGATGAGATGACGCTCGCCGCCCTGGCTGAGACCGACGACGTTCGGCAGAAGGTGCGCACGCACGCCCACGTCCGCCGCTTGTGGGACCTCTGCACCCTGCCTGACTTCCGGAAGTACGGCGCCGACGGCCATCTCAGACTCGTCCAGCTCTTCGTCGAAAAGCTCATTGAACCCGCCGCCCGGATCAAGGACGAGTGGATGTACGAGCATGTTGAGCCGCTCGACCGCACTGAAGGCGACGTCGACATGCTGCAACAGCGCCTCGCGTCCATCCGCACCTGGACCTATGCCGCCAACCGCGCCGACTGGCTCGAGAACGCCGAAACCTGGCGGGGCCGCACGCGCGAGATCGAGGACAAGCTCTCCGACGCGCTCCACCAGGCGCTCATGCTGCGCTTCGTCGACCGCCGCACCTCCGCGCTCCTCAAGGCGCTCAATTCCGAAGAGGACGCCCCCGCCGACATCGGTTCAGCCGGCGAAGTCATGATCGGCGGCCATACCGTCGGCCGGCTCGAAGGCCTCGTCTTCCATGCCGAAGCCGCTGGCGAATCCCTCGCCGGACGCGCCCTTCGCGGCGCCGCTCTGAAGTCGCTGCGCCCGGTCATCGAACGCCGCCTCGCCGCCATCAGCCAGGCGCCAGACGTCGACCTGTCTTTCGATCCGGACACTGCCGTCATCGTTCACGAAGGCGCACCCGTCGCCAAACTCGTCGCCGCCGCGGATTGGCATTCGCCAAACGTCGAGCTCATCGGCGCCCGGGACGCCGCCGCCAGCAGCCGCGAGGCAGCGCACGAACGCCTGACCCGCTGGTTCGCGGACCACGCCAAAGCGAGGATCCGCGCCCTGCACGATCTGCGTGCCGCACTCGAAGGTTCGGCCCTGCGCGGCGCTGTGCGTGGAACGGCCTTCCAGCTCGTCGAAACCGGAGCCGTTATCGATCGCCGCGCCGCCACCGCCGCATGCCAGCAGCCGCCGCTCTCCCAGGAAGACCGCGCCGCGCTCAACGCGGCGGGCGTGAAGGTCGGCCGCATCGCCGCGTGGCTTCCTGGCCTGCTCAAGCCCTCCGCCGCGCGCCTCGCGCTCGCGCTGCGCGCCGTTCACGCCAGCCAACCATCGCACCTGCCGCCAACGCAGTCCTCCTTTCCGCTTGCGAAAGCCCCGTGGCCCGAGTCGATGCTCTGGACCGCCGGCTATCTCCGTGTCGGCCCCCGCGCCATCCGCGCCGACCTTGCCGAACGTCTCGTCGGATCGATCGCCCAGATCCGCCGCAGTTCTGAAACCTCTACCTTCGCCATCCCTGCTGAACTCGCCGCCCAGATCGGATGCCCCGCCGCCGACTTTCCCGCGGTGCTCCGCGCCCTCGGCCTCAGGCCCGCCGAGAAGGACCGCGAAACTGGCGCCGTCAAACTCTGGCGCTTCCCGGCCCAGCGCACGGCCCGGCCCGGCGCCGAACTACGCAACGCGCCATCGGCGTCGGCGCCCTCCGGCCCCTTCGCCGCGCTTGCCGAACTCATCGCGCCCCAGCCGGCGCCGCAACACCGCAGGCGCCGCCGCCACAAGCGGTCGGCCATCGCTGCCCCCAAAGCCGCCTCATGACCGATGCCGACGCCTGTCGTATGCGCCTCGACGTCTTCCTGTGGCGCGCCCGGTTCTTCAAGGTTCGTACCTCCGCCACCGAAGCAATCGAGGAAACCGGCGCGCGCGTTGAACGCGATGGCCAGGTCCGCCGCATCGACAAGCCGGCAAGCCCCGTCGAGCCTGGCGACATCCTGTCCTTCCGCGCGCCGTCCGGTCCTGTGTTGGTGCGAATTCTTTCACTTCCGGCGCGAAGGGGGCCGCCTTCCGAGGCCGCGCTGTGTTATGTGGCTCTCGAGGGGCGCTAACGTCGGCGAGGCCTACGCGTGACAGCAGAACCAAGGCCACCCGGTCCGGTTGGGGATACCATCGCGGCGCTTAAACGTCTGCCGGACCTGCGGGCAGCGATTGAAGGCCTGCTGCTCTTCCTCATCGTGGTTGCTGCGGGCGGCTGGGCTGCCCATTCGGGCGTGCTTCACCTGAAGCCGCTCTCAAGCGGCCAACTGATGACCACCTGGCTATCCGCCTTCCTGATCCCGACCATGTCCGAGGAACTTATCTTTCGGGGCTGGGTCAGGAAGGGGGCGCCGATTGCCGCCGCGTGCTCGCTCCTCGCCTATATCCTCTGGCATCCGGTCCAGACGTGGTTCGGTCTGCCCTTTGGCCGGCCCGAATTCACTGATCCGCGCTTTATGGGACTGATCGCCTGGCTGGGTCTGGCCTGCACGCTTGCACGCCTCCGCTCCAACTCGATCTGGCCCGGCGTGGTCATCCACTGGGGCGTGGTGGTGATGTGGAAGAGCCTATACGGGGGCTGACCCTGTTGAGCCTGCCTCAATGGCCCATTGAATTGACAAGGCCAGCCGCTGGCCTCATGTCGCGGCGCCAGTACGGACGGCTTGCCAATGACCTACATCGTCACCGACTCCTGCATCCGGTGCAAATACATGGATTGCGTGGAGGTATGTCCGGTGGACTGCTTCTACGAAGGCGAGAACTTTCTGGTGATTCACCCGGAAGAATGCATCGATTGCGGCGTTTGCCAGCCTGAATGCCCCGTGGAAGCCATCGTCCCGGACACTGAGGATGACGCGGACGGCAAATGGCTGAAGCTGAACACCGATTACGCGAAAATCTGGCCGAACATCACTGTTAAGGGCACAGCCCCTGCCGACGCGGATGATTACGCCAAGGTGAAGGGCAAGCTCGCGAACCTGTTTTCGCCCAAACCCGGGTCGGGGCAATAGAATTTCTGAGGCGAAATGCCGCTAGGGCACGCAGAATCAGGGCCATGACCCCACCGTGCGATGCAGCAACGAGTTGAAATTTCTTACAATTGTGCTAAGGGTCAAGTTCGCCGACGGGCGAAACAGACAACGCAACAGGTCAGGCTCCGCTGCCGCACACCTATGGGTGGGCGCCCCGAAGGCCTGACACTTGTTGCGATCAGTGAGGTGAGCAATCCATGTCCAAAAAACAGCCGGCAAAAGTCGTTGAGGGCCTCTTCAATGTTGGCCAGCACGTGGTTTACCCCGCGCATGGCGTCGGCCGTGTGACAGGCGTGGAGACGCAGCAGGTCGCCGGTATGAAGCTCGAAGTGTTTGTTGTCGCCTTCGAGCAGGACAAACTTATCCTGCGCGTGCCGGTCGCCAAGGCCGCGTCCTCAGGCATGCGTGCCCTCGCCTCGACCCGCATCGTCGGCGATGCGCTGAAGACGCTCGGCGGCCGTGCGCGCATCAAGCGCACGATGTGGTCGCGCCGCGCCCAGGAATACGAAGCGAAGATCAATTCGGGCAATCTGATCTCCATCGCGGAAGTCGTTCGCGACCTCCACCGAGCTGGCGACCAGCCGGACCAGTCATATTCCGAGCGTCAGCTCTATGAATCGGCGCTGGACCGCATGGCCCGCGAGCTCGCGGCGGTCGAAAACATCAAACACGCCGACGCTGTGGAAAAGCTGTCCAAGTCGCTGGCCAAGCGCGCCGCCTGAACGGGTGAGTCCGAAGAGGCCACGACGAAGACGACGGCTAGATACTCGATAGACGATTGATGGGGCGTCCCTTTCCAGGGACGCCCCATTTGCATTGGTTTAAGATCTCGCCATTTTGGCAGTTTCGTTTGATGCTTCCCCTTCCCGTGGGAGCTTGCGAGTCTATCTCCGGTTTATCCGTGATTTTTTGCGAGGGGCGGGAACCGTCCCAAGTCCGGCGGGTTTGTTTCGTCGGACGGAGGCTATGGCCTCCGGTCGAGCGCGTATGTTCCACGCGCAGCCGACGGACAAATTCACGGAGCCCCCGATGGCCGCTACCGACACGACCGCGACCGGCGCAGACCGCCGTTTTGTCAAGAAGGCCATGTCGGCCCCGCTTCTCGAACGTGATCATGAACTCGGTCTCGCGACACGCTGGCGTGTCGAGGGTGACGAAGACGCGCTTCACGAACTCTGCACCGCCTACATGCGGCTCGTCGTGGCCATCGCTTCCCGCTTCCGCACCTACGGCCTGCCGATGTCGGACCTCGTGCAGGAAGGCAATGTCGGCCTCATGCTCGCCGCCGCCCGCTTTGAGCCCGAGCGCGAACTCCGCTTCTCGACCTATGCCACCTGGTGGATCCGCTCCTGCGTGCAGGACTACATCCTCCGCAACTGGTCGATTGTTCGCACTGGCACCACGGCCGCCCAGAAGTCCCTGTTCTTTAATCTTCGCCGTCTGCGCGCCCTCCTGCGCGACCCCACCGATGGCGGCCTCTCGGCCGAAAGCCGCGCCTACGTTGCCACCACTCTCCGCGTGGACGAGGGCGAAGTCGACCGCATGGCCTCGCGCCTCTCCGCCGCCGACCGCTCGCTCAACGCACCCATCGGTGAAGCCGGCGACAGCGAGTGGCAGGACCTGCTCCCCGACATGGGCGCCCAGCCCGAAGAGGAAATCATGGTGACTCGCGACCGCCAGACGCGGAAGATGTGGCTGGCCGAAGCCCTCGCCGACCTCACAGAGCGCGAGATGATCATCATCCGCGAACGCCGCCTCGTAGAGGAAGGCGTCACGCTCGAAACCCTGGGCCGCAGGCTCGGCGTCTCGAAAGAGCGCGTCCGCCAGATCGAACATCAGGCTCTTCGCAAACTCCGCAGCGCCCTCACCCGCATCGTCGGCGACCCAGAAGAATCCGGCCTCATCCCGTCGACCTGAGAACAACAGGCGGGTTAACCAGCAGCATGCGCTTTGCGACCACCGTGCACGGCTTCAGCAGGCCCATGATGCCCGAAAGGGGATCGATCATTTCTGGACTATAGCCAACAAGACTTGGACTTTTGACCGCAGATGGTCCGGAATCGCTCAGCTAAATTGCTCTCTGCCAGCCTTTCGCTCAGCCCATTCTCGCCGCCTTCGCCCAGCAACCTGCCGTGTTCACCTCCGAGGCTGACGTCGCCGAAGCGGTCCACCGCGCGGCGAACGCCATGTCCGGCCAGCTGCCGGCCCCGACGCAGTGGCGCTCGCGCGCTGACGCCGGCGCCCCCAGCGATCAAAAGCTTACGGCGGCGAGGTGCTCCCTCGCCGCCGCATCTATTGTCAAAGTGCCTCATGCCCGCGAAATGACGAGCAGGTCCACGCGACCCTGGAGCTACTCCGCTTCCGCGACCCCTGCGAAGATTTGCTTCCGCACGCCGTTCGTGCGGCCCTCGCGCTCATAGGCGCGCGCACCGGAGAGCAGGTTGAACATGCTGTAATTGCCTTCGAGACAGGCGTACTCGTACAGCGGCTCCTGTGAGATATTGAGCGGCATCTCGCCCTTCCACGGCTGGGTATATTTGGTCGGATCCTCGACCGTGTATTGATAGAGGATCTGACCATCGGCGACGCGCGTGAAGCGCTCGGTCACCTTGCCAGTGTCCGAGATGTAGCTGCCTTGCTTCGGCTCGACATTGATGGTTTCGACCACCAGCGTGTTGCCTTCATAGTGACCGATCGAGTCACCACCCCATTTGGGCATGGACGCGGGGTTGCGCTTGCCGGTGAGCGAAATGACACGCACATCATGCGCCATCTCCGCCAAGATCATCACATCGGTCGGCGTCTGAACGATCTGGTAGGTGTTGTTGTACATGCCATTGTTCAGCACGGGCCCGGGACCGCCCGTGAAGCCATAGATGCAACGCTCTGAATTGCCGCGGTCTTCCGGATTGTCGCTCGCGCGGTCGGCATACTCTTCTTCCGACGATGAAGCGCGTTGACGCCGGGTGCTGGCGTCCTTGTAGGGGATCTGGCCATTGGCGGGTTCGACGATCCAGGACGAGCGATACTGCCCGTTGATCTTTCCAAGGTCGGCGCCCGGATCCATCCAGAAGCGGTTATAGGCGCGGTCGGGGTTGCCGTCCGTCAGCAGCTCGGCCTTCGAAAGAGAGGCCTCTTCCTTCGCCACGCGGGTGTAGATGTTTCCGTTGAACAGCTTCTCTCTTTCCGCATCGCTGACGACCAGGCTGGTCGCGCTCGCCGGGCGCGTCATGGTCGTGAGCGACGCGCTGCTGAAGAAGCCCTGAAGGTCGGGCGCGCCCCAGCTCGTTTTGGGCGGAGTATAGGACGGCGCAGCCTGCGCCAGGGCGGCCGGCGTGGCCGCAAGGACAAAAATGACTGATGTCAGGATCGAAGAATATTTCACGGCGCTCTCCCTTTGCTCGATGCGCGGGTTCCGTGACCGCCCCCTAAGAGCGATCTAGACACTGTCAGCGGAAGCGCCTCTCGAACCCGAAACTAATGCAATTTTTCGCCTAGAGAGATCACAAGCGAGTGCGTTCAGTCACAATTTCGACTGCACAACGCAATCGAGGGCCGTTCTGTTTGCACCTACGAACAGATATCCCGAATAATTCTACAGCAAGAAAGCAGCTGCGCGGCTCTGAATCCAGCCCTAAAATCCCGCAACTACTCCCTTGCTGCCCGATACTGCGTCAGAATGAAACGGCCTACTCTTTCGCCTCGGCGACGCCGGCGAAGATCGCCTTCCGGACCCCATTCGTGCGGCCCTCGCGCTCATAGGCGCGCGCGCCCGAGAGCAGGTTGAACATGCTGTAATTGCCTTCAAGGCAAGCGTACTCGTAGAGGCCCTGCGAAACGTTCAGCGGCATCTCACCCTTCCACGGCTGGGTGTAGCGGCTCGGGTCATCGACTGTGTACTGGTAGATGATCTGGCCGTCGCTCGCGCGGGTGAAGCGCTCAGTCACCTTCCCTTTGTTCGAGATGAAGCTGCCCTGCTTCTGCTCGACATTGATGGTTTCGACGACAAGGGTATTGCCCTCATAGTGGCCGATCGAATCCCCACCCCATTTCGGGATGCTGGCGGGATTGCGCTCGCCCTTGAGCGAAACGACGCGCACGTCGTGGATCATCTCACCCATGATCATCACGTGATCCGGGGTCTGAACAATCTGGATGTTGTTGTTGTACATGCCGTTGCTCAGCACCGGCCCGGCGCTGCTGCCGAACCAGATGCAACGCTCCGAAACACCGCGGTCTTCAGGATTGTCGCTCGGGCGGTCGGCATATTCTTCTTCCGATGAAGACAAGCCACGCCTGTTCGCTGCGTTGGCATCAATGAACGGGATCTGGCCGTTGGCGGGTTCGACAATCCAGGACGAGCGATACTGCCCGTTGATCTTGCCGAGGTCGGCGCCCGGATCCATCCAGAAACGGTTGTAAGCCCGGTCAGGGTTCGCGTCCTTCAGCAGCTCCGCCGGGGAAAGAGCCGCCTCTTCCTTTGCAACGCGGGTGTAGATGTTGCCGTTGAACAGCTTCTGCCTTTCTTCCTCGCTGACGATAAGGCTGGTTGCCCCTGCCGGGCGCGCCATGGTCGTGAGCGAGGCGGTGCTCCAATAACCCTGAAGGTCAGGTGCGCCCCAGCTGGTCTTGGGCTGCTGGTAGGTGGGCTCTGCTTGCGCCAACGCTCCCGGCGTCGTTGCAAGCACAAACATGGCCGAAGCCAGAATCGATGAATACTTCACGGCGCTCTCCCTCTTGTTCCGCAACGCAAATTCCGTGACCAGCCCGTAAGAGCCATTACACTGTCAGCGGCGCGCCTATCCAAACTTAATCCTAATGCAGTTTTGGTCTGTAAGGGATCACAAGGGAGTGCTTTGCAGACGAAACTTCGGCTGCCTGAAGCATTGATAGGGTCGAACCCGTACCGCCGCCGGAGGGAGAAGCAGCTGCGCGGCCTCGGGCTCCCGCCGCGGCCCTCCTGCTGTTCTGCGCCAACGCTCCCGGCGTGGGGCCAGCCTTACTCGTCCGCCTCTTTGACCCCGGCGAAGATGGCCTTGCGCTCGCCGTTCTTGCGGCCCTCGCGCTCATAGGCGCGGGCTCCGGAGAGCAGGTTGAACATGCTGTAATTGCCTTCGTGGCAGGCATACTCGTACAGCGGCTCCGGAG
>CANJIL010000017.1 GCA_947474455.1 Hyphomonadaceae bacterium | reverse complement strand
CTGGAACTCCCCTATGGGTTTGCCGAACTGCTTTCGGTCGTGGATGTAGGGCAGCACGACGTCCATGCAGGCTTGCATGATGCCGGTGGAGCCGGCCGCTAGTACCGTGCGCTCATAGTCGAGCCCGGACATAAGGATTTCGACGCCACTGTTGAGCGGACCCATCAGGTTCTCTTCGGGGACTTCGCAATCCTCGAACACCAGCTCGCCGGTTTCGGAGCCGCGCATGCCGAGCTTGTCGAGCTTCTGAGCCACCGAGAAACCCTTGAAGCCCTTCTCGATGATGAAGGCGGAGATGCCGCGCGAGTTCCTGTCGGGCGCGGTCTTGGCATAGACGATCAGCGTATCTGCGGACGGGCCGTTAGTGATCCACATCTTCGAGCCGTTGAGAATGTAGCGATCGCCCTTCTTTACGGCGGTCAGCGTCATCGACACCACGTCTGAGCCGGCGCCGGGCTCCGACATGGCGAGCGAACCGAGGTGCTCGCCGGTGATCAGCTTGGTGAGGTATTTCTTCTTCTGCACATCGTTGCCCCAGCGGCGCATCTGGTTGACGCAGAGATTGGAATGGGCGCCGTAGCTAAGACCGACCGAGGCGGAGGCGCGGCTGATCTCTTCCATCGCCACGGCGTGTTCGAGATAGCCGAGGCCGGAACCGCCCCACTCTTCCTCCACCGTGATGCCCAAGAGGCCGAGTTCGCCCATCTTCGGCCAGAGGTCGCGCGGAAATTCGTCCGTGCGATCTATCTCGGCGGCACGGGTCGCGATTTCGGATTGGGCAAAACTTGAAACCGTATCACGGATCATGTCCGCGGTTTCGCCAAGGTCGAAGTCGAGGGAGCGTGTGTTCGGGATCATGGGCGCAATCTACCCAGCGCCGAGCAGATTGCCAGTTGCCGTTTAGTCAAGGCCCTGGCGCAGCGTCAGATCTCGTCGGACGTGCGGCTCCAGAAGATGAAATAGACGCTCATCAGCATCATGACGCCAAACACGGCGAGTAAGGTGGCGGCGACGCGCGGTGCATTCGCGTTTAGGGAACTAGATTCGTTGAAGGCGTCGGCCGCGCCGACAATCAGGCCGATAACTGACAGGACGAGCACGATGATCCAGGGCGCGAGCAAGGCGACGCGGCCCGAGATCGGGCCGATCCGCTTGGCGGCGCCGTTGACGCGCTTCGCCTTGCGTTCAGCTTCGGCGAAGAGTTCGGCAGGGTCACAACCCGGTTCGATGATTTCGGTGTCGTCAATCACGGGGCGGGCGCGCGGCGTGGCGCGCTCGGCCGGCTGATCGAAGTCCGGGAGGCCTTCGCGAACTTCCGGTTGCATTGGTTTCGCTGTGATTGAAAATGGCTGGGATTTCGGTTCCGCGGTGGCGGTCGGACGGGCAGCGCTTTCCTGCGTGTCGATTTCCTTTTCGGCGCGCTCGATGATGCGGGCGACGCGTTCGGCGACGATCTTGCGGGCGCGCTCAATGTCTTCGACGGTTTTGGGCGGAGGCTCTTCCGGCGGCGCGGGTTCTGCCGCAGGCTCTGGGTCAACCTCAACCGCTTCGAGCGGAGCGACGGACGCGCCGAGCGGTAACGGGATTTCCGGGGCTGGTGAGATGGCGTCGCGGGTGCGTTCGGCGAGCCGGCGCACGGCTTCGGCGATGTCGCCCAACGGGGCCGGTCCCGCGCGAACCTCGTCTTCATCGTCATTGGCGATGGGCGCGCGCGGCCGGTCGGCGGCGGTGTCGATTTCGGGGCGAACGATCGAGCTTGGGGCCGAAGGCGGGCCGTTCGGGTGCTCCAGGAAGAGCGCCTTTTCGGCAACACGACGACGAACCAGCGCATCAACGATCATGACCCGGCCATGAATGCGAGCCTTGCGCCAGCGATCGAAGCCATTGGCGGCAGCCAGGAGCTCGCCGCCGTTAAGATTACGCAGGATGTCGGAGTCCCGGAACTGGGCGGGCGAGATGTTGAACGCAAGCGAGACCAGCGCGTCGAACTGGTTCTGCATCAGGGGAGCGTAAACCATCGAAGCGACCGCGTCCTCGACCGGCTTGAGATCGTAAGTCAGCAGGTCCTCGGCGTCTTTCGAGCTGATTGTGAGGCCTTCGCGGGCGGTGCGGACGTGGCCATAGCCGATCGTCCAGCGGCCGTCGGGCAACCGGGCAGCCGTTTCGCGGAAACCTTCGAAGCTCTTGATGAGTTCGAGGCCGACCGCAGAAGTGCGCAAACGTCCAGTCATCGTCCTGACCTGACACATCCCCCATGGATTTCGCCTGTCCGGTGCAACCCGGACGCCAATCTCGTCGGGATAGGACGGAACGTCAGAGAAGCATCAGGCTGGCGAGGCCGAGAAAGACGAAAAAGCTTACCATATCAATGCTCGTCAAAACGAAGACGGATGATGCAACGGCCGGGTCGGCCCCGAGCCGTTTCAGGGTTAATGGCGCCAGAATGCCCACTAGGCCGGCCCAGGTGAAGCTGAGCATCATCGACACGCCGATGACGACGCTGATGGTCGGGTTGTGAAACCAGGCCAGCACCACCAGGGCTGCCGTCCACGCGACAATGGTTCCGTTAATGGTGGCCGTGAGCGCTTCGCGGCGGATCGCGCGGCGAACCAGCGGGCCTTCAAGATCGCGCTCGGCGATGGCGCGGACGGAGACCGCGAGGGCCTGGGAGCCGGCGTTGCCGCTCAGGCCAGCGACGACGGGCATCAGGAAGGTCAGCGCCACGAACTGGTCGATGACGGGGGCGAAGAACGAAACCACGGTCGACGCGAAGAAGGCGGTGACCAGATTGACCAGCAGCCAAGGGATGCGGGCGCGCACGGCCGATAGGATCGACTGGTTGACGCCGGCCTCGCTGACGCCCGACAGGGCGAGAATGTCTTCCTCAGCTTCTTCCTGGATAACGTCGACGACGTCGTCGATGGTGATCATGCCGGTGAGGCGGCCGGCTTCGTCAACCACGGGCGCTGATGCGAGGTTATACTGGCGGAAGAGATAAGCGACCTCTTCCTGGTCCGTCTCCGGCCTGATCGAGGCCTTGATCTCCTTCATAATCTCCTTCAGCGACTTCTCGCGCGACGCGCGGAGCAGCGTGGAGAGCGGTACGCTGCCCTGAAGCCGGAAGGCCGGATCGACGATATAGATCTCGAAGAAATTCTCCGGCAGGTCGTCATCGCTGACCGTCCGCATGTGGTCGATCGCCTGCCCGACATTCCAAAAGACGGGCGCCGCGACGAAGGCGCGCTGCATCAGGCGGCCGGCGGACTCGTCGTCGAAGGCCAGCGAGCTCTCGATCGCGGCGCGATCAGTGGCGGAGACCTTGTTGAGGATCCGAACGCGGCGATCGTCTTCTAGGTCGCTGAGCAGGAAAGACGCGTCGTCGGAATCGAGGTGGCCAATCATGGCCGTGACCGCGGCGTCGGTCAATTCGCGCAACGCTTCGAGCCGCATGTTGTCGGACAGTTCGGCCACGGTCTCGGCAGGCAGATCCTTGCCTAGGAGGTGGATCGCCTTGCGGAAGGCTTCGGGCGGCAGATGTTCAAGTAAGTCCGCCATGTCGGCGGGGTGGAGCTCCTTGGCCTTGCGCCAGAGATAGGGCTTGTCACCGTCGCCTACGGCGCCGACGAACTGGGCGATGAAGTGGGGCGAGATGACGCCTGTGGATTCGACGGCTTCCGGGCTTTCGGAGACGGATTCGCGCACGTTCGGATCGCGGGTGTCATTCATGGCGACCTCCCTCTTCCGAACGGCGTTCTCTCTGTTGATGATGCTGGTGCGGTCGAGAAGACTCGAACTTCCACGCCTTGCGGCGCTACCACCTCAAGGTAGTGCGTCTACCAATTCCGCCACGACCGCACGCCGAAGCAAGGGCGCCGTATAAGCCGGGTTTGACGGCTTGTGAAGTGAGAATGTCTGGGGCGAAATCGCAGCCTATTAGCCTTGAAACCAGGCTTATTGCTCGGTCGCGAAGTAGTCTTGCACCTGGGCGGACCGGGTGATGCTCACGGAGATCTTCTCGTTCTCGATGATCAGCTCGCCCCGGGCGATGGGGTGGTTGTTGGCGAGAATCCAGACTTCGTCGTTCTCGTTTGTATCGAGCTGGATGACGGCACCCCGGCCCATGCGTAGCAATTGCTGCATGGGCATGAGCGACCGGCCCAGAAGGACGGTGATCTCGACGCCAACATGGTCCAGTTGAGACTGCACGCGACCGCTCCGATATACGGATATAGAGTCAGGGTTTCGGATTGCGGACAGGTTAATGACCACTGGATGGGCCATTTCCGAGGGGTTGGTGGGATATCCTGAAGCCGTCGCCGCGATGGAATCGCGGGCTGCGGCCATCGCGGACGGGCGGGCAAGAGAGCTGGTCTGGCTGGTGGAGCACCCTCCCCTTTATACGCGCGGGGCCAGCGCCAAGGAGGACGACCTGCTCGATCCGGCGCGCTTTCCGGTTTTCGACACCCAGCGCGGGGGGCAGTTCACTTACCATGGGCCGGGTCAGCGGGTGGCGTATGTGATGCTCGATCTGACCACGCGCGCACGGGACGTAAAGCAGTTTGTCTGCTCGCTGGAGGATTGGGTGATCCGCGCGCTCGCGGCGTTCAACGTGAAGGGAGAGCGGCGGAAGGGCCGCGTGGGCGTGTGGGTGGATCGGACGCGGCCGGGCGGCTCATTGCGTGAGGACAAGATCGCGGCGATCGGGGTGCGGGTGAAACGCTGGGTGAGCTATCACGGCATCAGTCTGAACGTGGAGCCGAACCTGTCGCACTTTGGCGGGATCACGCCGTGCGGCGTGAGCGATCCGGGGCTGGGCGTAACCAGCCTGTTCGACCTTGGCCAGCTGATCTCGATGCATGATGTGGACGTGGCGCTGAAGGCGGCATTCGAGGAGACATTCGGGCCGGTGGAGCGGGTTGAGGCGCCGGTTTAGCCCCCGCTTAACGGCGGCAGCAGGGCGATCTCATCAGAGGGCGAGATACGACTGGCAGCTTCATCAGCGACCATCGTCTGGTTCACGGCGATGCGGACGGACTTGGAGCGCAGCATCTCGGCCAGATCCGGATTCAGGTGCGCCAGCATGCCGCGGAGTTCGGCGGCGGTGCCCACGCCCTCGGGCAGCGGAATTGAAGGGGCGCCGAATGCGTCCTTCAGGCGACCAAAGAGGAGAACCGCTCCGCTCATCCGCCGGTGTGCGACATCGTGCGGGGCGATGCGGGCGAAGCCAGGCGCGTGGAGTCGAAGTCATGGCCTTTCGGCTTGCGTTCGATGGCGCCGCGGATGCCTTCGCGCAAGAGACCGCCTGATGGGTCTGCGCGCAGAGCGTCGCGGAGATCGGCGCCGTCTTCACGGCCTAGGCAGGTGTAGAGGCGGCCGGTGCAGGTGACACGGACGCGGTTGCAGCTCTCGCAGAAATTGTGGGTCAGCGGCGTTATGAAGCCAAGCTTGCCGCCCGTTTCCTCGACACGGACATAACGTGCCGGGCCGCCGGTGGTGTAGTTGAGATCGGTGAGCGTGAAGCGCTTCGATAAGTCGGCGCGCACCCTCTCGAGCGATAGGAAATCTTCCACGCGATCCGTTTCGGCCTCGCCCATGGGCATGGTCTCGATCAGCGTCATGTCGGCGCCGCGTTCGTGCGCGAAATGGATCAGTGCCGGGATTTCCTGCTCGTTGATGTTCGCGAGGGCGACCGTGTTGATCTTGACCTTGATGCCGGCGGCAATCGCCGCGTCGATGCCGATCAGGACATCGTGCAACATATCGCGGCGGGCGATCTTTTCGAACAGGCTACGGTTCAGCGTATCGAGCGACACGTTGATGCGGCGGACACCGATGGCGGACAGCTCGCCAGCGTACTTCGAGAGCAACGTACCATTGGTGGTGAGGGTCAGCTCGTTCAGGCCGTTGCCGAGATGGCGCGAGAAGCGCGCCATCAGCTCCATGATGTCCTTGCGAACCAGCGGCTCGCCGCCGGTGATGCGGAGCTTGTCGACGCCGAAGGAGGCGAAGGCCGTAACCAGTTCGTCCAGTTCCTCGAAGGACAGGACGTCCTTGCGGGGAAGGAAGGTCATGCGCTCGGGCATGCAGTAGGTGCAGCGGAGATCGCAGCGGTCGGTGATGGAGAGGCGCAGGTACGTGACGCGACGCTTGAAAGAATCGACAAGCGCGCCCTGCCCCGCGCCAAGCGCGGTGGGAAGGGCTTCCGGAGTCGGCCGGCCGACTGGGCGTGTGTTGATTAGCGTGTAAGCCATTGCAGCCAGATTACAGCGTTATCCGCGGTCAAGTCGAGCGGTCAGGGCATAGCAAACTCGCGAGGTCACAGGGTGAACCTCCCGGTCGCACCTCACCCCATAGGATAGCGGATTTCCTTGGAAACCTCGTCGATCTTGGCGATCAGGCCGGCATCCAGGGTCACTTCCGCCGCAGCAAAGATTTCCGGAAGGTGGTTTTCGTGGGTGACGCCCACGATCGTGGAGGCCACGAAATCGTGCTGCTTGCTCCAGGCTGTGGCCAGCGTTGTGACCGAGATTCCGGCCTCGCGGGCAAGGCCGATCCAGCGCTCGGTCGAGGCCAGCGTGCGTTCGTTGATGAAGCGTCGGGCCATGGGGGCCTGTCGGGAGCCCATGTCCTTGTACCTGGTGAAGCGGGCGCCTTCGGGCCATGCGCCGCCCTGATACTTACCGGTAAGAACGCCGCCGGCGAGTGGGGAATAGGGAATCAGGCTGATACCCTCCTGACGGCAGATTTGCGCCTGATCATCCTCGAAGCGGCGGTTGTTGAGGCTGAAGTTGTTCTGGATCGTTTCGTGGCGCGCAATGCCCAGACGCTCGGACGTCGCGATCGATTTCATCAACCCCCAACTCGTCTCGTTGGAGCAGCCCATGACGCGGACCTTGCCCGCAGTCACAAGATCATCGAGGGCGCACATATGCTCGTCGTAAGCGACGCCGT
The DNA here is from genome assembly GCA_947474455.1 of Hyphomonadaceae bacterium. GTDB lineage: Bacteria > Pseudomonadota > Alphaproteobacteria > Caulobacterales > Hyphomonadaceae > UBA7672. The sequence goes on along the minus strand of CANJIL010000017.1, from coordinate 46,442 downwards.
GATCGGGCCAGTGGGTCTGGTAGAGATCGATATAATCGGTCTGCAGGCGGCGGAGGCTGCCCTCGATGGCGCTTATCACGTTGTGACGGTCGAGCGCCGTCATGCCGTTGCGGCAGGGGGATTTGAACCAGATGTGGCTGGGGCCTGAGACCTTCGTCGCCAGGATGATGGCGTCGCGCGGTTTGGTCTTCAGCCAGCGGCCGACAATCTCCTCCGTGCGGCCGACATATTTCACGTCCGGCGGCACGGGGTAGCCTTCAGCGGTGTCGTAAAAGTTGATGCCGGCCTCATAGGACATGTCGAGGATGCGATGACTCATGGCTTCGTCAGCCTGGTTGCCGAAAGTCATCGTGCCCATGCAGATTTCTGAAACGTGCAGCGCGCTGCGGCCGAGGCGGCGGGTTTTCATGGAGGCTCTCTTTATGTCGCGGCTAAAGCTAGCGATGTGGTGGGCGTACGCTCACCAGGTGGTCAGCTCTCCATCAGCCGCGGCATCAGCTCAACCATGTTGCAGGGCAAGTGGCGGCTATCGAGTTGCCAGCGGATGAGTTTGTCCCAGCCGTCTCTCACGGCGCCATTCGAGCCTGGTAGGCAGAAAATGAAGGTGGCGTTGGCGACGCCGGCGCAGGCGCGCGACTGCAGCGTGGATGTTCCGACGCTCTGGAACGAGACGAGGTGCCAGACGATGTTGAAGCCTTCGATCTCCTTGTCGAAAAGAGGACGGACGGCTTCGGGCGTCACGTCACGGCCGGTTAGGCCCGTGCCGCCTGTGGTGACGACGGCGTCGATCGTGGGATCGGCGATCCATTTGCGCACGACGGCGCGGATGGCGTTGACCTCATCCGCTACGATAGCCTTGTCGGCCAGTTCGTGGCCGGCTTCACGGACGCGATCGGCGAGGATCTGGCCCGAGGTGTCGGTTTCGTCGGTGCGCGTGTCGGAGATCGTCATCACGCAGATGCGAAGCTGCTTGAACTCCATCGTATCGACCATCTTGCCGGCCGGCGCGGTCAGCGGGGGATAGGCGGGTCCGGGCATATTCATTTCCCTTGTTCGGCACGCTGACCCCCGTTCATCTCACCGACGGTCGCAATTGCATTCCGCAATACAGGCTCAACATCGCCAATGGCAATCGGCTCTCCGTTGAGCTGGCGCTGGTTTAACGGCTTTAGCCGTCCAGTTTCATACGAGCTGATTGGGGCGCAAAACTGAAAAGCTTCACCGACCCTCTCGGCGAAAAGGAACCTATAGCCTTGCACCGCAAAATGATTTCCACACATTTCGCGGTGGGTGTGATCACTTACAAAGCACTGATCAGCAAACCACGCACGCCGCCTATGACATCCGGGTAGTATTCAAAAGCTTCGCCGTGAACGTTTGATGTTAGATCGATCTCATCTTCAACTCGGGCCGTTCTCGCCACGGCGCTCCAATCGATCAGTTCAATGTAATCGTCGTTCGCCGGAAATCTTGCCGACTTTGCATGTGGATTCAGCAAATCGAGAATGCGCTCACCCGCACGTTACTCCTTGGTCCAGCGTGCGTGGGACTTACGATCGTCGGCGCGTGGTTCTATCCATTCGGCGCCTTCAGGGCGGACTTCCTTCTTCCAGAACGGCGCCTCTGTCTTGAGGCGGTCCATCAGGTAGTCGACGGCCCGCAGGGCTTCGCGGCGGTGTTTCGAGAGCGCCGCGACTAGGACGATCGCTTCGCCCGGCGCCATGCAGCCGTAGCGGTGGATGACGAGCGTGTCGAGAACATCGAAACGGGCGCGGGCGTCGGCTTCGATCTGTTCGATCTGTTTTTCGGTAAAGCCGGGATAGGCTTCGAGTTCGAGCGCCTCCACGGCGGCGCCATGGGCGCTGTCGCGGACGGAGCCGATGAAGCTGGCGAGCGCGCCAGCGTCTCCACGACCTTTCGAAAAGGCGGCGGTTTCGGCGTGGGGGTCGAAGGCTTCGGTCTGAACGCGGATCATGCGCTCGAACCTATCCGGCGGATGCGGATCAGGAAAGCTTGAGTATAGCAGCTGAAAACGGCGGTAGCAGGAGTGTTTCGCCTTTTAGGACGGCGTCGGATGACCAGAGGACCTTCGGTCTGGCGTCATAGGTCCGGCTGGCGTCATTTGCGAAGAAGTTGAAGACGCACTGGACTCGATCCTCGCCCTGCTCCCGATTAAAAGCCAACTGACCGTTGGCGGCATCGACGACGCGGAACGAGCCGGAGGCCAGCGCCGGGCTGGACTTACGCATTGCGATCAGCGCACGGGTCGTGTGGAGCATGGACTCGGCCAGCTTCTCCTGCTTCTCGACGGCAAGCACGCGCTGGCGCGGATCTATGGGCAGCCATGGCTCCTTGGACTTGGTGAAGCCCGCGAGTGTTTCGTCTTTCCATGGTATGGGCGTTCGGCTGCCGTCCCTGCCATTCGTAACCGGCCAGCCGGCGATACCCCATGGGTCTTGCAGTTTCTCGAATGGCACGTCGGCGTCTGGCAGGCCGAGTTCCTCGCCCTGATAGATGAAGATCGTGCCGCGCAGCGAAAGCAGAAGCGCCATGAACAAGGGCGCGGCGCGTGGCGGGGCGCAGCCAATCGCGTCGCCCCAACGCGTGGCGACGCGCATAACGTCATGATTGGAGAATGCCCAGCTCGGCCAGCCATCGTCCGACCCTTCGCGCCACTGGGCGAGGATGTCCGCCATCTTCTCCACGCCCGGCCAGGCGCCGAGAAAGTCGAACGCATACGCCGTGTGCAGGCGATGCTGGCCCTTGGTGTATTCGGCCATCAGCTGGTAGGACCCCGGCGCGAGCTCGCCGACGGTCATGTTGGCGCCATGACCATCGACGCGCTCGCGAACCTTCGCGATAAAGTCAAGCGTTTCGGGCTGGTTCGAGTTGAACTGATGAATCTGCATGTTGCGCGGTAGAGCGGGGTTCGGATCGCCTGACGGCGGATTGTCGCGAAGCTGCGCGTCGTGAACGTAGTAGTTCGCCACATCCATGCGGAAGCCATCGACGCCCTTCTCCAGCCAGAAGCGCGCGACATCGAGAATTGCGGAGCGCACGACGTCGGACCGGAAATTCAGGTCAGGCTGGGTCGGCAGAAAATTGTGCAGGTAGTATTGCTGGCGGCGCGGTTCCCACGTCCAGGTCGGGCCGCCAAACCAGGCCTGCCAGTTGTTTGGCGGTGACCCGTCAGGTTTGGGGTCCGCCCAGACATACCAGTCCGCCTTCTCGTTCTTGCGATCCTGCCGGCTTTGCTGGAACCATTCATGATCCGACGAGGTGTGCGACCAGACCTGGTCGATGATCACCTTCAGAGCCCGATCGTGCGCTGCTTTCAGCAACGCCTCGAAATCGGCAAGCGAGCCGAACAGCGGATCGACAGCGCGATAGTCGGAGATATCGTAGCCGAAGTCGCGCATGGGCGATTTGAAGAAAGGCGACAGCCAGACGCCATCGACGCCGAGCGCCTTTACGTGATCCAGCTTCGCGGCAATGCCTTTCAGATCGCCGACGCCGTCCCCGTTCGAATCCATGAAAGAGCGCGGATAAATCTGGTAGAGCACCGCGCCCCGCCACCAGTCTTCCATCGCTGATCCCGCCACATGTGATCTCCCGTCAGACTCGGCATGTCTGTTGCTTTTCGCCCGGGAAGCGAAGGCGCGACAAGGGCGTTAGCCGTCATTTCTCGCGTAAACCGGCCACGAATCTGAACCAGAACGATGCAAGGCGCGCTGACAGCACAGATTCCCCCCGGGTCAAGACCGCGTCGCCTGGGTCGATTCCGCCAAGGGGATCTGCATCCTTCTTGTGGTGATATTCCACACGGTTAACCATTATGAGGGGGCCGTGGGCGCAACCGGATGGTTGCGCTGGATCGTCGATTTCTCGAAGCCGTTCCGCATGCCCGACTTTTTCCTGATCTCGGGTCTTTTCCTGTCGCGTACCATCAATTCGAACCTTACCACCTACATCGACAAGAAGGTGGTGCATTTCGCTTATTTCTATCTGCTCTGGCTGGGCCTCACCCTGCTGGTGACTGATCATGACGTGCTGCGGGCGAACCCGGTCCAGTTCCTGAAGCTCTATGGCTGGAACATACTGCAGCCAACGGGTGTGCTTTGGTTCGTGCACATGCTGGCGGTGTTCTATGTGACAACGCGCATGCTTCGCAGCGTTCCCAAATGGGGTGTGCTATTGGCGGCTGCCGGGCTGCAGATTGCGCATCAGGCGCTGTGGATCGACACGCCGTCGTTCGCGATCAATCGGCTGATGGACTATTACGTCTTCTTCTTCCTCGGCTACGCGATCTCCGGCCTTGTGTTTGACGTTGCTGATCGCGCCAAGGTGCGACCGTGGATCACTGTGTCGATCCTGGCTGGCTGGGGCGTTTGCAACTATTGGCTGACGCAACATAACCTGCATCACATTCCGGTCTATGGACTCTTAATGGGCCTGGCCGGCGCGCTGGCTGTGATCGAGATCGCGGCGCTGCTGTCGAAGTGGAAATCGGCTCGATTCCTACGCTATTGCGGACAGAACTCGATCGTCATCTATCTGACCTTCTTCTTCCCGATGACGTTCCTCGAGCGCGTCCTCGCGAAGAACCAGATTATCCCTGATGTCGGCTGGGGCTGCTTTGCGATTCTCGTGATCTCGGCTGTCCTGCCGCTGCTGTTCCATCTCGCGATCAAGAAGACGCCGCTGATCGCGCTCTATGTCCGGCCGAAACTGTTGCGGCTTGGAAACAAACACACGGCTCTGGCGACTGCCGCAGCCTCAAGGTTTTCAAAGGCCAGACTCGCGAACGCTGCCAAATGCCGGGTGTTCCGGAGGTCTGGCGCATACATCTCCAGCATTCGGAGTCACTGCTATTGAACATCGACCTCGGAAAGATCGTGACGTCGCTCGGCGAGAACACGATTGCTGAGATTGGCGAGCCCCTTGGCTTGTCGAAAAAGCTTTCGCTCAAGGCGGCGCGGTCGCTTACGGAAAACTGCCGCGGCAACATCGACGAGGCGATCGCCGCTGCGTCCAAGGATACCGGCGTTGGCAAAGATGCGCTTGAGGCGATGCTGTCCACGCTGCTGGAGGACGCCCGGTCGCAGGCGGTTGATCATGTGAATGAACAGGCTGCCAGCGCTGCCAAGAGCATGTTCGGCAAATTCTTCGGCCGGTAACACGCGGGGCCGCAAAGCCTGGCTCCAAAAAATCCCGCAAAAGCAGGAGTCGCTGGGGTGTCCATCAACAGCGACAAGGAACCATTGGATATCTAGAATCAAGTCGCGATTCACAGTGATGATTGGCCTAGAGAGAGGCCATGCCGAAAGACCACGAGACTACACAGCAACTGCCGCCGCCGCATAACCTGCAGGCCGAAATGGCCGTGCTTGGCGCAATCCTCTTCGACAACAATGCGCATCAGCGCGTCTCCGACGTACTGAAGCCGCGCGATTTCTATGCGCCGGCCAATTCGGCGATCTTCGAGGTACTGGATCGTCTCATTTCCGGCGGGCGCGTGGCCGACGGCGTGACGCTGCGCGAGCACTTCGAGCGCGACGGCAGGCTCGTGGATATCGGCGGCGTCAGCTATCTTGCCGACCTGCTGGACTCCGCGGCCTTCGGGCCGGAGATCCTCGACTACGCCAAGCTTGTGCATGATCTGTCGCTGCGCCGCGAGCTGATCGATATCGGCGCGGGCATGGTGCAGAAGGCGACGCGCTCGGACATCGAGGAGCCGGGCGAATTTCAGATCCAGGAAGCCGAGAAGAAGCTGTTCTCGCTCGCCGAACGCGGCGCGGGCGCGCAGGGCTTCCAGACTTTCAATTCGGCGCTGGCGACATCGATCGAGACAGCCACACTCGCCTTCAAGCGCGATGGCAAGATTGCAGGCGTGCCGACGGGTCTCAGCGATCTCGACCGGATGCTTGGCGGCCTGCACAAGTCCGACCTCGTTATCCTCGCGGCGCGGCCCTCGATGGGGAAGACGGCGCTGGCGACGAACATCGCCTACTACGCCGCAAAGCACTGCAAGCGGTCGCCGGGTTCCAACGGGATGATGAAGACAGATGAAGGCGCCGTGGTCGGCTTCTTCTCGCTCGAGATGTCGTCGGACCAACTGGCGGCGCGCGTACTTGCCGACGTTTCGGGCGTGCCGTCGGACAAGATGCGACGTGGGGATCTGTCTCCGCGCGACTACGAGCAAATCCGCGAAGCGGCGACAACGATGGAAGGGCTGCCGCTATTCATCGACGATATGGGCGGCATCTCGATCTCGCAGCTGGCGGCGCGGGCGCGGCGTCTGCAGCGCACATCCGGCCTCGATCTGCTGATCATCGATTACCTGCAGCTCATAACGCCGTCGGGCAACCGGCGGAACGACGGGCGCGTGCAGGAGGTGACTGAGATCACCAAGTCGCTGAAGGCGCTTGCGAAGGAGCTGGCGATCCCGATCATCGCGCTGTCGCAGCTTTCGCGTGCGGTGGAGCAACGGGAAGACAAGCGTCCGCAGCTTTCGGACCTGCGGGAATCGGGCTCGATCGAGCAGGACGCGGACGTGGTGATCTTCATCTATCGCGAGGCTTATTATCTCGAACGTCTCGAACCCGGCGAAGGCGATCCGCGCCACGGCGAGTGGAAGGACCAGATGGCCGCCAAGTTCAACGTGGCTGAGATCATCATCTCGAAGCAGCGCCACGGCCCGATCGGCAAGGTGGAGGTGGGCTTCAACCCGGCTCGCGTACGCTTCTCCAACCTCGACCGCAAATACCCCTTGGACGACGGAGGTGACGGCGGCGGAGGGGGCTGGCAGCGCAAGCCTCAACCAGCCGGCGCGGGCTTCCTGCCGGACGGGCGCGAATAGGAGGCCCCATCTCCGCCATTTCGGCCCGGCTTCACCTCCGCATCAAAACCCTTTAGCGAAGCTCTATGCCCGGACCACGCCTCCAGATCGATCTCGACGCGCTCGTCGCCAACTGGCGGATGTTCCAGCGGCGCGCGGAGCCGGCTTATGCGGCCGCGGTTGTGAAAGCGAACGCCTATGGACTCGGGGCCGAGGCGGTGGCGGGCGCGCTGAGCAAGGCGGGATGTTCGCGCTTCTATGTGGCGTGGCCGTCCGAAGGCGCTGTCCTGCGCCGTCATCTTGGCGCAGCGCCTGAGATCAACGTGTTTCACGGACCGACGCCAGACACGATGGACCTGTTCCAGATGTATCATCTGGCGCCAGTACTGAATCATCTCGAACAGATCGACCTGTGGGTGAGCGGCAATGTCTCGCCGCGTCCAGCCTCGGTGCATGTTGATGTCGGCATGAACCGGTTGGGTTTGTCACAGGCCCATTGGGCGGGAGCGGCGAAGATGTTTCCGAAGCCCGTGCGGATCGTGGGGCACCTGGCATGTGGGGATGAGGATAGCCCGCTCAACGTGGCGCAGCTCGAAACTTTCGAGCAGGCGAGCAAGCATTGGCCGGGAATACCCCGCAGCCTTTCTGCAACAGGCGGCTCCTATCTCGGCAAACGGTATCACTTCGAGGAAGTGCGTCCTGGCATCGGCCTTTATGGCGGGGGACCGCAGCCTGCCGAGGGATCGCCGCCACATACGGTTGTCACGCTGACAGCGCCTGTGCTTCAGGTACGCGATATCAAGAAGGGCGCAACGGTTGGCTATGGCGCGACATGGACGGCAGATGCTGACAGTACGCTGGCCACGGGCGGCATTGGCTACGCCGACGGTTTCTTGCGGTCGGCGTCGAACAGGGGCATGGCCTTTGTTCAGGGGCAGAAGCGGCCGATCGTGGGGCGGGTCTCGATGGATCTCATCGTTGTGGATGTCTCCGGGCTTTCCGTGTTCCCGGGCGACGAAATCGAGTTCGCAGGACCCAACATGCCTCTGGCGGAGGTCGCCGGGGCCATGGGAACGATCGACTATGAATTCCTGACCCGGCTGGGATCGCGGCTGGAGCGCACCTACGCGGGTGGCGCATGACGGCTGCGGCTGAGCCAACGTCCGTGCAGCCGCGCGATCCTGTCCTGTTGCGCCCCCTCCGGCTAATCGGACGGACGGTGCTGGGCGGACTTCGCGAGATTGGACGGATCACTGCTTTCTCGGCGCGCGTGCTGATCGCCTGCGTGACGCCGGTGATCTATCTCCGCGAAGTTCTGCGCCAGTGCCTGAAGGTCGGGTATTTCTCCCTGCCCGTCGTGGGCCTGACGGCGGTGTTCATCGGCGCGGCGCTGGCGCTCAATATCCACACTGGCGGATCGCGCTTCAACGCCGAACAGTTCGTGCCGAACATCGTGGTGTTGGGCATCACGCGTGAGCTGGGCCCGGTGCTCGCCGGTCTGATGCTGGCTGGACGGGTAAGCGCGGGCATCGCCGCCGAGATCGGCGCGATGCGCGTGACCGAACAGATCGATGCGTTGCTCACGCTTTCTGCCCAACCTGCGCGCTATCTCTACGCCCCACGCGTGATCGCGGGCATTCTCACTTTGCCGCTGCTGGTTCTGGTGGCCGATATCATCGGCGTGCTGGGCGGATATCTGGTGGCGGTGGGCGCGCTGGACTTCAATGGCTCGCTTTACTTGAAAAACTCATGGGCCTTTGTAACAGGCAACGACATCTGGTCGGGCGTCATCAAGGCGGCTGTGTTTGGCGGCATCATCTCCTTGATGGGATGCTATCAAGGAGACCGCTCGCAAGGCGGCGCCGGTGGCGTCGGCCGGGCGGCGACGCTGGCTGTCGTCGGCGCAGCCGTGCTGATCCTCGCGAGTAACTATATCCTCACCTCGCTCTTCGTGAGGATCGGGTTGTGATGAATTTCTCCATCAAGCCGATCCTTGAGTTGCGCGACGTACACAAGGCGTTCGGCCCGAAGCAGGTTCTGCGCGGCGTCGATCTCGCGGTAGCGCCGGGACAATCGCTGGTGGTGATCGGCGGTTCGGGTGCCGGGAAGTCGGTGACGATCAAGTCGGCGCTCGGGCTCGTGACGCCTGAGAAAGGCGAAGTCTTCTTCGATGGCGAGCTGGTCAAAAATGCCAAAGGCATCGAGGCGCTGCGGCGGCGGACCGGCATGCTGTTTCAGGACGGAGCGCTGTTCGACAGTCTGACCGTATGGGAAAACGTCGTCTTCGCCCCGCTTTATCGCGACGGCATGGGACGCGGACAGGCCAACAAGCTCGCGATTGAGAACCTAGCGAAGGTGCGTCTGCCTGCGTCCGCAGCCGAGCTGCGGCCTTCGGAGCTTTCGGGCGGCATGCAGAAGCGTGTGGCGCTGGCGCGGGCGATTGTCGCCAAGCCGGACCTTATCTTCTTCGACGAGCCGACGACGGGCCTCGATCCGATCACGGCCGACGCCGTGAACAATCTGATCGTCGAACAGGTGAAGGCGCTTGGAGCCGCCGCTGTTTCGATCACGCATGACATGGCGAGCGTGCGGAAGATCGCGGATGAGGTGGCGATGCTGCACGAGGGCCGCATCATATGGCGTGGGCCGGTGTCGAAGCTCGACAGTTCCGGCAGCCCGCATGTCGACCAGTTTGTAAACGGACGCGCCGAAGGGCCGATAAAGCCGGCGATCTGAGTTTAGACGTAGGCGCCCGCCCGCCGCAGCACTGCGCCACCCGTTTCAAGCTTGAAGCGTGCAATGCCGGCGCCGGACTGCGTGTTGACGCCGCCTAGATCAAGCACGGCGACGCCCCTAGCCTTCAGCTCCTTAATCGCGGTCCAGAGGATGAGGTTGTGGGCGGCGTTGTCGCGTCCGGCATTGCTGGTCCAGCCGACGTGATAGGTGGCCCGACTTCCGTGGATTAGGAACAGCATGCCGGCTGCCGCGTCGCGCCCGATATCAGCACGAAAGACGGCGAGCCCGGCACCGCGATCCCCCTTGGCGCCATCGGCCTTCGCATCCTGCCAGCGCTCCGTCAGCTCCAGCGGCATGGCCCGATAGCCGCGCTTCTGGCGCTGCTTCGCCTCCGCATCGATCAGCCAGCGATATTGCGCAGGCTTGAGGCCTGACTTCTGGACGACGAGATCGGAACGTTCGGCTTTTGACAGCTTGTTGCGCCAGCTGGATTCGAAATTGGCGCGCAGGGCGGCCTCGTCCTGCGTGAGATCGACAAGTACGGTCGCGTCGCCGGTCATGACGCAGCTCATAAGCTTCAGGCCGGCGGTGTCCCCAGCGGGCTCATCGGGGGTGAAAACGAGCAGGCGAGGCCACCGCTGTGGCAGGCTCTTGCGCAGGAGGCGATAAGCCTCATGCCTATCGTCGGGCGAGACGTCGCCGATCCAGGCAGGACCGAACGTGCATAGCGCGAAGCGGCCTATCAGAGCGAAGGGCCGTGCGGCGATCTGCGCCAGCGCCACGAGCGAACTGTCCGGGCGGGCAATAGATGCGCGCAGGATATCCACACTTGGCGATGCAGCCTTCAGTGCGACGCCATAGGCCCAGTCCTGCTGATAGCTTGCGCTCGCGGACGCAAGCGCGGCGTCCCATTGCACGCGGGAAAGCTCGTTCCAGGAGATTGCCAAACGACTCATTTGCCAAGTTTTAGCGATTCTCGCTCCCAATTGATGAACGATCCCGAGGGCACAAACATGGCGCGCGCCAAATTGCAGACAGTGGCCGGTCACAAACTACCGGAACCGCGCATCACGCCCATGGCAATCTGGCTGGTGTTTCTGTGGGTCGGCCTGCCCATTCTTGCTGTCGGCGGCCTGCTGGATGTGATCATGCAGATCGGCTTCGGGATCTGTACCGGCCTCTGGTGCTTTGCTGCCCGCTAGCCGCGCACGCCGCGCCAGGCTTCCAGTATCGCTTCGACGGAACGATCGACCTCGGCTTCCGTAGTGGCCTCGCTGCTGACCGAAATGCGCATGATCCAGGCCCCGCGCCACTGCGCGCCGCCGACGAATGCCACGCCCCCCGATTGGATGCGAGCGATGGTCGCCTTGGTCAGCTCGTCATTTCCAAAGCGAACGGCGACCTGATTGAGGACGACGTCGTTGAGAATTTCGACGCCGGGTTCCGCGCCAAGTATTTGCGCGAAGCGACGCGCGCAGGCGCAGTGACGCGCGATCATCTCCGCTATCCGCCGACGGCCGAAATGGCGGATCAGCGCCCATGTCGCGAAGCCGCGGGCGCGGCGAGAGAGCTCAGGGACATAGTCGGAAGGGTTGCGCGCGCCTTCGCCCGCGCCGGGGAGATAGCTGGCGGCGATCTGCATGGCGCGCATGTGCGCCTCGCGATGGCGGACGATGGCGTAGCCGCAGTCATAGGGCGTTTGAAGCCACTTGTGGCCGTCGACGGCCCATGAGTCCGCCAACTCAAGCCCTGCCCCGAGATGACGATGTGTCGGCGTAGCGCGGCCCCATAGGCCGAACGCGCCATCGACGTGCAGCCAACCGTCTTTTGCTTTCACCACTTTTGCAATGGCTTCGAACGGGTCGAACGCGCCGGTGTTGATTTGACCGGCCTGCGCAATCGCTATGACAGGACCGGAGGCGCGGGCGATAACGTGGGCGAAGCCGGCGGGGATCATCGCGCCGTTGCGATCAACTTCGACTTTCGCCACGTGCTGCGCGCCAAAGCCGAGATACTTGAGTGCGGCGAAGACGGTGGAGTGCGCCTCTTCGCCGAGAATAATGGTAACGGGAGGCGCGCCGAAGAGGCCATCGGCGTCCACATCCCAGCCGGCGCGGCGCAGCACTTCACCGCGCGCGGCGGCGAGGCAAGTGAAGTTCGCCATCGTACCGCCGGTCACGAAGCCAACGGACGACTCGCGCGGAAGATCCAGCAGGTCAAGCAAGGCGATGCCCGCCTGCGCTTCCGCGGCGGCGGCTGATGGCGTCGCGAAATGATTGCCGGCGTTCTGGCCCCAGAGGCTGGTCAGCCAGTCGGCGGCGACACCGACGGGGTTGCTGCCACCCATGACCCATGCATGGAAACGCGGACCGGTAATGGCGGCAAGACCCGGCTCGGAAAAGGCGATCAGATCGCGGATCACCTGATCGGCCGGCGCGCCTTCGTCCTGAACAGGAAGCCTGAAGCGCTCGAGCTGCTCGGCGTAGGACGCAGTGGGATGGTGCGGGCGAACGCCATCGCCAGCGCGGCGGCGAGCCGAGTAACTGGCGATGTGGCTAAAGATGTTTTCAAGGTCGGGCGTATTCATGATGCGACCAGACTAGGCTTTTCAGTTTACCTTCACGGAGGAAGAGGCGACATGGCAATACTGCGAATCTATCGTTCGCGAGGAAGTACGCTCTCGCGGTTCGAGGGTCGGCCGCTATGCGGCCTGCTCAACATGAGGGCTAAATCAAAGCCTTGCTCTTAGCCCTCATGGCAAGCACCGACGTTTAATCAAGCGACGCAGCGCGCCCGTCGAACCATGAGCGCGTAACCTCAGGCAGCCGGGACTGCGTAGGGTGTCGACTTCATGATCTCAAGTTCTTCCGGCGTCATCTCGGCCGGCGTGTTGGCGAAGAGCGGGGTCGACAGATATCGCTCGCCCGTATCAGGAAGCATGGCGAGAATGTTCGATCCCTTGGGCGCAGTCTTCGCAACTTCGAGCGCTCCGGCGAAGGTGGCGCCGGATGTGATGCCAACAAAGATGCCTTCCTTCTGGGCCAAGTCATGGCTGCACTTCATCGCGTCACCGGCGGCGACCGTGATGATCTTGCTGATTTTCGACCAGTCGACTTCTCCCGTGAGCTTGGGAATGAAGTCCGGCGTCCAGCCCTGCATCGGATGGGGCTTCCAGGCGGGGTGACCGGCGGCCGGCGTGCCATCGTCATTACGCTGCTGAGACTGCCCGCTTGAGATCAGTGGCGCGTCGACGGGTTCGCAAACGACGATCTTGGTGCGCGGGCTTTCCCGGGTGAGAACCCGCGATACGCCGTTCAGCGTGCCGCCCGTGCCGTACCCAGTGACGAAATAGTCGAGACCATCCGACTTGAAATCGTCGATGATCTCGCGGGCTGTGGTCTTCTCGTGGTAGTCAGGGTTGGCCGGGTTTTCGAACTGGCGCGTCATGAACCAGCCATGCTTCTTCGCCAGCTCGACAGTCTTGGTGATGGCGCCGGTTGCGCGCAGCGGCGCGGGCGTGAGTAGAACCTTCGCGCCGAGGAAGCGCATCAGCTTGCGGCGCTCGACTGAGAAGCTTTCCGGCATGACGATAACAAGCGGATAGCCCTTGGCGGCGCAGACCATGGCCAGGCCGATGCCGGTATTGCCGCTGGTCATCTCGACGACAGTCTGGCCCGGCTTCAGCTCTCCGGATCTTTCGGCAGCTTCGATCACACCCAACGCTAGACGATCCTTGACCGACCCTAGCGGGTTGAAGGCCTCGACCTTCACCCAGAGATTGACGCCTTCCGGAGCGAGGCGGTTGATCCGGACGACCGGCGTGTGGCCGACGGTCTCGACGATGTTGTTGTAGCGCGCCATGGGATTTTGCCTCTGTTGGTCTAGCAGAAGCTAATACGGCTTTGTGCGCACGCAAACTGCCCGTCGTTCGAAATTGTTGGTCTGCCTTATTGTTGACTCAGGAAATTCCGGCATCGGGGGCAGTCATGAGGCGCATGACGTTTTGTCATGGGCCCACGCGTCTCGTCAGGCCAGGGCTGGCGGTGAATCGAGCGACCTGCAACATACCAGCCATGGCCAAGTCGAACACAGCCTATGTCTGCCAGTCCTGCGGGACCGCCCATGCGAAATGGTCGGGCCGGTGCGAAGCGTGCGGAGCGTGGAATTCGCTGGTGGAAGAGGCGATCGGCACTCCCGGTAGTCTTACCGATCCGGTACGCGGAACGAAAACGCGCATCGGCGCGGTAGATTTCTCGCCGCTGGATTCCGCAGAACCACCGCCGCCGAGGCTGTCGACGGGGATCGACGAGCTCGACCGCGTGTTCGGCGGCGGCGTTGCACGCTCGTCAGCCGTGCTGGTGGGCGGCGACCCAGGCATTGGCAAGTCGACACTGCTACTTCAAGCGGCTGCTTCCATGGCAAAGGCCGGCGTCAGGTGCGCCTACATTTCCGGTGAGGAAGCCGTCTCGCAAATCCAGGGCCGCGCGCGCCGGCTTGGCATCACGTCCTCGCCTGTACAGCTGGCGGCCGAAACTGACCTGCGCTCTATTCTCAAGGCGCTTAAGGCCACGGCGCCCGAGCTTGTCGTTATCGACAGCGTGCAGACGCTCTGGTCGGACAGTCTGGAGGCAGCGCCAGGGTCCGTCGCACAGGTGCGGGCCTGCGCGCAGGAGCTGACGCGTTTTGCCAAGAAAACGGGCGCGACCGTGTTCCTCGTTGGTCACGTCACGAAAGACGGGCAGATCGCGGGGCCACGGGTGCTGGAGCACATGGTCGACGCTGTCTTCTATTTCGAGGGCGAGCGCGGCCATCAGTTCCGTATCCTGCGCTCGGTCAAAAACCGCTTCGGGCCCACAGACGAGATCGGCGTATTCGAGATGGGCGAACTCGGCCTCACTCCCGCACGCGATCCATCTGCGTTGTTCCTAGCCGGCAGCGAGGCCGAAGCGTCCGGCCGCGCTGTGTTCGCCGCGATGGAGGGATCACGCCCCGTGCTTGCCGAAGTGCAGGCGCTAGCCGGACAGGAATCCGCCGGCAATCCGCGCCGCTCAATCGTCGGCTGGGATAATGCGCGGCTGTCGATGCTGCTCGCCGTCTTTGAAGCGCGATGCGGGCTCCGGTTCGGTATGCGCGACGTCTATCTCAGTGTTACCGGCGGCTATCGCATCGCCGAGCCAGCCGGAGATCTCGCGGCTGCAGCCGCCCTGGCGTCCGCGCTTTTGGACCAGCCATTCCCGGCAGGTTCAGTCTTCTTCGGCGAGGTTGCGCTCTCAGGGGCGATTCGACCGGTCGGGCGTATCGAGCCGCGGCTTCGCGAAGCAGCGAGGCTTGGTTTTTCAAGGGCTTTCGTCCCCGCCGGGGCCCCAGATACAGTCGACGGCATGGCCGTCCATGGGCTATCCAGACTGCAGGACCTCGTGAACGTGTTAGGCGGGGGGTCTGAGTAAAGGGTTCTGCCGTGGCTCCTCCCTGGGTCTTCGATCTCGTTGTTGTCGGGCTGATCCTTCTGTCAGCCGTGATGTCGATCGGGCGTGGCCTGATTCGGGAAGCGTTTTCGGTCATGGCGTTCACCATAGGCGGGCTCGCGGCATGGCTTTGCCTGAAGTTCTTCGAGGCGCCGTTGAAATCTGCGATCTCACCCAACGAGCCCTCGATGATCCCGGCAGCCATCCTTGTGGTCGTGGGATTCTTGGTCGCCTATCTGCTGGCGGCATTCCTGGGCGGGCGGCTTTCCAAGCTGATACATTCCTCGCCCGAAATCGGGGCGCTGGACCGTATTGCAGGGGCTGGATTTGGCGTCACCCGCGGCATATTGGCCGCAATTTTGTTTGTTCTGCTCATGCAACAGGTCCTGAAGCCGGGTGAGGAGCCTGACTGGGTTGCGAAGAGCTACACCTACCCGTATCTGAACGCCGCAGCAGGCGGCGTGGGCGGCGCCTTGACGGCAGTTGTGGAATTGTTCACCGGCGGGGCGCAGGCCGCGACGGCGGCTACGAACAGTTAGTAGCATTTGCCAGGAGGCAAGCTTTGGCCAGCCCTGATGTCTTCGACGAACCGGGACTGGACGATGATTTCTGTCCCGACGCGAAGGACGGGATGCGGCACAAATGCGGGGTATTCGGCGTCTTCGGACGCGAGGACGCCGCAGTCCTAACGGCGCTGGGGCTGCACGCCTTGCAGCATCGCGGACAGGAAGCCTGTGGGATCGTCACCTTCGACGGCAGGGGCGGCACGTTCCGGTCCGAGCGCCATATGGGCCTGGTCGGCGACAATTTCAGCGAGGAAACCGGCGCGATCTCCCGCCTGCCCGGGCGCATGGCGATCGGCCACAACCGCTACTCGACGTCGGGCCGGGTCGTGCTGCGCAATATACAGCCGATCTATGCCGATCTTGCCCATGGCGGCCTCGCCGTGGCGCACAACGGCAACATCACCAACGCGCGCGCGATACATCGCGAGCTAGTGCGGAATGGCGCGATCTTCCAGTCGACCATGGACACGGAAGTCGTCCTGCAGCTGACCGCACGCTCCATCCGCAACCGGATCGAGGACCGTTTCATCGACGCCCTGCGCCAACTTGACGGCGGCTATGCGTTCGTGGCGCTGACCAATGACAAGCTTATCGGCGCGCGCGATCCGTGGGGCCTGCGTCCGCTGGTTCTCGGAGCGCTGGAGGATGGATCGCCTGTGCTGTGCTCGGAGACCTGCGCGCTGGACGCCATCGGCGCGAGCTTCGTGCGCAACATCGAAGCGGGCGAAGTTGTAGTCATCGACAAGGACGGCGTTGAAAGCCTGACGCCCTTCCCCGCCACTCGCGCTTCGCCCTGCGTGTTCGAATACGTCTATTTTGCGCGGCCTGACTCGATCATGCATGGCCAGAGCGTCTATGAGACGCGCCGCCGGTTCGGGCGCGTGCTGGCCAGCGAGTCCCATGTCGACGCCGATCTGATCTGCCCGGTGCCCGACGGCGGCAACCCGGCGGCGCTGGGCTATGCGGAGGCTTCCAACATTCCGTTCGGCTTCGGCATCATCCGCAACCACTATGTTGGCCGCACCTTCATCCAGCCTACGCAAACCGGACGGCAGCGCTCGATCTCCCGCAAGCACGCGCCGAACCGGCCGCTGCTGGAAAACACGCGTGTGGTGCTGGTCGACGACTCCATCGTGCGCGGGAACACATCGCAGCGGATCGTACAGATGATCCGCGACGCGGGCGCGCGTGAAATCCATTTCCGCGTGGCTAGCCCTCCCATCCGGCATCCGGACTTCTACGGCATCGACATGCCATCGAAGGAAGAACTCATCGCGTCCTCGATGACGATAGAGCAGATGCGGCGATACCTGAAGGTCGACAGCCTGGCCTTCATCTCCCTGCCCGGCTTTTACGAGGCGCTTGGTCAGGGCAAGCGCAACGACGCGGCGCCGCAGTTCGCGGACCATTGCTTTACGGGCGATTATCCGACGCGGTTGGTGGATCGCGACCACGACATGGCGTCGAAAGAGCAGCAGCTCTCGCTGCTCGACGACTAGGGGCTTCCGATGGACCGCCGTATCATTCTTGTCACCGGCGCTTCCCGGGGGATCGGCCGCGCGGCCGCGCTCGAGCTGGCAAAAGTGGGCAATCATGTAATTGCGACAGCGCGTTCCGAGAAAGCGCTGACGAAGCTCGATGACGAGATCGCAGCGGCGACTGGCCGCAACGCGACGCTGATCCCGCTCGACCTGCGGGATGCGGCGGCGGTCGACCGGCTGGCGTCGGCGCTGCTGGAGCGGTTCGGGCGGCTGGATGGATTGCTCGGAAATGCCGGCGTGCTCGGCACGATCGGGCCGCTTGAGAACGTCTCGCCGGGGGCGTTCCAGGAGACGCTGGACGTCAATTTCACCGCAAACTGGCGGCTGATCCGCGCCGTCCATCCTCTGCTGCGGATGAGCGATGCGGGGCGGGCACTGTTCCTGACCAGCGGGATCGTGCCACGACCGCGGGCGTTCTGGGGAGTCTATGGCGCGACCAAGGCAGCGCTTGAGACGATGATCGCCTGCTATGCCGACGAGATCGAGAAGACGCCGATCCGCGTGAACCTATTCGATCCCGGCGCGGTGCGCACCGAAATGCGGTTCAAGGCGATGCCGGGGGAGGATTCACTCATGCTGCCGACGCCGCAGGAGGTCGCATCGACGATCCCGCAGTATCTTTCGGCCGAATGCACCCTGCACGCCGAGCGGATCGCCTTTGCGAAACGAGCGAATGCGTAGCGCACAACGCATTTGCCCGCGAGCAGTTCGCCGGTGTGAGTGAGGAGCTTTTGCGGCTGGAGAGCGAGATCGCCATGCTGGAGGTGAAACTCCGGGGCTTCCATCGCCGCAATTAAGCAAGCGTCCGCCTGGCCGGCATCCCTGCGGTCGGCCCTCTAGGAGCGTTCATGCTGCTGTTGAAGACGCGCGATCCCAAATCCTTCAAGTCTGGCCGCGTGTGTGTGCCGCCTGGCTGGTCCTGACACCGAAAGGCCGCTCCACCGCCGGTAAGCAGAAGCTTGGCGGGACTACAAGGGCGGGCGACGAGCGGCTGTGAGCTTTTCTTGTCCGCGGGGCGATGTCGCTCCTTACCCACGCCCGCCGCACAGGCAACCGGCGATGGCCCTGGCTCGAGGCGCTGATGTCAAAGCGGCCGAAGGTGGCGGCGGCTCCCTCGCCAACCGGATCGCCCGCATCGTCTGGAAGCTGATGATCAGCGGCGAGGCCTACACTCCGGCGCGCGGCCGGCCCGCTCAGGCAATACCCGCCTGAGCGCAGCTGCGAACCGCCACGCCAGCCAGGCGCAATATGAAGAACGGAGTTGCAAGGGGAGATGAGCGGATCGGACCGTCAACGAAGCCAGCCATGCCGTGGAATCCAGTGGCCCATCGAAGTCGTGTTCCTGATCGGCCCTGGCTCGGCAGACGCCATCTTGGCCAGCGCCTCGCACGCCGCAGAAACAGGTCGCAGATATGGATGCAACACCTCCGGATCAGCCTACCTCCACACTCGCAATCGGGGGCCCTCCAGAGATGGGTTCCGGGTCTTCGGCGCCGCGCGTTTTCGCCCGGAATCCCAGCGCTGAGGTGCGGCGCGGGCAAGAGGTATCTGGTACGGAACAAAACACCCGGCTGCTGGCAGCCGGGCGTTTCGTATTTTTTGGGTCAATGAGACAGAAAGAGTTAGATCGACTCTTTCAGTTCTTTCGCGGCGCGGAAAGCCACTTTCTTCGAGGCCTTGATCTGCACGGGCTCGCCGGTGGCCGGGTTGCGTCCGACGCGGGCGGCACGCTTGCGGACCACGAGGACCCCGAGGCCGACGAGACGGATCCGGTCGCCCTTCTTGAGGTGCTTCGTCACCAGGGCGACGAGGTCGTTAAGGATCGCTTCAGACTGCTTCTTCGGAATTTCGTGGCTGTCTGCGAGAGCCGCAGCCAGATGCTTCAGGCTGACGGTGTTCTGTTTGGCTTTAGCTGCGGTGGCCATTGTCTTTCGACTCCCTTGGATAAATCCGGCCCCCTGATTGCACGTATTTTCAGGGGTCCCAAGCCCGGAAAGCCCGATTTACAAGGGGAATCAGCGCTTTTCACAGCAATAAGCCCCGAAAATCGCCGTTTTCCGGTCCAAAATCATGCTGCGTGTGCGGAAAGTCGCATTTTCCGTGGCAATCGAGGCCGCATGAGTCGCGTGAGAAATTGCCTTCGGCGGCAGATTCCGAGGCTTCATTCCGCCCTTGTGAATCGAGACATATCAGCCGAGATTTGCGCGATGGCAGATGCTCACGCCCACCTCGCCTGCGCTCCTGAATCGTTGGCGGACAGTCTGCGGGAGGCCGAGGCCTTGTGCGCGGCGCGGGGCGGCCGTCTGACGCCGCTGCGCAAGAAGGTGCTCACCCTGCTGCTGGAGTCGGAGGGACCGGCGAAGGCTTATGACCTGCTGGACCAGATGGGCGATGATGATGGCGCGGCGAAGCCGCCGTCGGTCTATCGCTCGCTCGACTTCCTGTTGGACATGGGCCTGGCCCATCGGATCGAGAGCTTGAACGCGTTCGTGGCGTGCGGGCACTGGAAGCATGGTCATGCGGCCGTCTTCTTGATCTGCGACGAGTGCGGCATGGCGGGTGAGCTGCACGCTGGCGACAGCGTCAAGAAGCTGACGCAGGAAGTGGAAAGCGTGAAGTTCAAGATGCGCAGCGCCGTGATCGAAATCCGTGGCCTCTGCAAGAACTGCGCGGCGTGAACATCCGCACCCCTACCATGGCGAGCAGCGGGTCTCGACGAGGCCGTTGACAGTGACCTGCTTGGCGGTCCAGGGGGGCGCGCATTTCACCTGATCGGCGGGCAGTGCGGGTAGCTCCTCGCGCACGGGCGCGGCGGCTGGCGTCGACGAGGCAGGCGGCGTTGGCGTGGGCTGCACGGGCGGGGGAAGCGCGGTAGGCGCGCGTGCGGCGGGGGACCCAGGCACAGTGTCTTCGCCTCCCGTCATAGCGCATCCTGCGAGAGCCAGCAGCGACAGGGCCGCCGCGCCGGCGGTGAATCTCATGACACATCCTTCGTCTGCTGCTCCGCCCCGCACCCTTACCCGCCCTACCGCACAGGGCAAGTGGAGACCGTCAGTCCGCGCTCACCGGCCATTTCGATTTCGTGGCGGCGATGCGGGCCTTGATAAGCTTTTCAAGCACGGCGAGGTCGATGTCGGCGAGCTTGTTGATGTAGACGCAGGACACGCTGGTTTTCACCTTGCCCAACTTCTTCACCAGCGCCTCGCGCCCTTCGAATTCGGGAGTGATATAGACGACGGTGTTGGCCTTGCGCGGGCTGAAGCCGGCGGCAGGCGCCCTGCCCGAATGGCCGGTGTAGTAGGTGTAGCTGTAAACCCCGAAGCCAATAATGCTCGGCCCGTACATCCGGGGCTTCCACGAGGTGATCTTTTCCAGCAGCTTGAGGAGCGTCTAGGCGTCCTTGCGGCGGGTGTCGTTCTCGACCTTCGCGACGAAATCCTTGACGCTTGCCCTGGTGATTTTGGTCTTTGTTTCGGCCATCCGCGCACCCCTTAGTTCAGGGGAGACTTTAGCCCGAGCAGAAGCGTCGGGTCGAGCCAGATGTCCGTTCCGCGGTCGGCGGAATGGACGTTGCGGTACTTGAACGCCCAATGAAGATGCGGACCCGTCACACGGCCGGTCGAACCTGAAAGGCCGAGGAGCTGGCCTTGCGCAACGGTGTCACCCGGCTTCACGTCGATGCGGCTCATGTGCATGGTGACAGAGACGAGGCCGTAGCCGACATCGAGGAAGACGCAGCCGCCTTCATAGTAGAGATCGGGGTCTGCGAGGATCACCGTGCCAGCCATGGGCGCGTGGATTTCCGTGCCTGTAGGAATGGCAATATCCTGGCCGTTGTGGACGCTGGTCGAGGGCTCGCAGTCGTTGGTTTTCGGCGTGTAAGTGCGCGTGGCGCCGAAGGGGCTTGAGTAGGGGCCGTCGGCAGGCTTGATGAAGCCGATGGGGGCGAGCGGCTGGGCAAACGTCTTCAGCGCATTGTCCTTCTTCACCCAGCTTACTTCCACGCGGCGTTTCTCTTCGGGCGTCTGCGCGGCGATCTTGTTGCACTCCATGGTGAGCTTGGCGACAGTGTCGGTCCGCGGGAGGATGTCGACCGTGGTGGAGGCTTCATAGGCGCTGTCGATCGGGCGGACGCTGATCTTCACTTGCGGCGCTTCAAAGCGGCTAAGGCCGATGAGCGCGACGCCGTCGGCGCCGGCGATCGCGGTTGGCGCTCCGCCAAGAGAGATCGTGGCGCCGGGGTTTGCCTTACAGACGATCGCCCCGCCCAGCGTCGCCTGGCCCGAGCAGGAGATGAAGGGATCAGAGCGGGGCTGGTCTGCCGCGACCGGGGCCGGCGGCGGAATGAGCGCGATTGGCTCGGGCGGAGGCGGCGCTTCGGCGCCGATGGGCGGCGTTGTAATTGGGGATTCGGGAACAGCTACGGGTTGCGCGACAGGCCCTGCGCAGGAGGCTAGCAGTAGCCCGGCAAGGACTGAGAACGCTACGCTAATCCGTTGAGCTGCTTCCATCTTTTCAACGCTGCTTCCGCGTCAAAGTAAGCTTCCTGAGTATCAACATTCCAATAGCGCAGGTCCTCCAGCGCGATCTTCCGCTGGGTCACAGAGCAGATGACGAAACGGCCCAGCTTGACCACCTCGAAGTCAGCGTCGAGGTAGCGCAGCTCGGCTTCGCCGGGGAGAGATCCGGGGGTGAAAACATCCATGGGCGCTATATGCTCCCGTTGCGCGGCAAAGTTAAGGCGCCTGCGCGCCGTCTGCTTCAAGCATCAAGCGAAGCTGGCGAGTTCGGTCTGGATCTGGTTGCGGCCCGCTGATTTGGCCCGGTAGAGCGCATCGTCTGCGCGCTTCAGCAGGCCGTCGATGGAGTCCTCAGGCGGCAGGATTGTCGAGACGCCGCCGGACATTGTGACCTTCAGTTCGTCGCCGCGCCCGATTGGGAAAGGCGTTTCGCAGATGATCTGGCGCAGCCGTTCGCCGGCTGCTTGAGCGAGCGCCTGACTGGTGTCCGGCATGATCACGACGAACTCTTCCCCACCGTATCGGCAGGCCAGGTCCATCGGCCGGATATTTTCGCGAAGACGGCGGCCGAACTCGCGCAGCACGTCGTCGCCAGCACTGTGGCCATGGATATCGTTGACCTTCTTGAAGTGGTCGATGTCGCAAAGCAGGATCGAGACTGGCGCGCCGCCCATGTTGGCGCGCTTCACGAAGCTTTCGAGCTGCACGCGCATGTAGCGGCGGTTGTGCAGGCCTGTGAGCTGGTCGGTGACGGCGAGTTCCATAGACTGGTCGAGGCGGGCGCGCAGGGCGTCGAGATAACGCTTCTTGCGAACCTGCGTCTTCACGCGGGCAAGCAGTTCTTCGCTATCGATCGGCTTGATGACGATGTCGGAGGCGCCGAGATCGAGGGCGCGGACAGCTTTCTTCTCGTCATCCGGCTCGGCGACGACAAGGATCGGCAGGTCACGCGTGGATTCGAGCGAGCGGAAATAGGCGCACAGACGGAGACCATCGAGCTTCTCGTTCGAGAGCGAGACGATCATCAGGTCGACCATCGAGCCGGAGATGCCGAGCTGGGTCGCCTCCGCATGCGAGATCGGGCGATGCAGGCCCTCGAGATAGCGGCAGATGCGGCGGGCCTGGCGCTCGTTCTCGTCGATAACGAGGATGCGAGCCGGCTCTGACGCCCTGCTCTGCGCGGCAATATCAACAGCGCCGATGCGCTTGCCGGAGGCTTCGCGCTTGCGAAGCTCGTCGGCGACCATCTTGTATTTCGTCAGCGCACGGACACGCGACAGCAATTGAAGGTCATTGACAGGCTTGGTGAGAAAGTCGTCGGCGCCAGCGCCAAGCCCTCGCAGGCGATCTTCGCGCTCGTTGAGCGCCGTTACCAGCACAATCGGAATGTGCTCTGTCCGCGGGTCGTTCTTGAGACGACGGCAGGCTTCGACGCCGTTGAGCTTCGGCATCATGATGTCCATCAGGATCACGTCCGGCTCTTCGGCCAGGGCGCGCTCGATCGCGTCCTCACCGTCCACCGCGGTGATGACATGAAAATACTCGTTCTTCAGCTTGTCGGTGAGAAGCTTGCGGTTCTGTTCGATGTCGTCGACGACAAGAACGCGCGCGCTCATCTCGCCATTCTCCGCGGCGAAAGCGGGGCAGGACGCGAGGGCTGTCCGGCACCACGCGGGCCGGTGAGTTTCTTCACCTCGTTGATGAAAGCGCTCATCTGGATCGGCTTCGACATGTACGCTTCACAGCCTGCCTCGCGGACCAGCCGCTCGTCCTGCCGCATCGCGAACGCCGTCACCGCCATGATCGGGATGTCCTTGATCGCGGCGGCGTCCTTGATCCAGCGTGTAAGATCGAGGCCGGAAACTTCCGGAAGCTGGATATCCATGATGATCAGATCGGGCTTGTGGGCGCGCGCAAGATCAACGGCCTTGAGGCCATCTCGACTTTCAACGGTTTGAAAGCCGAAAGCGTCCAAGAGGTCGCAGAAGAGCTTCATGTTGAGCTCGTTGTCTTCAACCACGAGGACTTTCTTGGCGGGGGGCGTCGCCATCAGCACATCACGCTAGGATCGAAACGGGTTGATTCCCGGCTTTGTCAGTTCTTGTTAGACCTGAGAGTATTAACCGGCTATTTTCAACCGCCGCTGGCAGAGCAACGAATACAGCGCCGCAAATTAACAAAAGCGCCGCTTTTACAAATACTTCCAGCGGGATCTGCATCTTGAGCACAAAGCCTGCTGCCAGCAACGGAGATTTACGGACGGCCTGCCGCGACTGCTTTGCGCGCTGGGAGGGGAATCGGCCGCGCTGCGCCACGTGTGGATCAGTACGCCTCGTCTCGCATTCGAAGCTGTTTGAGCTGACTGTTGCGCATCTCGATTGCGACGCCTTTTACGCCTCCATCGAAAAGCGGGATCGCCCTGACCTGACCGGAGTGCCGGTGATCGTCGGCGGGGGCAAGCGTGGGGTTGTTTCAACCTGCTGCTATGTAGCGCGGACTTATGGCGTTCGGTCGGCCATGCCGATGTACAAGGCGCTGAAGCTTTGCCCGGATGCGGTGGTGCTAACGCCGCGCATGGACCTTTACGTTAAGGAAGGCCGACGCATCCGGGAGATGATGCAGAGACTGACGCCACTGGTGGAACCAGTATCCATCGACGAAGCGTATCTCGACCTTTCGGGTACGGAGGCGTTGCACGGGGCGCCACCCGCCATAAGCCTTATGAAGTTGCAAAAGGCGATCGAAAGCGAACTGCGACTCACCATCTCGGTCGGGCTGGCCAGCAACAAGTTCCTGGCCAAGACGGCAAGCGAAGCCGACAAGCCGCGCGGCTTCTTTGCGCTGTCGATCGACGACGCGCCAGCGTATCTTGGTCCGAGGTCAGTGCGGGTGATCGGCGGCGTCGGCGCGCAGTTCGAGAAGAAGCTGAATGCGGACGGCATCCGCATTGTCAGGGACATTCAGAAGATCGACGTAAAGACGCTGGTGAAGCGTTATGGGGAAACGGGCCTTTGGCTTCACAACTGCGCCTTCGGCCGCCACGCACGTCAGGTCGACCCCTACAGCGAGCGCAAGAGCGTCTCGTCCGAGACGACTTTCAATGAGGACATCGCTGATCGACGCCTGCTGGAGGATTTCCTCTGGCGCCTCAGCGAGCGCACGGCCGATAGGGCGAAGCATTCAGGCGTGGAAGGACGGGTTGTAACCCTGAAGCTGAAGACACATGACTTCAAGAGCCTCACGCGCAGGGTTTCGCTGAACGAGCCGACGCAACTCGCGCAGGTGATCTTCCGCGTGGCGAAGCCGATGCTGGCGCGCGAGGCGCTTGGGGAGCGCTATCGACTGCTGGGTATCGGCCTTTCGGAGCTGGTGGATGCGAAGGCGGATGGGATCGATCTGGCCGACCCGACGGCTCTGAAGCGAGCGAAGGCCGAGAGGGCTTCGGACAAGGCGCGGGGAAAATTCGGCGGTCATGCGGTGATGACCGGGCGTGGCGTGCGTATTAAGATCGCGAGCGAGAAAAAAAACCATGAGGCTTGACGAAGCATTGAAGGCAAAGGTGTGGACGCAGGAAAGCACCGGCGCACGGCATTTCGTCACCCTGGCCGCCGATCTTTCAAAACTATCCGAACTCTGACGACCTGAATTAGAAGGCCTTTCGGGTCGTTTCATGTCGTGGCGCGGAAGGGCTGCACGCGTTGGGAAACGTCGCTGTTTGCCGACGCGAAACGCAACACCTTCGTGCTGCCCGCAAGAGCGGACGTGCGGCGCAAGGAGATGATCATGCCGGGCGACATGATCGAAGCGTCCGTTTCATTTGGATTGTAACGCTTCGCGCTTCCGGGATGACAAACGGTAATCTGTCGCCTTACAACTGCGCCGGATCAGGAGTTGCACATGTCCGTACTCGAACGTCTCAAGGCCGCAGGCGTGACCTTGCCCGAGGCCCGGCCGCCGGTGGCGAACTATGTGCCGTTCGTCATTACCGGAAATCTGCTCTTCATTTCAGGACAGGTCAGCACCGGTCCGGGCGGCCTAATCAAGGGTCGGCTCGGCGAAGGCATGACGCTGGAAGACGGCCAAGCGGCCGCACGTGTCTGCGCCGTCAACCTGATCGCCCAAATGAAGGCGGCGCTTGGTGATCTTGAGCGCGTACAGCGGATCGTGAAGCTGGGCGGGTTTGTGAGCGCGGGTGCGGACTTCGCCGACATTCCGAAAGTCATAAATGGTTGCTCCGACCTGATGGTCGAAGTGTTTGGCGACAAAGGACGGCATGCGCGGTCGGCCGTCGCCTGCCCTATCCTACCGATGGGTGCGGCGGTGGAGGTCGACGCCGTGGTGCAGATCACCTGACGTGAGCGAACGCTTTTTCGACGTATCAGCGTTTGCCTACGCACACCGCGGGTTGTGGGACGCAACAAGGCCCGAAAACTCGCTCGCAGCTTTCGATGCCGCACGGGCGGCTCGCGTGGGCGTCGAACTGGATGTGCGGCTGACTGCGGACGATGTGCCAGTCGTGTTCCATGACGCGAGGCTGGAGCGCATGTGCGGCGCCGGCGCATTGCTGGCGGATGTGACGGCGGAAGGGCTGGCGCGCTTTCGGCTGCCAGATGGCTCGCCTGTTCCGACGCTGGCCGAGGCGCTTACGATCATGGGCGATCTGCCAGTGTTGATCGAGCTGAAGGTCGACGGGACTCCGCCGGAGATAGCGGATCGTGTTGCGGCCGCGATCGAGGGAGTTGGCAGATGGTATGGCGTCATGAGCTTCGATGAGCGAACGGTGGCGCGTCTGTGCCGGCTGGTGGCGGATCGGCCGGTTGGGCTGCTCGTTAGGACCGACAACTTGCCTGATGTCGCCACAAAGGCGATGACGGCGCGGGCTCTTGGTTGCGACTATATAGGGCCCCATCATTCGATCCTGCCCGCCATGCAGGCCGCTTCATGCGGCCTGCCGATGGTGACATGGACGGTACGCACACCTGCAGAGCTTGAACTTGCCCGGGAAAGCGGCGCGGCGCCGATTTTCGAAGGCATCAGCCCAGCCCTCGCAATGCCGGGCGGAACACCGATATAGTCTCACAGGGGCCGGACCTCCGAGGTGCGCGTTGGCCGACGATTCAGCAGACCGGATCGAACTTTCGTTGTCGATTGCCGACCAGTTGGGGGCGATTGACCGCGCCAGCTGGAACGCGCTCGCGAATCCGCCGGGCGAGCGTTACGACCCGTTTCTCGACTGGGATTTTCTTGAGGCGGCGGAAAGCTCAGGCTGCGCCGAACCTGAGACCGGCTGGACACCGCGCCACATGCTCGCGCACGACCGTGCAGGCAAGCTGGTCGGCGTCGCACCGCTCTATCTGAAAATGCATTCGCGCGGCGAATTCGTGTTCGATCATTCATGGGCGGATGCGCTGCATAGCGCCGGAGGACGGTATTATCCGAAACTGCTGTGCGCAGTGCCGTTCACCCCGGTAACGGGGCGCAGGCTTCTGGCGAGCGGCCCCGGCGCCGCCGCCATCCAGCGGACCCTGGCGAACGCGGTCGTCGAAGTGGCGCGCCAATGGCGGGCGTCGTCCGCTCACTTCAACTTCCTTGAAGAGGATGTCTGGCGCGCGCTGGGCGCCGAGGGGCTTCTTCTGCGCGAGGACCAGCAATTCCACTGGATCAATCGCGGATATGGATCGTTCGAGGACTTTCTCGGCGCACTCTCCTCCCGCAAGCGCAAGACGCTGAGGCGTGAGCGGCGCGAGGCGCAGGAGGGGCTGGAAATCCTCCGCATAACCGGCGCGGATCTGACATCGAAACACTGGGACGCGTTCTTCAAGTTCTATATGGACACGGGCGGCCGGAAGTGGGGCGCGCCTTACCTCAACCGGGAGTTCTTCTCGCTGTTGCACCAGCGGATGGCGGACAAATGCCTGTTGATCCTGGCGATGGACGGCAATATGCCGATCGCCGGCGCGCTCAACATGATAGGATCGGACACGCTCTATGGCCGTTATTGGGGGCGGATGGGGGACCGGCCATTCCTGCATTTCGAAATCTGTTACTATCAAGCTATCGAATTCGCGATTGAACGCGGGTTGGCGCGGGTCGAGGCCGGCGCGCAGGGTGAACACAAGCTCGCGCGGGGGTATGAACCGCAACTCACGCGGTCCGCGCACTGGATCGCTCACAGCGGATTGCGCCAGGCTGTCTCGGATTACCTCGACAGGGAGCGCGAGGCGATCGAGGAAGGGATAGACCAGCTCAGCGCCTATACGCCCTTTCGGAAGGGCGAGCAGCATGACCAGGACGAGGAGGGTTTCTGATGAGCCTTGTTGGCGAATATGACGGCGGCAATATTTTCGCGAAGATCCTGCGCGGCGAGGCGCCATGCGTGAAGATCTTCGAGGATGACGGCGTCCTCGCGTTCATGGACATCTTCCCGCAGAGTCAGGGTCATTGCCTCGTCATCCCCAAGAACACCGTGGCGCGGAACATCACGGATTTTCAGCCGGAGCGGCTAGGCGTGCTCTTCGCAGGCGTACAGAAGCTGACGAAGGCCGTCATAACCGCGCTGACACCCGACGGTGTTGTGGTTACTCAATACAACGGCGCCCCAGCCGGCCAGACGATCTTTCACTTGCATGTGCATGTGATCCCACGCTACGCTAATTTGCCGCTGCAACCCCATCATGGCGGGAAACCAGCCGACGTCGACGTGCTGCGTGAACAAGCCAAACGGATCGCGGCAGCGCTGTAGAAACCAGCTTGGAGCAGGTCCGCGCGCCGCAACGCAAAATGCGTGAAAAACGAATCGCGTTCGCGTGAATCGGCCCGGCGTTTGCTGGGCTTTTTCGACCATCCCGCAGTCTTGTGGATGGCGTAAGACTAATGGAACTTGCTGCGTGTGCGGGCGTTCAACTACCCGGGGGCGGCATGCAGCGTATGGAAATTACATGGGTTTCGATTCAGCGACCGCGATTGTCCATGCCTTGACTCCTGCGCGTAGCGCGGCTGTTCGCCCTAGCCTGGGGCGCGCGGCTATGATTGGCAATTTTCCTCCCCGCAAATGCGGCATCGCCACTTTCACCCGTGATCATTTCGAAAGCCTGCGCAAGGCGCTGCCCAACACGAAATGGAGCCTGGTCGCGATGGAAGATCGCGGCGGCGGCCACGTGTATCCCACCACTGTCACCCATGTGATCCCGCAGGACGAGATTGAGGCCTATGAGCGGGTGGCCGACGATCTCAATCTTTCCGGCGTCGAAGCGGTTTTCGTGCAGCACGAGTTCGGCATCTATGGCGGCGAGAGCGGCGCGTATCTGCTTGTGCTGCTTCGCCGTCTTCGTATGCCGGTCATCGTGACGCTGCACACGGTTTTGGAGAGGCCCAATGCCGCGCAAAAAAAGGTGATGGACGAGATCCTCCGAATCGCAACGGCGGTCATTGCGATGACCGAGATGGGGGCCGACATCCTTGAACGTATTCACGGAGTCGGACCGAAGAAGGTGCACGTGATTCCGCACGGCGCCCCCGAGCGGCCGTTCGCATCAACCGAACCGTTCAAAGCTCCACTGGGACTCGCCGGTCACAAGGTGATCATGACGTTTGGCCTGCTGTCGCCAAACAAGGGGCTAGAGACAATCATCAAGGGGCTGCCATACATCCTCGAGAGGCACCCCGACGCAGTCTATCTGATCGCAGGCGCCACGCATCCGCATCTGGTTGCGCGCGAAGGCGAGGCCTATCGCGAAAGCCTGATTGACCTCGCGCGCTCGCTGGGCGTCGTCGATCATCTTCGCTTCGTGAACCATTTCCTCGGCGACGACGAACTGGCAGATCTTCTTCAGGCAGCCGATCTGTATGTCACGCCTTACCTGACCGAAGCGCAGATCGTTTCCGGGACTCTCGCCTACGCCATTGCCCTCGGCAAACCGGTAATTTCCACGCCTTACTGGCATGCGAAGGAAGCGCTCGCGGATGGCGTTGGAGTGATCTGTCCGTTCAACGACACGCGGGCGTTTGCGCGCGAGATTGCCGGTCTCCTGTCAGACCAGGTGAAGCGGGAAGCGATGGCGCGCCGCGCCTATCGTGCGGGCGAGCCTTCGCGCTGGCGTAAGGTTGCGGACTCCACGGTGAACCTCGCGATCGCATCCCGGAGCATGCATGAGAGGCGTGTAGAAGAACTCTTCCGTTCTCTCGCCCGTCCGAAGCTCGACGGGCTTCTGCGTATGGCGGATGATTGCGGCGTCTACCAGCACTCGCGCTTCGGCGCGCCGGACCGCCGTCATGGGTACTGCACCGACGATACCGCCCGGGCGTTGGTGTTGATGGCCCGGCTTGCCTCCGAAGGTCCGCCAGACGCAGCCATGCTGAAACTGTCCAATTCGTGCGCCGCATTCGTGAACCATGCCTGGAGTCCTGAGACCGGGCGCTTCCGCAATTTCATGGGCTTTGACCGGCGCTGGCTCGACGATGGCGGCTCGGACGATTGCTGTGCGCGCGCCCTCGAAGCGCTGTGCATGGTCGCGAAGGAATGGCCCAATGGCGAACTGCGCGACTGGGCTGCAGACCTCGCGCGGGAGGCTTTCCAGCACACGGAACAATGGACGTCGCTTCGCGCGCAGGCTTTGGTAATCAAATCATCGCTAGCCGCCGAGGGCAGCGTTATCCCGGAAGAAGAAGCACGGCGGTTCGTGCGCGGGGCCGCAACGGTGCTGATGCAAGCGCTTCGGGAAGGCCGTTCGGAAGGTCGCGAGTGGTTCGAGCCTTGTTTTGCCTACGACAATGCGCGTCTGCCTGAAGCCCTAATCCTTGCCGGCGAACGCCTGCAGGACCCCGACATGCTGTCCTCCGGTCTGTTGGCGCTTGAGCACGTCATGAAGCTTCAAACAACGAAGCAGGGATGGTTCGCGCCGGTCGCGACAAGCTCCTTCGATACGAATGGCGCCGATCACGTACATTTCGACCAGCAGCCGATCGAGGCTGTGGCGACTGTGGACGCCTGCTTCGCGGCTTGGCGCGCAACCGGAGACACCGCTCATTGTGCCACGGCGCGTCTCGCTTTCGAATGGTTTGGCGGTCATAACATTCACGGCGTTGCGCTCGCCCGCCCAGCCGACGGGGTATGCCATGACGCCCTCACGGTTTCGGGGCTGAACCGCAATCACGGCGCGGAGTCGATCCTTAGCTATCATCTCGCAGCTGCATCGATCCGCCAGTTCCTTATTCGTCAACCCGCCAACCTGACCTAACTCAAGTTGCCATCATGGCGTACGGCGGGACGATGATGGATATGCGGCACTTCGGGACCGAGCTGACGGCGGACCCGTCGCGCGTCGTGCTTCGGCCGTTCAGCATCACGTCAGAGCCGCGCGGGACCGCACATGGGATGATGACGCGCGCGGAGCGCATCGCCAAAGCCGTGATGGAGCTGACTGACGCAGAATGCCGGAAATATCTCGACGCCGTCGACGGCGATTTCTTCGGTCGCCACTGGCAGACCCACGCCATCTTCATGGACCGCTTCAACCAGGTCCGCGAGATGATCGGCAACATGAAGAACGTCAGCGACGATCACGCCAAGCTGATCGGCGCCTATTTCAGCCACGAATATTCCTACGCCGCCGCCGCTATAATGAACCCGTCCATCGTGCCGCATCCGGATCAGTCCGGCGTGCGAGATGGCGCGGTCAAATTTGTCATGTCGCTGCGCACGGTTGGCGAGGGACATATCTCGTCGATCTCATTCCGCGAAGGCGTGGCGATGGAGTCGGGAGACTTTACCCTGTGGCCAGCGACGCCCTTCGCCATTGCAGCTGCGCCAGACGCGCATGAAGGTGAAGGCGGGCCGGTGACAGTGCGCCGCCATGAATCCTCACCTTTGTCAGGCGTGGTGATCTTCCCCATCACGCGCGCGCAGAAGAACGGGCTCGAAGACCTGCGTCTTCTGCAATTCACCGAGGATGATGGCAGCACGCATTTCTACGGCACCTACACCGCCTTCTCGGGCCGCGATGTCGGCTGCGAGATGATGACGACCGAAAGATTCTCCGAATTCAACCTGACGCCGCTGCGCGGCGCAGCGTCTGGACAAAAGGGGCTCGCCCTCTTCCCGCGGAAGATCGAGGGGCGTTACGCCGCAATCGGGCGACTGGATCACGAGGCGATGTACTTCCTGCAAAGCGATGACCGCTTCGTGTGGAATTACGGCAAACCTGTAATGGCCCCGAAATATCTCTGGGAGCTTGTCCAGATGGGCAATTGCGGCTCGCCGATCGAACTCGATGAAGGCTGGCTGCTACTCACCCACGGCGTCGGCGCCATGCGACAATATTCAATGGGCGCCGCGCTGCTCGACAAGAGAGACCCGTCCAAGGTCATTGGCCGCTCGATCAATCCGTTCCTCACGCCCGTCGATGAAACGCGGGAGGGATATGTGCCCAACGTCGTTTACACCTGCGGCATGCTGCGCGTCGGCGAACGGCTACTGATCCCATATGGCGTTGCGGATTCCGCGGTGCGGTTTGTTTCGGTGCGTATCCGGGACCTTCTGGCGATGCTGAAATAGGCCCGAATCGGCGCGCAGGAACGCGTTGCACGACTCAAACGTCATTTCCGGCAGCATCATCAAACTCGAGGGCAAGCGCACGATCGATCTGGTGCAGTTCGTCGATCAAGACGAGATCGATCCGCGCTATTTCGAAAAGTCCTACTATGTGGCGCCCAGCAACGATGATGTCGCGCACGAGGGATTTGCGGTCATTCGCGAGGGCTGCGCAAGGCTGGCAAGGTCGGACATGGTCAAATGGCGAGGCACTGCAAGCACCAGATGTGCGCGGTGCGCGCGTGCGGCGACGGCATCCTGCGGGAGACGCTGCGCTATGAGAGCGAAGTGAAAGATTCAGACGAGCTCTTCTCGAGTATCGGCAAGACCAGGGTGGATAAGGAAATGCTGGATCGCGTCTCCGAACTTACCGACCGCAAGACGGCGAAATTCCGTCCGGAGAAGTTCAAGCTGCACTATCCCCCGCACACTCATGGATCTCATCGACGAGAAGCGCAAGAAGGACAAGATCACTGCTGCGAGCGACGGAGAACTGGAAGGTGGCAGGGGTTCGAGCGTCATCGATCTCACGGACGCCCTGCGCAAGAGCGTCGCCATGCGCGGCGGCGGGCCAGCGGAGCACAAGGCTGCAGCACCTTCAAGTCGCCGCAAGTCCGCGACCCGCCAGCAAGCCGCGAAGAAGAAGGCCCCGCCAAACGCAAGACCGGATAGCTGGCCGACAGCCTGAGCAAATATCGTTCGATGCGGAACTTCGGCGAGATATCGGAGCTCAAAGGCAAAATCGCAATGCGCAAGGGCCATTCCTACGTGATCCAGAAGCAAGGCGCGACCCGCCTGCATGGCCACTTCGGGGTGGACTTGGACGGCGTCCTGCTGTCATGAGCGGTCTCGCGCGGTCCAAGCCGCAATCCCGCTGACAAGCGACTGGCCGTGCGCACTGAGGACCGTCCGCTCAAGTGCGTCAAATTCGAAGGGATCACTCCCTCGTACCGAAGCCGAGCTTTTGGGGTGACACGACCTTTGGTCCGCCGGACTCCTACCATTTCCGCACAAGCTTCTCGTCGTCGAGCAACCATGAAGCGTCGAGGCGGCCTCGCTGGGTCGAAAATGCGCCATACTTCGCCGCGTTGGGGCCAGCTGCTGCGTCTTACGGTAGAGATCGACAAGCACGCGAGCCTTCGCGCGTAAAACGCCGGCAGCAAGCACTTGCAGAAGCGTGACTAGGCTACCTTGGAAGCCGCGCGCACCTGCTCCAGCGTGATCTTGCCGCGCACCAGCAGGCTATAGTCGTCAGCCAGCGTGCCAGTGATATTGCCGGGCCGGTAGTTATGACCCGCCATCTCCGTCACGGGCGTCACTTCCGCCGCCGATCCAGTGATGAAGCATTCGGAGAAGGTGGACAGCTCTTCCGGCGTGATATGCCGTTCGATGACCTCGAAGCCTCGCGCGCGGGCCAGCTCGATCACGGTCTGACGGGTCAGGCCATTGAGGAAGCAGTCTGGCGTCGGCGTATGGATCGCGCCGTCACGGATCAGGAACACGTTGGCGCCGGTCAGCTCAGCCACATAGCCGCGATAGTCGAGCATCAGGGCGTCGGAGAAGCCCTCCGCCTCCGCCTTGTGCTTCGACATCGTGCAGATCATGTACAGACCCGCCGCCTTCGCAGCGCTCGGTATCGTATCTGGCGACGGACGCTTCCAGTCGGACATCGTCACACGGATGCCCTTGTTCTTGTCGGCGAAATAGTTGCCCCACTCCCACACCGCCACGCAGGTGCGGATGGAAGCCTGCTGGGCAGAAACCCCCATCATCTCGGAACCTCGCCACGAGAATGCCCGGATATAGCAGCTCGCCAGCCCGTTCCTCTCCATCACCTCCCGCTTGACCCGATCCAGCTCATCCACCGGCACCGGGCACTTGTAACCGACGAGTTCCGCCGACCTGTGCAGCCGCTTCGAGTGATCATTGCTACGGAATATGGCACCTTCGTAAGCGCGCTCGCCCTCGAACACGCACGAACCGTAATGCAGACTGTGCGTCAGTACGTGAATCTTGGCGTCCCGCCACGGCACCATCTTGCCGTCCAGCCAGATCCAGCCATTACGATCATCATACGGGACAAAGTTTGCGGAGGGGACAGCCATCAATAAGGTCCTTGGAAGACGCTGGTAAATGGGGTTCTAGCTTGAGTTTCGCGTCTTGCTCTCCCATTGTCTGGTCGTGGCCATACCTGTCAACCGACCCCAGACTTCCTCCGCTCCGACGGCCGGCGCCGACGGCCGGCTCTACCTGCGCGATCAGGACCTCAACGAGGGCGCCGCATTGATCCGCGCCGCGGCGCGGAAAATCGCCCAGCTGGCCGAACTCGCCGGGGCCGCCGCTAACATCTCCGCGCCAGAGATAGATATCCTGCAGGAAATCCATGACCTTGGCCCTATGGATGTGGGCGACCTCCGTGCGCGTCTGGCCGCCCCGAAGCAATCGCTTGCCCGCAACCTGAACCACCTCGAAGCCCGCAATTTTGTGAAACGCGAAGCGGATCCGCGTGACCGTCGGCGCCGTCTTGTCACCCTGACCCCCGAAGGCGCGGTTTTCACCCGAGACGCGACCGAACATCGCCGCGCCGCCCTCCGCCAGGCCTTCCTGACCGCCGGCCCCGACGCGGTCAGCGGCGCCCGTCGAGTCCTGTCCGAACTTCTCCGCACCCGGGGCGATTCGTGAACGCAAAGGGCCACATCCTCGCCGTCGACGATGACGACCGGTTGCGCGACCTCCTGAAGCGCTATCTCACGCGCGAGGGACACGACGTCACCGTCGCGAAGGACGCCGCATCCGCCCGCAAGCTCATGGCTACGATGACTTTCGACCTCGTCATCCTCGACGTGATGATGCCGGGAGAGGATGGCCTCTCGCTGCTGAAGAGTGTGCGCGAGAAGAAATCGGACACGCCCGTCATCCTACTCACGGCCCGCAGCCTACCCGCCGAGCGCATCGAAGGCCTCAAGATAGGCGCCGACGATTACCTCTCGAAGCCCTTCGAGCCGGAAGAACTCGCGCTTCGTATCACGTCGATCCTCAAGCGCGCCACGCCCGAAGGGCCGGTCGAGGAGATCAAGCTGTCCGACATGGTCTTCCACGTGAACAAGAGCGAGCTGCGCAAGGATGGCCGGCTGGTTCGCCTCACGGATAGCGAAACCCAGCTTCTTTCAATTCTCGCCGGCCGCGCCGGCGCCGCGATTTCCCGCCACGAACTCGCCGCTCTCACCGCCGCCGGCGTCGAACGCTCCGTCGACGTCCAAGTCACACGCCTCCGCCGCAAGATCGAGCGTGACCCGCGCGAACCTGTGCACCTGCAGACCGTGCGCGGCGTCGGCTACCGGCTGAGCGGGGACTGACATGCGCCTGCGCGACTATACGCCGCGAGGCTACAACGCCCGGCACATCCTGATCCTCATTGTTCCGATGATCATCTTCGTGGTGTCGATGACGCTCTACTTTTTTTACACCCACGTCCAGCAGGTGAATGCTAGGCTCTCCCGCGCCGTCGCCGACGAGCTGGCCTATGTCGTCCAGCAGCGACATGAAGATCAGCAGGACTGGCAGAAGATCGCTGACGGTTTCCGCCGTGCCCGCCTTATGGACATCAGCTTCACATCCGGCGTCACCGCACTTGCTCCCCTGGAGGGCGACGACTGCTGTGATGAACTTGGCGAGGAGCTTGGCCT
The DNA here is from genome assembly GCA_947474455.1 of Hyphomonadaceae bacterium. GTDB lineage: Bacteria > Pseudomonadota > Alphaproteobacteria > Caulobacterales > Hyphomonadaceae > UBA7672. The sequence goes on along the minus strand of CANJIL010000017.1, from coordinate 10,502 downwards.
TCGCTTTCCCGGCCTCTCATGGACCTACCGCTACCTCCCAGATGACCTACTCACTATCCGCCTGCTCTCGGAAGACGGCCTCTTCGAAGCGAGGATGGACCGCAAGCGCGTGATCATCATCACCGCGCACATCTTCATCGTCTGGACCGTGGCGTTTAGCTTGCTCCTGCTGCTCACCTCCTACCTGTTCCTGCGCAATCAGGTCCGCTCCATCGTCCAGCTGTCTTGGGCTGCAGACGCCTTCGGCCGAGGCGAAGATGTTCCGCACTTCAAGCCCTCGGGCGCGGTCGAAGTCCGCAAGGCGGCCCGCTCGCTCCTGCGCATGCGCAACCGCATCCGCCGCTATGCCGATCAGCGCACCGCGATGCTGGCCGGCGTCAGTCACGATCTCCGTACGCCGCTGACGCGCCTCAAGCTCGAACTGGCCCTGCTTCCCAAGGATCACGACGCCCGCGCAGCCAAGGCCGACATCGACGAAATGGAGCGCATGCTCGACGGCTATCTCTCCTTCGCCCGCGGCGAAGACGGCGAACAGGCCGTTCAGACGGACGTCGCCACAGTCGCTCGTGAAGCGGTCGCCGCGGCCTCCGCGCGCACAAAACTCGACTTCGTGGTCCAAGCACCCGTGTCCATGCGCGCCCGCCCACTCGCCCTCAAGCGCGCCATCTCCAACCTCGCCAACAACGCCGCTGATCATGGCAAGCAGGTCCGCGTCACCGTGGCTCTAGAGCCCGGCGAAGCTGTGATTACCGTAGAAGACGACGGTCCTGGTATTGCCGTGGAAAACTACGAGGATGCCTTCCGTCCCTTCAGCCGCCTCGACCCAGCCCGCAACCAGAACGTCTCCGGCGTCGGCCTCGGCCTCACCATTGCCCGCGACACCGCCCGGGCCCACGGCGGCGACGTCACCCTCGGCAAATCGGAACTTGGCGGATTACGCGCGGTCATGCGCCTGCCACTGGACGCGGAACGGCCGAAAGGGATCACGGACGAGGACGACTGAGGTCAGGATGCACGCCCTCATGGTGAGCAGTGATGCTGGACGAAGTGCTGCAACGCGTCCGTTGAACCGCGAGGGCGCGCTCACAAGCTCTAAACCTAACCCTTCTTCTCCGCCTCGCGCGACAGCTCCGCCCCCCGCCGGACAGCCGCATCGACAGCCTTGCGCATCAGGTCCGGCATGCCGCCCGCTGACATCAGGACACCCAGCGCCGCAGCCGTAGTGCCACCGGGCGACGTCACCGCCTTGCGCAGCTCTGCTGGCGACTCCGCGAATTCGCCCAGCAGCGCCCCGGCTCCGATGATCGTCTCGCGCGCCAGCGCATTCGCCGTCGCCTCGTCCAATCCCACCGAACGGCCCGCCGCCGCCAGGGCCTCGACCAGCAGAAACACATAGGCCGGTCCAGACCCAGACACCGCAGTCACCGCATCCATCTGCGCTTCAGGCAGCGGCCCCAGCACCAGGCCCAGTGGCTCCAGCAGTTTGCCCGTCGCAACGTTCTCCGCATCGCCGCACGCGCCCGATAGGGCGAACCCCGTCACGCCCATCCCGATCGCACCCGGCGTGTTGGGCATAGCACGGGCCACCTTCTGGCATCCAAGCACAGCCGAAATCCGCGAGAGCGTCACGCCCGCCATGATTGAGACCACCAGCGTCTGCTGGGACACCCACGCCTTCAGCTCGTCAGCGGACGCTGCAAAGCTCTGCGGCTTGATGGCGAGCACGAGAATGTCGGCGGGCTCTGTAGGCGGATTGAGCGCGATCAATTTGGCGTTCGCCGCCTCAATCACATCCTCGCCCGGCGAAGGTTCGATCACCGACAGCCGGCCAATGCCCGCCGCGCCCAGATCGTGGATCCACCCGCGCGCCATCGCGAAGCCCATGCGCCCAGCGCCCGCCAGAACAGCGTGGTTCAACCGCGCGCCCCCTTCTCGGAGGATGAGCCCGCGACCATCAGCTCAGGCCTCGCCGTGTGTTTCGAACACGACCGCCGCGACAGCTTCCTCGGCGGACTTGCCAGCCCAGACGACGAAGTTGAAGGCCGGCAGAAACTGGTCCGCCGCTTCGAGCGCAGCCGTCAGCACAGCCGCGACTTCGCCTGGATCCGGCGCTACGCGATCGAGCATCGGAAGCGCGTGACGAAAGACCGCCACGCCTTCATCGTTCCAATAATCGAAATGTCCGAGCCACAACCGCTCATTGATCCGGCGCAGCAGATCGGAGATCGCCGACTGCTTCCCGTTTGGCGCGCGCAGGTCGAGCGTCAGCGAAAAATTGAGAGACGCCGGCTCGTCGCGCCAGACGAACATGCCGCCGAACTCACCCCACTTCGTTATCGACGCGCAGTGGATCACGCCTTCCTCGGAACGTTCGCACGCCCAGTCCGCCGCGAGCAGCGTCTGCTCGACCACGTCCATGGCCCGATCCGTGAAGTCGGCGGAAATGCTGTTGAGTTGCGACATCTGGTCCTCCCAGAATCACGGGCAAAGCCCGCTTCGGTTGAAACGCTATAGAGCGTTGGCGTGTCTAACAATGGCGGTGTGGTTAAGCGTTTGGAGATACGAATCGCGCTTAGGGGCGCCTGTCCGTCGCGCTACCGCCAACGAGTTTTACCTCCAGATCGGCGACGCGTTGCTCCAAAGCTTCCGCCTTTTCAAGCGCTGAGCGAGCCAGCGACCTCATGGTCTCGAACTCCTCGCGCTTCACCAGATCCATGTCAGCAATGAGCTGCTCCACGCCGGAACGGAAAAGCGCCTTTGCCTCGTCATTGGCCGCCTGCGCCATCCCGGCGGCACCCTGCATCATGCGAGTTATATCGTCCATGATCGGATTGCGGGTTTGCATATGACGCCTCCAAGCTAGACCCCGTCACCGGAACCGGTATCTATATGGCCCAGCAAGCCCGGGATTTCAAAGCACCCCCGGAATGGTATACAGCTTCACCTCATGTACATCCCCCTGGAGATTCCCTTTCCGCGCCTCGATCCGGCAGCTTTCACCATTCCGTTGCCCGATATGCAGCTGGGACCGATCCATCTCGGCCCATTTCCTGTGCGCTGGTATGCGCTTGGATACATTTTCGGCCTGTTGATCGGCTGGTGGTATGCAATCCGGATCGTTACAACCGCTCGTCTGTGGGGCGAGGCTCCCCAAGGCCCGCTGAACAAGCAGGATATCGACGACTTCGCCTTCTACGCGATGATCGGCATCCTGCTCGGCGGTCGCATTGGCTACATTCTTTTTTACACGATCCCGTATGAGGCGCACAAACTCGGCGACGACCCGTTGTTCATCCTGCGCATGTGGGAAGGCGGCATGTCCTTCCATGGCGGTCTGATCGGCGCGATCATCGCCGTCATCGCCACGTCGTGGTTACGCAAGATCCCCTTCATCAGCCTTGGCGACGTTGCCTGCGCCGCGGCGCCGATCGGCATATTCCTGGTCCGCATCGCCAACTTCATCAACGGCGAACTCTTCGGCCGCCCAACCGACGCTCCGTGGGGCATGCGGTTCCCCGACTACAACTGGACGACGCGCCAGTGGGGATCCGTCGACGGCAAACCCCTTGTTCACCCAAGCCAGATCTACGAATCCGCGCTCGAAGGCCTGCTGCTTTTCGCCATCTGCTGGTTCGCTGTGTGGAAACTCCGTCTGCTCCGGAAGCCGGGCATGGTCGCGGGCATCTTCCTGATCGGCTATGCGATCAGCCGCACGCTCGTCGAGAATTTCCGCGAGCCTGATAACTTCACCCAAGGCATCATGCCCACCTGGTTCACCATGGGCATGCTGCTGTCGATCCCGATGATCCTCGGCGGCGCTTATCTCATCTGGCGCGCCAACCGCGCGCCCGGCGGCGGCGAAGCGAAACCTGCGTGAGCGGTCTTCGCTCCCGCATCGAAGAGGCCATCCGCATCAACGGGCCGATGCCCGTGTCGCTCTACATGCTGATGTGCCTGCACGATCCACGCGATGGTTATTACGCCACGCGTCCGGGATTCAATGAGGACTTCACCACTGCGCCCGAGACCAGCCAGATCTTCGGCGAGCTCGTCGGCCTGTGGACCGCACATGAATGGTTGCGACTAGGATCGCCTGAAAAATTCTGGCTCATCGAACTCGGCCCCGGCCGCGGCGCCATGATGGTGGACATCCTCCGCGCCGCCGGCAGCGTCAAGGGGTTCAACGCGGCCGCCCAGATCGCCCTAGTCGAAGCCAGCCCCGCCCTGCGCCACGAACAGTCAAACGTTCTCTTCGACCAGGACATCCTCCATTTCGACGAACTCGAGAGCGTGCCGCCCGGTCCCTCCATCGTGCTGGCCAACGAATTCCTAGATTGCTTCGCTATCCGACAGTTCATGCGCGACGGAAATGGCTGGCGCGAACGCCAGGTCGGCTTCGACCGCGATGGCAATCTCGCCTTCGGCGCCGGCCCGCCTGCTGACCTGCCCGACGCCGTCATCCCCGTCGGCGACCATGTCGAAGTCGCACCTGCGCTTGAAACGCTGATCACCAGCCTCGCCCGCCGCTTTCGCCAAAACCCCGGCCGGGCCCTCTTCCTAGACTACGGTCCCGACGACCGCTCCCCCGACGAAACACTCCGCGCCTACAAGGCCGGAGAGCAGGTCCACCCCCTCGCCCACCCCGGCGCATCCGACCTCACCGCCGACGTTGACTTCCCCCGCCTCCGTCGGATCTGCGAGAGCGAAGGCCTTGCCGTCCACGGCCCGATCCAGCAGCGCTACTTCCTCACCCGCCTCGGAGCCTGCGAACGCGCCGAAGCGCTCATCAACGCCAACCCGCAGCGCGCCGACGAAATCCGCGAAGCAGTCGAAAAACTTGTCTCGCCCGACCAGATGGGCGCAAGGTTCAAGGCAATCGCCATGACGCCCCACGGCGTGGATGCGCCGCCCGGATTCTAGCAGAGTTCATGACCGACACCCGCCCGCCCTTCGAGGAAGCCCCCGCCATCAAGCGCTTCTCGATGCATGTCCGCCACGGCTTCTTCGGCCGGCGTGGCGGCGTCTCCACTGGCGTTTACAATTCGCTCAACTGCGGCCCCGGCTCCGGCGACCAGCCAGAGAAAGTCCTCGAGAACCGCCGCCGCGTCTGCCTCACGCTGGGCTGCTCGCCAGACAATCTCGCCGCTGCCCGTCAGATACACTCCGCGAAGGCCGTCATCACCGACAAGGCTTTCCCGCCCAACGACCGGCCGCAATGCGACGCGCTCGTCACTAAACGCCCCGGCCTTCTTCTCGGCGTGCTTACCGCCGACTGCGCGCCCATCGTGCTGTGCGATCCCCACAACAGCGTCATCGCCGCCATCCATGCGGGCTGGCGCGGCGCCGTCGGCGGTGTGCTCGAAAGCACGCTCGAAGCGATGGTCCATATCGGCGCCGATCCAGGCAAGACCGTCGCCGCCGTCGGCCCGTGTCTGTCGCAATCGTCTTTCGAAGTCGGCCCCGACCTCGCCGACGCGGTCCTCGACGCCACGTCCTGGGCCGAACACCTCTTCGAACCCGGCGAAGGCGACCGCCAGTTCTTTGACCTCAAACGTTACTGTCTCGGTCGCCTCGCCCGTCTCGGCGTCGCACACGCAGACGCCCTTGCGGACGACACGCTCACACAGCCCGACCTCTATTTCTCCCACCGCGCGTCTGTGAAGACCGGTGATCGTGCTTGCGGGAGAAACATGACAGGAATCATGCTGGTGGCGTGAGAGCGCGTATCAGCTGCAAGGTGAAATGCATTTTTTGTGCGGCATTTAGGCAGCACTCACAGACCTCTCGCGGAATCCGCAGGCCACGCGATTGCAGCACAATCGATTTTGCGACAGAAGCGTGACGCCAATGCGAGCCCCCTGCTACTGCATGGTTCAGGGACGGCATTTTGGGAGAGCGGGCGGATGAAGCTCATCTCGTGCAATTCCAACCGGCCGCTGGCCGACAATATCGCCGCCTATCTCGACATCAGTCTCACCAACGCCGAGGTGAAGACTTTCAAGGACCGCGAAGTCTTCGTGAAGGTTAACGAGAACGTCCGCGGCCAGGACGTTTATGTCATCCAGTCGACCTCCGCCCCAGCCAACGACCACCTGATGGAACTGCTGATCACGATGGACGCGCTCGTCCGCGCCAGCGCTCGGCGTATCACGGCGGTGATCCCCTATTATGGTTACGCGCGTCAGGACCGTAAGACCGATGGCCGAACACCCATCTCCGCCAAGCTGGTCGCCAACCTGATCACCGTCGCCGGTGCCGACCGTGTCGTCACGGTCGACCTTCACGCCGCCCAGATCCAGGGCTTCTTCGACAAGCCCACCGACAACCTCTTCGCCATGCCGGAGATGTCGGACGACATCCTTCGCAAGTACGGCCACAAGGACCTGATGGTTATCTCGCCGGACGTCGGCGGCGTGGTCCGCGCCCGCGCGCTGGCCAAGCGTCTCGAGGTCGACCTCGCAATCGTCGACAAGCGTCGTGAGAAAGCCGGCGAGTCCGAAGTGATGAACATCATCGGCGACGTTGAAGGCCGCAAATGTATCCTGATCGACGACATGACGGACTCGGGCGGCACGCTGATCAACGCTGCTGACGCGCTCCTTAAGAAGGGAGCCAGGGAAGTCGCCGCTTACGTCACGCACGGCGTCCTGTCGAACGGCGCCGCTGCCAATATCGACAAGTCGCAGCTGAAAGAATTGGTCATCACCGACACGATCCAGACTTCGGAGTCGGTCTCCAAGGCCAAGAAGATCCGCACGCTCACCCTTGCGCCCCTGATCGGCGAAGCCATCCGCCGGATCGCCAACGACGAGTCGATCTCGAAGATGTTCGACTGATAACGTCGTCGGGACTGGGCGGCCTTTGTCGTATCCCCACGCTTTGCAGCTCCGGTTCTGACGCCTCTGCGAAGAACCGAATCGCGAACGGCAGCACAGCGATCGCCGTTATATAAGGCGCGACAACCCATAGCGTAGCATGTTCCTCTCCGGCATCAAGGACGAGCCCCTACGTTCTGGCGGGGAAGTTCACGACCACCGCCCCGAATTGTAGAAGATAAAAACTTACGGACGCGATAGGCAGCGTCAGGGCCATCAGCGTCTGCACAGTGTTGTCGCGCAAGCGGTTCTCGCCCTTCAGCTGGCACAACGCCACCCATTGCCTTTCTGTGTCGGCGGCAGACAGGTACAAAAACGACATCGCAGCCAATGCGGCGGTTGACACCCCGCCCGCCAGCAGAAATGTGCGCCGCGGAAAACGCGGCGTAAACAACAGCCCGAGCGGGCTAAGCCACTGAATGCCCTCCAAGCTCAGGTCTTCGATCGCGAACCGGTAACTCGACAACCCGACGAGCCACGGCGTCAGTAGTGACAGGCCGTATAACCATTGTGGCGGCATCTTGAGGCTCAGGGGTGCAGCAAGAGGTGCAGCCAGCGTGCTCCGCGACGAACGCGGCCGTCTTCCGCCCCGTTTTGGGAAGATTGACGTAGCTTTTGCGCCATTCGACCCCGCCCAACTCTTCGACAAGCTGGATGATCCGCGGATCGTCGGCCCGATCGCCGCAGTCAGTGAGATCGATCGACTGCAACTGATTGAAGACGAGCGGAAGCTTGGTCTTCTTGACGATGACCTGAACAAAACGGCCCGTCTCGAAACCTTCTGTCGCTTTAGATCGCACCGGGACGCTCTTCGCCGCGTCCGGCGACCAGCTCACCAGTACTGCTTCGGCTTCGTCCAGGTCGATTTCAATCACACGCTGCCCCTCTTCAGCATGTTTGGTGTTGTCGTCCTTACCGGACCGAAAGGCCAGACTCGTACACGGGCGCGTTGATCTTCTCGGCGATCTTCTTGTCACTTCGCTTATATGAAAGAAGAACATCAACCATCGTCCGACCCGAGCCAAGCGCTTGGATATCGATCCCGGCTTCTGCTGTTAAGTCACGACCTCGAAGGGAACGATCGCTGATCGCAGGCGCGCCTGCCATTGCAGGCACCTCTTTGCGATGCTGTCCGCGCCTACATCGCCTCGGCGTAAGCCGCCTTCACCGCCTCGGCCATACGTTGCTTATCCGGATACTGTGACGCCATTTCGGTCGTCACCTGATCCGTCACCTGCTCCAGCGTCCGGCGTGCACCCTTCAGAGCAGACGTCCGGTTGCGTACCTGCATGAAATAGATGCGATACCCCATGATGATCCCGGCGTTGCCGCGCGGCCCATGGCTCGGCACCACCTGCGCCGGCCTCATTGCATCCAGCTTGTCGAGGCTCTGCATCCAGTGCGAGATCGTCGCCCCTTCGGCCATGACCGAAGGCTGCGGCTGCATTGCCACATCGCCGGAGAACAGCACGCCGTCGACCAGCACCACCGTATCGCCCAACGTGTGGTTGAGCCCCATCGCCACGATCCGCGCGATCACGCCGCCAAGATCGAGCTCATATTCGTGGTTGAACGAAATATCCGCGGGCCGGTAGACCGCGCCCATCAGCAGCTCCGCATTCAGCGGTGAGCGCGCCGCAAACGCCTCCGCCAGCGTCATGCCGGAAGCAGCGATATCCGTCTCCTGATCCTTCGATCGGATAAGCTGCGATCCCTTGGGAAACGCATGTGCGCCCAGATCATGCTCGGGGTGCACATGCGTGGTCACGAGATAGATAGGCCTGCCCGACCCCACCTTGGCGACCTCGCGCAGAACGGTCTCCGCATTGCGGGCGCCCATGCCGGTGTCTACTACCAGCACAGCCCTCGACCCTACGATAATGCCCACATTCGGCACCAACGACGCCGATCCATCCGGTATTGCCCAGACATGGTCCGTCAGCTTCTCGGTGACGCCCTCGCGCACTAGCCCGGCCGCCGGCGTCGTTTCGGGCTGCGCCCACGTCGGGGCCGAAGCCAGGGCCGCAATCAGCCCCAGTGCTGCAAACCGCATCAACAATCCTCCCGGTTATCTCTAGAAGGATAGAACCCTATCGCGGCCGGAAAGGCGAGCGCCCGTCTCAGCCTGGCGCTTACCTACCGGAAAAATGGCGCGCCCTCACGCAACCGCACCTTATGGAGAAGTGGCTGATGAAAAATGATTTCGCGCCGAAAGTCGGCCACCGCTTCAACAAGCTGCGCGGCAAATGGGGCGGCGTTCTGGATTGCGAAGTCCTCCCTTGAGTCGCTCAAGACGCACTCCTGCATTTGGGATTTCGAGCACGAAGATCCAGCTTGCGCGCTGAAGAGTATCGTCACCTTCACGCTCACGCCGACTGGCAAGGGCACGCACCTGCGCATGGAGCGATCAGGCTTCCGCCACTTGCAGAAGCAGGCCCTCGGCGGCGCCCGCGCTGGCTGGAACCAGTTCTTCAACACGCTGGACCAGGTCGCGGAGAAAGCGAACTGGGCAATGGGCAGCAAGACACCGAGGAAATCGGCGAAGCCCGCAAAGAAGGCCGCCGCCAAGGCCAAACCAAGGCTGCTATCCGGCGGCAACCCGCAGATCGCGAAGGGCTTGGGCGAGGAGCCCATCAAGGTCCACATCGCCGCCATGCCCGGCTGGAAAAGCGATCTCGGCCGCCGCCTCGACGCGCTCAGCCCCGCGCCTTCTCCGCCGTGCGCAAGTCGGTGAAATGGAACTCACCCCTTTATGGCGCCGATGAGAAAACCTACTTCCTCAGCGTCCACGTCTTCGGCCGATACATTAAGATCGCGTTCTTTATGGGCGCACATCTCAAGCCCGAACCAGCCATCTCCTCGAAGCAGAAGAACGTGCGCTACCTCCATGTCCGCGAAGAGGACGATCTCGACGAAGCCCAGTTCACCGACTGGGTGAAGCAAGCCAGCAAACTGCCCGGCGGAAAAATGTGAACACCATGAAGAAGCACCCCCTGCGAAAACACGAACAACCGCCGCAACCAAGGCGAAAGCCACCGCCTCTTCGTCCACACCGATCGATGGCCGGATCGAGGAGTTGAACGATTGGCGCGGCGAAACTCTCGTCCGCCTCCGCGCCCTCATCCATCAGACCGATCCGGACGTAGTCGCGGAATGGAAATGGCGCGGCGTTCCCGTCTGGGAGCATGACGGCATCATCTGCACCGGTGAGACCTACAAGGACTATGTAAAGGCCACCTTCGCCAAGGGCGCCTCGCTCCCCGATCCGTCCGGCCTCTTCAACTCCAGCCTCGCTGGCGACACACGGCGCGCCATCGATTTCCGCCAGGGCGATAAGATCAACGAGAAGGCATTCAACGCCCCGATCCACGCTGCGGTCGACCTCAACACGGCGAAAAAGGCCAAGCCGGCTGCCCGCAAGCCCCCGGAAGGCAGCCAGTAGGGTTTGATCACGCCACATCGCCGTATTTTTAGGCAAACACCCCCCACCTTTGCCCAATCCTCAGGCGTCCATCATTTGATCAGGCCTCGACCGCACGCTACGTAGGCGGAATCACCGCCCTGCGCCTAATCAACAGGCAACGCTGCGCAGTCGGCGAAGCCTATGAGGACCCCATGACCATCCTG
>CANJIL010000016.1 GCA_947474455.1 Hyphomonadaceae bacterium | reverse complement strand
GACCAGCACATCAACCTGCCGAAGCTTCGCAACAATCTCTTCGGGCTTCCGTTTCCTTGCCATCGTGATCCTCCATCCCGTCCAAAAGCATACCTAAGGGCGGACCACTTCAAAGGGGGCGGATCAGCACCCACCGGCAGGCAACAGGCTCCAATGCATCAATGACCCCGCGGCCGGTCGTGCCCGCGGTCAGCACGACCGCGGCTTCTTTGACATCACCCAACTGCGTCCGGTTCAAACGACCGTGCACATCCACAGCGACGGCTCGAAACGGCATGCCCAGGATATGGGCGGCTTTGGCGACGGAGATGTGCGCATCTGCTGAAGCAATGACGCACTGGGCGCCGGCCTCGCGCGCGCGCCAAAGGGCAGTGAGGTTGGCCAGCGTGGACCCAGAACAGAAGTGCCCACAGCGCATGCCAAACAGCGGCCCCAGCCAATCGATGACCCGGACCTCAACTTCGGTCGCAAATGGGCTGACCTCCCGATGTAGCATGTTCTGGTTAAACTCTGCGTTCAAGCCGACAAGGCGCGCAGCAATGCCTAGCGGCGGTGGGTCCATATGAGCGAGTGCGTGAACATCCCCCAGCTTGGCAGAACGGCTTTGGATCGCGGTGCTGAACAGAGCGAAGGCGGCCACATCTCCTATGCCATGGAGGGGCAACTCGGTTGGGAAACCCTGCATTCATCACCTTGGTTGAAACGATCCCGCCGCGCTTGCGGGGCTCGAACTCAACCGATTAATCGAGACCCGTGCAAACATCCATCATGCGAGCTTCTCGCCGATGCTGCTGCTCGCAGGGGTATCGGGTTGAAGGAGCCGAGTGTCATGGCTGTCTTGGGCCACGAGAGCCGAGCCCGCCACTTTCTTGCCTAAGCCGGGGTCGCTCGGGAATTGCCGGTCCCCTCTGCCCTACGGATCAGGCTGGAGCTCGCCCAGAAGCAGTCACTTCGATGCGGTCTGGTCCGTCCGGTGCCCGTTGCCCGGTACAGCAACCAGGGCGCAGGCCGCCAAAACAACAAAACCTCCGGCCACGATGGACAAGAGATCGCCGGCCCTTAGTGCTTCGGATAGAAGGCCAAGGCCGACCATAGCTACTGGCGCGCCTGCAAAGATCAACGCGCCGGAGATGGCCTGGATATCTGCGCGGAGATGTTTGGGTGGGCGCTGCTGCAGGGCTGTGGCGAGAGGCGGAGAGACGAAGCCAACGCAGGCTCCGGACAGCAGGCCGCCGATCGCCAGGTTGAATGCAGATGTGCTAGCGACAAGAAACGTCGTCGCAATGGCAAGGCACAGAAACACGATGGGCAACAACCAGCGAAACGCTATGGCGCCCTTGTAGATTCCAGCTCCCAGTGCGCCGAGAAGTCCGCCGACCCCGAACATCGCCAGAAACATGGCGAGGCCTTGGGCTCCATCTCCGCGATGCCCCAACGCGAGCGGAAGGATTACTAGCTGAATCGACGCGAGCAAGCTGACCGCGAGGCTCAACAGCACGACCAGGGCACACACGAGACGATCGCGCGACAGCCAATCGACGATCGTTCTCAGTCTGGTCGCTCTCGCTGTCTGCAGCGTCCGGAAAGGCGGCAATGCTGCCGTCAGTATCGTGGCTCCCAACAGTGACAGTCCGGCGACCGCCGCAACGCCGGCCGATGATCCTGCGACCGCCATGATGGCGACGCCTACTGCTGGCGCCATCAACGCCGCGAGATGCTCAAGGCTTTCGTTGACGGCGTTAAGTGATAGTAGCCGAACACGCGCCAGACGTGCGACGGCGGGAAAGTTTGTCTCGACGGCGATCGTCGCCGGACCGTCCAGAACTGCTCCAAGCGCAGCGACGGCCGCGATGGTCAGCGGATCGGCGTGGCCGGCTGCGAAAAGAGACGCAATGACGCAAGCAGACAGCGCACTGACCCACGCGCCTGACAGCGCGACACGTCGCACGCCCCAGCGGGCAACAATCCGGCCGGCGAAGAGCGTGCCGACTACGAGGGCGCCCACGCTAGCCGCCATCACGAACCCTGCGGCAAGGCCGCTGCCTGTCTGTTGCTGGATCGCCCACCCGTAGACGATTGCCGCCATCTGATTGGCGCATCGTGCAAAGCCGCTCTGGATCATCAGTCCCACGATTGGCCACCGCGCACGGACGAGTTTCATCGCGGGACCTGCCCTTCCGCGAGGAGGCGGGTGAGCGCCTGCTTCAGGGGTTCAAGTCTTTCGCCAAGATCGGATGCTTCATGCAGCGTGGCGCGCCACAGCATTCCGTCGATCAGAGCCAGGACGCATACCGCCGCTTCATGCGCGCTTAGAACCCGGGCGAGTTCGCCACTGGCCTGTGCCTCCGCAATGGCCGCAGCCAGCCAATCCCTCGCCTCATCGTCCGCCGCGCGTGCCCGCACCCGCAATTCAGGGCGGCGCAAAACTTCGGCGGAGACTTCCGCGTGAAGGATCAGATCCCGTTCAGTGATGGAACCAGCGAGAGCTTCGAGCGCCATAAACAATGCCTGCATAAAGTCAGGCGCGTCCGTTAGCCGGCTCAGGATTAGCTGCGTCGCCGCTCTCTCTCCCTCGACAATCCCGGCGATGATGTCGGCCTTCGATCGGAAGTAATGGTAGAGCGTGCCCGGACTCATCCCTGCAGCGCTGCAAATGTCTTTCATGCTGGTTGAATGGAAACCGTTGCGGACGAAACAGTCCCCGGCGGCGGAGAGGATGGTGGCGCTGCGGGTTTTGTTGAGGTCGTCGTCCCGAGTTCGCATGGCCAACCACCTACCCATTCACCGAATGCTCATTCGGCGAATAAACATTCGAATAACTACGCGTGTCAAGGTATCGCGCGCGCGAATTGGGGAGATGCAGCAGATTTCGCCCATCGACATCGAGGTCCGCTGGAGAAACGGCGCATGTTGGTTCATGGCGAGGTCGAGTTTTCAACCAGGCCAGCCGACAACCATAGCTGGCTGCAACAATGCCGATGGTCGAAGTTTGATCTGACCGTTTCGGGCCCCAGTACCGCCGTAGGTAATGTGGGGCTGGACTGTCCGGAGTCCGGAACCATTCGAGCCGCTCGTAACCTTGTGGCGATACGGCGAACCCTGTCTGGGTTTCCACGACGCCCGCCCTTCGTCCCGACTTTTTGGGATACCGTCGGCCAGCGGCCCGTTGCCCGTTGCCTAGCAACATCGTGAATGTCGCGCCGCGACATCCACTCCCTGCCCGTCCACCGACCCCGATATTGTTTCGTGTGGAGTCGATCCGCGTCCATTTCGAGAGACAGAACCGCATTCAACAGGCGGCCTGGCGCCAGCGACCACTATGTGAATTGAGTCTCTCGAATTCTGCCGCGCATGAGAATTTCGATTTTCATCGCGGAACGGGAGACTCGCCCACGCAAACGACCCAAAGTCGCTCCCTGCACGAACCACAAACGCGTCTCTGGGAGCAATCTCTGTCGCTAAGTCCCGGACAGTTGGGAGATATTCAGAGCCTCAACGACCGGCTGGGTGGAGACTATTTCTCCCTGGCTGGGGCGCTAGGATTCGAACCTAGGGATGGCGGTACCAAAAACCGCTGCCTTACCACTTGGCGACGCCCCAGTGCAGGGAGGAGCGGAGAGTTAGAGAATTCGCGCGCCGAAAGCAACAGCGGGAATCGGCCTTGTTTTGACGTAGTTTCGACCCCTTTTCGGGCTCGAAGCGATAGCGGATTGCCTTTCGTTTTCGAGCGTTGCGCACGTTTCCGAAAGCCGCTATAGGCCCCGCTCCGTCGGAGTATAGCTCAGCCTGGTAGAGCGCTTGCTTCGGGAGCAAGAGGTCGTTGGTTCGAATCCAGCTACTCCGACCAGGGGCGCTCCCACGCTGAAATGAGGCTGTCGGGATGCGGTTTCGCATGCCGGTATTTGCCTTTATGGCTTTGCCGCCGGAGATTTCCGGCGCGGAGATCGCGGCATGAGAATCTTTCTGCTGACCTTCCTTGGCGGCCTGGCCGCCCTGGTGGTGTTCTTCGTCCTCATCCCGCTTGTCCTGATCATTTCCTTCATCCCGTCCGCCGAGCCAGCGCGGGTGAACAATGCGGTGCTGGAAATCGACCTGCGGGAAGGATTTCCCGATCAGCCGGCCACAAACGCCGTTAACTCCATCTTGTCCGGCACCTCCTTCATAGAAGTCCTTCTGCGCCTGAACGCAGCCGCGGATGACCCGGCGGTCAAAGGTGTGTTCGTGCGTGCGGCCGAGATGAATCTCGGCTCGTCCCGCGCCGAAGAGCTGCGCGCCGCCTTCCTACGCCTGCGGGCGAAGGACAAATTCGTCATCGCGCACAGCCAGGGTTTCCTCGCCTCCGGCCCCGCCGCCTATCGGGCCATATCGGCCGCCAACGAGATCTGGCTGCAGCCGGGCACAACCTTCGAAACACCCGGCATCACATTCGAGACAATGTTCCTCGGCAGCGCAATGGAAAAGCTGAAGGTCTCGCCCGAGATCGAGCAGTTCTACGAGTTCAAGGGCGCCGCCGACGTGTATAAACAGAAGGGCTATACTGCGCCTAATGCGACGGCGATGACCGCCCTGGCCAGCAGCGTCTGGACGCACTCGATCGCCGACATTGCGCAGGACCGCAAGATCGCCCCCCTCACGCTGCGAGCTCTGCTCGAAGCGAGCCCTTATCAGGCGCAGCAAGCGGCCGACCTCAAACTTGTCGACCGGCTGGGCTATCCCGACGAAGCCGCCGCCGCCGCCGAGAAGCGCGCGGGCGCCAAGCTGATCGCGATCGATGACTACGAACCGCCCCTGCGTGGCGGCCGCGCCGTCATCGCCGTTGTGGGCGGCGAGGGAGACATCATCACCGGAGGCGGCAGACCGGTTGATGTCCTGTCGCTCGGATCGCCGGAGTTCGCGTCTGACCGCGTAGCAAAACAGCTGCTTGATATCGCCGAGGACAAGACCATCAACGCGGTTGTCTTCCGCGTCGACTCCGGCGGCGGATCAGCCATCGCGTCCGACCAGATCTGGAGCGCCGTGAAGAAGGTGCAGGCGTCTGGCAAAAAGGTGGTCGTCTCGATGGGGTCGATGGCCGCCTCAGGCGGTTATTATGTAGCCGCCAGCGCCGACGCCATCATCGCCAATCGCTCGACAATTACAGGCTCCATCGGCGTGTTCGGCGGAAAGTTCGCCATAGCTGACGGCCTTCGCCAGTTTGGCATCAACCCGGACTCGGTCAGCGTCGGCGGCGAATTCGCCTCCGCCTATTCCACCGAGAAGCTGACGCCCGCACAGCGCACCAAGATGCTGGAAGGCCTGCAGGCGACGTATGACCGCTTCACCGGCCTCGTCGCAGAAGGCCGCAAGCTGCCGCTGCAGAAGGTGCAGGAGGTTGCGCGGGGCCGCGTATGGTCCGGCGAAGATGCGCTGAAGAACGGCCTCGTCGACAAGACCGGTGACTTCATCGCCGCCCTCAACGAAGCCCGCGCCCTGGCCGGCTTCAAACCGGAAGACCGGATGGACATCCGCCTGAACATCCATCGCCCGACGCCGCTCGAGCTGCTTGCCAGCACGATGATGAAAGCCAAAGCCAGCGGCGCAGCGGAAGCGCAGATCGCTGAAGTCCTTGGCGCGGTTGTCGGGCGCAAACGCGCGCAACTGGTGATCGGGGAACTCAAACAGCTCGGCGAGCCTGTTGGCGTCCGCCTGTGGTCACCGCCGGTCGTTGAGCGTTAGGCGAGGCCTCCGCTCACTTCGCCTCCAAGCGAAGGGAGTATCGGCCGCCCATGTTGTTGAACGAGAACACCAAACGCTCCCATGGGCCGTCGATATTCTCCCATGTCGTAACCTCGCGCTCCCTGGATGTCGCATTCCCGAACAGCGCCATGATGCGCGGGCGGGGCGTATCGTTAGCGTCTCCAAACCATTCCAGCACGCAGGCGACTTTTCGCACGGGATTGGAAGCGCCGAATTCCTGCACGGCCAGAACGATGTCTCCCTTGGGCGTTTCGATACGATAGCCGGTTGCAAGAACCAGCCCCAGCGTTCCGACCGCACTCCCCAGCGGACCGAGCGCACTCGCACTCAGGCCCAGATAGCCTTTGGCGCGCGCGGCGTCTCTCAATGCAACATGGTCAGGTTGCATGTCGATGCAGTGTTCCGTGAACACCTGCATCACGTTTTCCGCCGTTGGCCCTGCATACGCCGGCGCAGCGATCATCGCGGTTATAGCGGCAAGAAACCCCACACGCGTCTTCATGCCTTCCCCACCATCACGCAGCCAGTCTGTAGCGAGCCGTCAGATCGAGCGGACCATCCGCGATCGCGCGGCCTTCTTCAACCAGCTGTATCACATGCGCCAGTACGGAATGCGCCGCCGCCGGATGCAGCCGCCTGTCGACGTCTTTGTAAATGACCTTCACCATGTCGGGGATCAGCGTATCGCCGGCCCGCATCCGCTCGACGATCGCCGCCTCCCGCGCTCGACGATGGCTCGCATACGCGTCGATGAACGGCGCCACATCCGTCACCGGCGGGCCATGCGTCGGCCACAGCGTTGAGAACCCACGCAGCCTGACCTTCTCCAGGCTGGCGAAGTATTGCCGCATGTTTCCATCCGGTGGCGATATCACCGTCGTCGACCAGCCCATTATGTGGTCGCCAGAGAACAGCGCGTTCTCTTCCTTCAGCCCAAAGCAGACATGGTTCGACATGTGCCCCGGAGTCGCGATCGCCTCCAGCGTCCAGTCCGGCCCGCTGAACACATCGCCATCGCTCACCAGAACATCGGGCCTGAAGCCTGACTCGACGCCCTCTTCCAGCTGCATCGCGTCGTGCGCAACGTTAGGGTCAGGACGGCCATAGACCTTGCACCCCGCCCACGCCGCCAGCGGATGCGCCAGCGGCGAATGATCGAGATGTGTGTGCGTGGTGAAGACATGCGTGATTCGCTCACCCGCGACCGCCCGCTTCAGCGCCTCGAAATGCGCATCGATCACCGGCCCCGGATCGATCACCGCAACCCCGCCATTACCGACGATGTAGACCCCGGTGCCCAGAAACGTGAACGGCCCCGGATTCTCCGCGACAACCCGGCGTATGCGCGGGCTCACCCGCGCAACCTCGCCATACCGGAACTCTAGATCGCGAACGAACGGGATCCCCGCCACGGCTTACTTCGCCCCCAGCTGCCTCAACAGCCCCACCAGCGGACGCAGATTGTAACCGGCGTTCTCGGCCGCATCGACAATATACTCCGCACTGCCCCCATCGCTTGCTTCCGCATAGGCCCACGCCGTCACCGATCGCGTGCCAGACCTGCAATAGGCCAGCGTCTTGCCCTTCGACTGCATCGCAGCCTTCACTGCCGCCGCAGTCGGCTGCCCCGCGAATGGGGCATGAACGTAAGTGAGCCCCACCGCCTTCGCCGCCGCTTCGGCCTCCGCCGAATTCAACTGATCGGGCGCCTCGCCGTCGGGACGGTTATTGACGATGTGCGTGTAGCCGCGAGCGGCTGCTTCGGCGAAATCCTCTGGCAGGAGCTGCGGGGCCACCGCGAACTGCTCTGTAACTTCCCTGATGTCCGCCATGTCCCCTCCTGATTCCGCCAGCCGCGCCCAAATTGCCTTCTTGCGCCCTGCCCGCCAATGCGCCTCATATAAGCCCGCTGCTACAAAGGACGTAACCCCTGGCGCCTGATCAGTCTCGTTCGCCCCCCCGGGCGTCTTCGGCCGTAGCGCGCCTCGCTTCGCGGATTCCCTGGGCCTATACCGGCCGGCGGATCCTCGCCGCGATCCCGACCATGCTCGCCATCATCACTGTGGCGTTCTTCATGATGCGGGCCGCCCCCGGCAGCCCCTATTCGACCGAACGCAAGCTGACCCCGGCTGTCGAGGCCAACCTCAAGGCACAGATGGGCCTCGATAAGCCCCTGCAGGACCAGTATTTCGAATACCTCGGCAAGGTCGTTCGTGGTGATCTAGGTCCCTCGATGCAGATCAGCGACAAGTCGGTGTCCGAACTCCTCGGCGAAGGCCTGCCCGTCTCACTTACCATCGGCGCACTAGCCATTATGTTAGGCCTGTTCTTCGGCGTCATGCTCGGCGTTGTCGCGGCGATGCGACAGAACTCCGCCGTGGACTATTCGGCGATGAGCATCGCCATGATCGGGATATCGATACCAACCTTTGTCACAGGTCCTCTCCTCTCCCTTGTCTTCGGCGTCTGGCTGCACTGGTTCGCAGCCGGCGGCCTCGACCTCGGGCGCATGAACTTCCACAACACCTTCCTGCCAGTCGTCACGCTGGCGCTGCCGCAGATCGCCATTATCTCGCGCCTTATGCGCGCCTCGATGATCGAGGTGCTGCGCTCCAACAGCATCCGCACCGCGCGCGCAAAAGGCCTCAGCGAATTCCGCATCATGGTACGCCACGCCCTGCCCGCCGCCATCCTGCCCGTGGTCAGCTATCTCGGCCCGGCCATTGTCGGCGTGATCACCGGCTCCGTCGTGATCGAAAGCGTGTTCGGGCTCCCCGGCGTTGGCTCATCCTTCATCGAAGGCGCCGTGACGCGCGACTACACCCGCGTCATGGGCGCGGTGATCCTCTATGGCGGGTTGATCATCGTCCTCAACCTGATCGCCGACATTCTCTACGCCATCCTCGATCCGAAAGTGCGGTTCGAATGACAATGATTGCCGCGCCGGGCCAGAATGCCGAACTCCTTAACCGCGCCGCGGTGAAGGGCCGCTCGCTTTGGGACGACAGCCTCCGCCGCCTGCTCGCCAACAAGGCCGCCATGGCCGGATTCATCGTTCTTGGCGTGCTCACCCTCATTGCCGTCATCGGCCCCTTCGTCTGGCCGCATCCGTTCGACATGCAGTACCAGGATCGCCTCCGTATCGGCCCGACTCTGGAAAACATGCATTGGCTGGGCACTGACATTTATGGCCGGGACATGGTCGCCCGCGTGATGACCGGCCTGCAGATATCCCTCGCCGTCGGCCTCATCGCCACGCTGGTCAGCCTCATCATCGGCGTCGCCTGGGGCGCCGTCGCCGGCTTCGCCGGCGGCCGTGTCGACCAGTTCATGATGCGCATCGTCGACGTTCTATACGCCGTCCCCTTCATCTTCTTCGTGATTCTCGTGACCGTCGTGTTCGGCCGATCGATCTTCCTGATCTTCCTCGCCATCGGCGCAGTCGAGTGGATGACCATGGCCCGCATCGTCCGCGGCCAAACGCTGATGCTGAAGCACAAGGAATTTGTGGAGGCCGCCCGCGCCGCCGGCGTGAAGCCTATCGGCCTCATCGTCCGCCACATCCTACCGAATCTCCTCGGCCCTGTGGCGGTCTACGTCACGCTCACCATGCCGGTCGTCATCCTGCAGGAGAGCTTCCTCTCCTTCATCGGCCTTGGCGTGAACGAGCCGCTAACGTCTCTCGGCCGCCTCATCTCGGAGGGCCAGCGTGAGTTCTCCTACCCGTGGATGCTGTTCGTGCCCGCTATCACGATGGTGATCACGCTCTTCTCGCTAAACTTCATCGGCGATGGCCTGAGAGACGCGTTCGATCCGAAGGACCGCTAGCGGCTACTTCTCCCGGCGCACTTTCAATTGGGTGTAGTCATTTAATTGGAGAATGAAGCTGCCCAGCATCCCCCTGCGGATCTCGACTTCCCAAGGTCCCTTACCAACCCGGCCGACCGAGTTGGCGTCGATCTGCCGCCAGACCTGCCCGTCTTCCATCGTGAACACGATCTTGCCATCCGGATTCTTGCTCATCTTGGTGACCGTGAGCTTCACCTGATCAGGTTCCGACGGCGGTGGTTTGCGGTCGCCGAAAGTCGGCTTGGGCTCTGCGAAAACCGTCACGGCTGACCCACGCAATTCCGGCGTCAGCTTGTCGAAACAGGCATGACGCTGGGTCGCGTCCTCGAACCCCGCACACGCCACCACGCGATCCATCAGGTCGGTCTGCGCCACGGCGGGCGCCGCGATCAGGGGAATAAAAGCCGCGAAGATGACCAGGCGCATGGCATTCCACTCACTAAAGCGTCAGGCCGCGCAAAGGCCTTTCAATGCGCTATAGTCTAAAGCTAGTTTCCCGCGAGGCAAAGCCGCCTCTGCTGTTGCGCTAGCCCAGCGGCGCACGCTGAGAGCGATTGAGGAGTACGGAATGGGCTCGAAATCCCGGTTATTCGCCGGCGCCATGGCGGTTGTCCTTTTGTTTGCCGCCTGCGGCGGCGGTGGCGAGTCCGGCACGGGCGTTGACCGTTTCCGCCGCGGCATCGGCGCGGACCCGAAATCGATGGACCCCCAACTCGTCGAAGGTACCTGGGCCAACGACATCATCGGCGACATGTTCATCGGTCTATTCACTGAGGATGCCGCCGCCAAGCCGATTCCCGGCGTCGCCGAAAGTTGGACCACTTCCGAAGACCAGAAGACCTGGACGTTCAAGCTCAAACAGTCGGCCTGGTCCGACGGCGAACCCGTCACCGCCGACGACTTTGTCTTCGCCTTCCAGCGCCTGTTCGATCCCAAGACGGTCGGCGTCGCCTACGCCTCGATCCAATTCGGCATCAAGAACGCCCGCGCCGTCAACGAAGGAGCGATGCCCCCGGATCAGGTCGGCGTGAAGGCGATCGACGACCACACGCTAGAAGTGCAGCTCGAATACCCCATGCCCTATCTGCCTGGCGTGCTGAAGCATTTCACCGCCTTCCCGCTGCCGCGTCACACCATCGAGAAATTCGGCGGCGAATGGACCAAGCCGGAGAACATCGTCGTCAACGGTCCCTACAAGATGGCCGAGTGGCGCAAGGGCGACTTCCTCCGCTCCGTGAAGAACGATAAGTGGGAAGGCGCAGATAAGCTCTGCTTCTCTGAGGTCGTCTATTTCCCCGTCTCGAACCACGACCAGATGGTGCGCCGCGCCATGGCTGGCGAGATAGACATGAACAACTCCTTCCCAACCGGACAGCTCGAAGAGACAAAGAAGAACCTGCCCGGCTGGCCGCGCATCTCGCCTATGATGGCCACCACCTACGTCGTCACCAACACCAAGAAGGAGCCGTTCACTGACGCGCGCGTCCGCAGGGCGCTCGGCATGGCGATGGACCGCGAATACATAACCAACTCGATCCTGCGCGGCGGCCAGATCGCGTCCTACAACTTCGTGCCGCAGGGTATGAACGACTATACCCCCGCCGAGTTCTCGTGGAAAACCATGCCGCGCCCCGAACGCCTGAAGGAAGCCGCCAAGCTGCTGCAGGAAGCCGGCTTCGGCCCCAATAAGCCGCTCAAGTTCGAATACATTTATCGTTCGACCGGCGACAATCCGCGCATCGCTCCGGTCATCCAACAGAACTTCAAGGATATCGCTCCGTGGGTTCAGGCAGAGATCCGTCAGGTCGAAACGCAAGCGCTCTACGACGCCCTCAAGACCAAGAACTATGAAATCTCTGACACCGGCTGGGTCGCCGACTTCAACGACCCCTACAACTTCCTCTACCTGCTCGATTCCCGCACCGGCCCGATGAACTACGGCGCCTACACCAACCCCGCCTACGATGCGCTGCTAGATCAGACGGCGCTGGAAACCGACACGGCGAAACGCTCCGCGTTGCTCAAGCAGGCCGAACAGATGGTGCTAGACGATGCAGCCGTCCTGCCAATGCTGACCCGCGTCGCGCAGGACATCGTCTCTCCCAAAATCACCGGCTACGCCGACAACGCCGAAGATATCCACCGCACGCGTTACATGTGCCGGGAGAAATAGCCTCGCCCCAAAGCAGGCGATAAGTCTCCCGGCGTCAGCGCCGGGAGCGTTTACCGCAGCTGCAGCGCCATCTCGTCGATCAGCTGCTTCACCTGCGTGGCGCTCTCGCCCATGTCGCGGTCGTTGGTGCGGCTGGTGGAGCGCACGTCGATCCGCGAGCCTTGGCCCTCCGGCACGATACGCACAGCAATGTCGTAGACGAGATCGTACCAAGGCGAATGATAGACCGCTTCCATCATCCCGTCCGGCGGGTTCTCCATCATCACGTCCCAGCCAAGCCGCCGCGCAGCTTCTGCCGCTGCCAGCGTCGCTTCCGGCGGGCGCTGTTTCACCATGAGCGGAACGATGTCGATGTAAAACCTCTTCTGCGCCTCGGCATAGGTCAGGCCCGACCATTCGCCATTGCCGTCCGGCACGACGGCGTCGTCACGCACGCGTATTGCACCTGCGTTCTCGCGCTGGCGCAGGGCCTTCTCGGTGAAGGCGACCGGCAGATTCCAGTCCGTCTGCACGTCGTTGATCGGCGGAAGCTGCTCTTTCATTATGGCCTGCGCATACAGCGTGCCGCCCGCAATCCCGGACGCCACGACAAGCAACACTCCCACGATTGCGCCACGATGCTTGTTGCCGGCTAGCGAATAAATCAAACCGGCAAGGCCTACGACCCCTGCCGCCGCCATGACATACATGGCCACGCTTGATAGTTCGAAACGGGCGAAACTGCGCTCGACCAGCCCCATGCGGAACAACACCGGCCCCGTGAGAAGCAGGATAATCCCAAAAGCGAACAGCACAACGCCGAGCGCGAGCACGACGACGCGTCCTTTTCCCTTTGGCCGCTCCTTCGCCACCTCGTTCATCCGGCCGCCTGGATCGTCGGCAACTTGTGGTCCTTGAAAGTCGCACGCAGCACCAGCTTGTTGATCTTGCCGGTCGCGCCGAGCGGGATCTTGTCGGTGAACACCACATCGTCGGGCATCCACCATTTGGCGATCTTGCCGTTGAGATAGCCGAGCACGTCCTCGCGCGTCGCCGTCTGGCCGGGCTTCAACTCAATGATCAGCAGCGGCCGCTCATCCCACTTCGGATGCGGCAGGCCGATAGCGGCGGCGCATGCCACGGCCGGATGGCCAACGGCGAAGTTTTCGATGTCGATCGAGGAAATCCATTCGCCGCCCGACTTGATAACGTCCTTGGCGCGGTCGGTGATCTGCATGTAGCCCAGCTCGTCCAGGTTCGCGACATCGCCGGTATCGAAGAACCCATCCTTGTCGAGGATCTCGCCGCCCGCGCCCTTGAAATAGGCCTTGGCCACAGCCGGCCCGCGCACAAGCAGGTGGCCTGCCGACCTGCCGTCGCGCGGCAGCTCTTTGCCGTCGTCGTCGGTGATCTTCATTTCCACGCCGAACGGAGCGCGGCCCTGCTTCAGCTTGTATTTCACGATGCTTTCGTGGTCCTGCGCCAGCACGGGAGTCGTCATGGCGCCGAGCGAACCAAGCGGGCTCATCTCGGTCATGCCCCAGGCATGGATAACTTCCACGTCGTAGTTTTCCTCGAAGGCGCGCAGGATGCGTTCCGGCACAGCCGATCCGCCGATCACAACTTTCTTGAGATACGGCAGCTTCTTGCCCGTCGATTCCAGATAGTGCAGCAGCATCAGCCACACGGTAGGCACCGCCGCGGTGAACGATACCTTCTCGCCATCGAGCATCTCGTAGATCGACTCGCCATCCATCTTGGCGCCGGGCAGCACCAGCTTGCCGCCGACGGCCGGCGCAGACAGCGAGATGCCCCACGCGTTGGCGTGGAACATAGGCACAACCGGCATGATCCCGTCGCGCGCCGAACAGCCCAGCGCATCGACCTGCATGGTGATCAGCGTGTGCAGCACGTTCGAGCGGTGCGAATAGAGCACGCCCTTCGGATCGCCAGTCGTGCCAGAGGTGTAGCAAAGGCCACACGCCGTATCCTCGGGGAAATTCCCCCACACCACGTCCTTCGATTGTTCGCCGATATAGTCTTCGTAATTGCGCAGATCCGCGATCGGCGACGGCGGCCGGTGCGCCTTGTCGGTCAGCACGATCCAGCGCTTCACCGTCGGGACCTTGTCCTTGATCGCCTCGATGATCGGCTGGAAGGTGATATCGTAGCAGATGTGCGTGTCTTCGGCATGGTTGATGATCCACGCGATCTGTTCGGGGAACAGGCGCGGGTTAAGCGTGTGCAGAACCGCGCCGATGCCCATCGTGCCGTACCAGCATTCCATGTGGCGCGTCGTGTTCCAGGCCAGCGTCGCAATCCGGTCGCCGGGCTGAACGCCGTCAGCGAGGAGCGCATTGGAGAACTGGCGCGCACGCCAATACAGATCCGAATAGGTCGACCGCACGATCGGCCCTTCAACGGTGCGCGTCACGATCTCCTGATGTCCATGGTTCTGGTGCGCATGATCCAGAATCTTGTCCACGGTCAGCTGCCAGCCCTGCATCTGGCCAAGTATCAGCCCGCGCTTGATGGACTCCACGCCGGCTTCCGCTTTTTTCTTGTCCGCTCCGAACATCGACGGCCTCCCGTGTGCGCATGATCTGCGCTATCGCAGACAAGTCTAGACGCTGTCACTTGTCGCGGCAATTCGTTGGGGCTCATATCAATGCGCGCATCTGTTGTAATGCCCATTTTCGCAATGTGCTTCCCAGCAAGCTGCGGCCAGCCCAGCTACCCCACACCCACGGCGTCGACCGGCTCTGTTACGTCAACGTCGCAACCGACATCTATCGCCACAGCAATACCTACGCCCAACCAGCAGCTCCCTGCCCGTCTCGACTGCCTGAGGCAATCCGGCGGCGTGCTCCTGATCGGCCATCGCGGCGGCCCGACGCGTGATTATCCTGAGAACGCCCTCGAAACGCTGCAGCGCACTTTCAACGCCGGAACGCGCGCCATGGAAATCGACATCGCCGAAACAAAGGACAGTCAGCTTGTCCTGATGCACGACGATGATCTCGACCGCACCAGCACCGGCACAGGCCTCGTTGCCGACCACACGCTCGCAGAGATACAGCAACTGAACCTGGAAGCCGGAAGCAAGACAATGGACTTCCATCCGCCCACACTGCAGGCCGCGCTCGACTGGGCCGTGAAGACCGGCGCGATCCTCGAACTCGACAAGAAACGCTCAGCCGCCTTCCAGCCTATCATCGCCGCCGTCCGTGCCGCGAAGGCGGAGAACAACGTCTTGATGATTACCTACACTGACGATCAGGCCATCGCGGTTCACAAACTCGCGCCTGACATTGTGATCACCGCCACCATCGACGATGTCGCCCAACTCGACCGCTTGCTCGCCGGCGGCGTCCGGTCCGAGACCCTGCTCGCCTGGACCGGAAACATCGAGCCTCGCCCCGATCTGTGGAAGGCGCTCGCGTCTCGCGAAATTGAAAGCGTATTCGGTACGAACGGCTCGAAAGCCGGCAGTCTCGACACGCGCTACTGGGAAGACGACGACGGTTCCGAATTCAGCGACCTCGTCGCCGACGGCCTGCCGATTCTTGTCACCGGCCTCACCGACAAGACCAGCCGGCAGCTCGCCGCGCCGCGGCAAAAGTCGTCCGCCTGCGGGATCTGACATTTCACCGCAACGAACTGCAAATCGCCTGCTGCGGCGCAACAAATCGAACGTCTCGCGTCATGGGAGATTGGCCATTCCATCTGCTTAACTAATTTCAATGAAACCCGCAGCAGTTCGATGGGTTTTTGTTACGGCGCGTATGTCGGTGCTGCGGCGCCGCGACGCGGGGCGCCAAGATTTCACTCGACGATATACGGGGAGGCTGAGTAATTGGGCATGAGTGCGAACTGTTCGCAGGGGTGATGCTAGTTTGTGCAGGCACGAGTATGTTTGTTGGCAGACAGGGCCCGCCAGTCCCCGTTTGTGCACGCAACGGCAGCGCAGGTCGCTGATGTCGGGAATCGTGGTTCAGCCGTCGATCGTAAGGGCCGCTTGTTGGCACAGGTCCTGCTGTTGAAATGAAGTTTTCCTAAGAGCGGCGTCATGCGCCGCCAACAATGGATTCGGAAATGGGCCAGCAACCAGTTCCCAGAGTCCGGTGATTTGGCGGATAGTTGTGGGATTTTCTGAAATGAAGACGAGCGAAGCGCTGGTAATTCCGACCAACTTCACCGAGCACACCGGCTCTATCCCCGGCATCGAGCCCGCCCCAACGCGTCACGGCGGGCTGATCGCCTGGGTCAATGAGATCGCCGCGCTCACCAAGCCGGATCGCGTCCACTGGTGCGACGGTTCAGATGCCGAGTTCGAACAGCTCACGCAGGAGCTCCTCGCCCTTGGCACGCTCAAGCGTCTCAATCCGGCCAAGCGCCCCAACTCGTTCTGCGCCGTCTCTGACCCGCGCGACGTCGCCCGCGTCGAATCCCGCACCTTCATCTGCTCTGAGAAGCAGGACGATGCCGGTCCGCTGAACAACTGGTCCGACCCCGCGGCCATGCGCGCCAAGCTCGCCGGCCTGTTCGATGGCTGCATGCGCGGCCGCACGATGTATGTCGTACCCTTCTGCATGGGCCCGCTTAACTCCAAGATTTCGCAGCTCGGCGTCGAGATCACGGACTCCGGCTACGTCGCCATCTCCATGCGCGTCATGACCCGCATGGGCCGCGCCGCTCTCGAACAGATCGGCGACAATGGCTTCTACGTCC
Source organism: Hyphomonadaceae bacterium (assembly GCA_947474455.1). Lineage (GTDB taxonomy): Bacteria > Pseudomonadota > Alphaproteobacteria > Caulobacterales > Hyphomonadaceae > UBA7672. The sequence continues at coordinate 38,650 of CANJIL010000016.1, read as the reverse complement.
CCGCCGTCCACACGCTCGGCGCGCCCCTGGCGGCCGGCCAGAAAGACGTTCCGTGGCCGTGCAACGACGACAAGTACATCGTCCACTATCCCGAAACCCGCGAGATCTGGTCTTACGGTTCGGGCTATGGCGGCAACGCCCTCCTCGGCAAGAAATGCTACGCTCTCCGAATCGCTTCGGTCATGGCGCGTGATGAAGGCTGGCTTGCCGAGCACATGCTCATCCTCAAGCTCACGAACCCGGAAGGCGTCGTGAAGTATGTCGCCGCGGCCTTCCCGTCCGCCTGCGGCAAAACAAACCTCGCCATGCTCGAGCCAACGCTCGAGGGCTGGAAAGCCGAAACGATCGGCGACGACATCTGCTGGATGCGCTTCGGCGACGATGGCCAGCTTTACGCCATCAACCCTGAAGCCGGCTTCTTCGGCGTCGCGCCCGGAACGTCGGCCGCCACCAACAAGAACGCGCTTGAGTCTTGCGCCAAGAACACCGTCTTCACCAACGTCGCGCTCACCGCGGACAACGATGTCTGGTGGGAAGGCCTGACGAAAGAGCCGCCCGCCGGCCTTACCGACTGGCGCGGCCGCGCCTGGTCTCCATCGATGGGCGAGCCGGCTGCTCACCCGAACGCCCGCTTCGCCTGCCCGGCTGATCAGTGCCCGGCCATCGCATCCGAGTGGGAAGATCCCAAAGGCGTTCCGATCTCCGCCATCCTGTTCGGCGGCCGCCGTGCGTCGGCTGTTCCGCTCGTCACCGAAGCTTTCGATTGGGAGCACGGCGTGTTCATGGGCTCGACGGTTGCCTCTGAAGGCACCGCCGCCGCCGAGAACAAGGTCGGCGAACTCCGCCGCGACCCGTTCGCGATGCTGCCCTTCTGCGGCTACAACATGGCTGACTATTTCGACCACTGGCTGAAGATGGGCCAGAAGGCCGGCGCCAAGCTTCCGAAGATCTACTTCGTCAACTGGTTCCGGAAGGACAAGAACGGCAAGTTCATCTGGCCGGGTTTCGGCGAGAACAGTCGCGTCCTCAAATGGATCGTTGAACGTCTCGAAGGCAAGGCAGCAGCGAACGACACCGCCATCGGCCGCGTCCCCACCAAGTCCTCGCTCGACATTTCGGGCCTCAACCTCAGCGACGAACAGATGGACACGCTCCTCGGCGTCGACCACGAAATCTGGCGCGAAGAGGCCGGGCTCATCCCCGCCTTCTTCGACAAGTTCGGCGACCGCCTGCCCAAGGCCCTCTGGGACCAACAGAAGTCGCTGGTCAAGCGCCTCGGCTAGTCTTCACGGGCTGGAACATGAAAGGCCCGGCTTGATCGCTGGGCCTTTTGCTTTGAGACGCCCCCTCATTCCCGCCGAAACCCAAAGGGCGAAGAACGGGTACCCATCTCTGGACGGACCCCGGTCGCAAGTGTGGAGGTAGGTTGACCCGGAGGGGTTGCGTCCATTTCTGCGACCTGTTTGTGCGGCGTGCGAGGCGCTGGCCAAGATGGCGTCTGCGGAGCCAGGGCCGATCAGGAACACGACCTCGATGGGCCACTGGATTCCACGGCATGGCTGGCTTCGTTGACGGTCCGATCCGCTCATCTCCCCTTGCAACTCCGTTCTTCATCTTGCGCCTGGCTGGCGTGGCGGTTCGCAGCTGGACTCAGGCGGGTATTGCCTGAGCGGGCTGGCCGCGCGCCGGATTGCGGCCCTCGCCGCTGAGCAGGGAATATCAGCCGTGATGCCCTCGTGGTTCGACGAGCAGCGCTGTCGGCCTGCCGCCCGCGAACAACTCCAAGCCGGCGCAAAGCAGAGACAGGTTTCCTCCCCCAAGCGGGTGAGGCGCAAAGCGCGCTGAACGCAGGTCCGTAATGATCACGTGGGGGACCGCCCTCACTCAAATCGCACCTGCCAGGATAAGCCGCGAAGCCATCCCCCGCCTAAGCCGCACGCCTTCACACGCCTGCGCAAGCCCATCCTCCACCGCGCCGGGAAAGACAAACACCGCGCCCGCTTGGGCAGGTGCACAAATCCAAAATCACAAGCCCGCACTCACCCGCGGGATCGCGCAAGCGCGTCTCCAACCCGCCAAGCCTGTGGCGAGCAGGGCGACCGTGCATCACCTGCAGCCGGATCACTCGCCACGACCGCTCGCGCGACGCCTATGGCAGCTAAGTATTCGCTTTCCACCCGCGGCGTCTGCGCGATCGCGCTTTCGGACGCACACGAAAGAACAACGGTCAGCGCCAACCGGTTCAGGAAGTACATGCGACCTCTCTCCCTGCGGTCAGTTTTCCACTGACTCGTACTTAATGAGTCTGCCACAGCGATCATATGCGCGACAACGGTTAACGTCGGGATCACGGATAAAGCCGACGCGTCGTCCATGGCCGGCCCGGTCCCTCGCGCGTGAATTCCAGCCTGTCGTGCAGCCTGAACGGCCGGTCGCGCCAGAACTCGATCCGGGTCGGCAATACACGCCAGCCGATCCAGTGCGGCGGCCGGGGCGTCTTGCCCAAACCATACTTCACCGCAGATGCAGCAATCCGCTTTTCAAGTTCGAAACGGCCTTCCATCGGCCGCGACTGCTCCGAAGCCCAAGCCCCGATTTGGCTATCCTTGGCCCGCGTCGCGAAATAACTATCCGCCTCTTCCCCCGGAGCAGGCTGCACCGGCCCGGAAACCCTCACCTGGCGCCGCAGCGACTTCCAGTGAAAGCACAGCGCCGCCTGCGCATTCGCAGCGAGCTGCACGCCTTTCCGACTCTCCGCATTCGAGAAGAACATAAACCCATCCCCCGAAACGTCCTTCAGCAGAACCATCCGCACATCCGGTGCGCCATGCGCGTCTGCGGTCGCAAGCGCCATGGCGTTGGCGTCGTTGGGCTCCTTGTTCTTGGCCTCCACCAGCCAGTCTGCGAACAGCGCAAAAGGATCGGTCTTGGCAAACAGCGACGGATCATCCGCGGAAGCGGCTGCCGCCTTGGCGTAATCCTCCGCCGCGGGCGAAGGCGGGATCAGCGTGTTGTCGGCCATTGGCAATGTCCTGCTTCTTTCGCGCGCGCCGATGTTACAATCGCGGCGCTGCACGAACCAGCTCCCGACTGAGAGTTTGACACCGAACGACCGTCATTACAGGGGAAATTCGTGAAACTCATCGCATTGCTGCTGCTCTCTGTTTGCTGGGGTCGTTGCCTTACCCGTCGCCGCTCAGGGGCCTGTCGAGCCAATATGACGCAGGCTTTGGGCGCGAACCAGATAGCCAGGCGCTATCCTTCATTCGAATCCCGCTCGGCAAGCAGAAGGCGCCCGTCGCCCTGCGCGTCGGGTTCGGCCTCTTCAACGAATGCTCCCGGCTGCACAGCCGCCTATCGTCCACCCGGCGGCCCGCCTGCGACGCCGAGCCTATCCGCTCGCTGGAATCCTCCCGCGACCTTTACGATCGCGACTGGCTGATCTCGCTCAGAGGCGCCAAGCGCTGGGTCGGCTTTGCGCGCTTCACCCGGGGGCATGGGCTTCGCCCGCGACAATTTCGGTGGCCCCGTCCTCTCCGGCCCGAGATTGCACGGCCTGGAAGATTGGGGAGCCTTCCCCGGCCCTGTTCAACGGGCCCAAATTGCGCTTTAGCGTCAGGCCATGTCGCACAACACGTATGGCCATCTCTTCCGCGTGACGACCTGGGGCGAAAGCCATGGGCCGGCGATCGGCGCCGTGGTGGATGGATGCCCGCCCGGTCTCAAGCTGACGCCGGAGTTCATCCAGCAGTTTCTCGACAAGCGGAAACCCGGCACCTCGCGCTTCGTCACGCAGCGCCAGGAAGAGGACAAGGTGAAAATCCTCTCCGGCGTCTTCGAGGACGACCGCACCGGCGGTCCCGTCACCACCGGCACGCCGATCTCGCTGATGATCGAGAACACGGATCAACGTTCCAAGGACTATAACGAGATCCGCGACAGTTATCGCCCCGGTCACGCAGACTATGCCTACGACCAGAAATACCGTGTGCGTGACTATCGCGGCGGCGGGCGCTCGTCCGCGCGGGAAACAGCTTCGCGCGTGGCGGCCGGCGCTGTGGCGCGGCTGGTGCTCGGTCCCGACATCAGCCTTCGCGCCGCCATTGTGCAGATCGGCCCGCACGCGATCAACCGTGACAACTGGAACTGGGACGAGTGCGAACACAATCCCTTCTGGTGTCCCGACAAGGAAGCCGCCGCGAAGTGGGAAGAATTCCTCGACGCGACGCGCAAGGCCGGCTCGTCCTGCGGAGCGATCGTCGAAGTCGTCGCTGAAGGCGTGCCCGCAGGCTGGGGCGCGCCGGTCTACGGCAAGCTCGATGCGGATATCGCTGCAGCATTGATGAGCATCAATGCCGTGAAGGGCGTGGAGATTGGCGCCGGATTCGATGCGGCCGCGCTATCAGGTGAAGGGAACGCAGACGAGATGCGAAACTCTGGCAATGGCGTCGACTTTCTCTCCAATAACAATGGCGGCGTGCTCGGCGGCATCTCCACAGGCCAGCCCATCATTGCGCGCATGGCCGTGAAGCCCACCTCGTCGATCCTCACGCTGCGCCGCTCGGTGAACAAAGCCGGCGAGGATGTCGACGTCCGCACGAAGGGACGCCACGACCCTTGCGTCGGCATCCGCGGCGCTCCAGTCGCTGAAGCGATGCTTGCCGCCGTGCTGGCGGACCACAAGCTGCGCCATCAGGGACAGACCGGCCGGTAGACGCAGGATAAGCCTTGAATCTCTGCTGAATATCCCTTCAGCCCCCATTCATGTTGAGAGTCAGAAGTTGGAGGCTGAACAAGTTCGGTCGGAGGACCTCATGCGTATCAAGCTGGCTCTGCTTATTGCGGCTGTCGCGGCGACAGCGACGCCGGCCGCGGCTCAAGGTTACGGACGCAACTGCGCCGAAGCGCGAGCGTCCAACCAGGTTGGCGGCGCGATCCTTGGCGGTCTGCTGGGCGGCATCGCCGGCAGCAACATCGCCGCGAGCGGTCACCGTCATGACGGCACGGCCATCGGCGCCGTGCTCGGCGGCGTGCTCGGCGCGGGCGTCGGCGGCAACACACGGTGCGCGCCTCCTCCGGTGCAAAGCGGCCCCCTTCCCCCGCCTCTGGGGACCTACGCCCCTGGCTATGGCTACAACGACGGCCAAGGCTCTAGCGGCCGGTACTCGCAGTATCCGTCTGATCCGGGCTATTCGTCCGGGTACGGATATGACGACGACTCTCGCGATGACCCTTACGAGAGGGACTATTCGTCGCGCCGAAACAGCCGTGACGCACACGACAGGCGATCTTATGGACGCGCTGACGATTATGCGGGTCGGGACTGCGCTGATGCTACCCAGGTCACGCGTCTTCCCGACGGCACCGTTATAAAACGGCCCGTGGAAGCCTGCCGCGACGCCTATTATGGCGATTGGCAGGTTAGAGATTAGGTTGTTCGCAGCCTGCCCGAGGCGCGCTGTGAACGGCCTTCACCGGCCAGGCCCGTCCCCCCCAACCCAGGGCCTGATAGGGCGAGCCGCGTTGCCCAAGCAGCGCGGCTCGTCTGATTCCAAACGTTAGCTTGTGTATGTCGGATTACCAGTTCCTGGCGCTGAAGAGGCGTTCGAGATTCCCGTCACCACCAGCGATTGGGCTGGGCGTCCATGCCTCGACCGGCCATCCCCGCCCCGACAGCCAGGCTGCAAGTTCCGACACAGATCGCTCTACAGCTGCCTGATCCGAGACGATGCCGTTGCGGCCGACATGGGCAGGGCCAACCTCGAACTGCGGCTTGAACAAGCCAACCAACCAGGCCTTCTCCGCCGCGAGTTCGAGCGGACGCGGCAGCACCTTGGCGAGACCGATGAAGCTCGCGTCGACGACGATCAGGCTAGGCGGTTCGCCTAGCATCGCTGCATCAATCTCCCTTGCATCCCTCGACTCGAGCGAGACGACACGTAGATCGCCGCGCAACTTCGGGTGCAGCTGATCCTTGCCAGCATCGACAGCCACAACCCGCCGCGCGCCGCGCGACAGCAGCACGTCGGTGAAGCCGCCGGTCGAAGCGCCGACATCGAGGCAGACGCGGCCCGCCGGATCAACGTCAAACACATTCAGCGCGTGATCGAGTTTGACGCCGCCCCGTGAAACCCACGGATGAGCCGGCTCTGCCGCGATAATGGCGGCTGGAGTAACAGGAAGGCCGGGCTTCATTGCGGTAGCGCCATCGACCAGCACTTTGCCCGCCTCAATCGCCGCGCGAGCCTGCGCGCGCGACGCCATCAGGCCTCGCCGCACCAGCTCCACATCAAGCCGCCTGGGTCCTTCGTCGCTCATGCGAAGGGTATGTGCCCGCAAATATCCGGCTTGGGAATTCAGTTCGCGCACGGGAACCGCCGGCCTTGCTGCGCCTTTAGACCTCAACTTCAGATGGAGAGATGGGCCGGGCCGGTTGCGTCTGGAAGACATCAAATGCGCCTGGCCGCCTGTCTCGCCTTCGCCGCCTTGTTTGGAGCGTGCGCCACGTCGAAACAGCAATTGCAGCCAACAGCGCAGGCATCCAATGCAGGGCCGCCAGCGGAGATCTGAATCATCTGAAAAACTCGAATCGAGATCGGAAGGGCTTCATTCACGCCTGCGCCGCAGGGCGCTCTGATTCGCATCACGGCTCCGTCTGGCGGGCTGTCGCCCCGCCGGCATGGCGCACACCTGCATATGTCGGCGAGTGTTCCGACACGACCAGGTTCGAGCATGCCGTTGGGCACCCCCAGAAGAATGCGACGTATCATGGCCTGCTCTGTGAACATGGACCGGAGAGTGACAATCTACCCAATATCTCGGTCGCTGCCGAAGACTCGGCTTGCGTGGACCTCTACACTAGTCTGATGACCAGGTCGGAACTGCATGACGCGGATGGCTCTGCGTTGGTCGTCCGCGCACAATCTGACGACCATGTCAGCCAGCCAATCGGCAATTGCGGCGATCGCGTCAACTGTGCGGTCATCACGAGCCAGGGCCTCTAGCCCGAGCTGCAGAAAGCGGTCTAGAAGCAAGCCGACAGCAGCTTGAAGACCGCCTATGCCCGTCGCCCCAATCGAACGCAACGACCACGCCGAGCCCAATGCCGAGGCATTCATCTTCGGCTTCGACTTTCCTGCTGACGGCGTGGTGGAGAAGGTTGACTGGACGAAAATCAAGCCGACGGCGGCCTGCCCGCCAGCGGGCTGGCGCTGGCTGCACTTCAACCGTCTCGCGATCGAAACACGCGAATGGCTCGAGGAGTCCAGCGACCTCGACGATACGGTCATTACGGCGCTGCTCCAGTCGGAAACCCGGCCCCGGTGTGCAGCCTATGAAGACGGACTGCTGCTCAACTTGCGGGGCATCAACCACAATCCAGGGGCCGAGCCGGAAGACATGATCTCCGTGCGCATCTGGGCGACGCAGAACCTCGTCATCTCGATGCGGTCCTATCCGGTGAAAGCTGTGCACGAGGTCCGCGACGAAGTCGCCGCCGGCATGTTCGAGAATCCATCGCCCGGCGGCCTGCTGGTGGCGATTGCGGAGCGGCTGATCGACAAGATCGAGCCGGTGATCGATCAGCTCAAAGACGAGGCGGACGAGTTCGAGGAAACGCTCCTGAGCTCCCGAGAGAAGCTGCCAGCCACAACGCTCGCCGAATTCCGCCGGACGATCCTGATCCTACGCCGATATATCCTGCCCCAACGCGAAGCGATGACGCAGCTTCAACGCGAAGGGCGGCTGCTGTTCGACCTGGATCACGCGATGCACCTGCGCGAAACGGCGGATCGCATCACGCGTATCTCGGAGGAACTGGATTCAATCCGCGACCGCGCGGCGGTTCTGCAGGATCAGATCGCGGGCCAGAGACAGGAGCAGCTCAACCGGCGCCTGCTGGTGCTTTCGCTGGTGTCGGCTTTCTTCCTGCCGCTGACATTTGTGACAGGCCTACTTGGAATGAACCTCGCAGGGATTCCCTATTCGCACGAGCCGTGGTCGTTCTCCGCCGTCGTGGGGCTTACCGCCGGTCTGGGCGTCGCCTTGCTCGGCTTCCTGAAATCGCAACACTGGATCTAGGTGCGGTCGTCGCCATCGGTGGCGTTGTCGACGCTTTCCTTCACGCTCTCGCCGACTTGCCCGAGCGAATCCTGCAAAGGTTGCGTGGTACGATCGATGCCGGCAAGATTTTGATCCATCTCGCGTCCGGCGCTTTGCAGCGAGCCGTCGCGCATCCAGTAGTAACCAATGACGCCGAGAAAGCCCACGGCGAGAACTACAATGATCGTTGCTAGCAGGCGCATTTCGGTACTCCCAGGATCAGGTTCGGTATAAGGTGCGATCGTCGCCATCGGTTGCGCGGTCGATAGCCGCGCTGGTTGAATTAACTACCTCGCCGGTGATGTCAGCGATTTCGCCGCCGGTCTTGTGAAGCAGGCCGTCCATGGCCGCGCCGGCCTGCTGCAGAGATCCATCGCGGATCCAGAATAAGACCGCCAGAGTCGCGAAAGCGAAAACGGCGAAAACGGCCAATGACCAAAGCACACGGGCGCTCATGAAGGGTCCCTCGCATGTGTTGCGAGAGGGGAACGCCGGTTTGGTGAATGGGTTCCGTTTTCCCCGACTGCAGCCTTGAAAAGCTAGCTTCGTGGCACAAATCGCGTGCGCAGATCGCTCTTCATTATCTTGCCACTGGCGTTGCGCGGCAACGGCTCGCGCTGGATCTGGATTTCCACAGGCACCTTGAACGCCGCCAGCTTGCCGGCGATGAAACGGCGAAGCTCATCAACGCTCACCTCCATCTCAGGCTTCACCTGCACCACCGCGCCCACTTCCTCACCCAGAACCCTGTGCGGGATGCCCACGATGGCGGCGTCCATGATGGCGGTATGATCATAGAGCGCGTTCTCGACTTCGATGCTGTAGATGTTCTCCCCGCCGCGAATCAACATGTCCTTCGCGCGATCGAGCAGGAAGACGAAGCCGTCTTCATCGATGCGACCGACATCGCCGGTCACGACCCAGCCATCGATGAAGGTCTTGGCGGTCGCCTCGGGCTTGTTCCAGTAGGCTTTGCAGTTGTTAGGTCCCTTGACCCACAACTCTCCCACCTCATCCGGCTTGAGTGTTTCGCCCTTCGCGCCGACAATACGGAAATCCATCGCCGGTCCCGGAGCACCGCATGAATCCGGGCGAAGCTCGTAGTCCTTGCCGAAGTTCAAGCTGGAGGAGGCGCAGGTTTCGGTCATGCCCCAGCCATTGGAGGCGAGACCACTCGGAAATCTTCGCTTGATGGTCGAGACGAGTTCGGGCGCCGAAGGGGCGCCGCCATAGGCAACGAACTGGATCGAGGACAGATCGTACTTGTCACGTTCTGGATGCTCGAGCACCTGCCATGCGATGGCGGGCACGCCGCCTATGGTCGTAATCCTCTCACGTTGGATGATCTCCAGCGCCTCCACCGGATCCCACTTGTACATGGTCACGATCTTGTCGGCATTGATGAGCGCAGGGACAAGGGTCGAGAAGGCGCCGGTGGCGTGGAAGTACGGAATGGCGAGCAAGGCGATCCTTGGAGCATCGATCTTTGGATCGCGTACAGGCGGGGCCATGCCCTGCCTGATGAAATGGCGGGCCTGACAGGCCTGGCTGTTGAACACGTTAGAGATGATAGCGCGATGCGTTGCGAGGGCGCCTTTCGGCTTTCCGGTCGTGCCGGATGTGTACATGATGGTGGCGTCATCATCCGGCCCAACATCAGCATCCGGCATCGGCGCGTAACGAAGCGCGGCCCAGGATTTGGCTGGACCGACCAGCTTCTCAAGCGAGACGATGCGGGGATCGGCTTCGTCCTCTCCGCCGCGCGCGACGATGATCTGCTTCAACTGCCCGAGCTTCGGCAGGTGTTCGGCGATGCGTTCGAGCTTTTCGGAGTCGACGATGACGATCGTCGCGCCCGAATCCGAAAGCGCGTATTCGAGCTCCTCGCCCGTCCACCAAGAGTTGAGCGGCGTTGAGATAGCGCCGATGACGAGCGGCGCGAAAAAAGCAACGGGCCATTCCGGATAGTTGCGCATCACGATGGCGACGCGGTCGCCTTTCCTCACACCGAATTCGTCACGCAGCTTCGTAGCGAGATGAACAACGGCCTTGTAGTGAGCCGAGAAGGTTACGCGCTCGTCCTGGTAGACGATGAATTCCCGCGCATCCCAAGCTTTCGAATTGAGGATACAGGCGCGAAGCGATTGCGGCGCATTCCTGTAGGTCCGCAGCTCCACGCCGTCGATGAGCTTGTCTTCGAGCTCAAAGCGTGCGCCCGGCGCTGTCATCAGCGCGTTGCACTGGGCGATCGACACCACCGGAAACCCGGCTTCCGCAGCCATCGCTTGCTCCCCGCATTCTATTCTTGCGGATCATGAATTCGCACAAGGCCGGGGGACGAGCTAGCGCGTTCCGTATCCGAAAAGCACTAGCAAGCGGGATGTCGTTGCGACAAGAGTGCTCGACAATTGCGCCGCAGCGCAGCATCGGCGGAGCCGGGCATGTCTGACTTCGAAATCATGGATGCGGCTGAGGCTCACCTGCCCGGCATCACGACCATCTTCAACCATGCTGTGCGCGAAACCTTCTCGATCTGGTCGGAGACAGAGACGACGGTCGATCTGCGCAGGACCTGGCTTTCAGCGCGCAACGGGGCGGGCTTTCCCGTAATCGTGGCTGTCGATCCCGAGCGTCCGAAAGACGTGCTCGGCTATGGCAGCTTTGGCGTGTTCAGGGACTTCCCCGGTTATGTGAAGACGGTCGAGCATTCGGTCTATGTCGCTCCATCTGCGCAGCGGCGCGGCGTGGGGCGGGCCATTCTCAACCAACTCGTCAGCCGCGCGCGCGGGAAAGGCCTGTTGGCCATGGTTGGCGGAATCGACAGCGCAAACGTCGGCTCCATCGCCTTGCACGAACAGGCGGGTTTCGAGGTCCAGGGCAGGCTGAAAGGCGTGGGACAGAAATTCGGGAAGGCCCTCGATCTCGTTTTCATGGTGAAGGCGCTCTGATCAGGTCAGCTATTCATGAGCCACAATGTGAGTGGAATGGTGATCAGGCTGAGTAGCGTTGTGAGCGTGATGATCCCGGCCATAAGCTTTGCATCGCCGCCAAGCTGGCGAGCGACGGTATAGGCAGATATCGCAACCGGGGCAGAGACGCAGATCATTGCGATCTCGAACGGGATGCGCGACAGGCCGATCGTGTAGGACAGCCCCGCCGCAACCGCCGGCATCACCACCAGCCGCAACAACACGCCAGCCGCCAGCGGCCACCTACCTGTGCGCAGCAAGGAGAAGTCCAGCGCCGCGCCAACGCAAATCAACCCGAGCGAGACCGTCGCGTCACCCAATAGGTTCAACGTATCTCCAACCGGCTTGCTCACGCGCACGCCGAGGGACACAAGAATAACTGCAATCGCGATGGACAGGATGAGCGGGTCGGTCGCCACGGATCGCAGCACGCGCATGAATGGCTTTGGCGTCTTCCCGGCATAGCGGCTCAGCACCAGCACGCTCATGACATTGTTGACCGGCGCCAGCACAGCGAAACCGATCGCTGCGAGGCCCACGCCAACGTCACCGTGCAGGCTCGCCACGACGCCGAGCGCGACATAACCGTTCCAGCGTATCCCGGCCTGGAAAACACTGGAGAACTGCGGTCCGTCCTTTGCCAGAACGGGTCGCGCCAGCAGCATGAGCGCGGTCATAGTGACGACGGCGCTGGACAGCGCCAGACCGAACCATAGCGCCTCGTCGCTGGCGAACGATCCGTTTACAATACTCATGAACATCAGCGGCGGGAACAGGACGAAATAGGTGAGCCGCTCCAGCGAACTCCAGACATCCGCCGTCAGAACATTGAAGCGGCGGAGACCGGCGCCCAGCGCAATAAGCGAGAAAACGGGAACAAGTGAAAGAGCGATGTCGAACATCCACATGTTCTGGCAGAATGCCCGCACATGCGCGAGATAGGCGCTGCGCGCTTCGTTCGACCTTCCCCTCATCTCCTTGCGTGCTACGGTCCTCCGAGAGAGTTTCCCGGTGGATGAATGCCAGACGCCACAATTCCTCCCAGCGATATCGCGGGATCGACCGGGGCGGCCGCGCGGGTTGGGCGGTGGCTAGGTCCGGCGCTGGCGGCAGCTTCCCTGTTGCTGCCGCTGACCGGGCTGGCGTGGGAAGCGCGGCTGGTGTTGGCGCTGCTGGTGTTGATGGGGACGTGGTGGATCACCGAGGCGTTGCCGCTTGCGGCCACGGCGCTGATCCCGATCGTGGCTGTGCCGTTGATCGGCATCGATGTCGGGATGGACGAGCGCGGCCGTCTTGTTTGCGCGACTGAGGGGCTTTGCCGTGAGGCTCTTCCCGGCCCGCTTGCCAATGAGCGTGTGCTGAATCTGGGCGATCTCGGCGCGCACTATTCCAACCCGGTTGTGCTGCTGTACATCGGAGGCTTCCTGCTCGGCATTGCCATTGAGCGGTGGGGGCTTTCGACGCGTATAGCATATGGGCTTGTGGCGCGCGGCGGGGCGCGGCCAGGGCTCATGCTGGCGGGGTTCATTGCTGCAGCCGGGTTTATTTCGATGTGGATCTCGAACACGTCGACGTCGCTGATCCTGACGCCGTTGGCGCTGTCGGTTGCGGCGGGATCCGCGGTGAATGGGAAGGAGGATCCAAAATTCGCTGCGGCGCTGGTTCTGGCAGTGTCGTATGCCGCCACTATCGGAGGTCTTGCGACGCCGATTGGAACACCGCCAAACGGCATCGCGCTGACGCAATTGCGTGCACAGGGGGTCGAGGTTTCGTTCGGACAATGGATGGCCATCGGCGTACCTGTGGTGATCGTCTTGCTGCCGATGGCTTGGTTGATTCTGTCGCGCGGCCTCAAGGTGGACGCGATGGGAGCAGCGGGGGCGCAGGCCCGCGTGCGGGATGAGCTTGCAAGGCTCGGCCCGCTGTCAGCGCCAGAGGGACGGACCGCCGTCATCTTCTTTGTCATCGCCGGGCTTTGGATGATATCGACGCTGATCGCGGACTGGATCGGCGCAACGCTGCTGGGTGGGGCCCGCATCGATAGCGGGCATGTCGATACGATGATTGCGACGCTGGGGGCGTTGCTGTTGTTCATGGTGCCGGCTGGGGGCGGCAATCGGCGTGCTATATTGATATGGGAGGATGCGCAGAAGATTCCGTGGGGGATTTTGCTGCTGTTCGGCGGCGGGCTGGCGCTTGCTGCAGCGGCGGATCTTTCGGGCTTGTCGCGGTATCTAGCTGAGAGCCTTGAGGGCGTGGCCAGTCTGCATCCCGCGATCGTGATCCTGATGGTAGGGGTGCTGGTGATCTTCATCACCGAGTTCGCGTCCAACATTGCGACGATTTCGCTAATGGGGCCGGTCCTGATTTCGCTGGCAGCCAGCAGCAGCTCGCTCGGAGCGGCGGCTTTCATCGTTCCTGCGGCGATGGCCGCTTCGATGGGGTTCGCCATGCCGGTCGGATCTGCGTCCAACGCCATCGCGTTCGGCACGGGTAAGGTGAAGCAGGTCGATATGATCCGGCGCGGGCTGATGATGAACCTTTGCGCCCTGCTCGTTTTGACCATCGTCGGGCTGACGCTTGCGCCGGCCGTGCTCGGGAGTTCGTAGCGTTCAGACGCGGTGGAGCAGTTCCAGACGCTCGACCTCTTCTTTTGATCCCAGCATGACGGAGACGCGCTGGTGAAGGTCGGTAGGCTGCACGTCGAGAATCTGCAGCTTGCCATCGAAGGATTTGCCGCCGGCCTGTTCGACGAGCAGCGACATCGGGTTAGCTTCGTACATCAGGCGCAGCTTGCCGGGCTTGCCGGGATCGCGCTTGTCCCACGGGTAGAGGAAGACGCCGCCGCGCGAGAGGATTCGGTGCACATCCGCCACCATCGAGGCGATCCAGCGCATGTTGAAGTTCTTGGCGCGCACGCCGGTCTCGCCCGCGAGGCATTCGTCGATATAGGCGCGCACAGGATCGGCCCAGTGGCGCATGTTCGACATGTTGATCGAGAATTCCTTGGTCTTTTCCGGGATGCCTATCATCGCAGAGGTCTGCACCCACTGGCCGGTCGGCGGGTCCATGGTGAAGGCGACGACGCCTGAACCAAGCGTGAGGACCAGCGTGGTCTGCGGGCCGTAGACGCAATAGCCGGCGGCGACCTGGTTGCGTCCGGTCTGGAGGAAGGGGGCTGCGCACTCGCCCGCTTTCGCAGGAAGCACAGAGAAGATCGTGCCGATCGAAACGTTGACGTCGATGTTGGACGAACCGTCGAGCGGATCGAACAGCAGGAGGTAGGGCGCGTCGGGGGTGATTGGGCGGGCGTCGTCTTCTTCTTCCGATGCGGCGGCGGCGATGACGCCGGTGGCCTTTGCCATGGCCATGAGCTCGTCGTTGGCGAGGACGTCAAGCTGCTTCTGCTCCTCGCCCTGCACGTTGCCGGTGCCGGCCGAGCCGAGCACGTCCGCAAGCGCGCCGCGGGAGACTAGATAGGAGATCGTGCGGCAGCTGTCCGAGATCGCCTCGATGAGGACAGAAAGCTCGCGCGGGGCGGGATTTCCGTCGGCTTTCGGGTTCGCCAGATACTCGCGAAGCGTCGGCGCGGTCATGGTCTCGTCCTGTGTCGATTCTGTCTGGGCTCAGAGTTAGCTGGAATGCCGGCTAATGCACAGAGTGGGCCTGTTTGCTTCCGTCGTCATTCTCAGGTTTGTCCCGCGCCTGTCCGGTTCGACCATTTGGGAGTGCCAGTCTTGGCTGGTTTTTATCTTGGTCTACTGCTGGTGACGGAGGTTCGAGCGGGCGGTCGAGGCGGCGTCTTTGCTTGAGGTTGGCGCGCACAAGCCTTGCGTAGGCCAGCGGGCTTTCGGCGCTGTTGGCCAAGCGTAGCAGGATTTAGGCTATGACAGCGACGGCGATCTGGATTCGCGCGGCGTTTTCCGAGACGCCGAGGGAGCGCCTGATCCTGCGGTCTCTCGATGAAGGGCGTTTGCAGAATTGGTCACGCACCTGGGAGGTGTGTGTTGAGACGGTCGTGCGTGTGGCTGCTCCCCACTAGGGAAAGCGTCAGTGGCCGCCCCCATTGTCTCGAGCTTTGCATCGATCCACGTCCCCGCCGGAGGCGGGCGAGGAAAGTCAGGAGCGCTTCGCACGCTTTCTACTTTTGGACTGGCTCCGACCGCTCATGTTGAGCCTGTCGAAGGGCGCCGAAGAGGCGTGCACGACATGCACGCTTCCAGAGGGGATGGGGGGGGGGGCGTGAGCACGCCCTCATGAGCTGCCGCCGAACCACGGAGGCGGAACTTGTGTGGATCTCGATCAGGCTGAAGCCGTCGAGTTCCTTGCCGTGTCCGGGCCCATTTCGAGGGGGGGCGGTTCTTCCTTCTTTTCATTGCAGGCGGCGAGGGCCAGCGCGGCTGCGCTTAGCAGCAGCAGGATCTTGCGCATATTTTTCCTCCCGAACCCTACAAACCCGACGTCACTTTAAGCGGGCATGCGACAGCGCGCCATCCCCTGGAACATAGTATCCTCACGTCGTGCTTTAACCTGCACAATGCGACCTTGCAGCCCCTGCAAATCCCATCAGTTCTTGTTAGATTTCAACCATGCCTTCAGTGAAACGCGTTGACCCGAAAACCATCTTCACGCCCGAAGAGTGGGGGAGACTTTCGCGCCAGTCGCGGTGGAGGGGGCCGGCGCTGGTTCTATCGGCGTGGGCGGCGCTCATCGGGGCCGGCGCCCTCTTCATCGTGTGGCCGAACCCGCTGACCTATGTGCTGGCGGTAATGCTGATCGGGACGCGGCAGCTTGGGCTGGCAATCCTCGAGCATGAGGCGGCGCACGGGACGCTTCATCCCAATGCCAAACTGAACGACTGGATGGCGGAATGGCTGTGCGGCGGCCCCCTGGGCGGAAGCCTGAAGCGGTACCGCCCGTATCACCTCACCCACCACAAGTATACCGAGCAGCCGGAAGACCCTGATCTTGTGCTTTCGCGACCTTTCCCTGTGACGCGCAAGTCGATCGTACGGAAGTTCGTGCGCGACCTGACCGGGCAGACATTCTTCAAGCAGCGTATCCAGCACCGGCTGGCGCCCTTCATCTCGCATCTGAACGGCGCGGGGCGTTCCGCCGCATCTGTGCCTGACAGGCCGGAGCTGCGTTTCTGGATCACGAATGCGGCAATTTTGGTCGCGACGAGCGCACTGGGATACTGGTGGGCGTGGCCAGCCCTGTGGATCGTGCCGATGGCGACATGGTTTCCGCTGGTGACGCGGGTGCGGTCGATGGCGGAGCACGCCATGGTGGATACGCGGGATGACCCGTTCACGCATGCGCGGACGACGATCGCCAATCCGCTGGAGCGGCTCTTCATCGCGCCGTTCTGGGTGCACTATCACTGCGAGCATCACTGCTTCATGTATGTGCCGTGCTACAATCTTGAGAAGACGCACAGGCTGTTGCTGCAGAAGGGCTTCCGCGAGCGGATGCGCATTACTGAGGGGTATGTCGAGGTGCTGAGGCGGTGCGGCTCGAAGGATGAGACGGCGGCGACCGCCTGACTGCTGACCGGGCGTGGGGTGCAGGTTGCGGTGAGAGGCCTGCAGGATGGTTTGAATACAGGCCCGCTCTCGCTTACCTATGGGCCATGGAATCAACCGATCCCACGGAAACGCCGGACCTGCCGGACCAACCGCATGAGTCCCTCCCCGAGAGCGCCGAGGACGAGATCGGGGAGGATCTGCCTGAGTTGGAGATCGAGATGGAGCCCGAGGAGATTTCCTCCGGGGTCGATCTTGGCGCGGATGCGGGCAAGCAGAAGCGGCTGAGCGGACCTAGTGTGATCCGAGACCAGGTGCGGCGCCTGCCGGGCAAGCCGGGCGTCTATCGGATGTTCGGCGAGAGCGGCGAGCTGCTCTATGTCGGCAAGGCGCGGAACCTGAAGGCGCGGGTTTCGAACTACGCTAAGGTCGGCGGGCAGACGCAGCGGATCGCACGGATGATCTCGCTGACACGGTCGATGGAGTTCGTGGTCACAGCGAGCGAGACGGAAGCGCTACTTCTGGAAGCGAACCTGATCAAGCGGCTGAAGCCGCGGTTCAACATCATCCTGCGGGACGACAAGTCGTTTCCGCATATTCTCATTCGCGAGGATCACGAGGCCCCGCAGGCGTTGAAGCATCGCGGGGCGAAGAAGATCAAGGGGCAGTATTTCGGACCGTTCGCTTCGGCGGGGGCGGTGGATCATACGCTCGATACGCTGCAGAAGGCGTTCCTGCTGCGGACGTGCACTGACAATGTCTATGCGACCCGGTCGCGGCCGTGCATGCTGCACCAGATGGGGCGGTGTTCGGCGCCGTGCGTGGGGCTGGTTCCCCTCGATGAGTACCGCGATCTGGTGCGCGAGGCGGAGCGGTTTCTCAATGGCGACGCCGAGACGCTGCAGGAGCAGCTGGCGGCACAGATGGAGCGCGCGGCGCAGGGCATGGACTATGAGCGCGCGGCGCGGCTGCGCGATCGAATACGGGCCCTGGCGGCGGTGCGGCAGAGCCAGAGCATAAACCCGGAAGGGCTGGTGGAGGCGGATGTGTTCGCCATCCACTGCGAGGCGGGGCAGTCGGCCGTGCAGGCGTTCTTCTTCCGGGCGGGCCAGAACTGGGGCGCGACGGTGTGGTATCCGAAGCATGACCGGGATGACACGCCAGAGCAGGTTCTGACGGCTTTTCTGGCGCAGTTCTACGACGACCGGCCTGTACCGCTGATGATCCTGCTTTCGCACGAGATCAACGAGATCGATCTCATGACTGAAGCTCTCGAACTGAAAGCCGAGCACAAGGTCGATATCCGCACACCCCAGCGGGGAGAGAAGCGCGGGATCGTGGGGCAGGCGCAGCTTAATGCGCGCGAGGCGCTGGGAAGGAAGCTGGCGGACACGCAGAGCCAGCAGAAGATCCTCGCCGCGGTGCAGAAGGTGTTCGACCTGCCCGAGCCGCCAAAGCGGATCGAGGTCTACGACAACTCGCACATCATGGGCGCGAACATGGTCGGCGGCATGGTGGTGGCGGGGCCGGAGGGCTTCGAGAAGAACAGCTATCGCAAGTTCAACATCAAGGACGAAGAGTTGGCGCCGGGCGACGACTACGGAATGATGCGCGAGGTGATGCGGCGCAGGTTCGCGCGGCTGAAGAAGGAGTGGGAGGAGTTGAATGTTCCCGCGGCGGTGGAGGGCGCGGAACTGGTAGCGGCGCCCTCGCCTGCGCCGGCTGATGGCGCGAGGCGGCCGGATGCGTGGCCTGATCTGGTGCTGATCGACGGGGGGCTTGGGCAGTTGGCGGCGACGCGGGAGGCGATTGAGGCGGTGGGGTTTGCGCCGGGCGTGCTGAACCTGGTGGCCATCGCCAAAGGGCCGGATCGCAATGCGGGGCGCGAGCAGTTTTTCCGGCCGAACCGCGCGCCGTTCCAGCTGCCGACGAATGATCCAGCGTTGTATTATCTGCAACGTCTGCGCGACGAGGCGCACAGGTGGGCCATCGGGGCGCACAGGGCTAAGCGGTCGGCGGCGCTCGTGGGGCAGAATCCGCTGGACGAGATTTCAGGCGTCGGCGTGCGGCGGAAGAAGGCGCTGCTGCACAAGTTCGGCTCGGCCAAGGGCGTGAGCCGCGCGACGGTGGCGGACCTGCAGACCGTAGAAGGCGTCAACGAAGCGCTGGCGCGGCGCATCTACGATCATTTCCAGGGTGGTTAATTTAGAGCCGTCCGTTGACGGCGAACTTGTCGAAGGCTTTGGCGGCGAAATCGTATTCGATGCCAAAGGTGAGCGTGCCGCAGTCGGACAGCACCACTGGGTTCTTGGTCCACAGGTCGCGCTGGGAGTGGTCGGAGTCGTTGTCTTGCGCAAAATCACGTTCGACGACGCCAGCCTGAATGCCGTTCACATAGCTGACTCGCCGTCCGCCGATCAGGAGGCCGGCGTTCTGGCGGTGATAGTCCTGCGGCTTAGCGCCGGCGTTGGGTATCGCGTCAAGCTGCCTGTCGGGTTCGGCCCCGAGGCCGGATTCCAGCTCGGCCACCATCGCGCGCGGGAGACCGTTTGTCTGTGACGGGTCCCGGAGAAATGCGCGAGCACTGGCGCACCTGACGGTCGGCTTTCTCGAAAGGGAAAAGCGCGCGCCTGGCTGGATCAAGCGCGACGACGGGTCTTGCCGGCGCAGCCGGCGTGGCGGCCTCGCCCGACAGCGGGGCGGACCGGGAACAGGCGGCCGCGGAGATGCATGGCGCGGGAAAAAGCGCAGTCAGAACCAGACGCATGAACGCTCTCAGCTGAGCATGCGCTAGACTTCGCGCGCCATCCGGCCGGTCCGTCAGGCTGCTGCATCGCGTCCCGGTTCCGGACGGGCGGCGCCGTCTTGCGGTCCTGCCACATTCAGGGCCTATTCATGGGCCATCCGTCAGGGCTTGCCGGTTCGCTCCACGTCTCAAGTCGAGGATTTCGTGCACCGTCCTGTCCTGCTTTCCCTCGCCGCCCTGCTCGCGCTTGGCCCTGCAGCCGGCGCGCAGACGGGTTCCCTGCCACGCACCGCAGATGGCGTCGGCCGCTATGGGATGCTGGCGGATTTCACGCACGGCTTCATGTCCTTGCAGGCGCAATACGGCGCCAATATCGTTTCCGAAACGCTGGCGGCGGCGCTGCAGCGCTCGCGCGATACGCTTCGGGCGGACTCCAAGCCGATTCCCGAGGAAGTGAAGAAGGGTTTGATCCCTTTCTATCCACCCGGGCTTCTGGAAAACGTGCGCTATGTGATCGGCGATGTGACCCCGTCTGGCGTTGCCGGCTTTGCGATCCGCAACGGCAACGCGGCGGCGGTGACGCTGATCGATACGGTGGTGTTCAAGGACGAGAGCTTTGTCGGCAGCCTCGCGCTGTGGGCGCACGAGATCCATCATGTGCAGCAATATTCCGACTGGGGCATTAGCGGGTTCGCGGCGCGCTATACGTTCGGCTGGGCCGAGGTGGAGGCCGAGGCTTCCGAGCGGGCCAAGGGTTTTGTAGCGTGGTACCGGGAACGCAACAGGCTGAAGTAGATTTCTCCGCCGGTGCGCACACACTTGGCGCCAGTATCGGCGGCGGGCTGATGTGCGCCGTGATATTCATGATAAGGTCGGCGAAGTACGCAGGCCTGCCCGCTCGCCGGATTCGGCGACGTCAGAGCGAAGATTGAAACTAAAGCGCCTCGATGCCGCCGAGGAATACCTTTACGGACCGGTCGACGGTTTGGCGGACTTCTTCGTCGGAGGGCGTATAGTCCGGCATGGTCAACGCGCGGAGCTGGATGCGGGAGCGTACGAGGTCGAAGAACATCGAGGCGGCGATCTCGCAGTCGCCGATCCGGATTTCGCCCGCCTTCACCCGATCCTCAAGATAGCTTGCGAGGATCTTACGCACGACATCCGGTCCGCGCGTGCGCCACATCTCGACCATCTCGGGGAAGGCCTTGGCCTGCGCCACCACCAGACGCAGCACGTCCAGCGATTCAGGGCGCGCCAGCTTGAACAGGAAATCCTCGCCGATACGGCGTAGTCCCTCGCGGATGGGCGCGTGGGCGGCGAGTTCGACCTGCATCTGCTCCGTCAGCTCGCCGACGCGCGAATCGATCATCGCCTCGAACAGGCCCTTCTTGCCGCCAAACTGCGCATAGAGGGTGGCGAGCGAGCCGCCCGCGCGGCGAACGATTTCGGCCATGTTCGCCTGTTCGTAGCCGAACTCGAGAAAGACATCCCGGGCCGCCCGGAGGAAGGCGGCGCGGCGCAATTCGGCCTTTCCGGTTTCTGGTCCGGAGGCGGCGGTGGAATTCATCTCGCTTCGATCATCTTGCGGCATCTTATTACCGATACTCGTTGTCGGGCCTTCTTGATACTCACGGCCACGTTGTTACATGTGAACGCAAACGTAACTGGAATTACAAATATTCGGTCGCGTCGGGATATTCATCCTGCCCGGATAGGACGGCACAAAAATGGCCCTGACCACTGTCAAGAAGGACGCGGGCGCCTCCCCATCGGCGCCGGAAACTTCACCCAAGACCGAGCAGTCATCCCCATCTCCCGCTGCGCCAGCAGGCGGCAAGTCGGGCTTGCGGAAGAAGGTACTGATCGGCGTCGGCGCGCTCGCTGGGATCGCCGCGCTGTGGTTCGGTGGCGAATGGTTCTTCAACAGCCGCTTCATCATCGCGACCGACAATGCCCAGATCCGCACGGACATCACCCGCCTGACGTCGAAGGTGCAGGGATATGTCGTCGATGTGCCTGTCGCCGATAACCAGCATGTGAAGGCTGGCGACCTGCTTGTCTCGCTTGAAGCTTCAGATTTCGAGGTTCGCGTCGCCCAGGCGAAAGCCGCGCTGGCGCAGGCCGAGGCCGAGGCCGCACAGGCCAACGCCAACATCTCTGCCGAACGCGATGAGCTTGCCGAAGCCCATGCTAAGCGCGAGGCGGCCGATGCATCCGCCGACCTGTCGGCGTCCGACGTCAAGCGCTTCTCGGAACTTGCCGACAAGGGTTGGTATCCGAAAGCGAGGGTCGAGCAGGCGGAAGCAGCCAAGCGCACCGCCAACGCCCAGCTTACGCAAGCCGAGGCCTCCATTACCGCCCAGAGAAGCCAGCTGACCAGCACGCAGGCCGCCGCGCAGTCCGCCATCGCACGTGTCGAAGCCGCCCGCGCGCAACTGGCCGGCGCCGAACTTGACCTTGGCCGCACGCAGATCCGTGCGCCCGTGGATGGCGTCGTGACCAACAAGTCGGTTGTCGAAGGTCAGTTGTTGTCGCCCGGACAGGCGGCGCTCGCCATCGTGCAGCCGGACATGTGGGTGATCGCCAACTTCAAGGAAACGCAGATCGCCGAAATGAAGGTGGGCCAGTGCGCAAACATTCATATCGACGCTTATCCCGACATGCACATCACCGGGAAAGTCATGAGCCTCGCGCCGAACACAGGAGCGACGTTCAGCCTGATGCCGCAGGACACCGCGACGGGCAACTTCACCAAGATCGTCCAGCGCGTTCCGGTGAAGATCGCGATCGATAAGGACAGTCTCGCCAGCGGTCTTCTGCGCTCCGGCATGAATGTCGACGCCACGGTCTCGACCAAAGCCAGCTGCGAGTAACGCCCATGAGCGGCGTGGCCGCCACCGCCCCGCCGGCCTATGCGCCGCCCAAGCCGGGCACGCGCGAGTCCATGTTGCTGAACATCGGCTTCTTCGCGATGGTCATCGGCATGTTCATGGCGATCCTGGACATCCAGATCGTCGCCTCTTCCATCCAGCAGATTCAGGCGGGCGTTTCGGCGTCGGCGGAAGAAGTCGCGTGGATCCAGACGAGCTATCTGATCGCCGAGGTTATCGGCATCCCGCTGTCCGGCCTGCTCAACCGGGCGCTGTCGATGCGGCGGTTGTGGGTGCTCTCAGCGGCAGGCTTCACGCTGGCGAGCACGCTGTGCGCGCTTGCGTGGGACCTGAACAGCCTGATCGTTTTCCGCTGCATCCAGGGCTTCCTGGGCGCGGCAATGATCCCGACGACTATGGCGGCCGCCTTCACCCTGTTCGGGCCTAATCGTTCGATGGTGCAGCAGGTGGTGATCGGCATGGTGGCGACGCTTGCGCCGTCGATCGGCCCGACGCTCGGAGGCTGGCTCACCGAAAACACAAGCTGGCACTGGCTGTTCCTGGTCAACGTCATCCCCGGCATCATTGCGTCGGTACTGGTCTGGCGCTGCCTTCCGAAGCAACCAACGCAGCTCAGCCTGATCCGCAACGTCGATATCATCGGCCTTGCAGCCATGGCGCTGTTCCTGGGCGCGTTCGAGTATGTGTTCGAGGAAGGCCCGACGGCTGGCTGGTTCGACGACGAGCATCTGGTGATGTGGATGTTCCTCTGCTCGCTTGGCGGCGCGATCTTCTTCTGGCGCTGTTTCACGCGCGCCAACCCGGTCGTCGATCTCAAAGTGCTGCAGGACAAGAACTTTGCCCTGGGCTCCATGCTGGCGGTGGTCATCGGCTTCGGACTGTTTGGATCCGTTTACCTGACGCCGCTGTTCCTCGGCACGGTGCGCGGTTACAATTCGCTGCAGATCGGACAGATCATGAGCGTCGGCGGCATCGCCATGTTCATTGGCGGCCCCATCGCCGGCGCGCTCATGCGCAAGACCGATCCGCGCTATGTGCTGGCCTTCGGCCTCGTGCTGGCGTCGATCGGCCTTTACTGGAACAGCTTCCTCACTGCGGACGCTTCCTTCCAGGAGCTGTTCTGGCCGCAGGCGCTGCGCGGCGCAGGGCTGATCATGGCGATGGTGCCATCGAACTTCGTCGCGCTGGGCACGCTGCCGCCAATGAAGCTACCTAACGCAACCGGCCTGATCACGGTCTGCCGCAACCTTGGCGGAGCCGTCGGGCTCGCCGGTCTCAACACCATGCGGCTCAACTATACCAACCTCCACAATCAGGAGATTTCGGCCGGACTAGATCCATCGCGCCCCGAGGTTCAGGACTGGCTTGTCCAGGCCGAAGCCAACCTGCGCGCTAGCGGAATTTCTGATCCCGAGTTTTCGGCGCTCACGCAGCTGGCGAGGCGGATGCAGATCGAATCGAATGTGATGACATTCAACAACCTGTTCTTCGTCATGTCGATCTGCTTCGCGCTAATGCTGTTGATGGTGCCGCTGCTGAACCGCCCGGCGCCGGCTGGCGGCGGCGCGGCGCAGGGCGCTCACTGATCAGCGCTGAAGCGCGACCCAATCGTAGTGCAGATAGGCCGCGTCAAACGCCGATATTTCGGCCAGCCGTGCGCGATCCAGGAGATCGACGGCGCCCTTGCGGTATTCGGCGATTTTCTCTTCCGATAGGCGGCGGAAGGTCCGGTTCACGTGGATGACGCTGATGCCGAGGATGTCGGCGAAGTCTTCCTGGTTCAGCGGCAGTTCGATCGTCCGTCCGCGCATCTGGCCGATTGCCGACAGCCTTGCTTCCAGCTCGCAAAGGGCGTGCGCAAGTTTTTCCAAGCTGTCGCGACGCCCCAAGGAGACCACACGCTCGGCGAGAATCGATTCTTCCTGGCCCAGCGTCCAGGCGATCGCGGCGGCAAGGCCGGGGTGACGTTCGAACAGCTCTGGCCCCTGCGGCGCCTCGATACGGATGAGGCTGACTGAAGTCCGCGCGGTGAAGTCAAAGCTTGACGTCTCGAACAGTAAGCTGTCGGAGCAAAGGATATCGCCTGGCAACGCATAGTTCACGATCTGCCGACGGCCCGAAGCCAATCCGCGCGAACGGAAGACCCATCCCGCCTCGACCAGATAAATCTGCGGGCAACGTTCATTTTCCTTGACGATGGGCCGATTGGCCGAGATTTCAATGCGGTCGCACGCGAGCGTCTTCACGTCGCGAATAATCGAATCCGACAAGCCGCCAAGGCTCGTCATTTTGCGGCGCAATAGGTGTGCTGCCTTCTCGATCGGGGAGTCCGGCCTTTGCGTCGTGCTCAGGTCGGTCATCGAGCTTTCCTGCCATGGCGGGTCGCGGCGGCTTTCGATTCGAAGCAGCGGACGGATTCATCGCGAAAGAATAAGCACCAAACCTTAGCGCCGGAATGCACGCGTCACCTTCAGGAGCAGGCCTCGTCATTTGCTCAGGACAAGGCAACGCGATCTTGCTCAGATTGGTTCCAAAAAAGACGCCAAAAACAGCTACACACCTCGGTTTTTTGGCGGCGCACCCGATTATCATTGAAAAACACACGGAGCCGCGCTGTGAGCCTGACTGACCAGTACATGCAGCGACGAGTATTAGGGGAAAGCAGTGCTAGCTTAACCCCGAACGGAATACGGGCGGGCACGACCTTCCCGCCGGGTGCAGCGAAGATGTAGAGCACCACCTATTCGCCGGCCTCTGCAGGGGCGGTCAGGTCCGGGGGTATTGGCAAGGGTGACCGAACCATCCTTGCTGGAGTGGATACATGCTTAGGTGATCTCGCCACTTTTTTGCAGTGGCGCCGCGTGGGACGATGTCGATGTAGTCGCCGCGGTTGTTGGGGCCGGTCCAGGCGACGGCGACGACAGCGCCGACGACAGCCGTTGCCAGAGACGTCAGCGTTGATGGGCCGTCGACCGGCGGTTTGATGTGATCGGCCGGCGGCGTTGACCTAGTATCGGCGCCGGCGGGGCGGGCGTGGAGTACGCGTCAATGACAGGCGTAGGGGTATTGTTTTCGCAGGCGCAGCGACACGCACGAACGCCGACACGCAGCCCTGCAGGATCGCTTTCATTGTCACGTCTACCGCCACGGACGATACAATAATGGCAGGCAATTCAGGCCCCACCAGGGGCCGGAAGCACGCCCCAGGACCCCTTGTGTGACCGCGGGGCCGTCCTAACTCTTGGCATGGATCAATGGGGCTGCCCTCCGGAGCCTTATTCTCTAATGGGACGCCGATTGTCGGGTCCCGTCCGCCTGCCGACTGCTCTTAAAAGGGGTCACGTAATTCATGGACTTCGAACGCTATACCGAACGCGCACGCGCAGCCGTACAAAGCGCCCAGACGAGTGCGCTTGCCAGTGGTCACCCACAAATTCTTCCCGAACACCTCGTCAAGGCGGTGTTCAACGACCGGGACCGCCTGGCGTTGAATCTCATTCGCGCGGCGGGCGGGGATCCCGATCTTGCCAACGCAAGTATCGACAAGATTCTTTCCGGTTTGCCGCGCTCCACCGGCGGCTCCCAGCCTGGGCTCAGTCAGGATCTCGCGCGGCTGTTCCAGCTTGCCGAGGAAGACGCCAAGAAGGCGGGCGATGACTATGTCACCACCGAGCGCCTTCTCCTCTCCGCCACCAAGATCAAGGGCAAGGTTACCGACGCGCTGAGCGCTGCGGGCGCGACCACGAATGCGCTGGTCAAGGCCATCGCCGAGCTGCGCAAAGGGCGCACTGCCGATACGGCGACGTCCGAAGAGAAATACGAAGCGTTGAAGAAATACGCACGCGACCTCACCGCCGCGGCGCGCGAAGGCAAGCTTGACCCGGTCATTGGGCGCGACGAGGAAATCCGGCGCTGCATCCAGGTGCTCAGCCGGCGCACCAAGAACAATCCCGTCCTCATCGGCGAACCCGGCGTCGGAAAGACCGCGATTGCGGAAGGGCTGGCGCTGCGCATCGTCAATGGAGATGTGCCGGATAGCCTGAAAGAGAAGAAGCTGCTTGCGCTCGACATGGGCAGTCTCATTGCTGGCGCGAAATTCCGTGGTGAGTTCGAGGAGCGTCTGAAATCCGTCCTGCAGGAAGTGACGCAGGCCGAAGGCGAGATCATCTTGTTCATCGATGAGATGCATACGCTGGTCGGCGCCGGTAAGGCCGAAGGCGCGATGGATGCGTCCAACATGTTGAAGCCGGCGCTGGCGCGCGGCGAGCTGCATTGCGTTGGCGCAACTACGCTGGACGAATACCGCAAGAATATCGAAAAGGACGCGGCCCTCGCGCGCCGCTTTCAGCCTGTGTTCGTGGGCGAACCCACGGTCGAGGACACGATCTCGATCCTGCGTGGCCTCAAGGAGAAGTACGAGGTTCACCACGGCATCCGGATTTCGGACGCCGCGATTGTCGCCGCCGCGACGCTGTCGAACCGCTACATCGCCGACCGCTTCCTGCCGGACAAGGCCATCGACCTGATGGACGAAGCCGCCGCGCGCCTGCGGATGGCGGTGGAGTCCAAGCCCGAGGAGCTCGACGAGATCGACCGCCGCCTGATGCAGATCCGTATCGAGGCGGAGGCGCTCAAGAAAGAGAAGGATGAAGCCTCCAAGGACCGCCTCAAGAAGCGCGAAGCCGAAATCCTGGAGCTGCAGGCGGAATCCAACCGCATCTCCGCTGACTGGAAAGCCGAGAAGGATCGGCTGGCTGGCGGCACTCAGGCGAAGGAACGCCTCGACAAGGCGCGCGCCGAACTCGCGGACGCCGAACGCCGCTCTGATTGGGCGCGTGCCGGCCAGATCAAGTATGGCGACATACCCGCGCTTGAGAAGCTGATCACGGAGGCGGAAGGCAAAGAAGCATCAGCAGGGGACGCCAAGCCACTCGTGAAAGAGGTCGTCGACGCCGACGCCATTGCCGCCGTCGTTTCACGGTGGACCGGCATCCCAGTCGACAAGATGATGGAGGGCGAGCGCGAGAAACTGCTCCAGATGGAAGACAAGCTCCGCCAGCGCGTGGTCGGCCAGGAAGAAGCGCTGGAGATCGTCTCCAACGCCGTTCGCCGTGGCCGCGCCGGCCTACAGGACCCGAACAAGCCGATTGGCTCATTCATGTTCGTCGGCCCGACGGGCGTCGGGAAAACCGAACTCACGAAGGCGCTTGCCGAATTCCTGTTCGACGACGACAGCGCCGTGCTCCGCATCGACATGTCGGAGTATATGGAGAAGCACGCGGTCAGCCGCCTGATCGGCGCGCCTCCGGGCTATGTCGGTTATGAGGAAGGCGGCGCGCTTACCGAAGCAGTGCGCCGCAGGCCGTATCAGGTGATCCTGTTCGACGAGATCGAGAAGGCGCACCCTGACGTGTTCAACACGCTGCTGCAGGTGCTGGACGATGGCCGCCTGACCGACGGCCAGGGGCGCACGGTGAACTTCAACAACACGGTCATCATCATGACCTCCAACCTCGGCGCGCATGCGCTGGCGGAAGACAAGTCTGAAGGTGAAATCTCCCGAGCCACCCGCGACACGGTTATGGAATCCATCCGTGGGCACTTTCGCCCGGAATTCCTCAACCGCGTCGACGAGATCGTCTTCTTCAAGCGGCTTGGCCGGGGCGAAATCGATCGCATTGTGGGCGTGCAACTGAAGCGCCTCGAGAAAATTCTCGCCGACCGGCGCATCACCGTCAAGCTCGACCAGGACGCCAGCCATTGGCTCGCGGAACGCGGTTACGACCCTGTCTACGGCGCTCGCCCGCTGAAGCGCGCCATTCAGAAGGAGCTGCAGGATCCGCTTGCACGCCTCATCCTGGAAGGCCGCATCAAGGACGGCGATGATGTGAAAGTCACGGTCGCCAAGGAAACTGGCACGCTGGCGTTGAACGGCGTTCCGGCGCAGATGAAACGGGGTGCGATGAACTAACCTCGGTTCCGACAACAAACAGAAAAGGTCCGCCCCGGTTTGTCCGGGGCCGGCCTCTGTTTTCAGTCGACTATCCTTAGCCGCCGAGATTTAGCGGGACCGACACGTTCGGCCAGTCGACGGCCTTGCCGCCCTTCATGCCGGGCTCGTATTTCATCTTCTTGACCGCAGCGCTGATGCGGGGCTTGAGTTCGCGGTTCTCGCAGTTCGGCTTGATGTCCTTCGGCGAACCATCGGTTCCGACGGTGAAGACCACGTTGCACCTGCCGGCCTTGTTCGTCATGCTGATGGCGCTCTTGACGTCATTTGGCGAGACGTCGGTGACCAACACAGGCGCCTTCTCACCATTTGGCGAAGCTGCAGCTGCGACGGTATTCGCCGTGAAATGAAGAAGCAGCTTCCGCGGAAAGGAATCGAAGAACTCGCCGCCCGTGATCTCGGCTTCCCATTCGCCGCTCTCGATCACAAGTACGGCGTAGGGCGCCATGTCCGCGACCGTGCATTCCGGCTTGATGTCTTGGCTTTCCCATTGACGCCCACAATGTAGGTGACCGTGCATTCGCCGCTTTGCTTGACTGCAGCGATGCACTCCGGGATTGCGGCGCCGTCGAAAGCCTTGGTCTGCTTGAGGGGCCGATCGGGAAGATCGGTCTTCTGGGCGAAAGACGGTCCGGCCGCCGCAGCCGCGAGCGCAACTGCAAAGGTCCATTTCAACATAGGAAATTTTCCAACGCGCCCGCGCCATCATGGCGGACTGCCAACTGTTTGCAGTGTCAGGATACAGCGCCGATACCGGCCCTGAAGGGAAAAAGGCGCCGAGGCCCGCTTACAAAAAGGGCAGAATGAACCGCACACCGCCGTGAATGTATCGATTAGTGCGGAAACGTCACACCAGACGGCTTCTTCACTCTCTCTTGTGCATGTGCGAATAGCGAGGCTCGCGGCTGGTAGTTAGCGTGCTAGCGTCAGTGGATTCGAAGTACAGGCGTCACACTGCATGACCGGAATTCGCACCATCGGCGTCATCGGCGCGGGACAGATGGGTAATGGCATCGCGCACGTCTGCGCTCTTGCTGGTTTTGACGTCGTGCTGAACGATGTGTCTGCGGAAAGACTTGAGGCGGGCATCAAGACGATCCGGCGCAACATGGACCGCCAGGTCCACCGCGAGATGATTACGGATGAGCAGCGCGATATAGGAATGGGGCGCATCAACGCCGTCACGACGCTCGACGCCTTTTGCGAAGTCGACTTCTGCATCGAAGCCGCGACAGAGAAAGAAGCCGTCAAGCGCGCCATTTTCGATTCTGTCTGCCTGAAACTTCCGAAGACGGCGATGCTGGCGACGAACACCTCGTCCATCTCGATCACGCGCCTTGGCGCATCGACGGACCGCCCCGAGCGCTTCATCGGCCTTCACTTCATGAACCCCGTCCCGCTTATGAAGCTGGTCGAGGTGATCCGGGGCTTGGCCACAGATCAGCAGACTTACGAAGCCGCAGTCCACATCGTCGAACGCCTCCACAAGCGTGTGACGAATGCGGAAGACTTCCCGGCCTTCATCGTCAACCGCGTGCTGATGCCGATGATCAACGAGGCGGTCTATACGCTGTATGAAGGCGTCGGCACGGTTGAATCGATCGACACCGCCATGAAGCTCGGCGCCAACCATCCTATGGGGCCGCTGGAACTGGCGGACTTCATCGGCCTCGATACCTGTCTGTCGATCATGCAGGTGCTGCATGACGGCCTGGCCGACACAAAATACCGTCCCTGCCCGCTGCTGGTGAAATATGTTGAAGCCGGATGGGTGGGCAAGAAGGCCGGCCGCGGCTTCTACGACTATCGCGGCGAGACGCCTGTTCCGACGCGCTGATACGAGAGCCAACGGGGGCCGAACGGGGTTGATCGATGGCTGTCGTACTGATCACGGGGGCAAATCGCGGCATAGGCCTCGCCCTGGTGAAGGCCTACGCCGGACGCCGCGACAAGGTCATTGCCGCTGTGCGCGCCACCTCCGACCGCGCTGATCTCGACGCCTTCGCAGCTACGCAGCCGAAGTGGGTCGAGGTGATCGAGATGGACGTCTCCGATCCCGCCGAGATCGGCCGCGTCCGCCGCAAGCTCGAGGCCGAACCGATCGATGTGCTGATCAACAATGCCGGCATAGGCGGACCCGACAGGCAGACCGCCACGGACATGGATTTCGACGGCCTGGTCGAAACGCTGAACGTCAACGCGATTGCGCCGCTGCGCATCGCGACCGCCTTCCTGCCCAACGTAAAGGCCGCGAAGGGCAAGATCGTCACGCTGTCCAGCCAGATGGGTCAGATGCAGTCGTCGATGGCTGACTCGCTCGCCTACCGCGTCTCCAAGGCGGCGGTGAACAAGCTGATGCGCGGGCTTGCGACCGAGCTGAAAGCCGAAGGCATACCTGTGCTGATACTTCACCCCGGCTGGGTGAAGACCGATATGGGCGGCGATGGCGCTCAGCTGACGCCGGAAGAAAGCGCCGTGCAAATGCAGAAGCTGATCGACAGGCTCGACATCAGCTCGACGGGCCGCTTCCTCGCCTGGAACGGCAAGGAGCTTGCGTGGTAGGACCGGCGCCGCCGCCCAGTGACTCCGGGTGGCGCCTCGGCCTCTATTGGCTCTACGTCATCCTGCTGGCGACGATTTCGACCTTCTGGCTGGCGATTGCATCTCCGATCATCCGGCCAACCCTGCCGTCAAATCCGCAGAACCTGCTCTTCTGCATCTTCGCCGGCATCGCGATCGCGGACGCCGCGGCGCATGCAATCAGCGACATCGCCGGCATCTGGAAACCGCACGACCTCGGCCTCGCGCAAGGGCCGCGGCGCAAATTCAGCGCGCCCCGGCTGTTCTTCGATGACGTGCGCCGCCTGCTGTCACATCTCACCGCCGTGCCCATCGTCGCGCTGATGGCGTATTCCTATCAGCTACTGTCGCCCGCCATCGAGAACAGGCTGTTCGGACGGGAAGCCGGCGAAGGGATGGTGTTCTGGAACTTCATGTCGCAGAGCATCATGGGCGGCACGGATGTCTTCGGCTTCTTCCTCAGCCAGGACACGAAAGCTGTGCTGCAGCAGAACTATCATCTTGTGGAACTGCAGCCGAAGTCGTTCGAAGCCGGCGCAGTCCTCGCGGGGCTCAAGCTCTACGGCCTGTTGATCTTCGTCTCGACGTTGCGCGTTCTGGGCGCGCCGGTCGTGATCGCGCGAACATGGTTTGCGAACCGGAAACAGCCGATGCAACGCAAGGTTGAAAAGTAGAAGGTGCGGCTAGTCTAGTTCAAGTCCCGCATCGCCGCTGTCAGCATGGGGCCGATGTCTTTGTGCAGCACCAGATCGGCGATGTCATCGAGCGGCGTTTCATCTCGATTCACGATCACCAGCCGCGCGCCGTTCTGCTTCGCCTTCGCAGGGAAAAGCGCAGCTGGCCTGACCACCAGCGACGAACCCAGCACCAGGAACAGGTCGGAAAGGTGTGTCTCGGCCTCGGCGCGCAACATCGGCTCTTCCGGCATCTGCTGGCCGAACGAGATGGTCGCTGTCTTCACCAGCTCGCCACACGCGCGGCAGACCGGAATCTCGCCGCGCTCGACGAACGCCGGCCGCAGCTCTTCGAGCTCATGACGCAAGCCGCATGCGAGGCACGTCGCGTAGCTCGCATTGCCGTGCAGCTCGATGATCTGGTTGTCCGTCACGCCTGACGCTTGATGAAGATTGTCGACGTTCTGGGTTATCACTGCAGAGGCCTTGCCGCTTGCGACGAGACGCGCGACGGCGTGGTGGCCCGCGTTCGGTTCTTTCCCCACCCAACCCGCCGCGCCGGTGAACACGCGCGTCCATGCTTCGCGCCGCTTCGCTTCTGATCCGACGAATTCCTCGAAGTAGATCGGCTTCATGCGCGACCACACGCCGCCCGGCGAGCGGAAATCGGGAATGCCTGACGCCGTCGATATGCCCGCGCCGGTGAACACCACCATGCGCGAAGCTTTGCGCAACGCATCGCCGAGTTCTTCAGCATCAGTTCCGGCCATGGCCGGAAGATGCGCAAAACCTGGGCCGGAACAAGCTGGGATCGCAGGCGCGCAAAAGTCTGCCGCGCCTTCCCTGAAGCGCCGCCGGCGGAGCGCCAGCACCTCGCGGCCGGGCGCATTGCACGCATCAGCGCGAACGAGTCCTCATGGATTCAAAGGCAATAAGAACTCATCCGTGCACACGGCAATTCTGATTCGCTTTTCCTGATCGCTGCAGGCTAGGATTAACCCACAGGGCGAAAACGCGGGCGCTTGGGGGCTGGCCATGAAACTTCGCGACGTTCTCGACAACGATCATCTGTTGTTGGTCGAATGCAATGACTGCAATGCCAAAACCCCGCTTGATCCGGCCTACTTCGCGCTCCGCCTGGGGGTCGACGCGACAATCGAGGATCTGGCGCCGGCGCTGGTCTGCCCGGTCTGCGGCTCAGCGGACATCGGCCTTGGCGCCCATTCTCCTGTAGAGCATGCGCGTGCGCGCAGTGCCGCCTCCCCTGAGGCGCGAGTTTATCCGCCCCTGCGCTAACCATTTTAGGAAAACAAATCCGGGTCTCTGTGCTCGCGGCCAGCCGTAGCGAGCACTGGCGCCTGCGCGAAGCCGAGAGCGCCGCCAGGCCGTTCAATGCGCTTTAGGACCATCTGGTAGTCCGCTGCGTCCGCTCCAAGAGCATCGACTTCGCCCAGGAAAAAGCTCCGGTCATGGGAGGCGGGGTTTATCGGACCCAGACTTCGTGCACCGTTTGGCCCTGGTCTCCACCGGCTCGGGCTTCTTAAATGGCTCGCGCTAACTGACGCGCTTCATGGTCCCGATCCTGCGCACGGGCCGTAACGGCCACTCTCGTTCCACATGGGCCGCAGAAAGATCCCGGTCCCGGCGCAAACAGCCAGCGGCAGCGTGTGAACTGAGCATACCTGGAATGCCGTGGCGGGTGGCGACGCCCTTGCCAGAACCCCGCCACAGGCGGCCGGATCACAACGCCCAGAATCGCGAAAGACGGCGCTATACATTCATGACTATAACGTATAAGATCTGATGACGCGGCCGGTTCTGCGAATGATTCGCAAGAACTAGGCTGTGCCAGCCGCTTTTTGCGGCTACTCGCGCAAGCGTGTTTCGTTCCCCGTGAGAATTCGGGAGCGAACTCGCGCGGCGTCATTGGCGTTTTGTTTTCGCCGAGCTATGCATTCCCGCAAGGCGCGCGCCCGTTTCGGGGCGATGATGCGTCTCGGGTTAGAAATCTGGGTGGAGGAGCCGGAAGCGATTCCGGAACAAGCCCGCGGAGCTCGAAAAATGGCGACATACACAATCACTGTGAACGGAAAGACCGAGAGGGTCGAAGTGGCGGACGGTAATATGCCGTTGCTCTGGGTTCTCCGGGACAAACTCAATTTGAAGGGCACAAAGTTCGGCTGCGGCGTCTCTGCCTGCGGCGCCTGCTCTGTCCATCTCGATGGTCAGGTGACACGCGCCTGCGTGACACCGATCTCGTCGGTTGGCGCCAAGCAGGTGACCACGATCGAGGCGATCGGCCAGACGGCTATCGGCCAGGCGGTGCAGAAAGCCTGGCTCGACGTTGACGTCGTGCAATGCGGTTACTGCCAGGCTGGCCAGATCATGGCGGCGACGGCGCTGATCAGCAAAACGCCGAAGCCCAACGACAAAGACATTGATGCAGCTATGGCGGGCAATGCCTGCCGCTGCGGTACCTATGTGCGCATCCGCAAGGCCATCAAACAGGCCGCGGGCGTTGACACTGCTGATACGCGGGAGGTCTGATCCATGGCTGATGGCAACACTGTAAATACCTCGCGCCGCTTTTTCCTGATGGCTTCCGCCGCAGGCGGCGGTCTCGTTCTCTCCGGTTGTGTCACGCCGGGTGACACCACAGACGGCGCGCCTGCCCTTGCGGCCACCCCCGCGAAACCGGCGGCGCCGCTTGTCGACGTCAACGTCTTCGTGGCTATCTCGGCTGACGGGACCATCCGCATCGTGGCAAAAAACCCGGAAATCGGTCAGGGCATCAAGACGATGCTTCCGATGCTGGTCGCCGAAGAGCTCGACGCGGACTGGTCGAAGGTCGTCCTTGAACAGGCTGACGCGAACGAAGCGAAATACGGACGCCAGATCGCTGGCGGCTCGTTCGCTACGCCGACCCACTGGATCCCGCAACGCCAGGTTGGCGCCGCGACGCGCCTGATGCTGCTGCAAGCGGCCGCCGCCCGCCTCAACGTCTCGATCGACGAACTCTCGACCGAGCCGTCGATGGTCGTGCACACGGCGACGAACAAGAAGATCCCGTATGGCGACCTCGTCGTCGACGCCGCGAAGCTTCCGGCGCCCGATCCGGCCACGCTGAAGATGAAGGATCCGAAGAACTACCGGCTCATCGGCAAGGACATGCGCAACTGGGATTCCCCCAGGATCGTGCGCGGCGAGCCGATCTTCGGAATCGACACCGTCGTGCCGGGCATGAAGTATGCAAACTTCGTCAAATGCCCTGTGTTCGGCGGCAAGGTCATCTCGGCCAACGTAGATGAGATCAAGGCTCTGCCGGGCATCTCGGACGCCTTCATCGTGAAGCAAGCTGGCGAAGCGCTGTTCAGCAAGATGGGCCTACTCGATGGCGTCGCCATCCTTGCGGACGACTGGTGGACAGCCAAGGAAGCCGCCAAGAAGCTCAAGATCGTTTGGGACGAAGGTGTCTCCAAGGACGAATCGACGGCCTCTTACGACAAGCAGGCTGCTGATCTCGCGAAGGGCAAGCCGATGGCTAGCGTTTCCAAAACTGGAGACGTGGAAGCGGCCATGAAGGGCGCAGCGAAAACGGTGGAGGCCAGCTACTCTTATCCGTTCCTGTCGCACGCTCCGCTTGAGCCGCAGAACACAACCGCCCACGCGAAAGCCGACGGCACGGTGGAGATATGGGC
Source organism: Hyphomonadaceae bacterium (assembly GCA_947474455.1). GTDB lineage: Bacteria > Pseudomonadota > Alphaproteobacteria > Caulobacterales > Hyphomonadaceae > UBA7672. Next base: position 3,457 of record CANJIL010000016.1, on the reverse strand, counting down.
CCCGACCCAGCGTCCCGACCTTGGCGCCAATGGCGGCTTCAACCTGGTGACAACGGCGCTCGGCGTCGAGAAGTCCAAAGTCACGATCCACCTGATCCGCTGCGGCGGCGGCTTTGGCCGTCGTCTCGACAACGATTACATCGTCGAGGCTGCTGCGATCTCTAAGCAGGCCGGCAACATCCCGGTTAAGCTGGTGTGGACGCGCGAGCAGGACATGGCGCACGACCCGTATCGTCCGGGCGGCTACCACAACCTGAAAGCGGCTCTCGACAAGGACAACAAACTTGTCGGCCTCTCGAACCACTTCGTCACTTTCGCTCGTCCCAACGACAAGAACGAGATGACGCCGCTGCCTAGCGCCACCCTGCCTCCGCAGGAATTCCCGGCGGCCTACGTGCCGAACCATGCTTATGATCACAGCCTGATCATGGGCGGCATGCCGACCGGCCCGCTGCGGGCGCCGACATCCAACGCCGTTTGCTTTGTGTACCAGTCGTTCCTCGACGAGGTCGCGATCGCCGCCGGCAAAGACCCGCTGGAGTTCCGCCTCGAGCTGTTGGCCCTTCCCGCGCCCGCCGGCGCCACGCGCACTGGCATGAACCCGCAGCGCATGAGCGACATTCTCAAGCTCGTCCGTGACCGTTCAGGCTGGGCCAACCGCGCCTCGCTGCCGAAGGGCACGGGCATGGGCTGCGCCTTCTACTTCTCGCACCAGGGCCACTTCGCCGAGGTCGCGAAAGTGAAAGTCGAGAAGAATGGATCGTGGCGTGTTCAGAAGGTCTGGTGTGTCGGCGACATAGGCTCGCACGTCATCAACCCGATCAACGCCCACAACCAGGCCAATGGCGCGATCGTCGACGGCATCTCGTCGATGTATCAGAAGATCACCTTCGATAAAGGCCGCACGCAGCAGCAGAACTTCTTCGACATGCCACTGCTGCGCATCGACTACGCGCCACAGATCGACGTTCACTTCAACCTCACCGACAACTCGCCCACGGGTCTTGGCGAGCCGGCGCTTCCGCCGGTCCTGCCCGCCGTGGCGAACGCTATCTTCGCAGCTACCGGCAAGCGCATCCGCTCCCTGCCGGTCGAGAACATCAGCTGGACCTGATCCGGCTATCCTCGGCGATCTAGTTCGACGGCCCGGAAGGAAACTTCCGGGCCGCTTGATTCTGGCTTCCGCTCAGAAAGCCAGGTACGGGCAGGTTCGCGGGCGTCTAGAGCAAACTCAGTGACAGCTGAATCTGGGGGATTCCCGACTTAGGCGGGTTGTGATTCCGTTTGTGTGGGCCGGACAGGAGGCCGGCGGACATGACCCGAGCCCTGTCGATGGACTTGCGTGAGCGGGCGATGGCCCGTCTCGAGAAGGGTGAGACGTGTCGCCAGGTGGCGGCTGCGCTGCAGGTTGGCGTCTCCTCAGTGGTGAAGTGGTCTCAGCGCAAGCGGGAGACCGGGAGCTGTGCGCCGAAGAAGCCGCCGGGTCCAAAGCCCTATGTGCTGAAGGAGAAGCAGCGGGATTACATCCGACTGCGCCGGCGTGATGAGCCGCACGTGACGCTGCGCACGATCCAGGTCGAACTCGCCGAGCTTGGGACGAAGGTGAGCTACGGAGCGATCTGGAACTTCGTCCACGCCGACGGGCTGAGTTTTAAAAAACCGCCATCGCGGATGAGCGCCTGCGCCCTGATGTTGTGAGGCGGCGCAAGCGCTGGCGCTCGCTCCAGGCGTGGATCGACCCTGACCGGCTGGTCTTCATCGACGAGACCTGGGTGAAGACGAACATGGCGCCCTTGCGGGGCTGGAGCGCCCGCGGGAAGCGGCTCAACGGCTATGCGCCCCACCGCCACTGGAAGACCTCGACCTTCCTGGCCGGCCTGCGCCGGCAGGCCATCACCGCCCCCTTCGTCTTCGAAGGCCCGATCAACGGTGAGATCTTCAAGACCTATGCCGCTGATGTCCTCGTGCCGACCCTGCGACCGGGCGACATCGTCGTGATGGACAATCTGGGCAGCCACAAAGGACGCGCCATCCGGGCAATGGTGCGCAAGGCCGGCGCCCGGGTGTGGTTCCTGCCGCCCTACAGCCCCGACCTCAACCCGATTGAGCAGGTCTTCGCCAAGCTCAAACATCTCCTCCGCAAGGCTCAGGAACGCACGAGCGAGCGCGCCTGGGATCGCATCGGCCAGCTGCTGAAAACCTTGTCGCCCGAGGAATACGCCAACTACCTCGCCAACTCAGGTTATCGCTTCAATGAAAAATGATCCCGCTCTAGGCGCCCAGCGCGTCCGCCAGTTCGAGGAAGCTCTCCAACTGGAGATCATAACTGCCCTTGGCAGGGGTCTGAATCGGGGCGCCCACGCCGTATTCGTCCGGCCGCCGGACGTAGGCCGTCCTCAGGCCCTGCTTCGCCGCAGCATCCAGATCCCACATGTGGCACGCCACCATCATTGTCTCGGAGGGCTTCACGTCGAGCAGCATGGGAGCACTGTCGTAAAGGGCCGGCATGGGCTTGTAAGTCCGCACGAAATCAGCGCCGAGAACCACATCCCACGGCAGGCCGGAGCGCTTCGCCATATCCACAATCAGCGCGGTGTTGCCATTGGACAGCGCCGCGACGATGAAATGTTTCTTCAGTCGCGTCATCGCCGGCACCACATCCGGCCATGGATCAAGCCGCCGCCAACTCAGCGCGAACTGGTCCTTCTCCGCATTGCTAAGATCGACCCCGAACTCGGCGACCACAGCATCCAGCATTTCACGATGCAGCTGATCCATCGTGACATAGGCACGCCTGCCGCTGCGCACTTCGTCCATCGCCGGCAGGAAATCCCTGCGCCAGCGGTTGGCGAACACCACCCAGTCGAGACTATGCCCGCGCGGGCCCAACATCGCCTTGGATTCGCGTGCGATGCCGCCACACCAGTCGACCGTGGTGCCGAACACGTCGAAGGTCAGCGCCTTGATTCCCAAAATGTTGCTCATGCCTAATCCTTGCACGATGTGAAATTCGGCTCCAGAGGATCGGGCGGGAGACAACGATGATTTTTTCATCCGACACAGCCGCACCCGCGCACCCGGCGATCCTGGAAGCCATGGTCGCCGCCGCGAAAGGCCCTGCCTCCAGCTACGGCGCCGACCCGTGTACAGAGGCGGCCCGCAAGTCCCTGTGCGATATCTTCGAGACCGATCTCGACATCTGGCTTGTTGCGTCTGGAACGGCCGCCAACGCGCTCGGTCTTTCCATCCTCTGCCCGCCCCACGGCGCGATCGCTTGCCACCAAGAAGCCCACATCGAGCGCGACGAACGTGATCGGCCCCCACCGAGTGGTCCAAGTCGATTGTTAGTTCATCATCACCTCTGACGCTAGCCGGGGCATGGCCGGCGGAGCGCTTGCGCGACGCGGAGCCGGCCATGCCCCGGCTAGCGTCGGCAAGAACACCTCCGGAGCAGGCG
>CANJIL010000015.1 GCA_947474455.1 Hyphomonadaceae bacterium | reverse complement strand
CGGCGAGACAACACCTCACACATCGTCGAACTTCATCGATTTCGTCGACTACCCGGGAGCGACCGACGATGAGCGCGTCGCTCTCGGCGTGTCTGGCTGGCGCGCCATCAGCAAGCCGGGTCAGGCCGGCATCGGTTATGAGTTCGCGGTCTTGCAGGGCGCGACCTACTTCCGTGCTGTCAGCGAAGGCCAGGTCTACGGCATCTCCGCCCGTGCGCTCGCTATTGGCACAGGATCAGTGGCCGGCGAGGAATTCCCGCGCTTCACCGATTTCTGGATCGCCGAACCTGAAAATGCCGACGACACCCTGACCTTCGTGGCGCTGGCGGACTCGCGATCGGTCGCTGCGGCCTATCGCTTCGTGCTCCGGCCCGGAAAAGACGCAGTCATCGATGTCGTGGGTGAGATTCATCCACGGATCGACGTCTCGGAAGCAGGCATCGCGCCCATGTCCAGCATGTACCTGCACGGATCATCCGACGGACATGCGAAAATCGATGACCGGCCCGAAGTGCATGATAGCGATGGCCTGGCCATTCTGTCGTTGACCGGCGAACACATCTGGCGTCCGCTGGCCAATCCCTCATCCGTCCAGCTCTCCGCCTTCGCGGGAACGCTCGCTGGTTTTGGTCTCGAACAGCGTCGCCGCGATCCCGCAGCATATGCGGACTCCGAAGCGAAGTACGAGCGCCGCCCCAGCCTATGGATTGAGCCGCAGGGCGACTGGGGCAAGGGCGAAGTCCGTCTGCTCGAATTCCCGACTGCCAACGAGTATGCCGACAATGTCGCCGCCTTCTGGCGCCCGGCCGAAATCTGGCGCGCTGGGTCAGTGCAACGTCTGGCCTACCGGCTGCATTGGTCCGACAGGCCACGCCTATCGCCCGTGGCGCGCGCAGTCTCGACACACGTCGTCCCTGCGCCCGAGAGCGCACGTATCCAACGCTTCACGATCGAGTTTCAAGGGACGGCTGGTTTCACCGCGAAAGACTTCAGCGCCGATGTGTGGGCCACGTCGGGCGCTGTCTCCAACATACGGATCGTCCCCGGCGCAGACACGACTGCGACCCTCTTTTTCGACCTCGATGCTGGCGCTGCGCCGGTAATCGAACTGCACGCCGCCCTCACGGACTCTACCTCCCAGAAAACAGAAACGTGGTTGTTCCGATGGACGTCAGAGTGAAGCTCGATTCCCCCCCGCTGGCGATCAAGCCAGTCGGCCCTCAGACACCGCCGGAATCTCCGTTGGCCATGCCGCAGCAGAGGATAGCCGGCTCGCGCGTGCATGTGCACGGCGAAACCGACGGCCGCTGGCGCCTCGGCGTGCTGCTGATGGCGACGCTGGGGATAACGGGTCTGGCGACGGCGCATGCCTGGTCCGCCATGAATGCCGACGGTATCGTGCTGCTTGAATGGGTTGGCCTTGCCCTGCTCGCGGCCAACCTTGCCTGGATCTCTCTCGCCGCCGCCACCGCTTTGGCGGGGGCCGCCATCCTAATCTCGCGCGAACCAGGACAACGGCCAATCCCGAGGCTGCTCGACACAACGTCCCTGACTGCAATCGTCTTCCCCATCCGCAACGAAGACGCTGGCCGCGTGACGGCAGGCGTCCAGGCGATTCATGACTCGCTGGTGCGCGCCGGCGCAGAGGACTCATTCGAGATTTTCTTCCTTAGCGACACGACGGACGCCGACCTTGCGCGTGAAGAAGAGAACGCCATCCGGCGCTTGCGCATCGCACGGCCCGACGCCGCTATCTTCTATCGTCGCCGCACGCTCAATCACGGACGCAAAGCCGGCAACGTCGCCGACTTCGTGCGCCGCTGGGGAGGTCGTTACGACTACATGGCCGTGTTCGACGCAGACAGCCTGATGTCGGCCGAAGCGCTTATCGAACTGGTGCAGCGCATGGATGCGCAGCCCGGCACAGCGTTGATCCAGACAGTGCCATCAATCGTGAACGCGCAGACAATGATGGCGCGTTCGCAGCAATTCGCCATGCGCGCCTATGGCCAGATCTTCGGAGCCGGCCTTGCGTGGTGGTCAGGCGGCGCCGGCAATTTCTGGGGTCACAACGCCATCGTCCGTACGGAAGCTTTTGCCTCCCACGCTGGCCTGCCCGATCTCCCGGGACGCGGTCCGCTTGGCGGGCAGATCCTGAGCCATGATTTCGTTGAAGCCGCCCTCCTCCGCCGCGCTGGATGGCGCGTCGAGATCGCGCCGGAGATCGAAGGCAGCTATGAAGAATCGCCGCCGACGCTTGACGATCTCGCCGCTCGCGACAGGCGCTGGGCGCAAGGGAATCTGCAGCACCTCAAGCTGATTGCTGCGAAGGGCTTCGATCCCGTGAGTCGCGCGCACATCTTTGCTGGCGTGATGGGTTATGCGTCTGCGCTTCTTTGGTTCTTGCTGATCCTGGTCAGCGCGATCCTCGCCTGGGTTGGAAGCCGCGCGGACGACCATGCCACCGTTACGCCTGATCTTTCGCTGATATTCCTGACAGCCCTGATCGTGCTGTCGCCGAAGTGGCTCGCGCTGATCCTGTGGGCGTTGGGCCGGCTGCCGGGCTGGGGAAAGCAGCCAGGTTTCGTCGTTGGACTCTTCGTGGAAGCAGCCGTTTCAGCCGCGTCGGCGCCGATCCTCATGATCAGCCAGGCGCAGGCCGTGCTAACTCCCTTCCTCGGCCGTGATGCAGGCTGGCGACCACAGGCGCGCGTTGCCGTGGCGGGCGCAGACAACGGTTCGCATTTCACACCACAGGTGATCGTCGGCCTCGTTCTTGTCGCAACCATGCTTGCTAACCCGGGCTTCGCCGCGTGGACACTGCCCGTCGCCCTGAGCCTCGTCTTCGCGAAACAAGTGTCCACGCTGCTCGCGCGCGCACCGCGCCGCCGCAGCTGGCTCTGGCGCGCGCTCGCCACGCCGGAAGACTTGAAGCCGCCACCCGTGGTCAGCGCCACACGGCGCGCTATGGGCTGGTTCAACTGGCAGGCTATGGTCGACACGCAGCGCAAGCTTCCGCCGTCCCCGGTCTCGGCAACACTGGCGTCGGCACGCGTTGTGGAAACAAGTGAAGCACACACCTAGCGCCCTGGGGCTTCCAAGGCTGGTGGGCGGTACAGGGATCGAACCTGTGACCCCTACCATGTCAAGGTAGTGCTCTACCGCTGAGCTAACCGCCCGGACCAGCCTCGAAAAGCGCCCTTCCGGGCGAGGCGGGTGTAATGCATGTGCAGGGGGCGGGCGTCAATGCCAGCCGCTGACCTAGGTCAGGCCGCCATGACCCGCTCGACCTCGTCCACCAGTTCACGCAGGTGGAAAGGCTTGGAAAGCACCTTGGCCCCGGCTGGCGTGGGACCGCCGGGCGAAAGGGCGACGCCGGCAAAGCCGGTGATGAAGACGATTTTCATCGCGGGATCGAGTTCAGCGCCACGGCGGGCGAGCTCGATGCCATCGAGACCCGGCATGACGATGTCGGTCAGCAGAAGGTCGAAGACTTCCCGCTCGAGCGCTTTGAGGGCGGTTCGGCCCTCGTCAAAGTCTTTGACGACATGTCCCGCGCGTTTCAGCGCATTGACGAGGAAGCCCCGAAGGCTGTCGTCGTCCTCGGCAAGGAGAATCTTGGCCATGAAGTCCCGAATCTTCGACCGACGAGTTAAGGTACGATTTGTGATCCGGCATGGTAAAGCAGGTATGAACACGCCTTGACCCGGACGCTGGGTCCGAAAATATGGGCGAATGTTTCCCGGGCTCATGATTTTCTCCGATCCGGCGGCTGCCGCTTCGAAATCCCGTTCGCCAGAGGCGGAACGGACCGGGTTTTCCTTTTCCATTGACGAGCCGGTTTCGATCGTTTCGCCTGCGGTTTTTGCCTCTCCCCACTCCGGCCGGCTTTATCCGAAGGGGTTTCTGGAGACGTGCGCGGCGTCGACCCTCGACCTGCGGCGGATCGAGGACGCGTATGTCGACCGGCTGCTAGCGGACGTTCATGCGTCCGGATCGCCCGTGATCTGCGGCCTTGTGGCGCGTGGCTTCGTCGACCTGAACCGGGCCGAGTCCGAAATGGATCCCGCCATGTTTGAAGATCCGGCTCCCGGCTGGTTCTCCCAGCGTTCACCCCGGGTCGACGCCGGCCTTGGCTGCATTCCCAGGGTGGCCTTCAACGGCGCCGCGATTTATCGGCGGAAGATCTTGCGGGAAGAGGCTGAACGGCGGCTGGAGCAGGTTTACAGGCCTTATCACCGCGCGCTGGAAGCGCTGCTGCGGCGGGCCCAGGCCATGTTCGGGCAGGCCTGGCTGATCGATTGCCATTCGATGCCGGCGGAAACCGAAGCAAAGCGCTCCCCGGATATCATCATTGGCGACCGTTTCGGCGCATCCTGCAGTCACGGGCTGGCGGACTATGTCGAAGCGCTGTTCCGCGCCCGGGGTTATACCACCGCCAGAAACACGCCTTACGCTGGCGGTTACGCAACCCTGGCCCACGGTCAGCCTTTGCTCGGCCGCCACGCCCTGCAGATTGAGATTCGCCGCCGGCTTTACCTCGACGAGGCGACGGTCGAGCCTCACGAAGGCTTTCTGACGCTGCGCCGGCACATGAGCGAGATCGCCCAGGCGATCTGCACCTACACGCGTGCCGAAGCCGGACTAACTACTGAAAATACAAAGAAGAAGGCCGCGCTGGATACCAGCGCGGCCAAAGGTTTAGGGAGGAAACGCCCGTAAGGGCAGCGGCTCCGAAGAGCCACGGGTTGAACCTACGCTGCAGTGCGAAAAGCTCAAGCCCAAATCCCGTTCCTGCGGCGAATTTGCGCAGTTTGAAGGGAAAATTCAGATTCTGACGGGTTCTAAGGCAGCTTTGTCCACTTATTGGTCACCCGAATTATGCTGCGTTGCACAAAGTTCACGCTGAGCGTGTGGCAAGCGCCTTGCTGATCAACCGCACGACGGTCCCTGAATGGTACGGGCCCGGCGTAGCGGGAGTATGAGTTATGGCCACGGATGTGGATATTTATGTCGGCAAGCGGCTTCGCCGCCGTCGCCGGCTGCTGGGCCTCACCCAGCAGGACCTGGCTGGCCAGGTCGGCGTGCGTTTTCAGCAGATCCAGAAATACGAATGCGGCGCGAACCGCATCACGGCGAGCCGGCTCTTCAGCCTCGGCACTGCCCTGAACGTCCAAATCAACTATTTCTTCGACGGCCTCGCGCCGGACGGCAAACAGGCTCCGGCCAACGATCAGAATGAACGCCTGCCTGGCGATATTCTTTCGCAGAAAGAGACGCTCGAACTCGTGCGCGCTTATTACAGGCTCTCGGAGCGTCCGCGCCGCCGTCTGCTCGATCTTGCCAAAGCCCTCGAAGGCGATGGCTCTGACGCCGTCGCCTCGTAAGACCTGACGCCCCCTGCGCCAGCGCCCGGCCGGGTAATCCAGGCCGGGCGCAAGCGTCGCGCAGGACTTTGTCTTGCCGGAGGAGGCCTTGAGAGGCAAAGGTCCGGGCCATGCCGGATCCCGCCCTCGCCCAATCGCTTCTGCCGCTGGCTTCGCGTCTTGCGAATGCAGCGCGAGCAGCCATTCTTCCGATTTTCCGCACGGCGGCGGCCAGCAATCCCCACAACAAGGACATAGACGGTTTCGACCCCGTTACGGAGGCCGATCGCGCTTCCGAACGTGTGATGCGCGAGATCATTACCTCCGAACGCCCAAACGACGCCATCGAGGGCGAGGAATACGGGTCGACATCCGGCACGTCGGGCCTCACCTGGTATCTGGACCCCATCGATGGCACGCGCGCATTCGTCGCTGGCCTGCCCTCCTGGTGCGTTCTGATCGGGCTGGTGAAGGAAGGCCGCCCCATCCTCGGCATCATCGACCAGCCCTGGCTGGATGAGCGTTATGTTGGCTTGGGCGATAAGGCCTGGATGGATTGCCGCGGCGCACGCACGAGGCTGCGGACACGCGACTGCCCAGTGCTGACGCAAGCTGTCCTTTCGACGACCGATCCATTCATCCTCACGCCGCCAGAGCGCGGCGCCTTCGAGCATCTGCGCGCCACCGCCCGTCTCACCCGCTATGGTCTGGACGCCTACGCCTATGCGCGGCTCGCAGCTGGCACAATCGACATGGTGGCTGAAAGCGGCCTCAAGCCGCACGATGTCGCCGCCTTGTTCCCGGTGATCGAAGGGGCTGGCGGCGTCGTGACAGATTGGCGTGGCGCGCCCGCCCAGCTGGGCGGCCAAATCATCGCTGCATCGAGCCGCAGGATTCTCGACGAGGCCCTTATCTCGCTCCATCGTTCCGCCCTCTAGCCACGGACAGCTAGCCCATGACCCCGACCCTGCTGAACGCCGCCCGCGCCTTTGCAATGGTTTCCTTTTCGGATGGCAGGCTCGCACCGGCCGAGGCACACCGCTTCGCGAAGTTCGCGCACAATGAGCCGGCGCTGAACCATTCCGGCCACGCCGAGATCGCCGACGCCTGGGAGCAGGCGGCCAAGGAAGTCCACGCCGCCCAGAGCTTCGGGCCGGCGCTGCTGGCGATCCGGACCGAGATCGCCAGCGCTGCTGACAAGGCGTTGGTGATGCGCGTCGCACAGGCTGCCCTTGTCGCTGACGGCCGGCTGGAGCTGCAGGAAAACCAGGCCGTCAGCTCGCTGGCCGAGGCACTTGGGCTCGATCCCGAAAACTACTAGGCCGCCCTCGCCCTAACTATTGGGCAATCCAGGGAACATGGCGCTCGCCTGAAGAGTTCTTCTTCCGATTTGTCGGGCTTGTGCATCGCCATGTGCCGGTATGGCTGGCGGCTGCGCATTCGGGAAGCTGGTAAGCATTCATGAGACCGCGAGCAGGAACACGGCCAGTTGCGCTGGAGCCCAGCCTTGTTGTCGAGGTCCTGAGCCTCGCGCGTGAGCACGATGAGATGTTGAAGGAGACGCGGCAAGATCTGTTTCGCGCTGAAACCAAGCTCAATGTCGAGCGTCGCTGGAAATGGCCGGTTCGTCTGGCCTGCTTTGGCCTTGGCGTGGGATCTTTTGCATCGATCCAGAATCAGGCGCTGATTTCGACTGCAAGCGAGTTCATCCGCTCCACAGCCGCCGGCATGATGGGGGCCGGCAACATGGCGCTGCTTGGCCTCTTGGTATTTGCCGTCGCCGTTTACGCCGCCGTGTGGATGATCCGCCGGGCTATGCGGGGCCGTACGCCTGAGCAGACCGCTCGCAAGCTGATGAAAGAGTTCGCCAGGAAGGATGGCGTCGCCGCCTACGTGTTTGTGGGCGAAGAAAGGCCTGAAGACGAAGCCGCCTCGCTCGGTGCACTGACGCGGGAAGAAAACAAGATGTTCCGCCAGCGCCGGCTGACGCAATCGAACCGCACGTTGTCATCCTCGCTGATGCGTCTGCTCAATCGCACGGTCGACGAAACGCACACCCCGCTGCACTAGATCTTCGCGCGCCTGCACATCTCTTCGAACGCTTTCCAGAACTGGGTGCGACGTTCATCTGTCTCCATCAGGATCTCGTGGCCTGCACCCTGAATGTTGATCACCTTCCCGCCCTTGAGGCGGTCGGCGATCTTTCGCTGGGCGGACTTTTTCACGATCGTTTCTTCCGATGCGATGGCGACGAGCACGGGAAGATCGCGCAGATGATTGAGCGCATTCGCCGTGAACAGACTCGTGAACGCCTTCAGAGATGCGACAACCCACGCGATCGTCGGTTCGCCCAGCGCCAGCTTCGGCTCAGCTTCAACCAGGCGGCGCTGGAGGCGCCAGCGTCGTTCGTCGTGCGTCAGCTGATTGCTCTCGAACGATTCATCGGGCTGGGGCGGCCGCGCCTGCAGTGCGCCCGCGCCGAACAGGCGCATGGAGTGGCCATACCAGCGCTGGAAAAACCAGATCGGGATGCCCCACATCGGCGCCGAGAAGGCGGCGGCGGCAACTGTCAGCTTGCGCGAGCGCAGCGCTTCAAGTGCGATCGCGCCGCCCATCGAATGCGCCAGGATCACCCATGTCTTCGGCGCGCGACGCTCGATCTTTGCGAGAGCGCGCATCAGCGCGTCGACATACCAGTCATAACTCTTGATGTGTCCGGCGAGTAGGTTCTTGAGCGGCCTTTGCGAAAGACCCTGACCCGGCCAGTCAAAAATCGCGACGGCGAAGCCGCGATCCTGCAGGTCGCGCGCGACCTCGAAATACTTCTCGATGAATTCGGTTCGGCCCGGACAGACGATGGCGAGGCCGCGAGTTTTGACGCCATTGTTCTTTGGCTCGGGCGCATAGAGCATCCGCAGACGCATGCCGCCCCTGCCTTCATACCAGATCACTTCAGCGCCTTGCGGCGGCGGATTGTCCGGCAGGAGAACAAGGTCGGCTTCGGTTTGCGAAGCGCCGTCGCCCATGGCGCTATTTGATCTTGGAGAACAACGACTGGAGCTTCATCGCGACACCCATGTCGCCAGCGACTTTCAGCTTGCCCTGCATGAACGCCATGGTCGGATCGAGCGCGCCTTGCGTCAGCTTCAGGAAGTCATCGAAGCCGACGGTCACGGTTGCGTCCGCCGCGCCATCCTCGTTCGTGGCTTTGCCGGCTGCGCCGTCGATGAGAAGCTTGCCGACCGTTCCGAAATCGAACTTCACCTTCTTGTCGAAGCCCGTGCCTCCGGCCAGGGCGGCCTGCACTTTTTTCGTCACATCATCCAGATCCATCGGGAGCTCCTGACAAGAGTCGTTTGCACCTTTCTCGCGCGTTGCGAGCCGGGGCGCAACCATGGCGCCTTGGATGATAATGAGGTGCGGCCATGGAGCCGCAATCCCGCAGGTGCGACTTGCGTGGGTTTGGGTTGTTAGCGCCTTTAGGGCGCTGGATGTGGCGCCGGTTCTTCACCGGTCATCCCAATGTAAATCGGGAAGGGTTGAGAGCTTGGTCGCAGGGTTCCCGCTCTTCGCCGTTCGGGCTCGGAGGGAATGACGGTGATTGGAGGCTGTGCGCATGCCCGCGCGTCACGCGGAGTGTTTGAGCATCCAGTCGCGGGACACGTCCAGGATTTCGGCGAGGACTTCTGGGTCCTTGCGCCCGGTTTTTGCGGGGACGTGGAAAGAGTGGTCGGCACGATCGACGAGGTGGAGGGTTGCACGCCTGGCGAGGGATTTTGTTGTTGCCTTCAGGAGGTCGAGTTCTGCGAACTCGTCCTTTGTGCCTTGCAGGAAGAGCATCGGAATATTGACGGCGGCAAGATGTTCGGCGCGATCGACGCCGGGTTTGCCGGGGGCGTGGAGCGGCCAGGCGAAGAACACGAGGCCGTGTACCTTTGCCAACGGCTCGAGGGCCTGCGCCTGTGAGGTCATGCGGGCGCCGAAGGAGCGGCCGCCGGCGAAGAGAGGAAGGTCAACTGCGAGCTTTGCGGCGTCAGTGATTGCAGCGCGTACGGCCGCGTGCGCGATGAGCGGATTGTCGGGGCGGCTCGAGCCCTTTTCCATGTAGGGGAAGTTGTAGCGCAGTACGGCGACGCCGCGTTCTTCAAGCCCGTCGGCTGTTGCGGCCATGTTCTTGTGCGTCATGCCCGCGCCGGCGCCATGTGCAAGTACAAGCACGGCCTTTGCGTTTTCGGGCTTATGCCATAGCGCCGAGACAGTCGAGCCGTCGGGCAGTTTCAGTGTGCGTTCCTTGGCGCTCATTGCGCGGGCGGCGTGGCGGGAGCTGCGACTTAAGGCGCTGGCGCGCTGGGTGCGGCGGTGGGCTTGCGGAAGCGGAGGGTCATGCGGTCGCTTTCGCCGATGGCTTCGTATTTGGCTTTGTCATAGCCTTCGGCTTCGGGCGCTCCCGGCTGCGGGGCGCGCAGGTTTGGCGGCAGCATCCAGACTCCCAATGGATGATCCGCGTTGTCCTTCGGGTTGGCGTTGATCTCCGAAGAGGCCTCTAGGACGAAGCCTGCATTCTGCGCGAGCTGCACGACATAGCTTTCGAGGACATAGCCGGTGGAGGCGGTGAGATCCTGATCGCGGGCGGAGGGCAGCCGGTGCTCTTCGACGCCGAGCACGCCGCCAGGTTTCATCGCGCGGAAGGCGTCAGAGAAAATCTTGTCGGCGTATCCGCCCGCCATCCAGTTGTGGATGTTGCGGAAGGTGAGCACGGCGTCGGCCGAGCCATCAGCTGCGATGTTAGGAGCGGTCTTTGATGCGGTTGTCACAGCGATGTCGCCATAAACTTCGGGATGATCGCCATAGGCGACCTTCCAGGCGGCCTCTGCTTCAGCTGATTCCATCTGAGCCGCAAAGAGCCTGCCGCCGCCGGCCTTGAGCCAGGGGCCGAGGATGGCGGTGTAGTAGCCGCCGCCGGGCCAGAGCTCGACGATGGTGTCGGTCGGTTTGACACCGAAGAAGGAAAGCGTCTCTGCGGGGTGGCGCCATTTGTCCCGCGCCTTCACCGCGTCGAGCCGCCAGTCGCCGGCGATGGCCCAGTCGAGACCGCCGCCGGCGGGTTTCTCGACGGCGGCGATTGCGCCGGCAGGCGCGGGCGCAGGGCTTTCTCCGCCGCAGCTCGCCGCTAACGCAAGTGTGGCGATGGAAAGAAGCAGGAAGCTCGTTTTCATGTCGATTTCCGCACTAGCCGCCTGATTCCGAAGCCTATTCGCGGGGGTGACATTATCCAATCAGGATCACTTGACCACCCGGGACCGCATTCCCAACTCGAATGCCGAGGAGCCACATAAGTGGGCCTTGGAGGCGGAGGCGTTGACCGAATGGTGGCGCCGCGAACGGCCTTCCGATTGAAACCGCTGGCCCCTGAACTGGCCAGCCCTGTTGCTTGAGCGAGAACAGACATGAGCACGTTCGACTTTTCCCCCCTTTATCGCACCGTCGTCGGTTTCGACCGGCTGGCCAGCCTGATCGACACCGCACAGCGGCTTGATGGCGCGCAAGGCTACCCTCCTTACAACATTGAGCAGTCCATCGAGGACGAGAATGCCTATTCGATCGAACTGGCTGTGGCCGGCTTTGCTGAAGGCGATCTCGATCTCGAAGTGAAGGAAGGCCAGCTGATCGTCGTGGGCAAGAAAGATGGAGGGGAAGCCAACCGGAAGTTCCTGCACCGCGGCATTGCGGAGCGTGGCTTTATCCGCCGCTTCCAGCTTGCCGATCACGTTGTTGTGTCGGGCGCGGTGCTCCAGAACGGCCTGCTTCGCATCGAACTGAAACGCGAACTTCCCGAGGCGATGAAACCTCGCAAGATAGCGATCGGTGAGACTGTGAGCCCGCAGGTGATCGAGAACGGCGCGACGAAAATTCGCCCGGCTTCGGCTGCCTAGCAGGCACTTGAAATACCGGCCGCGCATTCCGATCTGAATGTCTGGTCGATGACCTGCCGGTGAGCCGGCTGCCCCCCTCCCTCCCCCGGTTGTTGGGCAGCCTGGATCCCGCAAAAGAGAGCGGCGCATTCCCCCCGGAGTGCGCCGCTTTTCTTTTGACCTGACGGTGAACGTCAGAGTGACGCGGGCAAGGTCTGCATGAACTGGGCCCATGCTATTCGTGGCGCCTCGGGCCAGAACAGGCAGACGATGACGACGCCCATCAACGCGCCGCGAAGGTGAGCCGCATGACCGATGCCGTCGCGAATGCCGCTGCGCGAAGCCCATGCTGACCAGACGATGTAGCAGGCGGCAAACACGATCAGGGGCATCGGCAGAAAGAAGAACGCCATGATCTGAGCGAAGGGCGCGAAGATGGCTGTCGCCGTCGTGACGCCGGACACGGCGCCGGATGCGCCAAGCGCGCGGTAGTTCGTATCGCGATGGTGCTCCATGTAAGTCCAGAGCGAGCCGCCGAGAAGCGAGCCGAAATAGATGGTGAGGAAGCCGGGCGTGCCGGCGAAGACCTCAAGGAACGGGCCCATGAAATAGAGGGCCAGCATGTTCATAAAGAGGTGGAACGGGTCGCCGTGGATGAAGCCCGACGTTAGCATCCGGTACCATTCCTTGTTGCGGCGCATGCGGCCGACATCGAACAAGAGGCGGTCCATCAGGGAAGAGTTGTTGAAGCCAACGATCGAGATAGCGATGTTCGAGACCAGCAACGCCAGCGTGGCTGGCGAATGCAGGAGCAGTTCGATCTCGTTCATGGCGCGCGCTCCGGGACTGGCGTCAGTCCTGTGCGTCGTCGTCCGGCGTCGGCGCCGCGCCGTCATCACTGGCGGATGCAGCGCCGTTCACGACGTCGTCTTCGGCGGCGGCGTCAGCTTCGCCATCGGCCATGACTTCGCCCGAGACGTCTTCGCCTTCACCGCGGTTGCGGCCACCGCGACGCCGGCGGCGGCGCTTGCGCCTGCGGGTGGCGTCACTCTCTTCTCCGGATTCACCATCGCGCGGCTGGGCCGCCTCGGCCTCCGACGTTTCGGACGCGTCGGCTTCGGGTGTTTCGCTTTCCGTCACGGGCTCGTCGCGCGGCGGGCGCTGGTCCTGCCTGGGCGGGCGCAGGAGGAAGACGGTGGATTCGGTTGCGTCGGTGAAGGCTTTCAGCGGCTCGATAGTCTGGCCCATCAAGAACTTGCGGCGCAGTTCGCGGAACGAACGCGCGGCCGAGCGCAGCGGCGCTAGCTTAAGTGTGTCCTTGCCAAACGTGACCTCGAATGACTCATTGCCAGCGAGCGCCGATTCAAGATTCTCGGCGGCCCAGGGCAGAAAGAACGCCGCGAGATCTTCAGCGAACAACGGCGCCAGCGTTTCCTTGAGATCGTCAAGCGCGGCGAACGGGCCAGACGCCATCGGCGCGGACATGAACTCGCACCACTTGGCGACGAACTCGCCGTCCTTCTCGATGATCTTGGTAGGGGTGGGATCCTTCAGCATCTGGATCAGCTGACCAGCAATCGCGAAATCCGCGATAGAGGGGCGGTCGCCGAAGATGAAGAGATGCTTCTTTAGATGTTCATCGAGCAGCTTGATGAACTTCTTGAACGACTTCTCGACCACCGGACCCAGCTCACCATCGAGCTGCATGGTTTTGAGCTGGCCGGCCATTGTCTCGATGGCAAGGTCTTCCGTCGCCTTCCGGTCGCCTGGCGCGCCGGCGGGATAGTATTCCTCGATCGAGCGCTGAGCGGCGAGGCGCTGGTCCTTCTTGCGCGTCCAGCGATAGTGGAAGGCAGACTTAGCCAGCCATACATCGGCATATTCCTCCAGCACGCAAGCGAGGAAGGCAGTCGCGGGATCGGCGGGCGTCGCGGAGGGCTCGGGGCTGTCGGCCTCAAGCGCTTCCATCATCGGGGTCGTGTCATGCACGGCGAAGCCGGACGACGTAACGAGCACGGGCAACGTGCCAAAGCGCGAGAGGCGCTTGAGCTCTTCTTCCGAATCCTGGGTGCGCGGCACCCAGTCGAAACTGAACGCCTTGTACTTGAGGTAGGACCGCATCTTGGTCGAATAGGCCGAGGTCTCGGCCCCAAACAGGCGATAGGACATAACTGTCTCCGGAAAGCGGGCGAAAACTACGCGGGAAGCCCTGCAGCTTCAACCGCTGTTTCTGGAACATCCGCGCGTACTTTCCCTTGTAAAGCAGATAGTTGGCGAAGGCAGGGCGCCGCACAACGTCAAAAGGCAGGCGAAGCCGACGGCAGGACCGCGAAAGACGCCTTTCCGGCGAGAACCTCACGAGCGTATTTCCACATCCGCAAACGCACTGACCGGCATGTGTTGGGGAACTTCCCGGGCATGGCGCTGGGGCCAGAAGTTCCTTGGGTAGCGCTGCGTTGAGCAGCCGAATTGGAGCAGTCGATTCAATCGTTCTTCCATTCCGCCTTGCCACGCCCGAACACGGACAGCGGTCGGCGGGAGACTGCCGCATGACTTGGGTGAATACCGAGTCTGAAAACCCTGGCCCGCTCAACCTCGCCGAACGCCTCCGCCGCCTGGCGCGGGCCGCGACACTTGGCTGCTTTCCAGCAGCTTGCACTGTCGCCGCGTGTTTGCGCCAAAGGGCTGAACCGTTATGCTTGGCCCGAACAGTCCGGGTAATGGAGTTTTCCGTGAAAGCAGCGCTGCTCCTCGGCCTCACAGGCCTTGCATTCGCCCTGCCCGCAATTGCGCAGGGATCGGATACGCTGAAGGAAGTGATTGCCAAGGGCATCGTACTCGGGACAGGCGGTTCGGCAATCCAGGTGACTTACAAAGCCGACGGCACGTTCAGCGCGATGGGCGGGCAGATCACCGGCAAGTGGCGCATTGACGGGGACAAGCTATGCTCGTCCACGGAAGCCACAACGGAAGACTGTGTGCTCTATCCGCGCGGCAAGAAATCGGGCGACTCGTTCGCCACGACAGGCGCACGCGGCACAACCAGCGTCACCATCAAGTAGGGTCCGGCAAGCGCGCTCCGGCAAGTAGCTCCAGAAGCGGCGACCCCGGCCTCTGCTTTCACAGGGCCGGGGCGACACCATGGTTGTCCGCCAGTTCGTCCTTCGAGCCTTGGCCCTGATCAGGGGCACACCCGTTCGACGCCATCCGGCGAAGCTGAGCCTGGAGCGTCTTGGTTCGGCGACCGCATGACTCTGGGACATGACATCCCACTTCCATACGCCCGCGCGGCTGAGACCACGCTCGTGTCCGTTTTATCCCCTCTCGAGGACTCTGGCGGTCTTGGATCCCGCCTGAGCGTGAGGCCAGCCTTGCGGGGCGTCGGCGCCACTTCCGGTGCTCCTTGCTCCCCTTGTTCAGCGCCGGTCCAATCCGGCTTACCAGTGGGGACATTCAGTTGCTCGACCCGCGACGGTCTCCTCTCTGAACACGATCAGGCTCTCACAAACTTCGGCACCGGAGAATGGCGCGGGTCTGTGGAAACTGTTGACGATCCTGTTGATAAGCAGTGACGTCGCGCCAACGAAAACGACAGCCTGCACGGGCACTCCGGAGAAGCAAATGGCGCTCGATCCAGAAACTCGGCAGCAGCTCATCGAGACTGTCAGGCGGTTTGTCAACGAGGTGTGCCGGCCGAACGAACAGCTTCTTTCCGAGACCAACGCGATACCCGACGCAATCGTGCGGCAAATGCGCGATCTCGGCCTTTTCGGCCTATCGATTCCGGAGGCCTATGGCGGGCTTGGCCTCACGATGGAGGAAGAGGCGCTGGTAATCCTGGAGATGGGTCATACATCGCCGGCGTTCCGCTCCGCCTTCGGCACCAATGTCGGCATTGGCAGCCAGGGCATCGTGATGTTCGGCCGCGAAGACCAGAAGCATGACTGGCTTCCGAAGCTCGCGACCGGCGAAGCGATTGCGAGCTTTGCGCTGACCGAGCCGGACAGCGGATCGGACGCCGGATCGGTGAAGACGAAGGCGGCGAAGGACGGCAATCACTATGTGCTCAACGGCTCCAAGCGGTTCATCACCAATGCCGACAAGGCGCACATCTTCACGGTGATGGCGCGCACGGATCCTGATACGCCCGGGGCAAAGGGTCTGTCGGCATTCATTGTCGACCGTGCGACGCCCGGCATCACGATCGGCGAACCTGAGAAGAAGATGGGGCAGCAGGGCGCCAATGTGTGCGACGTTGTCTTCGACAATGCGCGCGTGCCGATCGCCAACCGGCTGGGCGAGGAAGGCGAAGGGATGAAAGTAGCGATGTCGGTTCTTGATCGCGGGCGCCTGCATATTGCCTCGCTCAGCGTCGGCATTGCGGAGCGACTGGTCGAGGAGATCACGCGTTACGGATCGGAGCGGAAGCAGTTCGGCAAGCCGATCATCGAGCATCAGCTGGTGATGGGCATGATCGCGGACAGCTATGCCGAGGCAGCTGCGGGGCGCGCGATGGTCCTAAATGCGGTGCGCAAGTACGACGCCAAGGACAAGATCACGCTTCTCGCCGCTGCGACGAAGATGTGGTGCACGGAGATGGTGGGGCGCGTGGCGGACCGCGCCGTGCAGGTCTTCGGTGGAGCCGGCTATATCGCGGATTGTGCGGTGGAGCGGTTCTATCGCGATGTGCGCATCCTGAGGCTCTATGAGGGCACGACGCAGATCCAGCAGATTGTCATTGGCCGCGAGTTGCAGCGCATGGCGAAAGCCGGAGAGATCTAGCGATCCGTCTGCACCTGATTGAACAGGTCCGCGCGAAGGGTTGCGAGGTCCTTGAAATCAACTTCAGATTCCTGGCCGTTGAGCATGATGAAGCGGGCCGGGTCAGTCGGCTTTGACAGGGTGATCGCCCTGTCGAATTCGGCGAGCGCTGTGTGACGCAGGTGGACACGCTGGGCGCGGTCCTGCGAATAGTCTGATAGAGCGCGGCGAGACTGAGCGGCGAGTTTTAGCACGTAGGGATCGTCTGGCGTCGCGGCGACCTGCTGGTCGAGTTGGGCGGACATGTCGGTGATGTTGCCCGTGCCCATACCCTCGCCGTGCTGGCCGATCGACACCACAAGGCTGGCGATTTCGTGCAGCGTGGCTTGGCCGGCGGCGCCGGTTGCACAAGCGGCAGGCAGCGCTAAGGCGCCGGCCAGAACTAAAAGACGAAGTTCCATGATCCGCTCCACACATCCGCGTGTTCAAATAGCGCCCGCCAATGCGGCGCAAAGGCGGCCGAACAAATGGCACGTGCCGGCCGCTCTGCGAAAGGATGACAGGCATGCGGTTGCTCGCTTAGATCACCCCGCAACAATTCGGGGTCTCGATGGACAGCGATGGTGAGATTGCGCGGGCTGCGCGCCTGATGCCGATTGCAGCGATCGGCGAGAAACTCGGTATTCCGGCAGATGCGCTGATTCCCTATGGCCACACCAAGGCCAAGCTGACGGCTGGCTTCCTGAAACAGCTGGAAGGCCGGCCCGACGGCACTCTTGTGCTGGTGACAGCCATGAATCCGACGCCGGCGGGCGAAGGCAAGACCACGACGACGGTGGGGCTGGGCGACGCCCTCACCCGCCTCGGCAAGAAGGCCGTCATCGCGCTGCGCGAGCCGTCCCTCGGGCCGTGTTTCGGCCAGAAGGGCGGCGCAACAGGTGGTGGCTATAGCCAGGTTTTGCCGATGGACGAGATCAACCTGCATTTCACCGGTGACTTCCACGCCATCACGGCGGCGCACAACCTGCTGGCGGCAATGGTCGACAACCACATCCATTGGGGCAATGCGCTGGGCATCGACCCACGCCGGGTGCGCTGGAGGCGTGCGCTTGATGTAAATGACCGGCAATTGCGCGGCATTATCACCGGGCTTGGCGGATCCGCCAATGGCGCCCCGATTGAAACAGGGTTCGACATCACGGTTGCGTCCGAAGTCATGGCGATCCTTTGCCTGGCTGAAGACCTTGCCGACCTGAAGGCGCGGCTTGCTCGCATCATCGTGGCGGAGACGCGGGAGCGGAAGCCGGTGACGGCTGGCGACATTAAGGCGGATGGCGCCATGGCCGTGCTGCTGAAGGACGCGATCCTGCCCAACCTTGTGCAGACGATCGAGAACACGCCCGCCATTGTTCATCTCGGCCCTTTCGCCAACATTGCTCATGGCTGCAATTCCGTGGTCGCCACGCGCGCGGCGCTGAAACTTGGCGACATCGTGGTGACGGAAGCCGGCTTCGGCGCAGACCTTGGCGCGCAGAAGTTCTTCGACATCAAATGTCGGCTGTCCGGCCTCAAGCCCAAGGCTGCGGTGCTTGTCGCCACAATACGCTCGATGAAGATGAATGGCGGCGTGGCGAAAGCCGACCTCGGCAAGGAAGATGTCGCAGCCCTTACGCGCGGCGCGGTGAACGTGAAGCGCCATATCGAGAACCTGCGTGGCTATGGCCTTCCGGTTCTTGTGGCGCTCAATCACTTCACCAGCGATACGGCGGCCGAACTCGAAACGGTGAAACGCATTGTTGCGGAGATGGGGGCCCAGGCTCACGTCTGCCGGCACTGGGCCGAGGGCGGCAAGGGCGCCGAGGATCTTGCCCGGGCCCTCATTGCCACGCTGGCGAAGAACAAGGCTGATTTCCGCGTCCTCTATGACGACAATCTGCCGCTGCTTGCCAAGATCGACGCGACGGCTAGACGCATCTATCGCGCTGAAAGCGTGGCCGCCTCGCAGAAGATCATCGCGCAGTTGAAACGCTGGGAGGATGATGGCTTTGGCCGTCTGCCCGTTTGCATTGCGAAGACGCAGTACTCCTTCTCCACCGACCCCACCAGGCTCGGGGCGCCCGAAGGCCATGTGCTTGACGTGCGCGAGGTTCGCCTGTCGGCGGGCGCGGGCTTTGTCGTCGCCATCTGCGGGGACCTTATGACCATGCCCGGCCTCCCGCGTGCGCCGGCGGCGGAGATCATGTCGGTCGACGTCGATGGAAACATCCACGGGCTTTCATAGATGCAGATCGCCAAGCTCGCGCTCGTCGTTCGCGACTATGAAGAAGCGATAGACTGGTTCACGCGTTGCCTTGGGTTCGTGCTGGCCCAGAACGTCGATTCAGGCGGCGGCAAGCGCTGGGTGGTCGTCGAGCCGCCGGGTGCGCGAGGCGCAGCCCTGCTCCTCGCACGCGCCGCCAGCCCGCAGCAGGAAGCCGCCATCGGCAACCAGTCCGGCGGCCGTGTCTTTCTTTTTCTCGAGACAGATGATTTCGACCGCGATCATGCAAACATGGTCCGTCAAGGCGTCCGTTTCCGCGAAGCGCCCCGTTCCGAACCTTACGGGAAGGTCGCTGTCTTCGAGGATCTTTATGGAAATGCCTGGGATCTGATCGGCTCCCCGCAGTAATTTCAGTGCATTGGGAGCGCTTCTTCCCTGCCCTCTTCTGAATTAAGCTCGCCGGTTAGCGGAGGGGCTATGGCGCAGTCGGTCGACATTGAAACGCGCATCAAGGTGTTCGTCTCCTATTCGCGCGCCGACAAGGCGTTCGCGTCCGATCTCGTACTTGGTCTAGCGGCGTGCGGCTTTGCACCCTACATCGATCGGCAGGATATCGCCGCGGGCGAAGACTGGGAGAAGCGCCTCGCGGGATTGATCTCCGAGGCTGACAGCATCGTCTATGTGATTTCACCCGACTCGCTGAAATCGGAAAATTGCGCGGAGGAGTTCCGCCAGGCGCTGGCGTTGCGGAAGCGCATTCTTCCCGTCGTGTGGCGTCCGGTCGACGATGCAGCGGCGCCGGCAGCGATGAAGCGCCTGAACTACATCCTCTTCACCGGAGAGGGGCGCACCTTCGCGGCCGGCCTAGCCGATCTCGCGGCGGCGGTGCGTACAGATATCGACTGGATCCGCGAGCACACGCGGCTGGCCGAACTCAGCCGGCGCTGGTCCGCGCGCAGCCGTGCGCCCGCACTGCTTCTGCGTGGCGATGACATAGATGCAGCCAGGAAGTGGATGGCTGACAAGCCGATCTCAGCGGCTGCCGTCACCGACGAACAGGCTGATTTCATCAAGGCCTCCGCGGACGCCCGCACGGAAGCCGAACACAAGGCGATGGCGGCAAGGCGCGGACTGCTGACCACGGTCTCCGCCGTCGCCGTGGTGTTTGCAGGTCTTGCAGCGGTCGCGGCGTGGCAATGGCAGAGCGCATCGAAGGCCGAGGGGGAGGCGAAGGTCAGCCGTGACGAGGCGGTGGCGGCTAAGAATCTGCTCGAGTCGGCCAATATGCGCCTGTCCGCGCGCATCGGGCTGCAGGTTGCGGAGTATGAAGGGCGGCTCACCCTGCCGGATGGCTGGTTCCAGACGGCGGCGCAGTTTTCCGGAGCGGTCGCGCGCGTCGACCGCCTCAACCTTGACGGCGTTCCGGCGGCCAACTCCGGCTTCGTCATCGACGGCGCGCTGGTGCATCCGCGCTATGCCGGGAAGGCTCTGCTGCTGACAGGCGCGCCCCAGGCGCGCGTGGATCCCACACCCACCGGCACGCCAGCCGACCAGCAGACTACGCTGAATTCCGGCGGCGCCGCGAGCGACAAGCCCTCGGTGCGCTTCCCGGCCGTCGAGCAGTCGGGCGATAAGCCGTTGCAAGCGACCGAAATGGTGTGGCGCACGCCGATCGAGATGGCGGGGATAAAACCGTTCGAGCTCTGGCTGCTGTCGGGCGATCTACCGAGAGGCGCGCGCGCCCTGCAGGCGTCGGATGTCGATTGCTCCGCCCTCGGCATGGGCGGAGGCGACAGCCCCGGCGAGGCTGTTCATCTCGCAATGTATGGCGTGAAGATCGATCCGGCCGCCCCTGAAAAGGCTGCCGTCACGCTCTATGTCAGCGAGCGACGGGACAAATCGGATCCTTATGCGATCCGCTACACCTATGCGACATCAGCAGGGGCCACGGGATCGGCCGTGCTCGACCTGACCACGGGAAAGGTTGTGGCGATCCACACGAGCATCGGCCCGGGGACCGGCGACGAGCTTGGCATTTTCGGTTATGGCGTGTCGTTCCGGCTGGTGCTCGATATCGCGCGACGGAAGGTCAAGGATGCGGAGTTGCCGCCGGTGTGCGGTGATGTCTGACGCCAGCTAACGCTTCAGCGTCACCTTCACCATCATCTTCGTGTAACCCTTCACGAACGAGCTCGGCACGCGGCCGGGCTCGGCCAGCACTTCGATGGTCTCGAAGCGCTTGAGAATTTCCGCCCACAGCACCTGCAGTTGCAGTTCAGCAAGGCGATTGCCGACGCAGCGGTGGATGCCGAAGCCGAAGGCGAGATGGCGGCGCACCATCGGTCGCTGGATCCAAAGATCGTTGGGCCGGGTGAATTGCGTCTCGTCCCGGTTGCCCGAGGCATACCACATCAGCACCTTGTCGCCCTTGCAGATGGTCTTGCCGCCGATCTCGTAGTCCTGCAGCGCGCGGCGACGCATGTGCGCCAGGGGCGTTTGCCAGCGAATGATTTCCGGCACGGCGGATGGCAGGAGCGATGGATTGGCCTGCAGCGTTCGCCACTGGTCCGGCCATTTGTGCATCGCGTAGACGCCGCCCGTCATGGAGTTGCGGGTGGTGTCGTTACCCCCGACGATCAGCAGGATCAGGTTTCCGAGATATTCGTTCGACGTCATGTTGCGGGTGTGCTCTCCGTGCGCGAGCATCGAGATCAGATCGCCGCGCGGTTCTGCGTTTACGCGCCCGTTCCAGAGCCGGGTGAAATAGCCGAGGCATTCCAGAAGTTCGGCGCGCCACTGCTCCTCGCCGGACACGATGGCGCGATTGTGCCGGCCGGTCGCCACATCCGACCATCGCGTCAGCTTGCGGCGATCCTCGAACGGGAAATCGAACAGCGTCGCCAGCATCATCGCCGTCAGTTCGACCGAGACCTTGTCGACCCAGTCGAACGGCTCGTCGATCGGCAGGTTATCGAACAGCGTGGCGGTGCGTGAACGGATCAGGCTCTCGAAGCCCTTGAGGTTGTGGGGGCTGACGATTGACTGGATCGTCTTGCGCTGGAGATCATGCTTGGGCGGATCCATGGCGATAAACATCGGCAGGGCAAAGTCCACATACTCGTCGGCGATCGTGATGCCGCCGACCGAGGAGAAGACATCGTGCGACGTGTCCACCGTCATGATGTCCTTGTAGGTGGTGATGTTCCAGTAGGGGCCGTACGGACTGTCCGGACACCAGTTGACCGGATCTTCCTTCCGCATGCGGGCGAAGATGCCCCATTGGGCGTCGCGCCGCCACCATTCGGGATCGCTGATGTCGAAATTCGACAGGTCGATGTCCAATGCCATCGGGAGCGGCGAATCCTTCGGGATGCCGTTCTTCCGGAAGGCTTCCACACCGGTGCGTGTGGGCGCCGCCGTGTCGGCCATCACGCTACTCCTCATAAAGCCGACAATCGTTGCCCTGCCTGCCCCGATACAATCTAACAGAGGCTGCCGCTCGCGGCAGTCCTGTCCTAAGGGCAATTGCAGCGGATTTTTTGGCGATCAGGGTAATCGGTAGCCGTGCGGTCGCGACAGCGGGAGCGGAAGCAGCGTCTTTCGGGCGGCGGCGAATATGCTAGACGTCCATCCCTTCCGCGCCGGCGCTGCTTCCAGCGCCTTTGATAGGGACCGCCGCCTTGGGATCTGACCAGCCACCCCAGCCGCGACGATCCCTCTCCGTGCTGATCCCGTTCTACAACGAGGCCGGCAACATCCAGCCGCTGATCGACGAAGTGCACGCGGCCCTGGAGGGCGTCGACTATGAGATTGTCTGCGTCAATGACTGTTCCAGCGATTCGACCGCCGTGGAACTCGTTGCGGCCCAGGCCGTGCGGCCCGACCGCATCAAGGTTCTTACGCATGTGATACGGCGGGGAAAATCAGCGGCCCTGTTCACGGGGCTGCGCATCTGCGCCGGAAATTGGGTGCAGCTGCTTGATGGCGACGGGCAGAACGACCCGGCCGACACCCGCCGGATCTGGGACCTGGTCGCTGCAAAGGACGAGAATCCGGCCCTCGGAATCATCTGCGGCCGCCGCACGAGCCGCAACGACAGCGGCTTCAAATGGCTTCAGTCGCGCGTCGCCAATGGCATTCGCCGCTTCTGCTTGCGCGACGACGCCACGGATACAGGCTGCGGCTTCAAGTTGATCCGGCGCCGCGCGTTCCAGGACCTGCCTTTTTTCGCCGCGATGCACCGATTCCTGCCGGCGCTGGTGAAACGCGCTGGCTGGGAGGTGCGCGAAGAGCCCGTTGCAGACCGGCAACGGCGTCACGGCGTCTCAAAATACGGCTTTCTCGGTCGCTTCGGCGCCGGGCTGGTAGACCTGTTCGGCATGATGTGGCTTGTGCGGCGTGGGGGCTATGGCGTGGCCGCTGAATGGAACGACCCGCGCGCCTCGCGCTGACCGGTCCTCGGCGTTTGTTTTGTTGAGTGGAAAAGGCGCGTGAAGCAGCCGATTCGGCAGCCGAAGCAGTTAAAAAAGCCGGCCAAATCCGTCGCCAAGACGGCCAAGGGCCGCAAGCCTCAGCGCGAGCAAGGCTCATTCTCCGAATCTTTCCTTCGACTCGACAAATCGGCGGTCATCCTCGCGATTTTCCTGTTCTGCCTGACCCACTGGGCGATCCGTACCTTCATTGCGCCCATCTACACGATCGAGGAGGCGGACCAGCTTCTGCTCGCGCAGTCGTTGCAGGTCGGCTACGAGGCGCGCCAGCCGCCCATGCTAGCCTGGCTGCATGCGTTCGCGTTGATGGGGGGCACGCTTTCGCCGCCCATCGTGTTCGCGGTGAAATACCTTCTGCTTTTCATCGCGCTGACTTTCTATTACCTCGCCGCGCGCAACGTGCTGGTTCGCCCGAGCGTCTCAGCGGCAGCCGTCGCCGCATGGGCACTGACCTTCCAGGTCGGCTGGTCGGTGCATGAAGATCTGCTCGGCGCCGTTGGCCTGATGGCCTGCTTGTCGCTTTGCCTGCATGCCGTGACGCGCATCCTGACATGGCGGCGTTATCGCGACTGGGTCTATCTCGGCGGCGCCATCGGGATCGGACTCCTCACCCATCACCTGTTCGTCGTGTTCCCGGTCGCGCTGCTTCTCGCCATCGCGCTCTCGCCCTTCTTCCGCGATGCGATGACGCTGCCGCGCATGGGCATCATGCTGCTGGTCGCCGGTCTGATCTATCTGCCCTACGCCGCCTGGGTCACGACCCACATCGGCTCGATAGGCGATGCGTGGAGCGAATATGCGGCGTCCTGGGAGATCGATTCGGCATGGGCTGAGCGAGCGGGCAACGCCGCCGCCCAGCTTGGCAGGGCGCTCCTTGAATTCAGCCTGCCGCTGTCGCTGTTCTGGATGATGTTGTTCTGGACGCTGTGGCTGCCCGTCATCTATCCGATATTCCAGCGCCGCAATACGGACGAGGAGCCGCACGAGCTGGCCTGGCGCCGTCTGTTCATGCAATCGACCCTGTTCGCGCTGGGCGCCTATCTGCTCAGCGTGCCGCTTGGCGTTCAGGCCTACAAGGCGCACTGGATGATGCCTGTCCTGTTCACGGCCCCGGTCTGGCTGTTCCTTCACGTCAAACGGGGCGGGGAATTTCCGGTCGCCATCCGTGCATTCGGCGCCGTGGTGATCGCGTTTGCGCTTCTGGTGGCGGGCGGGCGATTTGTCGAATGGCAGATGGAAATCGACATGTGCAACGAGGGCGGCTGCCGTCCCTATACGCCGATCAAGGAATGGGCTGACGAGCTGAAGAAGGCGGGCTTCGAGGAGGGCACAATCGTCGGGGCCGACCGCCACCTTACCGGGAATCTGCGCGCGGCATTCCCGCACGCCCGTGTCATCGACGCGGCGATGCCGCCGACTGCCTTCCCGGCGCCGAAGACTAACGGAGCCTGCCTTGTTGTGTGGCGCGATACGGAATTCAACGAGCAGCGCAACATCGCGGTGATGCCGCGTGAACTGGTGGCCTATCTCACCGACCGGCTCTACACTTTACCGCGCGACCAAGGGGCGGAGGGGGCCATTCGGCGGTATCTCCGCCAGTCGAACGACAAGGCCGCGACGCTCTACTATCAGTTCGTGCGGCCATCGGCATCCTGCCGCTGAAGGCTATCAGGCAGGTAGCCATCGTCGGGATCGGCGCTAAGTATGCGCGCTTCCAAGTCGATCGCAGGGAAAACTTCTTCAGTGAAGGGCAGCAGGAAGCTTGCGCCGATTGCCGGCTGCACTTCGATCAGGTCGCCGGCGCCGAAATCATGCGCCGCCTTCACGTGCCCCAAGTTGCGCCCATCGACATGGTTGACCGCCATGCCGATGAGGTCGGCAACGTAGACCCCGCCGTCTTCCGCGTCGGCCTCTGGCATCGCCCCTCGCGCCGCATGCAGCAGCGTGCCGCGCATCGCTTCCCATTCCTCGCGCTGACGCTGTTCCTCCGCCGTTACGCCAAAGCCCTCGTTCAGTGGGCGATGCTTCACCGGCGTCAGTACGACCTTGCCAACGGCATTGAGGAGCGGGCCGTAGGAGAAGCAGTCCTCTGGGTCGTCGGTAAAGGAACGAACGCGCGCCTCGCCTTTCACGCCGAATGCGCCGATGATCTGCGCAACGACGATCAGGACTGGCTTGCCGCTCCCATTGTCGCTCAAAGGGGCCGCTCCAGCATGGCCACGACCTTGCCGGATCGCGAGGGCCGCGAGAGCAGATGCCGGAAGCCCAGCCTTGCGTGAAACGCCATGCTGTCCGGATTGGGTGGCTCTTCATTGACCTCGGCGGTCAGCCGCTGCTCGCCCAGATCCGCCGCAAGGCGGAGCGCTTCCTCGTAAAGCGCACGTCCGACGCCGAGGCCCTTGGCGCTGGCAGCAACGGCGATCCGGTCGATGTAGAGATGGTTGGCGAATTGCTCTTCGAACCAGCCGTAGTTATCGCTCGGATAGGCTGAGCCTGGGCGAATGAGAATCAGAAAACCAGCGGGCTCGCCGCCGGCCTCTGCGATCAGAACGCGATATGCCCAGTCGGCGATATCGCGATAGAGGTCCGCGGACATCTCCGAGACGGCTGGCGTCGAGGCGGCGTTGAGGGCGAGGATAAGCGCCTCGTCCCCTGCGGCCGCCTCGCGGACTGCCAGCGCCACGGGGATTACTCCGCGGCGGGTTCTGTCGGCGCGTTCCTGGCTTCTTCAGCCGCGGCGCGGCGGGCCTCTTCGCGATCGGCGCGCTCCTTGGCGCGTTCCTTGGCCTTTTCGCCCGGCTCGGCGCTCTTCGGGTTGTTGCTGTTTTCCCACTTGCCCACGCCGGCCTTGGCGAGGTGGCGGGCGACGCGATCGGTCGGCTGGGCGCCCTTGGCGATCCAGGCCTTGGCCTTTTCGATGTCGACCGTGAAGCGCTTCTCGTCCTCCTTGGCGAGCAGCGGGTTGTAGGCGCCAATCTTTTCGATGAAGCGGCCATCGCGGGCCGAACGCGAGTCGGCGACCACGACGTTGTAATAGGGACGGTGGGTGGAGCCGCCGCGGGCCAGGCGGATTTTCAGGGACATGGTCTACTCTCTTCTTTCAGCTTTTCGATGAGTTGGCGTTGTTGTTGATGATGATCAGGCGGGGCCTCAGCCCTTGCCCTGCAGTTTCTCGTGATGGCGGATCACTTCCGTCACGATGAAGGCGAGGAATTTTTCCGCGAAGTCGGGATCGAGATCGGCGTCGTGGGCTAGCTTGCGCAGGCGGGCGATCTGTTCGGCTTCGCGTGTCTTGTCGGCGGGCGGCATATTGTGGGCCGCTTTGAGTTTGCCCACGGCCTTGGTCGCCTTGAAACGCTCGGCCAGCATGTGCACTACGGCCGCATCGATATTGTCGATCGAGGCGCGTAGGCGTTTCAGGGTTTCGGCGGGATCGGCGCTCATTTCTTCTTGTCTCCCCCGCCCAGGCCGGGGAGCCCGCCACCGAGGCCCGGCAGTTTCGGCGCGCCGGCGCCGCCCATTCCACCAAGATTCTGGCCGCCACCGAGATTCTTGAGGGCATTGAGCTGAGCCTGGTTCACCTGCGGGCCTTGGCCCGGAATGCCGCCACCCATCATACCGCCGAGCGCCTGGGCCATGCCCTTCATGCCGCCCTTGCCGATCTTCTTCATCATATCGGCCATATTCCGGTGCATCTTCAGCACCTTGTTGACCTCAGCCACATCCACCCCTGCGCCGGCCGCGATGCGGCGCTTGCGCGAGGCGGCGAGGATGTCGGGCTTCTTCCGCTCGTGCGGCGTCATCGACATGATGATCGCTTCCTGCCGCTTGAGCATCTTGTCGTCGATGCCCGAAGCCGCCATCTGCTGCTTTGCATTCTTCACGCCGGGCAGCAGGTCCATCATGCCGCTCATGCCGCCCATGCGCTGCATCTGGCGCAGCTGTCCGGCGAGATCTTCCAGGTCGAACAGACCCTTCTGCATCTTCTTGGCGACGCGCTCGGCCTCGGCCAGGTCCATCTCGGCCTTGGCCTTTTCGACGAGCGAGACGATGTCGCCCTGTCCGAGAATGCGCCCCGCGATCCGGCGCGCATCGAACACGTCGAGTCCGTCGAGCTTCTCGCCCATGCCGATGAAGCGGATCGGCAGGCCCGTGACCGCACGCATCGAGAGCGCAGCGCCGCCCCGGCCGTCGCCGTCCATCCGTGTCAAAACGAGACCCGTCAGCGGCAGCCGTTCGTTGAAACGACGCGCCGTTTCGACGGCGTCCTGGCCGGTGAGCGCGTCGGCCACCAGCAGGGTTTCCTGAGGCTTCGCAATCTCGGCGATCTGCGCTGCCTCGTTCATCATCTGGTCGTCGAGGGTGGTGCGTCCCGCCGTGTCGAGGATGATCACGTCATAGCCGCCGAACTTCGCCGCCTGAATGGCGCGGCGGGCGATATCGGGCGGCAACTGTCCATCGACGATCGGTAACGCATCGACGCCGGCTTGCCCGGCAAGAACTCTCAGCTGTTCCATCGCCGCCGGGCGGCGCACGTCTAGCGATGCGACCAGCACCTTCTTACGTTCGACTTCCCGCAGCCGTTTCGCGAGCTTGCCGGTGGTCGTGGTTTTGCCTGAGCCCTGCAGGCCGGCCATCATGACGACGGCGGGAGGGCTGTCGATCTTAAGCGGCGGCGGTTCTTCATCCCCACCCAGCGTTGCGACGAGCTGGTCGTATACGATCTTGACGACGAGCTGACCCGGCTTGATCGACTTGATGACGTTCTCGCCAACCGCCTTTGGCCGCACGTCATCGATGAATTTCTTGACCACTGGCAGCGCGACGTCGGCTTCCAGCAGCGCAACGCGGATCTCGCGCAAGGCTTCGTTGACGTCCTTCTCGGAAAGCGCACCGCGGCCGGTGAGGCCGTCGAACACTTTCCCAAGCTTGTCTGTCAGCGCGTCGAACATCGCGTTTCCCTTCCATGCCGGACCGAATGCCCGACATGGTGAGCCTGTTTTCCGCGGTCAAACCCGGCCCAAACGCCCAGAAGCCCCGCTGAGCGCAACGCGCCGGGCGGGGGACCTCGCCAGCCTCGTCCGAAGCCCAAAACGAGGGAAACGGGGTCGTGCCGGTCAAAGCACAGAAACAGGTTCTGCGCGGAAGCCGCGTTCCCTACCCCCCGCTGTGGACAAGGTCAAGGCAAAGGCCCGGAAAGGGGGGAAACTGTGCTTACCACGGAACCCGCTGCATCAGCGCACGTTGCTGGGCGACCCCCAGATTCCCGAGCCCTAAATGCCCGTCTTCAAGTTGCGTCACGCGACGGCTTACGTCTTTTCCTCGCCGGTGACATTGTCCCCGCATCAGCTCCACTTGCGCCCGCGCGCCGACCATAAACTCCGGGTCCAGACCTCCAGCCTTACCCTGTCGCCGCTGGCTGAAGTGGTTTGGCGCAACGATCTCTACGGCAATTCAGTCGCCATCGCGCATTTCACCAGCCAAGCCACCCAGCTCGACATCATCAGCGAACTCGAAGTCGAGACGTTCCCACGCAGCGAAAGCCAGCGCCGCCTGCTTCTGGAAAACGGCACAGCGGAATATTCCGCCATCGAGCGGCGCATGCTTGGCCCCTATATCAACCAGCCTTGGGAAGCCGGTAACGCCGCGGCCGAATGGATCCGGCGCGGGGCCACGAGCGTCCGGAAAGGGCAGTACGAGCGCCTGCTCGAATGCGCCGCCCGCATCCGTTACGAATTCGACTACCGCATCCGTTACGAGCAGGGCCTGCAGACTCCGCAGGAAACGCTTCAACTGCATTCCGGCACCTGCCGTGATTTCGCAGAGCTGATGATGGCCGCTGCCCGCTCGCTCGGCTGCGCGGCGCGATTTGTAACCGGCTACGTGTTTGCGCCCAACGCAGCCCCCGACTCGTCCTCGCCGCACGCCTGGGCTGAGATCTATCTTCCAGCCCTGGGCTGGATCGAGCTCGATGCCACCAATGGACTTGTAGATGATGGCGACCTCATCCCCGTCGCCTCCGCAGCGACCGGAGCGGAACTCACCCCGATTTCCGGGGCCTTCACGGGCTATGGCGCCACCTCGACCCTGCGTGTTGGGGTCGATGTCGCGAAGCTGGCCTGAGACTGTACCCGCCACACGGCGGATGCTAACCCGCGATCAGTCCGGGAACACGATATGCGCACCATCGGCCTCATTGGCGGCATGAGCTGGCAAAGTTCGAGAATCTATTACGAGCGTATCAACCAGCTGGTCACGGATCGCCGGGGCGGCGCGCATTCGGCGCAGCTCATCGTCAACTCACTCGACTTCGGGCCCATCGCCCGCATGCAGGCTGAGGGGGGCTGGAAGGAAGCCGGCGCGGTGCTGGCTAACGCAGCCCAGTCGCTCGAACGTGCGGGAGCTGACGTCATCGCCATAGGCGCCAACACCATGCACAAGGTTGCCGCCCAGGTGATGGCATCGGTGCGGCTGCCCCTGATACATATTGGCGACACGATGGCGAACGGCCTCAAGCGAGACGGCCGTTCGCGCCCTCTCCTTCTAGGCACGCGCTACACGATGGAAGACCCGTTCATGGTCGATCATCTTGCCAAGAAGGGCATCGCGGCCCTCACGCCCGACAAAGCTGATCGCGATGCGCTTCACGCCATCATCTACGACGAGCTCATCAAGGGCGTTGTCACAGACAGATCCCGGGAAGCCGTCCACGCTATGATCGGGAAGTCGGGGGGCCGAGAAGCCGACAGCGTCATCTTCGGCTGCACCGAGATCGGCATGCTGTTCCCGCCGACCGAGGCCTGCCTGCCGGGCTACGACACGTTGGAGCTGCACGCCGAAGCGCTGGTGGATTTCGCCCTAGCTTGAGCCGACCCAACGACCAATCCTTGCAATTCTCCTGATCAAAGCGCCGGCCGGTATCCCATGATGAATACGTTGGCCGGTAACCCACCCTGTTCATCTCGTGGCAGGCGAGCCTTGATCAGGCTTGCCGCTCCGCAACAAGGTCGTGACTTCGTGATGATTGCCAGCTTGCCTGCCGTGGGGTTGGCCTGCAAGCTGGGCCACTGACCGGAGCGGGTTAATGGACTTGAAGTCGAGCCTCAGGGGCGTTGCGGCCCTGGTGATCGCCGGGGTCGCCGGCCTCGCCGCGCCGATTACCGCCCAGCAGGGCCAGCGGATCAATGTCGACCTCGAACTTCTTCTCGCCGTCGATATCTCGCAGTCGATGGACCTGGATGAACACACGGTCCAGCGCAACGGCTATGTCGAGGCTTTCCGCCATCAGGACGTCATAGAAGCGCTGGTGTCGGGGCCTGAAGGCAAGATCGCGGTAATGTACATGGAATGGGCGGGCGATTTCGACCCCATTCCCACAATCCCGTGGACCATCATCGACAGCCCGAAGGCCGCCCATGACTTCGCAGACCGCCTCGAGAAGGAGCCTATCTTCGGCGAACAGCGCACCTCGATCTCGACGGCCCTGCTCGCGGCTCAGGATTATATCCTGAAGAACAACATCTCATCGCCGCGCCAGGTGGTCGATGTCTCGGGCGACGGCGCCAACAATGCCGGCCGTGTTGTCGAACAGGTGCGCGACGAGGTGGTGAAGAGCGGCATCGTGATCAACGGCCTGCCGATCATGCTGAACAAGCCGAAGGAATTCTACGACATCGACCATCTCGATCGATATTACCGGCACTGCGTCATCGGCGGCGTCGGCGCCTTCCTCGCGCCGGTGTTCGACCTCCGCCAGTTGTCCGCCACCATCCGCAAGAAGCTAGTGATGGAGATCGCCTCGATCGACATCGAACCCGACATGGCCCCGATCCAGTTCGCCGAAACGCCTGGCGTCGTCCGGGCGCAGCTCAAGCTGCCGACCCAGAAGACAGACTGCATGATCGGCGAAAAGGTCTGGGGCGGCCGCGGGTATGGCGGATACGGCAACTATCCGCGTCAGTAGATCAGTCTAGGCCTGCGCGCGGCGGTGCAGCGCCTTGTCGGCGTACATGGCCTCGTCGGCGCGCGCGAGCGCCAGCTCCACGGTATCTTGTGCAGTGATGTGCGTGACGCCGAATGCAGCTGTCACGTAGTGCGCTTCGCCTTCGTGCAGCACTTTCTCGGTGCGCAGCGCAGCCGCCAGCGCTTCGGCTTTTCCCTGAGCAGCCTGCCGATCGATGTGCGTCAACACCACGGCGAACTCATCGCCGCCAATGCGGCCAACAATGTCGGTCTGACGCGTCTGCCGGATCAGCAATTCGCCGATCGACCGGATCACGGCATCGCCGGCGGCATGGCCGTGCGCATCGTTGATCGCCTTGAAGTTGTTGAGGTCGAAATAGATTAGGCTGGCCTCGACCTCGTGCCGCTTGACCATCGCGAGGACGCGCGAGCTTTCGCGGACGAAGGCGCGGCGGTTGTAGACCGGCGCCAGCGTGTCGTGGTCGGCGGAAGCCTCCGCCTCGGCCAGGGACAGCTGCAGCTGTTCGACGTCGAGGCGCAGCGAGTCCACCTCGCTGATCAGCATGTTGAACGCGGTGCGCACCTGCGGGGTCAGTTGGTGTTCCGGTACGCCGAAAATACCGGCCACGCGCTTCGCCAGATCCACGGGCTTGTCGAGCGGAGCGGCATCGCCGGATCTGCTTCGCGGGGCGAAGATCGAGAAAATCTTCATAGGGCGGGCATTCTGGGTGTCTGCTTCTCCTGCCGGACTGTCGTCCAAGCTTGTTAGCGTCTGATTAATCATGCCTGCCCGGACCCCTCTCGCCGCCAAACGAACGAGACGCGCCGTTGCGGAGATGAGGGGGAAGCGAGTAGAATCCCGCTTTCCGGGCCGGAGAGCCGAATGCCAACTAAAAGCCCTGCTGTGGGCATCATCATGGGCAGCCGCTCGGACTGGCCGACCATGTCGAAAGCGGCCGAGATACTCACAGAACTCGGCGTTCCGTATGAGACGAAGGTGGTCTCTGCCCACCGCACGCCCGACAGGCTGGTGGATTATGCGAAGTCCGCGCGTGGCCGCGGGATCAAGATCATCATCGCCGGCGCCGGCGGGGCTGCTCATCTGCCGGGCATGGTCGCGTCGATGACCTCCCTGCCCGTGCTTGGCGTGCCGGTGAAGTCCAGCGCCCTGTCCGGCCTCGATAGCCTTCTATCTATCGTCCAGATGCCCAAGGGTGTGCCTGTGGGCACTCTGGCTATCGGCGATCCAGGCGCGGCCAATGCCGGCGTGCTGGCCGCCTCCATCCTCGCCAATGATGACGCCACACTGCTCGCGCGGCTCGATGCCTGGCGGAAAGCGCAGACGGATTCAGTCGCCGAGACGGTGGAAGCCGGGAAATGACAGCGAGCAAGGCCATGGGCGTGCTCGCCAAGCCGGGCGACACGATCGGCATTCTCGGCGGCGGACAGCTTGGTCGCATGCTTGCGATGGCGGCTGGCGAGCTTGGCCTCGACGTTCATATCTTCACGCCGGAGATCGACAGCCCGGCGTCACGGGTTGCGCGGAAGACATGGGTAGCTCCCTTCGATGACCGCGATGCATTGCGCGAGTTCGCAGCTAGCATCTCCGTCGCCACAATCGAATTCGAGAATGTTCCCGTCGACGCCGTCGACCTGATCGAGGACGAAGGCGTGCCGGTGCGTCCGAATGGACTGACGCTCGCGCGCGCGCAGGATCGTCTTGCGGAAAAATCCTTCTTCCGCGACATCGGAATTGAGCCGGCGCCTTTTGCCCGTGTCGACAAGCCGGATGAGATCGAGCCGACGCTCGCCGGGCTTGGCGGCAGCGGCGTCCTGAAATCGCGCTTTTCGGGTTATGATGGCAAGGGACAGGTGCGGTTGCAGGGCAAGATCGCGCCCTATCCTGCCTGGGCCGAGATTGGGACGACCAAGGCGGTGATGGAAGCCTGGATCGAGCACGACCGAGAAATCTCCGTCATCGCTGCACGCAGCGCCGAGGGCGAGTTTGTCGCCTATGATCCGCCGGAGAATGATCATTCGGGCGGCATTCTGAGACGTTCCGTGTTTCCATCCTCAGCTTCTCCGGCGATCATCGAGGAAGCCAAGCGCCTTGCGAAGAAGCTGGCCGATGAACTGGATTATGTAGGTGTCCTTGCCCTGGAGCTGTTCCTGACGAAGGACGGCCGCCTGCTCGCCAACGAGTTTGCCCCACGCGTCCACAATTCTGGCCACTGGACGCAGGATGCCTGCTTTACCGGCCAGTTCGAGCAGCACATCCGCGCCGTCTGCGGCTGGCCGCTGGGGAATGCTGCGCGCCACTCCGACGGCGAGATGATCAACCTTCTCGGCGAAGACGCGAACGCTTGGGAGCGGCATCTGGCGGATGGCGCCAAGCTGCACCTCTATGGCAAGCGCCGCGCGGTCAGCGGCCGCAAGATGGGGCATGTCACAAGGCTGAAGCCGCGTAGCTGATGCGGCGCGGCGCAATCTCACCTTCGCATGGGCGAGCTTGCCCTGCGGTATGCTGTCGTTCGTGCGCCTCGGACATGAGGTAGCGGGGAGAGCGGAACGCGCCGTGGGTATAGAGTCTATGCCAGCAGGCGCTAGCGGATACGCATTGCCGCGCGCCCCATGAACGATCGTAGGCGCGGCGCGCCCTCAGATGTTTCCGAAGTCGCCGTGGCGGCCTTTGCCTTCGGCGAAGCGGGCGGCGCCACGGACGCCTTCGGCTCTCATGATGTGTGCGCTTGTTCTCCACTCGATCTCCAGACCCTCGCGCACCGGCTTGGCCCAGGCGCTGTAGACCGACCGGCGATCCGCGCGCATGCATTCCTGCGGGAAGCGGGCGATTTCCTGCACCATCAGTTCGGCGACGTCACGGGCCTTGCCGTGCGGCGCGACCCTCTCGCACAGACCGATGCGATCGGCCTCCTCAGCGGGGATCTTTCGGCCGGTCATGATGATCTCGAGCGCCTTGCCCATGCCGCCGGCGACCGCCGGACCTTCGACAGCGGCGATGACGGGCTTGGAGAGTTGGAGACGCGACGGGCCTAGTGGGCCGCGCGGAGGTTTACCGCCATCGGAGGGAAAATCGATGGCGCCGAGGGGATCATTCGGATCGAGATCGGAGACCGCTTTCAGATCCCAGCCAGCGCAGAAGGCGCCGCCCTCGCCCTAGAACACGGCGACATTGACGGATGGATCAGCGTCGAATTCCTCGAACGCGGCAATGAGATCATCGGCGCTTTCGGGTCCATGACGTTGCGCGCTTCATAGCGGCTTGGGATCGCCGTCCACACGGAACCGGACTTCTCGATACGAACGGTCAATGTTTTCTCCCTCAAGGCCTGTCAGTCAAACAGAGTCTACGTCTGCGCAGATGGCGGAGGGCGGCTTCAGGCGTAGCTGCCGTTCTCGCAGGCGACGCCTTCGGCCGCACAAAGCGCGCGCATTTCATCCACGGCCTGCTCGCGGCCGGCATACAGTTTCCTCAGCAGAACGCAGGCGAGCTTGCCCACCGCTTCGGGCGGCACGCGGTACCCGAATTCGTAGTCTGAATCGCCCCAGACCTCTTTCACAAGAGGCCCCATATCCTGTGCATCGAGCATCAGCGTGCCGTCGGGTTCGAGTGTCACGCAGACCGAGCGGAAGTTGTCGCCTTCCTGGCGGAAGATTTCCTTGGTCAGGCGTTCAGCCGTCATGCTGCGAACCCTGTGCCCCGGATTATTTGCGTTGGCCGAACAGGTCCATCGGATCGGGCATCTTGGCGAAGGCATCCTTGGCTTGCGTCTTGAGCTTTTCGAACTGCATGACGTTTTCGATGCGGCGGTCGAGGAAGGCGTCGACTTCCGCTTCGTCGTCCGTTCCGATCCACGCCGCTAGCGTCGAGCCCAGCACGCCCGACAGGATGGTGCGCTTAGTGTACCAGTTGAAGTCGGTGGATTTGTCGCCCAGCGCGATCCAGATCGCGTCCGCCGCCGTCCATAGCCCCTTCGGACCGGTCAGCAGGTTGGCGGGCGTCGACACTGCGCGTTTGACCGCCGCCTTGTGCGGGTTGAGCGCAGAGAGCCATGCCTTGGCCCCTGCCCGCACCTTCTGGCGGATCTTGAGAGCGGCGATGTCGGGTTGGCCCAGCCGGGCGCCGGCGGCTTTCGCTGCGCGCTGGCCGAAGGCTTCCAGAAGATCGGCGACCCCGTGCGGGGTGGCCAACAGGACCTGGCCTTTGGTGAGGCCGGCCTTCTTCGCCGCCGCCTCCATGCCGGCCATTGTCCATCCAGTTTCGGATGCAAGCTCGAGCATGGCGTCGAGCAGGCGCTCGCGGAATTGGTCGCTCGGGGCGGATTCTGGAGTTTCAGTCATGCTCGCATCCTGCTCCAAATCTGAGGCGGGGGGCAGTAGGCAGGGCCTTTTTCCTATGATATCGGACCCGCGCCTGCCCGTAATGGGCTGGAAAAATCACCCGTCGGACGGGCCCGCGTATCCCCAAAGGGAGCGTTTGCGGCCGTTTAGGCGTTTCTGACGTTCCAAGACCAGCCCCGGAGCCGGCCGGGAAACCGATGGAGAGTTTCAAATAGTTCAGATCGTTGTCCGCGATAACAACGTCGATCAGGCGTTGAAAGCGCTGAAGAAGAAGATGCAGCGCGAAGGTCTCTTCCGTGAGATGAAGCGCCGCAACCATTTCGAGAAGCCCTCCGAGCGCAAGGCTCGCGAAAAAGCTGAAGCCGTCCGCCGCGCGCGGAAACTGGCTCGCAAACGTGCCCAGCGTGAAGGCCTCCTGCCGAAGACCTAGAGTCGCCGAGCCGGCAAACTCGCGTACAGATTCGAACAGGCCGGGGATGCATGCGCATCTCCGGCCTGTCTGCGTCTGGCGTATTGAGACCGGGCTCAGCCCACGTCTTCGAGATCGTCCTCGCGGACTTTCAGGTCGTATTCGCGGACCTTGCGATAGAGCGTCGAGCGGCCGATGCCGAGGCGGCGGGCGACTTCCGACATGTGGCCGGAATAGTGATCGATGGCGAACTGGATCAGGTCGCGCTCGATCGCTTCCAGCGTGCGCAGCTCGCCGGTGGGACTGGTGATCAGCACGGGCTGGTCAGCCGCATCATTGGCAGGCTTCGGCGCGACAAGGCTTGGCGCCGGCATCGTTCCGACCAGGCCCGAGATCTGCGGGAAGTCGTCCGGCTTCAGCGCGCCGCCATCTGACAGCACGACGGCGCGGAACACCGCATTCTCGAGCTGGCGGACGTTGCCTGGCCAGTCATAGCTCATCAGCATGGTCAGCGCTTCGGGGGACACGCCCGGCGAGGCCTTGCCCTCTTCGGCATTGAAGCGCCGGACAAAGTGCTCGACCATGGCCGGCAGGTCTTCGCGGCGCTCGCGCAGCGAGGGGATCTCGATAGGGAATACGTTGAGACGATAGTAGAGGTCTTCGCGGAAGCGGCCTTCCTTTACCTGTTGCTCGAGGTCGCGGTTGGTCGCCGAGATGATGCGGACGTCGATCTTGGTGGGGCGGCGCGAGCCGACGGCGTCGACTTCGCCTTCCTGCAGGACGCGCAGCAACTTCACCTGCATGTCGAGCGGCAGTTCACCGACTTCATCGAGGAAAAGCGTGCCGCCGTCAGCTTCGACGAACTTGCCCAGCTTCTTCTCGTGCGCGCCGGTGAACGAGCCCTTTTCATGGCCGAACAGGATCGATTCGACGAGGTTTTCCGGGATTGCGCCGCAGTTGACCGAGATGAACGGCTTGCCCGAGCGCTCGGACGCGCCCTGGATGCAGCGGGCGATGACTTCCTTGCCGACGCCCGATTCGCCGAGGATGAGGATCGGGATCGACGACGACGCGGCGCGCTGGCCAAGGCGCACGACCTGGCGCATGGCAGCTGCTTCGGCGATCATGTCGTCGAAGCTCATCCTGCCTTCGGCTTTCTTGGAGAGGCGTTTCACCTCGCCGCGCAGATCCGAGAGCTTGAGGGCGTTGCGGATGGAGATGGCGATGCGTTCGGGCGAGGCCGGCTTCACGAAGAAGTCGACGGCGCCGGCGCGCATGGCCTGGACGACGGTGTCGATGCCGCCGGTCGCGGTGAGGACGATCACCGGAAGATCGGGGCGGCGTTCCATCAGGCGTTCGAGCGTTTCCATGCCCGAGAGACCCGGCATCACCAGATCGAGGAGGACGACATCGACGCCGCTCTTGACGTCGGAAGCTTCTTCAAGCGCCTTCTCGCCGGTCTCGACGACGCGCGCACGGAAGCCCTGCTTTTCGGCAGCGGCTTGCATGAGACGACGCTGGGTAGGGTCGTCATCGACGACCAGAACGGTCTTAGCCATGTCACCACACCATCAAATGCCGGGGGCTCTTGGGCGGCCTCCCTGTTCGCATCAAACTGGCACGAAGGATTGAAAGTCAGCTTAATCCGGTCCCGCGAATTTCGTCTAACGCACGGTTTTGAGGGTATTTTGGCTCAATCTGGCGCCAAAAACCGAGTCTGCGCGGGCCTGGAGCTCCGCAATTAACTAAACCCATAACGGCGCCGCCCCTGCTTCCTGCAAGGACGGCGCGCGCGGGATTCCGCGCGCTGGCCAAGCCTGTCCTTGGAGTTTGCCATCGTGTTGTGGCGGCGCGTTTCTGGCGCTTGTCTGATGATCACCGGCGCGGCCGCCGCGTCCGGCATGGTCGTGGCGGCCGGCGTCATCATTGCGCGATACCTGAGGCTCGAGAACGCGGCCAGCGTGCTTGGCGGAGCGGCGAGCCTGGCTGCACCTATCTTACTGGCGAGCGCACTGGTGCTGATGCTTGGCCGGCGGATCTATGGCGACTGGAGCGACCGCTCGCCCGTCATCCATGCGCTCGCATTTTTCATTCGCAGCGCGGGCATGTTCGTTGCCACGGCGCTGGGCGCCATGCTTCTCTTCATCCTGCTGACCGGCGTGAAGCCGGAAGACGCCACCGCTGCTTTCGTGCTTGGCGCCGGAACTGTTGCAGGGATCGGCCTCAGCGCGCTGGGCATGCGCATCCGCCAGCGCAGCGGACGCAGCTATCTCGACTGATCAGGTCCGCCGACCGCTACGGGGCGGGCGGGATAGCCGCCGAGCGATAGCGTGCGATCATACATCACCAGTGCGCCTGCGAGCGCGACGTTGATGCAGAACTTGGTCGGTATCTTCACGATGTGCGAGCAACGCGCCTGCATCGCGAGCGAGAGGTCCCTCGCCTCCCCGCCCAAGACGTAGGCGGCGCGCAACGGGTGGCGGAAGGTGGGGAGCTCGACCGCGTCGTCGGTGAGCTCGATACCGACGAGCTGGCAGCCCTTAGGGAGCTGCATCTCGTCGATCGAATCCCACAGATACCAGGGCACATGCAGATCCGATTTCGACGTATCGGCATTGTGCATAATGCGGATCTTCGGCGCCGCCGAGACTGTGAAGGTGAAAGCGGCGCCGAATGCATGCGCGGTGCGCTGCAGCGCCCCGAGATTCATCGGCTTGCTGAGCGATTCAACGCCTATCCCGTAATAGCCGCGGACATGCTTCATGACGGAAGTGTCGAAGCCAGCACAGCAGAAATGTCAACGCCTTGCTGACGCTTCCGCTATTTCGGAAGACCCGCCAGGAAGGCGAGGAGTTGCGCGTTGACCTCTGCGGGCCGTTCCTGCTGGATCCAGTGACCGGCGCCCGGTATCACCACAACGCCGCGAAGATCCGGAATGATCTTGCTCATTCCCTCCCTAAGCTCCGCCGCAGAAGCGCCGCGGATCACGAGATCATCCTGCCCTGCAATGAACAGGGCCGGCGCATTGATCTTGGCGCCGGTAAGCTGCGGCGTGATTTCCCAGTTGCGATTGCTGTTGCGGTAGTAGTTTATCCCGCCGCGGAAGCCTGCCTCAGTGAACTCGCTGACATAGTAGTCGAGGTCTTTCTGGGAGAGCCAGGCAGGCAATGACTTCGGCTTACCCATCCGCGGAATCCATCCGCCGGCCGAGGCGCGAGGATCCGTCAGTTCGGGTGTTTCGACCGGCAGGTTTTTCGCGCCATAGAGCACATACATGCGGCTGAGAAATTCGCGCGGATTGGCGTCGAACTCCTTCTCGGCGACGCCCGGATCCTGGAAGTAGATCGTGTACCAGAAGTTTTCGCCGTACTGCTTCCGCGTTGCATCCATGGGACGCACATCAGGATTGCGGCCACGATAGGGGACGCTCAACGCAGCAACCGCAGTGAAACGATCCGGATGCAGCAGCATCGCATTCCACGTGACGGCTGCGCCCCAGTCATGACCGATGAGGATCGCCTTCTTTTCTCCCATCGCATCGACGATGCCGACGATATCGTCGGTCAGATGCTTCATGTCGTAATCCGTAGTCGCCGCGGGCTTGTCGGATTTTCCGTAGCCGCGCATGTCGGGCGCGACGACGTGATAGCCCGCCGCAGCCAGCGCGGGGATCTGATGGCGCCAGGAGTACCAGGACTCCGGAAAGCCATGGACGAGGATCACCAGCGGGCCAGAACCCATCTCGGCCACACGCAAATTGACGCCCCCTGCGTCGATGATGCGAAAGCTCGCGCCCAGTTCCTGTGCGGGTGATGGCGCCTGCACACAGGAGGCCGCCGTCAGTGGCGTAAGAAACAGCATGGCCGCAGCCAATGAATGCCTGATGCCGAAAGCCATCATCACTCTCCCTTTGCGCGCGCTCATTCTGCGCTGATCGCAGCGTGGCACAAGCGAGCGCGCGGGTCGACAGCCCCACATTGCTTAGGTAATCCGTGAGCGAGTCATGAGCAGGAATGTCGGACCATGAAAGCCATCCTCTCCAAGGACCCGGGCGGGCCGGATACGCTGGTGCTGGAGGATGTGCCCTCGCCGACGCCGAAGGCTGGCGAAGTGGTAGTTTCCGTAAAGGCGGTTGGCGTCAATTTCCCGGACTTCCTGATCATCCAGGACATGTATCAGTACAAGCCGCCGCGCCCCTTCTCGCCGGGCGGGGAGATTTCAGGCGTTGTGAAAGCGGTGGGCGAAGGCGTCACGCAGTTCAAGGCAGGCGACAAGGTGTTCGGCTCGACCGGCGCCGGCGGCATGGCAGAGGAAATCGTGGTGGCGGCGGGCCGCATGCACAAGCTGCCGG
Organism: Hyphomonadaceae bacterium; assembly: GCA_947474455.1. Classification (GTDB taxonomy): domain Bacteria; phylum Pseudomonadota; class Alphaproteobacteria; order Caulobacterales; family Hyphomonadaceae; genus UBA7672. The sequence continues at coordinate 17,008 of CANJIL010000015.1, read as the reverse complement.
ACTTCATGCCGTTCGATGAAGCCGCCGGTTTCCTGATGACCTATGGCACGTCGCACTACGCGCTGAAGGATCGCGGCCACATCAAGCCGGGCGAGACTTTGTTGGTGCTGGGCGCTGCTGGCGGGGTGGGCATTGCGGCTGTCGAGCTTGGCGTTGCGATGGGCGCGACGGTGATCGCCGCTGCGTCAAGCCTGGAGAAGGTGGACTTCTGCATCTCGAAAGGTGCGCACAAGGGGATCGTCTATCCGGAAAATCCGCTGTCGAAGGAACAGCAGAAAGCGTTCTCGGACCAGATCAAGGAGCTGGGCGGGGGCGGCGTTGACGTGATCTATGATGGCGTTGGCGGCGACTATGCCGAGCCGGCCGTGCGCGCGCTGAACTGGGATGGGCGCTTCCTGGTCATCGGCTTCCCTGCCGGGATACCGAAGCTGCCGCTGAACCTTACACTTTTGAAATCCTGCCAGGTGATCGGCGTGTTCTGGGGCGCTTTCGTCATGCGCGACCCGAAAGCACATGCAGAAAACCTTGCCGACCTGTTCCGACTCTACCAAGACGGCAAAATTCGGCCACATGTGTCTAACAGGTATCCGCTCGCGCAGGCTGCCGACGCCATCAAGGAGCTGTCGCAGCGCCGCGCAAAGGGCAAAGTTGTGATCGAGATCTGAGACCGTATGACAGGAAGCAACGCCCGCTCTTCAATATGTTCAACAAGGGGATTTCACATGTTCAAACGCCTCACCCTGCTGGTTGCAGCTGGCGCTCTGGCCACAGCCTGCGCCTCGAGTCCGGCCGCAGGCCCCGTGGCGACCTCGCCTGCAACGCCGGCGGCGAGCACTGCGCCGGTCACAGTGACCGTTGCGAACCTGGCAGCCACGACGGCGTGGGTCGCCGAGGAAAACCTGATCCCCGATGACCCGGTTCTGGCGCTCGTGGCAGCCACCAATGGCAGCACTGACAGCCCGCAGGGCATCGTCATCACGTGCAATGCAGCGAACGGCGGAACTGTCGTTAAGCTGGGCAAGCAGCTGCGCACGCGCGTTGGCGAGACTGCAACCTATCGCGTCCGCACTGGCGCCGGTCTGCAGGAGGTTGAGGGCAAGTTCCAGGCGAATGCGAAATCAGGCGATGCGGATTTCATCTTCCCGATCCGTCAGGCCGACCTGCTGGCGCTGAGCCAGCTCGACATGGTCTCGGTGCTGTCCGACACAGGCGAAGTGCAATGGGCGCTCGTGAAAGACGTCAGCGCCAAGCCGCAGGCGAAGTACATCGCTTCGCTGAAAGACATGCCGAAACAGGCGACGGACTTCGTCGCCTACTGCAACCCGAAATAGGTTGGGCGAATCGCAGATACACAAAGGCCCGCTCCATCGAGCGGGCCTTTTTCGTTTAAGGCGGATTGCCTACCAGACCTTCACCCTTTCCGCCGGCGCGAGGTAGAGCGCTTCGCCCTCCTTCACGCCAAAGGCTGAATACCATGCGTCGAGATTGCGCACGGTCAGTGCACGATACTGCGCTGGGGCATGGCCGTCCGTCATGATCTGCTGGCGCAGGGCTGGTTCACGCGCTTTGAAGCGCCAAGTCTGGGCATAGGCGATGAAGAACTGCTGGTCGCCGGCGACGCCATCGACCGTCGGCCCTTCTTTCCCGCCCACCGATGTACGGTAGGCGTCGTAGGAGGCCGACAGGCCCGCGACGTCAGCGATGTTCTCGCCCAACGTCTGCTCGCCCTTCACCGCCAGGTCGGGGAACGGCTTGTAGCCGTCATACTGCTTTGCCAGCGCGACGCCCGAAGCCTGGAAGTGCGCGAGATCTTCCGGCGTCCACCAGTTGCGCATCCGCCCCGTCGAATCGAAAAGCGCGCCCGAGTCGTCGAAGGAATGGCTGATCTCGTGGCCGATGATCGCGCCGATCGAGGCGTAGTTTACCGCAGCCGGCGCGCCCGGATCGAAATGTGGCGGCTGCAGTTCGGCGGCCGGGAAGTTCAGCGCGTTGAGGATCGGCAGGTTCACTGCGTTCACCAGCTGCACGTTCATCACCCACTCGCCGCGGTCAACCGGCTTTCCTAGCCGAGCGATTTTGAGATTGCTGTCGAATTTCTGTGCGCGCTGGACGTTGCCGAAGGGGTCGTCTTTCTTCACTTCAAGCGCCGCATAATCGCGCCACACATCCGGATAGCCGACGCCGACACGCAGCGCTTTCAGCTTTTCCTTCGCCTCAGCCTTCGTGGCTGGCGCCATCCAGTCGAGCGCGTCGACGCGCCTCTCGAACGCCGCTGTGATGTTCACGACCATCTCCGACACCGCCCTCTTCGACGATTCGGGGAAGTATTTGGCGGTGTAGAGCTTGCCCACGGCCTCGCCGAGCGAAGAGTTGGTGGAAGCAACGGCGCGTTTCCACCGTTCGGTGAGCTGCGGCGTGCCGGACAGGGTCTTGCCGTAGAAGTTGAATCGCTCGTCGACAAACGCCTTCGGCAGCAGGTTTGAATTGCGGTCGATGTAGTGGAACGTCAGATAGTCCTTCCACACGTCGATTGGCTGCGAAGCGACCAGCGCGGATTCGCCGGTGAACCCGGCTGGCTGCCAGATCACGAAGGTCTGCTGGTCTGCGATGCCGCCCGCTTCGAGGAAGGCGGCCCAATCGATGCCCTTGGCCTTGGCGTCCAGATCGGCGCGGGCCCAGTGATTGTTGCCCTTCGCCGGGTCGCTGGTCTCGCTCATCGGCGCGTGCACGCGCGCGATCTTGTCCTCAAGCGCGAAGATACGCATGGCCTTTGCCTTCGCATCGGCGACGCCCACGAGCTTCAGCACGGCCTCGATGTGCGCTTTGAACGCGTCACGGATCTCGGCCATCTTTGGCGAGTCCGAAACATAGTATTCCCGGTTCGGCAGGCTGAGCCCGCCCTGCAGCAGGAAGGGCGAATATTTCGTCGGCTCGTCGAAGTCCGCCGCCACCCACAGGCCAAGGAGATTGTCGGTCGCGTATCGCGTGTTGTTCATGACATCGACGTCAGCGCGCAGCGTCGAGCCGAGATAGGACGAGAGCCCATTGCGGTCCTTGATCGCTGCGATCTGCGCCAGCACGGGCTTCAGCGGCTCGATCCCCTTTGCCTCGATGCCCGCTTCATCCATGTACGCTGTGTAGTAGTCCGCGACTTTCGCTGCTTCCGATCCCGGCGCGGGATTGCCGGCGCCGGCGCTCTCGATCAGCGCGGCGACATCCTTGTCGACCTTCTCCGCCAGAATGGCGTTGCCGCCCCAGCTGGACCGGTCGGCGGGAATTTCCGTCGCCTTGTCCCAGGCGCCGTTGGCGTAGGCGAAGAAATCGTCGCCGGGCTTTATCGCCTTGTCCATGCCGGCGGCATCGACGCTTGCCGTATATTTCACCTCCGGCGCCGCGGCCGGTCCCGGCGGCGAACACGCCGTCAATCCCACCACGGACACAAGCAGAAGACGTTTCATACGGATCTCCCTTGGCGCATCACTCGTAGAACCGTCCCGCCGTCTTCCTAGACCCGCCGCGCGTTTCCGGCCAGCACCCCTGATATGACAAAGCCCGGGCCATCATCCCGGGGCGTGTCAGTCACCGGGTTGAAGTTGTGGTCTTTGTGCAGGCTCTAGGACTTGCGCGTGACGATCTCCTTCGCTGCTCTTTCAAGGATTGCGCGGATGCGTTCGGCCTCTTCTTCGGTCCACGGCGCGCGCGGCATGTTCATCGCCTGCTTCAGCGTTTTCCACGCCTCCCACACCGGTTCAGGAGCGGTCTGGCTGGAATAGGCCGAGGCCGCCATGTCGATACGGGTGAAGATGCCCTGGACCAGCGCGTCGTTGTCCTTGAGCCACGCTTCGCCCTGGGGCGTCAGCGTATAGAGCTTCTTGGTGCCTTCAGCCGTTGCGCGGACCAGCTCCTCTTCCTCGAGCATGGTTAGAAGCGGATAGACCGCGCCCGGGCTCGGGGCGTAGGCGCCGGCGAAGCTTTCCTCTATTGCGCGGATGAGGTTGTAGCCGTGGCGTGGCTTTTCGCCGATCAGGGCGAGGACCAGCGTGCGCAGGTCGCCATGGCCCAGCATGCGGCCACCGCCGCGGCCCCAGCCGCCCCGGCCCCATCGGCCACCACCTTCGCCGCCTTCGTCTTCGCCGCCCCTGCCGCCCCAGCGCTGGTGACGGGCCGCCATTATCTCGGCAGCTTCACGAAAGGCAGCCCATTTTCCGTGCCGATGGCCGTGGCTGTCGTGGAATTTCCCATATCTCACAAAGAATTTCCGTATCGAAATATCTTTCGATACTTCGAATAGATATATCAAAACTGACAGTAAAGAGACTGAGTTGATTCTTGCTGATGAAAGTCAGGGTGGCGCGGCGGCCGCGTCCTCGTTAGCGCGGTTGATGATGTAGGCGCGGATGGATTCCACATCGTCGGGGGACAGGATTTTCGCGAAGCTCGCCATGCCAGTGCTGGCGTATTTTCCGTCAAGGACGACTTCGGCGAAGGTGTCCTTCGCGGCGGATACCTGGGACCAGCGCAGGTCCGGCACGATGTCGCTCGATCGGGCGTTGTCGCCGTGGCAGAACACGCAGGTGTTGAAGAACAGCTCGCGCCCATGCTCGATCATCGCGAGCGAGCCGAAGTCATCGGCAAGCGGCGTGGGATCTGGCGGGAACGGTGCGTCCGTTTCGAGCACGGCTGTCCCGCCGATCTTGAAGACGACGATCTTGCCCATGGCGGGCGACGCCATCTGTAGCGCGCCATCGCGCACGCCCGTGACGCCCAAAAGCGGCAGCGCCGTGCCCCAGCCTGCGGTGACGGCCACGTACTGCTCGCCATCGATCTCATAGCTTACAGGGCCCGACAGCGCGGGGTAACCGGTGTCGGCTTCCCATACGGGCTCACCTGTCGCCGCATCGAAAGCGCGGAACTTTCCATCGAGCGCGCCCTGAAAAACAAGGCCGCCAGCCGTGGCCAGTACGCCGCCGTTCCACGGATTGGGATAGTCGTGCGTCCATTTCGGTTTGCCGGCGACTGGGTCCCACGCGACCAGCTGACCCTTTGCGGCGGCCAGAGCGGCGAGGCGCGCTGCAGTTTCGGTTGGCAGCGCTGCTGCCGTGAAATCAGTCCCTGTGTTCCACGCGCCGGGCCGGAATTGGAAGTTCTCCATCTCGGCGTAGACCGACGGCAGGGTCTGCGCGGGGATGTAGACGAGGCCGGTGTCAGGGCTGAACGCCATCGGATGCCAACTGTGGGCCCCCAGCGGGCCGGGGATCTGCATCTGTGGCTCATCGTAGCGCGCGGTAGCAGCTTCGACAGGCCGGCCCGTCGCGAGATCGACGCTTGAGGCCCAGTTGATGTTGTCCTGATACTTGTCGGCGGAGATCAGTTTGCCGCTGGCGCGATCGAGCACGTAGAAGAAACCGTTCTTCGGCGCCTGCATCAGCACTTTCTTCGTCTCACCGCCGAGCTTGAGATCGGCGAGGATGATCGGCTGCGTCGCCGTGTAGGCCCAGCTATCGCCGGGCGTTGTCTGGTAATGCCAGACATATTCGCCGGTGTCGGGCTTCACCGCGAGAATGGACGAAAGCAGCAGGTTGTCCTTGCCCGATGGATCGCGCAGGGGCTGGTTCCAAGGCGATCCGTTGCCGACGCCGACATAGAGGAGGTCGAGATCGGGGTCGTAGGCCATCCCGTCCCACGCCGTGCCGCCGCCGCCCGTTTCGGTCCATTCGCCATTGTCGCCCCACGAGGCGTTGCCGATCTCGGCGAAGAATTTGTCGGAGGCGGCGTTGTCCGGCTGCTTGTCCGGGTTTGGCGTCATGTAGAAACGCCAGGCCATCTCGCCGGTCTTTGCGTCAAAAGCAGAGATGTAGCCGCGCACGCCGTGCTCGGCTCCGCTGTTGCCAATGATCACCTTGCCTTTCACCACGCGCGGCGCGCCTGTTATCGTGTAGGGCTGCAACTGGTCGACTGTGACCTGCTCCCACTTCTTCTCGCCGGTCTTTGCGTCGAGCGCGATGAGGCGGCCGTCGATCGCACCGAGATAGATCATGCCTTCCCAGAGCGCGACGCCGCGGTTGACGACATCGCAGCAGGCAAGCACGCCGCGCGACCTGTCGACCTTGGGGTTGAACTCCCATAGCCGCTGGCCCGTCTTTGCGTCATAGGCGTAGGCAACTGACCAGGCGGAAGTGATATACAGCACGCCGTCGACCACGATAGGCGTTGCTTCCATGCCGCGGTCGGTGTCGAGCGTGCCGGACCAGGCGATACCGAGGCTGGTGACGTTTTTCGCGGTCACCTGTTTCAGAGGCGAGTATCGCTGCTCCGAATAGGTGCGGCCGTGCGAGAGCCACACGCCGGGCCGCTGGTCGGCAGCAATAATGGCGGCGGCGTTCACCTCGGCTGCGGTGATCGGCAGCGGCGGCCTATTGGCTTCATCGCATCCAGACGCCGCAACGAGCGCTGCGCCGGCCAGCAAGGCCAACCCCAATCTCATCCGAGGCTCCACGTCCCGTGCCGAGGCGCGGTTTCAGCATTTTCGAGAGGGTTTAGCAAAAGATCGCGACGGATGCGTGCGCGCCGGGCGGGCGGCTGACCGCCGGTCATCCAGCCGAGATCAGCGATCAGATCATCGAAACCAGCATCGGCAACTTCCGACGATTGCGTGGCAATGCCGCCTTGCTCGCTGCCGAGCACATGGCCGATCACCGAGAGCAACTCGCCCTGGTCGATGGGCTTGGAGACATAGCTGACATTCCCAATCAGGAAGTCGATCGCCCTGGCGGCGACCAGGATGGCCGACGAGAAGATCGCGGCCTGCCATATCTGCTTTTTTCATCGCCCATTACCGTCAGAGTACGGGCGCACTCGCACAAAATAGCAAAATTTTCGTGGTCGGACGCTTACGAAGCGGCAGGCGCCGCGGCGCGGGCGGCCTCGACCAGCTCGGCCTGGGCGGCGGCGATGGCGAAATCGATGGCGCGTTCCCAGTCTTTTGCTGCTGCTGCGCCCTTGGCGCTGTCGGGCATTGCGACGGACCGGGAGGCGTTAACCACCCCACCTTCGAGACCGTTTGGCCGCTGGACAAAACCCGCCATTGAGTCACGCGCACCAGCGCCCTGCGCGCCATAGCCGGGCACGAGGAACAGGGCGTCGCCAGATGTCGCGCGCAGCCTGGCGGCCTCTGCAGGACCGGTTGCGCCCGCAACCAGCATGAGCCCCGACCATCCCGTTTCAGGTCCGCGCAGGCGTGCGATCATGGGCGCGAGCGCGCGGGCGACGTGTATGAAGAGCGGTTCGCCTTCGGGACCTGCGATCAACTTCTGCTGGAAATCCTTGGAGCCCGGATTGGATGTGCGTGCCAGCACGACGACGCCTTTCCCCTCGCGCTCCGCCACTGACACGAACGGCTCGATCGTATCGACGCCCATATACGGGTTCACGGTGATGGCGTCGCACGGGCAGGACGAGCCGGCGCCGAGATAGCCTTCGGCATAGCCTTCAGCGGTCGAGCCGATATCGCCGCGCTTGGCGTCGAGGATCACGATCAGCCCGGCACGCGTCGCGGCCTGACAGACCTGCTCCAGCGCATAAAGGCCGGCGGCGCCCCAGCGCTCAAACAATCCCGCCTGCGGCTTCACCACCGCGGCGCGGCCGACGCAACGCTCGACAAGAGCGACGCCCCATTTCGCCGCGGCGTCAGGGCCGGGTGCGCCGAATAGCGCGGGCATCATCGCTGCATGCGGATCAATGCCGACGCACAGCGGGCCTTTGTCACGGACACCCGCGATCAGACGGTCGGCGAAACTTGTTTTCACGGATCCTCACCCACGCGGCACAGCACCTTCACCACCGCGCGTTCATCGCGCAGGCGGTCGGCTTCCTGCGTGTACGACGAAGCGCTGAGCGCGTGCGCCTCGCCGCCGGGCGCCACGAGACCCTGCTCTTCCAGAAAATCGCGGATAGAGTCGGGCGACGCGGTGTAGATGCGATTCCGCCGCGGGCTCTCCGCCACGGTGACCCCAATGACGGCGCCGTCCTGGTTGAACACGGGTCCGCCGCTCATGCCGGATAGGGTGCCTTCGATGCCATCTGATCTTTCCTGCTCGGCCCAGGCCAACACAGGCTCCTCCATCGCATAGCGGCCGCGCGTCACGAGGTTGGAGCGGGATTCGAGGAGGGAGACGGCCTCGCCCGACCGTCCCTGAGGAAAGCCGACATGGTAGCCGGGTTCGCCGATTCGCAGCTCGCGGTCGAGCGCCAGCGGAAGCGATGTCGGCGCGCGGTCTGTGAGCAGGAGCGCAAGGTCGGTGTTCTCCGACGTTCGCACGGCGTCGACATGGACCATCCGCCCATTGCCCACAGCGAGGCCGACGCGGGAACAGCCATCGACCACATGCCGGGCCGTCAGCCAGGCGCCGGACTGGTTGATCGCGAAAGCCGTGCCGATGCCGTCTTCCGCGTCGCTCACCTGGACCAACACACGCTCATCGAAGGGATCGGAATCTGGCAGAGGCTCGCCTTCGGCGTCGGCCAGGTCGTAGTCTGGCGCAGCGACGTCCAGGTCCTCGATAACGAGCGTGCGGCCGCGGTCGGCATATTCGGGCTCGACCTCGGCCCGTTCGCGCCCAAAGCGCCACGGCTCGTCCCGATCCCCGGAGCCGCTGGAAAACAGGGTCCCGACGATGACAACTAACACGACCGCGTAGACGACCCAGTCAGGGATTCTCATTCATGTCTCCGCAACACCCTAATATTCGGGCGTGGCTCTAAACTCACAAGGCCGCAGCCATAACCAAAGCGGCAGCCAGCTTCACGGCCGCCAGCACCAGCGCGGCGCCAATTTCATCCCTCTCGATACGCCGCGGCAGGTCGCGCAGCAGCAGCTCGGCGACCCGAAACGCCAGCAATTGCAACAGGATGGCCACCACGCCCCAGATCAGCAGGTCATAGACGGAATTGGCTGTCGCGAGACATGCGGCCATCGGAACAGCCAGACCGACGATCACCGCCGCGACACTGACGCCTGCGGAAATATTTCCGCTCTTGATCAGTTGCATCTCCCTCATGGGCGTCAGCAGCACATGAACGATGCATCCCGTAATCAGCAGGCCGAGGGTGACGCCGCCCTGGATCATGAACTCAGGAAACCCGTTCACGAAAGATCGGATGGCAATGTCCATGTCTGGCTCCGGCCCTAGTCTGACGGCTTACACGCATTACCGCATGACGCGAGCAGCTTGGCGCTCAGGGCGAATACCGGACCGCTCGCCCCCTACGGCATGACGTAAGGTACAGATAAGAGCGCGAAAAATCTGCAAAAACTTCGTTTGACACCCGCCCTCGGGAGGCGCGTCAATTTGTCCAGCGGGTATCAGGACCCGCATAGAAATGAGGGAGTTTTCATGAAACGTCCGGTTTCACTTCTAGCGTCCCTTACTATGGCCTTGGGCGTCGCTGCGTGCGGTGCAGCGGCGGCTGGCAAACCCGAGGTCGCCGGGGCGTGCACTACGAAAATGGGTTCCGAAACGAAGTGCGCCTGCTTTGCTGACGCGCTTGAGAAGAACCTGACGCCTGAGGAGTTCAGTGAAGTCGCCACGGCGATGGAAGCAAACAAGCTTTCGTCGGCGATGCTGCCGAACAATCTGACCGCCAAAGAAAAGATCTCTGAGATCTTCACACAGGCAACGATGAGTTGCTTCGTCTGAGCTCTAGGCGCGCCCTCAGGTGCGCCTTCTCAGATCCCGAAGGCCGCCATTATGCCTGCAGCCAAGGCGGCCATTGTCATCATGAGCGTCAACGCGACAGCGACGATGCGCTGGGTAGAGTTTTTCTTTTTCAGGCCTTCCGGCGCCTTGTCGCGCCGCGGAGCCAACGTCCAGACGTTCGAGAGGAAGCCGAGCGCCGAAACACCCGCGACGATAGCGGCCGCGCGCGCGTTTGACAGCAGGGCGGCGCCGGTGGCGATACCCAACAACGCTGCCTGGAAGCCGGCAGTGGCCGCGATCACCTTGCGCAGCATGCGGTCTGCGCGGCCGTGATCGAGACCATCGAATGCTGTGTTTGCGACGATTACCGCCGCCGTCCAGCCGGAGGCGGCCGCTCCGCCCGCACACAGGGCGGCGGCAGCATGCATCAGTGCAATCAGGTCCATGTCCGCCATCCCCGCAAATCACGCGCATGCAGTCTGGACGGATTCGCGCTGCGCTGTCGCCACTACCAAAAAAGGCAGGAATTGCATGGTGTTGGGGGATTGCCACCACCCTGGCCCGGCCTGAGAAGTAGCCCCGGACAATGCACCGGGGAACTCACATGAGCATCAGGGCAATCGCCGCCTTCGCAGGGCTTGGACTTCTGGTCGCAGCCTGCAACCAGCCCGCCCCGCCAGTACCGGCCGAGCCAACGCCCGTCGCTGACCAGCCGGCGACGTTCCCCACGCCCGATGCGTTCGCCAACGCGGTCAATTACGAATGCGAAGGCGGCGGCGTGGTCGATGTCGTCTACAATAGCGGAAACGGCGTTGTTGCGCGGCTGGACGGCGGCGGCACCGAAACACTGCCGATGAATCCTGACAGCCAGACCGGCATGGAATTCAAGAACGCCACAACCACGCTTCAGACGGACGGATCATCGGTGGCCTGGAAGTCGGGCGCAACGACAAAGATCTGCATGATCAAAACCCGCGAACTGCCCGCACCCAGAGTTGACGGCGTCGTGCGCATGCTGGGGGAAGCGGATGCTGGCGCCAGTGTCGAGATGAAGCTCGGGGAGAAAATATCGGTCGCCCTCGTCGGCGTTCCGACGGCTGGCTATGTGTGGAGCGTCTCCACGCCGCCAGCCTTCATCAGGGCGACGGACGGACCGGGCGGAGCAACATCGACCGCGCAATTCACGCCGGGTTTTGCCGGCGGCAGCCATTGGGAAGTTGTCATCATCGAAGCCGCGGCCGCGGGCGAAGGCGAGATCACGCTGGCCCAGCGCCGCCCATGGGAGACCACAGCCGAACCCGACGCGTCGACGTTCAAGTTCAAATTGAAGGTGACCTGAGCCGTTCGCTCGCTGCAACATCCGCCCGTGCGATCAGCAGGTCTTCCGAAAAACCCAAGCTAACTGGCTTCTGCTTGGCATCAAGATCTGCACGGAACGAAGCAACGCGCGCCTCGCCGCCGGCATCGAGCGCGACGCCGAGCCAACCCGTGTGGCCCTGCCCGTCTGTTTCGACGTGAGCGATTTCGCCGACGCGGAGGCCCGTCACCTCCAGGACTTCATAACCGGCAATACCCGACGCTTTCAGCGCCGACATGCGCAATGGCCCCTCCCGCCCGCCCAGCGGCGGACGCGCTTCTAAAAGCAGATGGGAGGCATTCGCCGAAGTCAGGCGCAGCGCGGCGCCAATCCCGGCCGCGCGCCGCCACCGACAATCAGGCCATCAACCATGCTGGTCATAAATCAGACGCTAAGCCTTCGCGCCCTTCTTGCCCGCCCCATAAATCGGCGCGGCCGAAGCGGACGCCTCGTCCAGCGGCCAGCGCGCGCGGGCGGCCGTATCCAAAGGATCCGTCAGGCCGCGCGCGAGACGTTCGGCGCCGGCGAGCGCAATCATCGCGCCGTTGTCAGTGCACCAGCGCAGTGGCGGCGCGAAGAAGTGAAACCCGGCGCGGTGAGCCTCGGCTTCAAGGCGGGCGCGCAGCGTCTTGTTGGCGGCGACGCCTCCGGCGGTGACGAATGTGCGCCGGTCAGTGCGCTCGGAGATGATCTCCATTGCGCGTGCGGATTTCGCGGCGAGAATATCGGCCACGGCCGCCTGGAAGCTGGCGCAGATGTCGGCGCAACGCTTCGGCGTCAGTGTTTTCTCTTCGGCCGCGCGGCGCACCGCGGTCTTGAGCCCGGAGAAACTCATGTCGAGACCCTGCCGGTCGAGCAGCGGCCTTGGCAGGTCGACCGCCTCCGGGTCTCCTTGAAGCGCTTCACGCTCCACCGCGGGGCCGCCTGCACCGGACAGAGCGAGCAACTTTGCGGTCTTGTCGAACGCTTCCCCGACAGCGTCATCGATCGTGGAGCCGAGACGCGTATACCTGCCCACCCCTTCGACGAACGCGAACTGGCAATGTCCGCCCGACACCAGAAGCAGCAGATAAGGAAAGTTGACCTCGTTTGCGAGGCGCGGGCTCAGGGCATGGCCTTCGAGATGGTTTACGGCGATCAGCGGAAGGCCCCGGGCCAGCGCGATCGCCTTGGCAGTCGAGAGCCCGGTCATCACCCCGCCGATCAGGCCAGGCCCCGCCGTGGCCGCAATACCTGACAGGCCATCCCAGCCAATGCCTGCATCATACATGGCCATCTTTACCAGCGAATCCAGCTTCTCGACATGTACCCGCGCGGCAATCTCCGGAACCACGCCGCCATAGAGGGCGTGTTCTTCGATCTGGCTGGCGACCCGTTCGGACAGCACCTCTACCCTGCCCTCGGTGAGGCGCACGACCGCGGCCGCGGTTTCGTCGCAGCTGGTCTCGATCCCCAGGACGGTGACTGTGCCTTGCATCATAGCGGCGGCGCTTGTACGCCCCAAGCACCCCCAAAGCAAAGGCGCGAATGACAGAGGCAAAAACAGTCCGGATCGGCACGCGCGGCTCTCCCCTGGCGCTGGCGCAGGCTCACTATTTCGCCGACCGCATCAACAAGGCGGCGGGCGGGGAGCTTGCGACGTCGATCCACACCTTCACCACCACGGGCGACAAGATCCTCGACAAGTCGCTGCAGGACGCCGGCGGCAAAGGGCTTTTCACCAAGGAGCTCGATCGTGCGCAGGAGATCGGCGAGATCGATGTCGCAGTTCATTCGTTGAAGGACGTCACTGTCACGCTGGCGGAGCATCTTGTGCTCGCCGCCTTCATGCCGCGCGAGGACCCTCGCGACTGCCTGATTGGAACCCGCGCCACCATTGCGGAGCTGCCGCAGGGCGCCGTAGTGGGCACGTCGAGCCTGCGCCGGAAGGCGCAGTTGCTGGCCGCGCGTCCCGATCTTAAGGCTGTCACCTTCCGTGGCAATGTGCAGACTCGCCTGCGCAAGCTGGCCGAAGGGGAAGCGCAGGCGACCATTCTCGCCGCCGCCGGTCTTCGCCGGCTGGGAATCATCGACAAGGCGGCCGGCATTCTTTCGGCCGACGAGATGCTACCGGCTGGGGGCCAGGGGATCATTGGCGTGACACTTCACGTCGATGCGCCGCAATGGCTGAAGGACGCCGTCGCGAAGACCGACGACAGGGACGCGCATCTCGCCGCCATTGCCGAGCGCGCCTTCCTGCGCCGCCTTGACGGCTCCTGCCGCATGCCGATCGCCGCTCACTTCTGGCTGACGGACGACGGCGCGGAGATGGCTGGCGAAGTGCTGACCGACGAGGGTGACAGGCGATGGCGCGCCGAAGGCATCATCGAAGGGCGCCCAAGCGAATTCGATGCCGAAGTGCTGGGCAATGCCCTCGCCGAGGATGTCGCCGCCGAGCGCGCCTACGACCTTGGCGAAGGTCCTGCACCCTGGTCCGACGACGAGGACGAAGGCGCGTGAGGCAGTCGCGGGTTCTCGTCACACGCAGTGAGCCGGGCGCCTCCGAGACAGCGGCCAGACTGATCGAAGCCGGCTATGTCCCCATCGTGGAGCCTGTCTTCGCGATCGAGCCTGTCGCCGCTGCAGTCCCGCTTTTCGATGCGCTCGCGTTCACCAGCGCCAATGGCGCGCGCATATTCTCGGGCCTTTCGGCGCGCCGCGATGCAGAGGTCTTCTGCGTTGGCGCGCGAACGGCAGAGGCGGCACGCGAGGCAGGGTACGCAAACGTCACGTCCGCTGGCGGCGACGTTGAAGCGCTGGCGGCGCTGATTGTGGAGAAACTGCCAGCATCCCTCCGTCTGCTCCACGCCGGAAACGAGGAAACGCGCGGCGACCTGACCGGGCGGCTCCGCAGCGCCGGGCATGCCGCCAATTTTGTCGCCATCTTTCGCGCGATTGCCGTCGACGCGCCTGGGCCGGTGCTAGCCTCCCACCTCGCGGGCCAGCGGGCATTCGAAGCTGTGCTCATTCATTCCCCGCGCGGCGCGAAGATTCTCTCAGGTTTTGCGACAAACACATCCGCACCCCTCGCGATTGCGGCAATCTCAAGCGCCGCCGCCGCTCCGCTGGCCTCCTTGGCCCAACGGGTAGAGATCGCCGCCGATCCTGACGAACAATCCCTTCTTTCCACCCTTTCCCGCCTCGTTTCAGGTTGAGAAAAAGCCCGACGCACGCCTATTCTGCCCGAGGGGAGAGGGCATGCGAACGCCATGAGGATGGTGGTCGATGACGAACCGACCTGTCGACGACGATCCTGAACCCATCGACGCCGAGTTCGAGCCCGCCAGCGGCCCCGAGCCCGTGCCGTCGCGCCGCGCGCCCAAGCGCGCCTTTCGCAGCCGCTCCGCGACTTTGCAGGAATTGCTGGTCTCCAGCGTTCTGGCGGCTGTGCTCGGCGCCATCGTCGCCATCATCGTGGGCAACGCCAGCTCCGGCGCGCCGACCGGCACGCTCGCCCGCGAGATCGACAATCTCGTGCGCGGCCAAAGCGAGCTGGTCAGCCGCTCCGATCAGGCCGCGGCCGAAATCATATCCTTTCGTTCGCGTCTCGACGCCCAGGCTGAACGACTCGATGCGCAGAACGCGGCCGAAGCGCTGCTGCGCAGCGACCTGGCCGCACTGGCGAGCCAGCTTTCGGCGGTCAGCGGGGCCGGAGATGGGTCAACTCCTCGCGAAACCGCCGCCGCCAAATCCCCTCTCGGCATTCTTCTCGGCCGCATCAACCGGCTCGAAGGGATTGTCGAAGAAGACAAGGCGTCGCCGCAGACAACGCGGGAAGTCCAGCGCGCCATCGCGAATCTCGCCGACCAGGTCACGGCGCTTGACCTTGCAAACACGACGCTGGTTGCCGCCTTCGATCGACGCGAGGCGGCATTAGCCGCGCTCGAGACCGGCATGAGGACGATGGCAGCCGACATCACGATGCTGAACGGCGGCAAACCGCCGGCGGCGCGCAACGCTGACGCCCGGATCGCAACGGCGCCACCCATTCTCGCCGCCACAGCCCGCTCACAGGCTATCCGCGCCCTCTCCGCGCTTGAAGCCGCAGCCCGCGGCGACCGACCGTTTGGCCGCGAGCATCAAGCGCTTGCAGCGCTGCTTCCCGGCGAGGCCGATCTCAACGCCATGGCTGACGCTGCGCGCACCGGCGTGGTGACGGTCGCCCAGCTGCGGTCGAATTTCGCCGCCGCCTCGGAACGCGCCCAGCGCCTCGCAACCGATGAAAGCGACGATGGCTGGAATTGGCTACGCACGGCTTTCACAGGCGTGATCGACTTCGAGCCAAGCCCCCTCGTCGCAAGCAACCGCGACATTATCCGCAACGCGCGCAGGCAGCTCGATCTTGGCGACGTGCAGGGCGCCATCGAGGCGATATCCGGCGTTTCCGGCAAGGCCGGCGCGGCGTTCACCGCCTGGCGGACGCTGGCGCAACAGCGCGCGACGGTGGATGCGAATCTGAGGGACCTGAACGCCCGCCTGCTGGAGGCGGCCGCGTCTAACGGCAATGCAGGCTGATTTCCAACCGGCTGCCCCAAAACGGAAAAGTTGGCCCCCGCCAAGCCGCAGTAGTCGAACCTTGCTTTCTTAACCCCGTCTGGGTTATAGCGCCCGCCTCGGTGCCAAATGCCGGGCGCTGCCTTAGCTCAGCTGGTAGAGCACCGCATTCGTAATGCGGGGGTCAGGTGTTCAAGTCACCTAGGCAGCACCATCTTTTCAAGCACTTAGCTCACCGCTGAACTCCGCCGAAGTGCGCTGGTAAGCACCTGGTAAGCACCAACTCACGCAATTGTTCACAAGATATCCGCGCGATGCCCCGCGTTGTCGGTCGTTGCCGCAATTGATTTGAGCTGCCCGAAGCACGCGCCGCAGCGCCCGACCTACGCGTTGAGAGCTTCAATGATTTGTGACGTGGAACGCAGGCGGCGCTGATCGGCGAACGCACGCAGATCCTCGGGGTCATACCTGATCGCACGATCAGTCGCACGAATGAAACGCGGCCCTCGACCAGAACAGCGCATCTTGTCGAGAGTCGACTTGGACAGACCCAGGCGGATCGCCGCCTCTCGCACGTCAAGCAGCCTCCGCTCATCGGCTGCCTTCTGCCTATCGGGATCGAGCAGCTTCGGAGGTCGGCCGCGTCGTCTTTGCGTGCCCATCACAAAATCGCGCAAACGCTCGTCCACCGTCGTGGCAGTTTCAGTCGTGGACACAGGTGCGGCGCTCGACAAGGCGGTCTGGTTCGCCTCAGTGGCGATCGCGCGACTTTGGATGGGCTTCGAAGTCATCGCGTCGACATCCAGCGAAACACTGAAGAGATCGAGCTGGCTCTTTGGCCGAGCTGCCCTTTGAGTCTTGCTACGCTGTGCACGCGACATACGTACGTCATCCTTTCGTACGAGCATTCATCCACAAGCCTTGCGACATGCTCCACCACTTTCATCCAACGGAAGAAAGCACGTTGGATCCACGGTGCGAGATGGTCACGCTCAGGCGAACGGGTGAGGAACTGAAACTTGCGGCAAGTTCGATCGGTCATCCAATACCCAAGCCAAGCCCCATTCCACGCTGCAAACTCCACGACATGCTCTGCTGGCGCAGCACGCCCACAACCTCGCGCCCGGCGAACCGCTCAAGTGGCGGCCGCCAGGGAACAAGATTGGCCTGACGCTCGCCGAGAATGAGCGCCATCCTGCCCTGCGCCATGTCGATGCGCCGCGCATAGATGCCGGAGACACGGTGTGCGTCATAGGTCAGCACGGGAATGCCCAACTCCTCTCTCAGCGCGCTTGCCTGCGTCGTGAGCTCGAACTGCGCCATGCGCTGAAGCATCTGTCGCGATGGCCCGGGCTCGTGCGCCTCCATCCATCCCTGCTCGATCAGGAACAGCCGTCGCTGCTGCAGGGCTTGTTCAAACTCG
>CANJIL010000014.1 GCA_947474455.1 Hyphomonadaceae bacterium | reverse complement strand
GCGCGCCGCTTCCAGTCGGAAGTTTTTGCACGATGGTTCTTCCGTATCGCTGCGCTGGCGATGGTCGTGTCCGCCAGCGTCGCCGTCTATCTCACCTGGGTTGCAACGGGCCGTTAGTCGCCGATCTGCCCCGTGCGAACCGGCAGCTGGTGAGGCGACACATCGGGAACCGAGTCGCTGCGCACGCTCGCATCCTGCCGGCAACGGTCGCGCTCGACTGGATCGTTCTCGAAGTGCGCCAGGCAGACCGCTTCCTGCGAAAGCACGGTTTCGGACTTTCCATCGGAAGCGCAGGCCGACATGGCAAGCCCCATGGCCAGGCAAGGCACAGCAAGGATGAGGCGCTTCATGTCGTACTCCTCTTTACTCACTCTAACGCAAGAGATAGGTCCGCTGGCGCAGTGTGTAAGCGCCCGCCGACAAAACCCGGAAAAGGACAACATCGCGCATGTATTTGCGGCGATGGCGGTCCATGTTCCGTCCCCGAAACAGTGCAGCAGCGAGCGTAGCACTGCGGGGGCGGGCAACTGAAGCAATAGTTTGTAAGGACGACCATGCGCCTCCGCGGCGCGTCGACCTTAACAGTCTGCCCGAAATACCGCGCTGCGGCCGGGTATGCGGCAACAGGATACAGGCATGAGCGCCGGGCAGGCGGATCAGCTATTGGTCAATGGCTGGGCGCAGCTCCGGGCCGGCAACTCGCGCGCCGCCGCGCGGGAATTCCGCGCCGCGCTCGCCATAAATCCTGAACACATCGACGCGCTGGCGGGTCTTGCGCAATGCCATCTCAATCTGCAGGAATTCTCTGCGGGCGATGACGTTGCGCGAGCCCTGCTGTCCATCGCGCCGAACCTGCCGCAATCGCATCGCATCAAGTCCGAACTCCTGCGCCGCCGTCGCAAGCTCGGCGAAGCGCGCAAACATGCGGAGGAGGCGATAAGGCTCGATCCGAACGATCCGCTTGGCTACCACTTCCTCGCTGTCATCCACTGCGACAGGAAGAAATTCGGCAAGGCGCTGAAGGCCGTCGAGGAAGGCCGCGCGGCTGCGCCATGGTACGGCGTGCTTGCTGCGCAGAAGGCGCTCATTCTGCTCGCGACGAAAGGCGGCAAGGCCGCTGAACCGCTCGCCGATGAAGCGCTGCGCCTGTCGCCTGACGATGGCTATGTTCTCAACATTGCGGGGCACGTCGCCCTGATCCGCGGCAAGCTCGACAAGGCGCGCGATCTCCTTGGCGAAGTCCTCCGCCGCGACGCCAATGATGAAGGCTCACTGTCGCTCTACCTGCTGACTGATCCCAAACGCTACAGGCTGCTCCGCGCCCATCTCCGCTTCAACTACTGGCGCAGGGACCATGGCCTATTCGGCTGGATGATCTGGCTTGCGGCGTGGCTCGCGCTCCTGGTGGTCATCGGCTCGGTCGCCATTCTCGGCCGCGTTCCGGCTGTCGTCGTGGCCATCGGCTATCAGCTGTTCTGGCGCGCGCAATACGCAGGCCACCGCCGCGCGGTGAAGGCGCACTTCGCAAAGCCGAAGCTCAACCCCGCCTACTGACGCCGCGCTTCATGCGCGCCTGCGCGCCTTTTCCAGTCTCTGGATTTCCTTGTGGCGCGGGCAGCGCACTTCATGGTCGTTGACCATGCCCATCGCCTGCATGACGGCGTAGACGATCACCGGCCCGCAGAACTTGAAGCCGCGCCTGCTCATGTCCTTGGCGATCTGTTCGGACAGCGGCGTTTTGGCCTGCACATGTCTCCAGTGCTCCAGCTGGTTCACCACCGGCTTGTTGTTCACGAAGCCCCAGACGTAGCCGGAGAAGTCTTCTCCCTTGTCCGCCATGTCGAGATAGACCTGCGCGTTCCTGATCGTCGCCGCAATCTTGATCGGGCTGCGGATAATGCCGGGGTTCTTCATCGCTCGCTCGGCACGCTTGTGCGTCCAGCGCGCGATCTTTTCCGGCTCGAAGCCGTCGAACTCCTCGCGCATGCTCTCGCGCTTGCGCAGGATGGTGATCCACGACAGCCCCGCCTGATGCCCGTCGAGCTGGAACTTCTCCCACAGCGCCCGGCTGTCCCGCTCAGGCGCGCCCCACTCATTGTCGTGGTAGGAGCGATAGAGCGCATCCGACGCTGGCGCCCAGCCACAAGGAATGTCGTCGAGCGTCTTCATGGCTTTGCTTCCTTCGCCTCGGCCATGGCGCTGAGCTCGCCAGCCAGCCAGGGCGGGGTGTCGAATGTCGCGGCTGTTCCATTCACGGTGATAGGCTCGCCCTTCGCCAGGGCCTCGGCCATCCGGTCGATACGCACGCGCGCGAGCCCGGCGCCGCCGGAAATCGAGGTCAGCATTCCGATCTCGAACCCGTCCGCCAGAATCGGGGCAGGGGTCGCGACGCCCTCTGGGACAACCACTTTCAGCGTTCGCCGCCGCGCCGTGCCCCGCCGCTTCATGCGCGAGACGACTTCCTGGCCGACGAAACAGCCCTTCTTGAAATCGACCCCGCCCATCAAATCCATGTTGATGTCGGCGGGGAACACCTCCTCCTCGCCGAAGTCGACCCCTTGCTCCGCCAGCCCCGCCGCGATCCGCGCCGCGTGATAGGCGCTCCTCTCGCCAGCGTGTCGGCGCTCCCCGATCCGCCGCCTTGGTGCGGCGTCCGAGCGTGGGTCTGCATCGCCCTCGAACGCGGTGACGCCGAGGTCGGATCGTTCTTCGATCGCAACGGCGGCGCGCAGCTTCATCCGGCTCAGCCGCTTTACCAGCGCAGGTGCAGCAGAAGCTGCGCAGTCGATCAGGAACGCCTCTCCCGTTCGCGCAAGCAGCATGTCGGCGATCACTTTGCCTTGTGGCGTGAGCAGCGCGCCATAGCGCAAGGCGCCCGACGTCATGCGGGAAACCGACGCGGTCACGATGTTGTTTAGGAACGCCTCCGCATCGGCGCCGGTAACCGAAACAATCGAGCGGTGAACGAGAAATTCTGGCGTTGGCATCGTGCTCAATTAGGCAAACTTGTGCGTCGCGATAAGGCCCGCGCGTGCGCTATGGCCTCGTTCGGTCCGCCTAAACTCTATGTCACGCTTAGGGGTCCGTCTTTTCAAGATGTGGCTCGTGTGCAATATGTGCCGGGTCGAATTTTGAACAGGTTCGGTTGCTCTCCTTGCTCGCCTATCGGGTTTTCCCAACGGGATCGAGCTCCGGATCTGGCCTACCGAACAGTCTGGTTTGACGGCTCCCGGGCGCGGCTGCATGCGCCTTACAATGTTCTGCGGGTCCCCCCGGTCTCGTGGACGCCTATCGAAAGACTAGATCTACATGGCTACCGGCACCGTAAAGTGGTTCAACGAGCAAAAAGGCTTCGGCTTTATTCAGCCTGAGTCTGGCGGCTCCGATGTGTTCGTTCACATCTCGGCTGTTCAGCGCGCAGGTCTCGCCGGCCTCAATGAAGGCCAACGGGTGAGCTTCGAGCTCGAGAAGGACAAGCGCTCCGGCAAAATGGCCGCGACGCAGCTTCAGACCCTCTAAGCGCCGCAGACGCCGTTCGACGGAGCGTCGTCTCACGCAACAAACTTCTGGAACGGGTCGGCCGAATGGCCGGCCCGTTTTCATGTGTGCGGATGGCTAGCCGAGATCCTCATCCACCAGTCCGCGCGCCGTCAGCTGGGCGGCGAGGGGGGTGCCCGGCCGCACAAAGATGCGCGTCATACCAGCCTTGCCCAACCGGTCGAGCGCCGCCTCATGGGTCTCCTCGCGCGCCAGATCGAACTCGCAGTCATGGCGCGACGCATCGCCATCGATCGCCAGCCACGGCCGCCCTGTTGCAACCAGCTTGAAGAAGCCGGCATTGAGCTTTTCAGCTTCCGCGCGCCCCACGCCCAGAATCACCTCGACCCCCGCCGCCCCCAGCCGCGAGACGCCGTGCGCCGCTAACGGATGCGGGTCCTCGCACGCGATTACCACGCGCCCCACGCCCGCCTCCACCAGCAGCTGCGTGCACGACAACGACGCGGACGACCGCGCACTGCACGGCTCCAGCGTGACATAGGCGCAGCCGCCATTCGCCTTGTCGCCCGCCGCCTTCAGTGCAATCTCCTCAGCATGCGGCCGCCCGCCAGCGCCGGTCGCGCCTTCGCCGACCATCGCGCCGCCCGCCACGATCACGCAGCCGACGGCGGGATTGGGGGCTGTCCTGCCAAGTTGCGCGCGCGCCAACTCCAGCGCCCGCGCCATGTAGCGCTCATCGAGAGCGCTCGCGGTCATACGACGGGAATCGGCTTGGCCCGCGCCGGATCAAGATAACGCGCCGCCTTCACCTTCAGTGAGTTGTCGAGATCGATCAGCAGCGGATTGCCGGTCGGGATCTCCACCTCGGTGATTTCCGAATCCGGAACCTCGAACAGATGCTTCACGATCGCGCGCAGCGAGTTGCCATGCGCCGCGATCAAGATGTTTTCACCCGCCTTCAGCTTTGGCGCGATCTCAGCTGTCCAGTACGGCAGCACGCGCGCCAGCGTCGTCTTGAGGCTCTCGGTCTTCGGAATGGAGACGCCGCGATAGCGCGGGTCGCTCGCGAGGTCGAACTCCGTCCCAGGCTCCAGGTCCGGCGGCGGCACATCGAACGAACGGCGCCAGATCTTGACCTGATCGTCGCCATGCTTGGCCGCCGTCTCCTTCTTGTTGAGACCGGTGAGCCCGCCATAGTGGCGTTCGTTGAGACGATAGTCCTTGGTCACCGGCAACCACAGCCGGTCCATCTGGTCCAGCGCAAGATAGAGCGTGCGGATCGCCCGCTTCTGCACCGACGTATAGGCGCGCGAGAAGTCTACGCCGGTATCCTTCAGCAGCCTGCCCGAAGCCCGCGCCTCGTTCTCGCCCACGCTGGTGAGGTCGACATCCCACCAGCCGGTGAACCGGTCCTCAAGATTCCACTGGCTCTGCCCGTGCCGCACCAGCGCCAGCTGCGCCATTCAAATCTCCCACGCCTGATAGCCGGTTCTTAAGCAGTTCGGGGCTGCGGGGGAAGCCGATGTCGGCAAACGCGGGCCGCTTAGTGTGGCGGCGGGCCTACCGGCGCCGGGCATTTCTGCGCCATGAAGCGGTCGTTGAGCGCCATCATGCGCTGAAGGTCGATGCCTTGCATCGAACCGGCCAGTTGTCCGCCCAACTGGTCGAACCTTCTACGATTGGCGGCCGCGGCGGGGTCAGCGCTGGGCGGCGCGCCCTTGCCGGTGGCCTGCTCGTGAAGGGCCTGGGCGTTTGCGGCGAAGCTTGGATCGAGCTGGCCGCTCATCTGCCGCCCCGCGGCGGTCATTTCCACCAGCATCTGCTCGCAGGTCAGAGCCTCGATCGGCTGCAGGTTGGGGTTAGGCGCGGCGCTCATGCGCGCGTAAGCGTCCAGGATCGCTTTCTGATCGGCGCTCTGCGGCGTCTGTGCGAGCGCTGGCGTTGCAAGGAAGGCGAAGACGAGAAGGCATAAGCGCATGGACCGATCCTCCAACCATCTCGGCAGGCCCGGGTATGAGACCGCAAGCGGTTGCCCTCTGCAACCAGGGCTGGACATCTCCGTCTGCGTAAACTTCGCCCTTCGCGGGACCCGCGCTTGGTCGCGCATCAGTGCGGCGTCGAGGCCACCACAAAATCGTCCGCCACGCGCTCGCCTGGATTGCTCTCGCGGCGCTTGTAGGCTTCCAGCAGCGAGGCATAGGGCGGGGCGTACTGCCAGCCGTTCTCCGCAGTGTTCAGCCGGATCTCGAAATGCAGGTGAAGCGTCGTCGGCGTGCCGCCGAAGTCGTTTGAGACATAACCCACTACATCGCCCTTCTTGACCGTCTGGTTGGTTGCAACCTTCAGCTTGGCCATGTTGAGGTGGAGATAGCGGTAGATGCGGCCGCCCGAATCCGCGCGCAGCGAGATCGAATAGCTGCCCACGTTCGAGATGATGCCGTCCTCGACCGCCACCACTTCATAACGCGTGCGATCCGCCGCCTTGGTCGCACGCTCCGCCTTGCAGCCGTCCGGCGTGCCGACGCGGATGTCCTGTCCCAGGTGAACGTTGGCTTTGGAACACCATGGCGTCGAGCCGCTCGAGCGCGTCTCGCAGTAATTGTCACGCCACGGCGCTGTGAAGTTGCGCGTGTCGCACTGGTCGCCGCCCTTTACCCCGCCGCCCCAGCGATAGACCTGCGTCTGCGCCACGGCCGGCGCACTCTTGATCGGGAACAGCATGTCGGGAACCAGCGCAGCCGCTTCCAGCGCGCCCGTGCCGCTGCCCGAGGCCAGATTGCCCGGCCGGAAATAATAGAACGAAGCCAGGACCGGCGCCGGTGCTGGCGGCGTAGGCGTGGTCGTCGGCGTCTCCGGTGTCGTGACAGGAGGCGTTGTCGCCGGCGGCGGCGTCACTGGCGGGGCGGGCGGCGTGGTCGGCGTTTCAGCGGTTTCCGTCGGCACGGGCAGGGCCGGCAGCGCCTCGCCCGTTTCCGCGCTCACCGGCGGCTTGCTGTCGCCAGTATCGATTGCCGGGTTCTCCGGCTTGCCGTCGCCGAAGGGCGTGCCTTCTTCCGGGGCTCCGGTATTCGCATGCGGGTTGGGAACGCTGCCCGTTCCGCCAACCTGCGTGGGATCAAGCGGATTGACGGCTTCGAGGGGCGGCGGCGGCGGCGGCGCGTTGGGGTCCTCCGGAACCGGCTCTTCCTTGGCCGCGATCTCGACCCACGGCCACAGCAGCACGCTGCCAGCGTCGCACGCCGACAGCATGACCGCGCCGAAACCAGCCACAGCAACGAGACGCAATGAAGTCCGTTTCATCCCGCCAACTCCCCACTTTAGCGTCCGCCCGCGCTAGCGCGTCTGGGCTACAAACAGGCTCTCCGCGAACTCCTTGGCTTCCACCTCGGTGATGCAGCCCGCTGGTCCATCGATTTCACGGCATTCGAAGTCGATCAGATAGTCCGCGCCATAGCGCGAGAACGACAGCGAGGCGACCCCATCGCCAGTCGTGAACTTCAGCGCTTGCTTGTCGCCGGCAGCCGGGCCCGTGCCCGTGTACGCCTTCATCGATCCGTTCACGATCGCATCGTAGCGGGGCAGGTGATAGGTCGCGAAATAGCCGTCCTGGGTGACGACTGGCGGCGTTGGCCGGTCGCTGGCCGTCTGCACGATGCCTGAAGGCAGCAGCATCGGGACAGGCGATGGCCCATCCTGCCCGGCGGTCTGCACGGTCGCCGGAGCGTCGGCGGGACGCTTCGACGTGAAATCCGCACGCGCAGCCTCCCAGTTGATCGTCTGCTCGGTCGAAGGGGCGGATGCAACCTGCACAGGCGCTTCCTGCGCCGCGCTCGGCGCCGGGGCTGCCGGATCAGCCGGCGTTTCCTTCGTGCAGGCCGCGGCGAGCGCGGCCAGACTGGCGAGGATCACAAGTCTCATCATTGACCTCCGGGGTGAGCCGTCATGTTCGGCTCGGCATAGGAAATGTCGGGGGCGCCCGCCAGCTTCTTCGCGATCTCGCGCATCGCCGGCAGCCGCCAGTCCGCCGGCGAGGCGCCGCTGTGCACCAGCACCAGCTCGTTGGAATAGGTCACCCGGTCGAGCTTCAGCTCAGCGAATTCCGGGCGGCCGGCCTTCCACGCATCGAATTTCAACCTGGCGGAATTCTGGTCGCGCCAGAAGGAATCGATGATGTCCTTGACCTTGCTGTCGTCCTTGAACTTTACGACGATCTCCATGCCCATGTTCGCGGCGCCGCCGGGAAGTTGATCGACCTGCACACCCGGCATGGCGGAGCCCGGCTCGGGTGCGCTGGCAGGCGGGTTTGCAGTGATCGGCGCTTCGAACGGCACAGGCAGCGGCGCGGGCGCTTCCGGTCCGGTCAGCGCCACGATGCCGACAATGGCGGCGACGATGCCCAGCGCGCCGGCGGCCAACGGAGCGGCGCCCTTGAAACGGCTTCCCCCGGGCGGGGCGCCCTCGACCTCTGTCACAGCCATTCTCCCTCTCCTAAGGACAAGCGGGCCTTGCAAAAATAGCGCATTTTCAGCGCTTGCTGCAGGCATGGCGCGTCCCCCCGACTGTCTAACGCCTACTGGGCCGGCGCGTTCGCAAGATTCAACATTTTGCCCCCGCATGGCCGGAAACACATGTCCGGCGAGCCCGCAATCGGCGTTCCCCCCGGGTAAGCCGAACATTTCCCCGAACATTGCATTTCCGTCCGCGGCATCGAAGACGACATCAGCTTCGCCCTGAGGTCCGATGGCACAGCGCTGGGATACTTGGCCTTGATCAGCGCCAAAGCCGCCGAAACGTGCGGCGCCGCCATCGATGTCCCGTTTTCGTAGGAATAGTAGCACTGCGCGACGCTCGTCCCCGGCTTGGCGGGATCAATGCAGTTCTTCGAGAACTTGGTCGAGAGCACGCCATCAGGCCGCCCATCCTTGTCATCGTCGCGGCTCATGTCCCCGCCCGGCGCCATGATCGAAACCTTCGCGCCAAAGTTGGAGTAGGGCGTCAGCACGCCGCGCGCATCGTTCGCCGCCACCGAGATGACGTTGTCGCATCCACCGGGAGCAAAGTATTTCACGTCGATGCGCGCATTGCCCGCCGCCGCCACCACGATCGCGCCCGCAGCGGTCGCATCGTTGATCGCTGCCTGCATCGAGGCGGGGCAGGGCTCGAAAAGCCCGATCGACAGGTTGATGATGTCGGCCGGGTGCGAGTTCCAGATCTCGCGGCCCTGCGTGTCGCGCGCAGGCACGCTGCCCGCCGCCCACCGGATCGCGTCGTTGATGTCGGACAGCTTGCCGCCGCAACGCCCCAGCGCCCGCACCGGGACGATCGTCACATCCCAATTGCCCCCGGCCACGCCCGCCGCATTGTTGGTGGACGCAACGCCAATCGTGCCGGCCACATGCGTGCCATGGAACGTGTCCGATGTGTTGGCGTCTGTCGGCTCGCACTTGTCGCCCGGGTCGTTCGGATCGTTGTCGCGCCCGTCGCCGTCATTCCCCATCATCGGGTCGGACACCATGTCGTATCCCGGCGCGAGATTGGGCGAGCCCTTGATGTCCGGATGGTTCATCTGCAGTCCGGTGTCGACTACCGCAACCACCACATCGCGCGAGCCCTTGTCCTTCGCTTTCGTCCAGAACCCGCTAAAGCCCGCGCCGCCCGCCGACTGTCCCGCCGCCGCGCCATTGTCGCGGAAATGCCATTGCAGTCCGAACAGCGGATCGTTCGGCCCGCTGCTGATCACCGTCGTCGGCTTGGACTGCGTCGGCTTCTTCAGCATCTGGTTGGTGAAGATGTAGTCCTTCTCGACATACGCGTAATCGCCGCTCTCCTGCAGCACTTTCACGACGCATTCGGTGGCCAGCACCGGATCGTCCTTGATCTTCGCCAGGTCAGGCGCGCCGGGGCACTCAGCGGCAGGCGCCTTCTTCGCCGCGAACAGCGCGCGCATCGCGTTGACCTTCAAGAGGTCGACCTTGCCTTCCTGGAATCGCGTCTGGTTGACGCCGATGGTGATGCGCATCTGTCCGCCTTCGCCCGGCGTCACGATGCCCGACAAGCCCATTGCTTCCAGCTGTCGTCCCGCCTTGTCGCGTGCGGTCACCGCGGCATCGACAGCCAGGCGGGAGCGCACTTGAAGCGCTTTGGGAATCGGCGCCGCCGCATCCTGCGCCTTGCGTGAGATCTGGTCGCCGATCGCTTGCGCATTCTGGCTCGTCGCCTTCATGGCCTGTTCGGCCGAGACGCGGGCCGAGCGCAGGGCCTCCGGCTTTAGCTCAACCCCAGTGTCGCGCACCGCTTCCTGCAGAGCCTTGGGAGCCGCCACCTCGGCGCGCTGGCGAAGCTCGCTCCTGCTCGGCAGTTTCACCAGCGGCATCGGCGCCTGCGCCTTGACGCCAGTGCGAGGTTTCACGATCCGGGGGGCGCCATCGGCGGACGGCCGGGTTGATTCGATGGCGGCGGCGGCAGGCGGCGCGGGCGCTGCCTCCACGATCGGCGCGCCGGCCGCAGCTTCGGAGGACTCCGGCATGGGCGCGTCATCCGTGTTCAGTGGGGCGTCGTCGGACGGAGCCGCTGTTGCGGGCGGCGCGGCCATCATGGCGAACGTTTCCGGCTCCAGGACCGGCTCGGAAATCTCCGCTTTCGGCATCGCGATCACAGAACCCACGGCGAAAAAGCTCTGCGCCTGGAGCAAGTCCTCAAGGCTCACGGGCTGCAGTTCGACAGGCGTCTGCATCACGCCAAACAGTGCGCGCGCTTCCACCGGCGCCGAGGCGAGGGGGTCGACGGGCGCTGCGGCCTGGTCCGGCTCCTTGCCGCCAGTGATCTGATTCAAGACGTCGTTTGTCAGCTGACCCACCTGGTCGACCCGATCGCACCCGGCCAGCGCCGCGAGCGCCACGCCGAGGACAAGTCCTCGCATCATCGGTTTAGCAGCCATACCCCACCTCACGCGTCTTCGGACCTTGTGGCCGGTGTTTACCATGACGAATCGCCATGGCGAATGCTTTGAACGCACGGGCAGGCGAAACGCATGGGCAGCGGCGGAACCGCGCGTTTCCCAAACGATCCAGGGGCGCAAGAATGAATAAGGCTAACGCGCCTCAATTGGTCCCGAAACGGTCCAATCCCCGTCAAATCCCGGCGCAACTGCCGGCGTTCTCATTCGCTTGGACATTGGTGAAGTTGATCCGCCGGCTCGTCGGCGACGTAAACCGGCACAGGGAATGCAGGAAAGACGGCATGACCAGCGCAAACAACAAATTCGTAACCCGCCTCATCGCGGTGCTCTTTGTCGGCCTCGCCTTCGCAGGCTGCGCCGCCATGTTCGTGCAAGGCGACAAATCGCTCTTCGCCGAATCGTCACACAGCGACATCGCCCGCTGATCCCCTCCTCCAGCCAAGCCGCCTTAACCAGAATCAGCCGCTGATATCGGCAAGTCGCAACCCGTTGCAGTCGGTTAGGCCTGTCTGTATGCGGAATGCGGGAGGCGTCATGCCCTTCAAGCGAATCGTTGTCCTCACCGGCGCGGGCGTGTCCGCTGAAAGCGGTATGGGAACGTTTCGCGACAAGGACGGCATCTGGACCAAGCACGACCTTGAAGATGTTGCGACGCCGGAAGGCTTCGCGCGAAATCCCCGTCTCGTGCACGACTTCTACAATGCGCGACGCCGCGCGCTGCGCGATGCCCAGCCCAACAGCGCCCACCTCGCCCTCGCAAAACTCGAAGACGCTGTGAAGCGGGGAGGGGGCGACCTCCTGCTCGTCACCCAGAATGTCGACAACCTCCACGAAAAGGCGGGGTCGCAATCGCTGCTTCACATGCACGGCGAGCTGGCGCGCGTGATGTGTTTATCGTGTGGAGTAAGAGGCGCGTGGGACGATGACCTCTTCGCCGACACCGAATGCTGGAAGTGCGGCGCAGTCGGCGTGCGCGGCCTCAGGCCCGACGTCGTGTGGTTCGGCGAAATGCCCTACGGCATGGACGACATCTACGATCGCCTGTCGGGCTGCGATCTCTTCGTCTCGATCGGTACGTCAGGCGAAGTCTATCCCGCCGCCGGCTTCGTGCACGAAGCGCGCATCTCCGGCGCCCACACTGTCGAACTCAACCTCGAACCCTCCGCCAACGCCCGCGACTTCGGCGAAGGCCGCTACGGCCCCGCAACACAAGTCGTCGAGTCCTGGGCGTCAGACCTGATCGGCAAGGTCGGCGTCTAGAGGTCACTCCTCACCCTCATTCATCACATCCATCTCCTCGTCCGACCATCCGAAATGGTGGCCGAGCTCGTGGACCACCACGTGCGCGACCAGTTCCTCCAGCCCGATGTCCGGCGTTGCCGCCCACTCGTCGAGGATCGGCATCCGGTAGAGCCACACCATCGGCGGCACATGCGAGGGCGCCGAATGCATCTCCAGCGTCAGGGCGACCCCTGAATACAGCCCCGTCAGCTCATACGGGTTCTCGATCTTCATCGCCTGGAGCATTTCGTCGTCCGCGAAGTCTTCGACCTTGATCGCCACGGCCTTTGCATGCGTGCGGAACGGTTCCTCAAGGGCATCCAGCGCATCGCGCGCCATCGCTGCGATCTCGTCCAGGGAGGGCGCATTTCCCCAGATTTTGCGGCCTTCCGTTGAGTCGGTCATGGCGATTTTTTAATCCACAGGAGCCTGCTTCCGATAGGCAAAAAACGGGTTGGTTTGCAGGTACGGGCTTCACATTTCACCCGCGACAGGGTTTCTACCGGTCAAAAGCGAACGGGAGTTCACCCTTGTCCATGCCCTTTGAAGGTCTGCGCAACCTGGCCACGAGCGTGCGCATCTTCCAGAGGAACGTACAGGACAGGAAGTGGGAGCCCGAAGCCCCCTACATGAAGGAAGTCGTGAAGCCGGGCGACATCTGCCTGCACTTCGGCGGCTCGGACGGGCGCCACTCCTACCTCATGTCGAAACAGGTCGGGCCGCAGGGCAAGGTCCACGTCTACGAACCCTCAAACTATTCCTACGCCATCATGACCCGGCTGCTGCGCTGGCACAAACTCGACAACGTGTTTCCCCACAACGCCGCCATCGGGTCGAGCGAAGGCAGCATGATCCTGTCCGTGCCCAAGAAGACCTCCGGCCATATCGGCCGCGCCTATGGCGTCGTGACCAGCAAGGGCGGCTCGGCCTCGGATGAGCTGCTCGCCACTGGCAACCGTACCGAATTCATCGACCAGCCCACCGCCGTCGTCTCGCTCGATGGCCTCATGGAAAGCGAAAAACTGCCGCGCGTCGATTTCATCCGCTGCGATGTCGAAGGGGCCGAAATCCGCTTCATCGAAGGCGGCCGCAAGACGATTGAGCGCGATCTGCCTAGCCTGCTGATCGAGATTCATCCCTTCTCGCTGCAGCGCAACTTCTCCTCTTCGGGCGAAGAAGTGCGCGACCATTTCCTGCGTCTCGGCTACCGAATGTGGCAGCTCAACGACGACAACACCCACATGTTCGAATCGACCCAGATCGATCCCAAGCGCCGTTGGAAGGATTACTTCCTGATCCATCCCAAGCGCGGCCCCAGCCTGCCCGAAGGCATGTTCCGCAAGGCGTTCGCGAGCTGATTTGCGTCCAGACCGCTCCTGCGCGATAAGGAGAACCTAACAGGAACTCCCTTGCGCGCGATGTTTAACGTTTCTCCCGTCTCTCAGCCTTTTGGCGATCCCGTCCCCAATGGACGCGCAGCCGAGATCGTGCGTGGCGCGCAGCGCATGCTGGCCGAGCTGGGCCTCGCCTCGCTCACGGAAGTCACCCTCGCCAGCGGCCGCCGCGCTGACGTGATGGCGGTTGGCCCGAAGGGCGACATCGTCATCATCGAAGTGAAGTCCTGCCTGCAGGATTTCGCCGCCGACCAGAAATGGCCTGAATACGCGCCCTACTGCGACCGTTTCTATTTCGCCGTCGACTGCGACTTCCCGAAGGAGCGCACCCCTGAGGAAGCCGGTCTGATGGTCTGCGACCGCTTCGGCGGCGCCATCCTGCGCGAAGCCGTAGTCGCGCCCCTCAACGCCGCCCGCCGCAAGGCCGTGACGCTGTCCTTCGCGCGCCTCGCCGCAGCACGCCTCATGCGAGCAGGCGAGCCGGTCCACACCGCCGCCGAACCCGCGATCGACTAGGACAAAAAACGCCGAAATGCCGCTGCAATACCCTCTCGCCCCCAACGCCCGCGCCGCGCTCGACTCCGAGATCGGCGCGCGCACCGTGTCAGAGGCGCACACGCTGGCGCATGGGCCCGTCGAACTCGTCTCCGACTTCCTGCGCCCGCAGCCGGCCGAACGCGAAGCCATGCAGGCCAAGGCCGAGTCCGGCATTTCCCGCGGTTTCGTCCAGCTCTACGAGGACGCGAAGGGCAACCCCGTCATCGCCGTCTCCTACTGGAAGCCCGTCACGGCCAAGCTCCCTGCGAAGAAGCCGAAGGCCGAAAAGCCCGCGCCTGCTGTAGAGCAAGTCGCCGAAGACCACACCGACGATCTCTATTTCAACAAGCCCGGCGCCAAGGCCGCAGCGGCCGCCAAGCGCCGCGGGAAACACCGCGATCCCCGTCAGCTCGACCTGTTCGGCCCCGACCAGAAGGGCGCCGAACACGCTGATCCCCTTAACCCGTCTGTGGTCATTGTCGACGAAGAAGGCTCAGGCGCGTCCTTCGGCGGCGTCGAGAACGAGGACTGAACACTTCACCAACGCCCCGCCCCATGCGTACAAGGCTTACGATGCGATCTGACGGCGTGGGAGCAGGTGGAAGAAAGACGCCCGGCGAAACGCTGGGAGACCTCGAACGCACGCGTCTGGCTGATCTCCTTGTTCGCGTCGCCACACAGCAGGACCGCACAGCCTACGCCGAGCTCTTCGGCTACTACGCTCCGCGCGTGAAATCCTATCTCCTCCGTCTCGGCGCCGACAATTCGCTGGCCGAGGAGATCGCGCAGGACGTCATGGTATCCGTCTGGCGCAAGGCCGCCCAGTTCGACCGCGCGCAGGCATCGGTCTCGACCTGGATTTTCCGCATTGCGCGCAATCGCCGCATTGATGTCTTCCGCCGCACCCGGCGTCCCGAACTAGACCCGGAAGAGCCGATGATCCTCCCTTCCGGCGTGGAGGCGCCCGATGCGGGAATTGACGCAATGGAAACCGAAACCCGTGTCCGCGCGGCCATGCTGGGGCTGCCGGAGGAACAGCTCCTGCTCATTCGCCTCGCTTTCTACGAGGGACTTTCCCACCGCGAGATCGCCGAGAAGCTCGATGTCCCGCTGGGCACGGTGAAGTCGCGCATCCGCCTCGCTTTCCTGAAGATGAAGACGAAACTCGGCGACGACTGACCTTGCCAGTGATCCGGGCCGCGCGCGGCCTGCGTATGAGTTGAGCTAGGGGTCAAATCATCCCTATGTAGTGTGTGGACATTATGAGGATCAGTTCGGGACAGATGATGGATGAACCCACCCGCGCCGCTCTGGCCTCGGGCAGGGTGGACCCGTCGGTTGGTCTCTTCCTCGATACGCTTACCGCCATGAGGGGCATTTCCGACCCCGTGGGCGAGGCGATAGCCGGCGCAGCCCTCGAATCCGAAGCGCCCGCGAGCATGTCGCCCAACGCGCTCGACATGGCCTTCGCCGCCATCGAGCGCGGCGCGCACGAGCCGAAGCCGCAACTCGTCTATCCCGAACTCGCCGGCACGCCGCCTGTCCTGCAGAAAGCGATGCTCGCTGCCGAAGCCGGCCACGGCTGGAGTTTCTATGGCCCCGGCATCAGCCGCCTGCCGCTCCGTCTCGGCGGCAAGGCTAAGGCCGAGATCCTGCGCATCGATCCCGGCGTCGCCGTGCCATGGCACTCGCACAAGGGCTGCGAACTCACGCTCTGCCTCTTCGGCGAATACACGGACCGCGATGTCGCCTACGGCCCCGGCGATTTCACCCTCGCAGACGCCTCCATCCGCCACCAACCGAGGGCCCACGACGCCGGCCCCGTTTACGCTTTCGCCGTCACCGACGCCGGCCTGAGATTCGAAGGCTTCCTCGGTGCGCTGCAGAAAATATTGGGGCTCTGAACGCCAGCTCTGCTTACGCCTTCGTGGTTCGACGGGCGTGTTCGCAACTACCCGTTCCATACCCCAATTCCATCACCCAAGCCGTTGAAAAAATTTCCCCACGCTTCAACCGGTGCAACGCCCAACACCAATCCCCTGCAGGACGGACACTATCACCCGCCTATATCCCAACACCCCTGCGCGATACTCCCCACACGGAGGAGAAGCCGTTGTCCGCACAGGACCTTCACGCACTGCGGGAAAACGCCGGCCAGGTCTGGGGACGCATCATCTTCATCGCGGCGCTGACACTCGATCCCGCAACGCCTCTCACCAGCGGCGGCCAAGGCGCCTCCACTGCTCGCGTGAAGCCGCCGAACCGGCTGCCGCCCCACAACCAGGCCTGCCAAACCTGTCCGCGGGAATGTGGGCGCGCGTCTAAAGCGCAGCGCCGGTCAGCGGATAGACCGCCTCTTCGACATACCGACTGCCCGCCTTGGTGGCGCGCGACGAGTACATGCAGAAATGGTCGACCCAGAATTTTTCCGTCCTGAACTCCGCCGTCTCCTGCAGAAAAGGCGCGAGCTCGTCATCCATCGTCCCATGCAGATAGGCGAGGGTGACATGCGGCTTGAACTTGCGCGGCTCGGGCGCAAGGCCCGCGCGTCTGACCGCGCTCTCGCAGCTCGCCTGCAGCCGCGCCAGGTCCACAGGCGCATCCACCCCCGCCCAAAGCGCGCTCGGCTCCCTGCCGCCGAAACTGCCTGCGCCCGCCAACGCGATCTCGAACGGCGCCGCCACGATCCGCCCGAGCTCGTCATCGACGTCGCGCGCAACTGCCTCGTCGAGCTCGCCAAGAAAGCGCAGCGTCAAATGAAAATGCTCCGGCAATCGCCACGACGCGCCGGGCAAATCGGCCTCCAGCAGCATGAGACGCTCGGCGACCGCTTCAGGGATCGGAATGGCGATGAACAGACGCAAGCTCATGACACGCGACTACCCGAACTGGACTGCATCAAAAATCTACAGCTGAAGCGTAACGCAGCTTACGCATGCCGCCAGCGCCAGACTCATCGCGAATTCAAGGTTGCCCGGCTGTTAAACGCGATCACAGACTCGCCAGCCCGTGGCAGTAAACCCCGCTTTTACTTGCAATCATGCATGTGAATGCCCATTACTTCAGGCAATCGGCTGCGCTATGCGCAGCGTCGACAAGAAGGTTGAGACAACACCATGGCTGACTTCCAGTACGCCCCGTCGCGCACAGGCGCTGGCGCAGGCGATATGGCCACGGACGCCGGCCTCCGCAAATTCATGCTGGGCGTCTATAACAAGCTCGGGCTGGGCATCCTGCTGGCTGGCGTGCTTGCCTACGCCGCCGGCACCGTTCCGGCGGTGACCGGACTCGTGTTCGGCACGCCGCTCGTCTACGTCGTTCAGTGGGGCCCGGTGGTCCTTCTGCTCGGCTCGATGTTCTTCATGAAGAACCCGTCGCCGCTTGGCACGGGCATCATGTACTGGGCCATCGTCACATTGATGGGTCTGGGCCTTGGCGTGTGGGTGCTGATGGCCGAGTCGAGCGCTGAATCTATGACGCGCGGCGGCATCGGTCTCTCGTTGACCTATGTCACCATCGCGAAAGCCTTCCTGATCACCGCTTCGGCCTTTGGCGCTCTCTCGCTGTTTGGCTACACGACCAAGCGTGACCTGTCAGGCATCGGCTCGTTCGCCATCATGGCGCTGTGGGGCGTTGTCGCCCTGTCGCTCCTGAACTTCATCCTGCCGGCCTCGTCGATGATGGAGTGGATCATCATGGGCGCCGTGTTCGCGCTCTCGGCAGTCCTGATCGCCGTTGAAACGCAACAACTGAAGAATGGCTACTATGCCTTCGATGGCGACGCCCGCGGCCTTGCGGTCATAACGAACTGGGGTGCGCTGAACTTCTTCATCTCGTTCATCAACATGTTCCGCATCGTGCTGATGTTCCTATCCTCGCGCGAATAAGCGCTGCAGGACCACGCAAACGGAAAGCCCCGGCCTAGCGGCCGGGGCTTTTCATTCCGGGGTTGCACACAGCTGTGGAGCACGGCCTGTGAGAAGGCAGGGGAGAGATCAAGCGACGACGTCGAGCCGCTTCTTCTCCAACACCCGAAGCACCTGGGTAAGTTCATGGCCCCGTTTCAGGATCTGTCCGGTGCCATTGTTGACCGAAAAAGCCCCCTGTCGCCGCGCCAGATCCGGTCGTTTTTCCACGGTCCATGTCGGGGCTTCCGACGCCCGCCTGTGCATGGCGAACAGCGCATGATCCGCGAAAGCCCCTATCGCGTAATCGCGGCACTCGCCTTCCGCGACAAGTCGTCCATAAATCCGAAGGATCAGATCCAGCTCCTTCCGGTCAAACCAGACGCGTTTTTGCGCGGTTGCCGAGCCTGAGGGGACAAGAATTCCAGCCCGAGGCTGATCCGTCATGAATGCTCCCGTGAAACGGACACTGATCGCAGACACCCTCAAGCTGGGATCATTACAGAGATTTCGCAATATGACCGCAATTAGGACTAGCCAAAGCCTTCAACCCCCGCCAGATTGGCTCTGTCGGGCGGATGGTTAAGACGCCGACCTTGGACCCAACAGCCCCCCAGCCCCCCAGGGTTGCGACTGACGGTCCGTCCGACACCTAACTCCCTGAAAATCAGCACTTTCCTATCCGGGGCGATAGCTTTGCGCGCTAGCCTTCGGTGTTCGGCGGATTAACTAATTCCGGCGCTTTGAGCGATTCGTGTTGGACGATTTTTCACCGCCTATCTGCTTTCTTCGCTCCATTCCCAGGCGTAGCTAGCCCACTCGGCAATTGGTCATTGGATCCCCATGCAGGCGCTTAAGGTCGATGCCCTGAGCAAGTCGTTCGGGCCAAGACAAGCGGTCCGCGGCGTCAGTTTCGACGTCTGCATTGGTGAAACCGTCGCCTTCCTGGGTCCCAACGGCGCGGGCAAGTCGACCACCCTGCGCATGATCGCCGGCTTCCTCGAACCGGATTCGGGCGACGCCCTCATAAACGGCGTCTCGATCCTGTCCGATCGCACCAGGGCCCAGCTCGGCCTGGGCTATCTGGCCGAAGGCGCGCCACTCTATTTCGATCTCTCCGTCCGCGACTTCCTCGGCTTCCTCGCCCGAACCCACGGCCTCACCACAGTCGCCGCCCGCGCCAGCATAGCCCGCGCCGCCGAAGACGCCGCCATCACCGATGTCCTTTCCCGCCCAATCGAAACGCTCTCGAAAGGCTACCGCCGCCGGGTCGCTCTCGCCGGCGCCATCGTCCACGATCCGCCCGTGCTGATCCTCGATGAACCCACCGACGGTCTCGATCCCAACCAGAAGATCGCGATGCGCTCCCTGATCGCCCGCATGGCCAAGCAGAAAGCGATCCTGATCTCCACCCACCAGCTCGACGAAGTCGAAGCGATGTGCACGCGCGCTGTCCTGATCGATCGCGGAGACATCAAGGCCGACGGAACGCCCGCGGAAATCGCGGGTCACGCGCAGAGCGGAAAACTCGAAGACGCCTTCCACGCCCTGACCCGGCCGGAGAAGGCGACGTGAACGAGACCATTGCCCTCAATCTTCGTCAGGCGGGCAACGCCCTTCGCGCGGTCTATGTGCGCGAACTCGCGGCCTACTTCCTGACGCCGCTGGCCTATGTGTTCATCGCGATCTTTCTCATCGCGCTCGGCTCATTCACGTTCGAGATCGGCCGCTTCTTCGACACCAACCAGGCCGACCTCGCGCCCTTCTTCCTCTTCCATCCCTGGCTCTACCTTGTCTTCCTTCCCGCGATCGCGATGCGTCTCTGGGCCGACGAGGCGAGGGGAGGAACGCTCGAACTGCTGTTGACCTTGCCCGCCCCGACATGGTCGCTCGTCCTCGGCAAATTCCTAGCCGCGTGGACGGTCGCGGCTGCCGCTCTTCTGCTGACGACGCCGATCTGGATGTCGGTCAACTGGCTCGGCGCGCCGGACAATGCCGCGATCTTCCTCACCTATGGCATCAGCTTCCTGATGGCCGGCTCGTATCTCGCAATCGCCTGCGCGCTATCGGCGGTCGCCGGCAGTCAGGTGATCGCCTTCGTCCTCTCCGTCGCCGTCGGCTTCATCTTCACCGCCGCCGGACTTCCCGTCGTTGCCTCTGGCGCGGCCTCCGTCTTCGGGCCGGGTCTTGCCGAAGCGATGGCGTCGTTCTCGCTGCTCACCCATTTCGAAGCGGCCCAGCGCGGCGTGCTCGAACTGCGGGCGCTGTTCTTCTACCTCGGCTTCATCGCCGTCTGGCTGGCGTTCAACGCCATCTGGATCAGCGCAAGGAAGGGCGGCTGATGCGGAAAAGCCATTACGCCATCCTCGCGAGCCTGCTGGCAGGCATCATCTTCGTCGGACTGAATCTTGCTGCATGGAAATGGCTCGCGCCCGCCCGCGCCGACTTCACGGCCAACGGCCTCTACACAATGTCCTCGTCGGCGAAGCGCGTCGTTCAGCGGCTGGTCGAGCCTGTTGAGCTGGAGCTTGTCTACTCGCGCGGCGTCGGCGCCGAATTCCCCGCGATCCGCGCGCATGCCGATCGCGTGCGTCAGCTGATGAACGAGATCGCGGCGCAGAGCGGCGGCAAGGTGAAAGTCCGCGAAACCGAGCCTGAACCTTTTTCCGACGAGGAAGACCGCGTCGTCGCCGCCGGCCTCACGCCTGCACCGACCAACGGCGCCGACCCCATCTATTTCGGCGTCATCGGCCACAACACCGTGGACGACAACATCGCCATTCCCTTCCTCGCGCCCGAGCGCGATGCGCTGCTGGAATACGAACTCGTCCGCCTCATCTCGCAGCTTGATGATCCTGCGCCGCCGAAGGTCGCCGTGATCTCCTCACTGCTGGCCTATCAGGCCGACCCGTCGGAACCGGGCGCGGCTTTCATCCTGCGTGAAGCGCGGCGCGCATACGACATCGAGATCGTGCCCCCGGATTTCCGCGCGCTGCCGGCGGGAACGGATGTGCTGATGATGGTGCATCCCGGCCCGCTCGACGAATGGCAGCAATACGTCGTCGACCAGTTCATGATGCACAAGGGCAGGGCGCTGATCGCGCTCGATCCTGTCTCGCGCGTCTCCATGGTGCAGCCCGGCGAGCAAGCCATTCCAGCATCCAGCCTCGGCCGCCTCGGTCAAACCTTTGGCGTCTCAATCGGGCCCGAAACAGTGGCCGACCGCACGCTCGCACTGCCGGTCAATGTCGAGGCAGGCGGCGGTCGCCGGACAGTTGTCGGGCAACCGCTTTTCCCGGCAGTACCGCCGGCGCTGATGTCCAAAGCCGATGTGATTACCGCAGATCTCTCGCGCCCGATCAATTTTGGCGCGCCCGGTCACCTGATCGCCAAACTGCCGACAGGGGCAACGTTCGCAACGCTGGTCGAAACCACGGATCAGGCCGCACTGGTCCCGGCAGCCCTCGCGATGTCCGATCCCACACCGCGCGCCGTGCTCGAAGCCTACACGCCCTCGAACACAGCGCAGATTCTCGCTGGCAGGCTTTCGGGCGAGCTGCGCTCGTCTTTCTCCCTGCCGCCGCCAGTTCCGCCGCAGCCCGATCCCGTGCTGGCGGAACTGGAGCGGCAGGAAATCGCCAAAGTCCCGCCTTACGTTTCGCGTTCGACGGATCCAGCCGAGATCGTGTTCGTGGCGGATGCCGACGTCTTCGATGATGGCTTCTACGTGAATCCGCAGAACGGCACGCCGATCTCGGACAACGCCGCCTTCATCCTCAACGCGCTGGACAATCTCGGCGGCGATGAAGCGCTCACGGCCCTGCGCTCGCGCGCACCAGCCGCTCGCCCCATGGACCGCGTCGATGAACTGCGCGCCGCCGCGCGCGATCGTCTCTATGCCGAGCAGCAACGGCTCGAGAAACTTCTGGCGGATGCCGAAGGCCGTCTCAACCTTCTGGAAGGCCGGCGCGGCAGTGGCGCAACGTTGACGGCGCAAGAGCTTGCCGAGATCGAGAGCTATCGTCAGCAGGCGGCCGACATCCGAAAGCAGCTGCGTGGTGTGGAGCGCGAGTTCCGGCGCGACATTGATGCGCTGGCGGGCCAGCTGCAGTTCATCAACGTCTGGTTGCCGCCGATCTTCGTCGGCGTCATCGGCGTCGGCATGTTCATCTGGCGCTCGCGGCGCAGAGGAGGGATCGCATGACCATCGCATCGGCAGCGCTCCGCCGCCGCACCCTGATCATTCTTGCCGCTGTTGCCGGCATCTCCGCGCTGCTGGGCGCTGCGTCCTTCCTTCCTCCGGCAGAGGACCTGCCGCGCGCCGAAGTCGGCCTGCGCGTCCTGCCCGCATTCGAGAGCAAGACCAGCCTCATCTCGCTCATCATGGTGACGACGGGGGAGGAGAGCTATCACCTCGTCAAGAATGCCGATGGCTGGGTGATGCCGGAGAAGGGCAACTATCCCGTCGAGGCCGCGCGGATCCAGGAACTCACGCAGGCGCTGTCCACCATAACTTATGCGCGTCCCATGACGCGCGACGAGAAGAAGTTCGACCGCATCGGCCTTGGCGATCCGGCGGCGGGCGGCACGGGCGCTCTGATCGAGGCGGGCGATGGTTCGGGCGTGAATTTAGTGAAGCTGCTGGCCGGCTATCGCGACGGCCGCAGTTATGTGCGCGAGCCGGACGATCTTCAGGCCTGGGCCGTCGCCAGCAGCGTTCTGCCGCCGCTCCAGCGCGCGGTGCGCTGGCTCGATCTCAATGTCGCGCCGCTGAAGGTGGAGGATATCGAAGGCGTCGATGTCCGCCCCGCGCAGGGGCCGTCCTATCGCCTCATTGCGCATACCGATGGCGGCTTCAGCCTCGCGTCGCCCCATAACAACCGTCCGCTGGTTGCGGCGCTTGCGCCATCCGTCGCCGCCGAAGCGCTGACCCGATTCTCGCCCACCGACGTAAGGCCCGCCATGGAGATCGCGATCGGCGCGCCCGTGGCCGAACACATCACCCGCACCAAATCCGGCGTCTTCATCGTCGCGCGCAGCTGGAAGAAGCACGATCGCGGCTGGATCACGATCAGCGCGGCAGCAGGCGAAACGGCGTCGCCTGAAGCCGTCGAGCAGGCGGCCGCGATAAACGCAAAAGCCGCGGCGTGGGCGTTCGCGCTGACCGAACTGGACTGGGGTGGTTTCTCGACGCCGCTCGCCGCGATCGCCGAATAGCGCCTATTTCTTCTGCACCGCGCCGATAATGGCGCCTTCGGCGCCGTCTTTCTGGACGAGCACGGCGCATCCGGAGTTGCAGGCTGCCTGATATTTCTGCATGCCGCCCGTCCATTCGCCGATCGTCTCGTAGCCGGTGACCAGGTTCCAGTAGGTCATCGCCTTGCCCTGGTTGGCGCCGGCTGCCGGCGTGACTTTCGTCTGGCCCGTGCGGAAGCGCACGAGCACCACGCTGGCCTTGGTCATCTTCTCGGGCATGTTGCCGGCGACAACCACCTTGTCACCGTCGAACGCGACACCCACCGGGTAAGGCGTAATGTCCCGGGCGGCGAACCCCTTGGCCAGCTTGTTGATGTCCGTGCCCGGACCATGCTTTTCGCCTGAGTAGATGACTTGCGGCGTATACGGGCCACGATAGCCCAGCGTGCGGTTGTAGCGTTTCTGGCGCTCCAGGAACTCCGGCTTGGCGAAGGTGTCGTCCCATCCGAGATAGTCCCAGATCCCAACCGGATAGGTGAGGGCGATCACGTCCGTCCGCTCGCCCAGCTTCTGCACATTAGCGTTGGCGGCGGGGCAGTTGCCACAGCCCTGGCTGGAAAACAGCTCCATGACCACAGGCCGCGCGACGTGCTCGGGCACGTTTATGCCGCCCTGCTGCGCGAGCGAGGTCGGCGCTGCTACAAGCGCAACAAAGGCGCAGACGATTCGTGCAAACGATGACGTCATTCTGATCGGAGTATCTCGCAGCCGCACAAAACTCCGAATCAAGAGGGCGTTACCCCCCTCAAGAAGCCCGTGCGAGTTCCCTCAGGACATAGTGAAGGATGCCGCCGTTCTGGAAATAATCCAGTTCGTTTTCAGTATCGATCCGGACCTTTGCCTCAAAAGTACGCTTGGCGCCGTCGGTATACACTACGTCGACAGAGACAACCTGTCGCGGAAGCAGGCTGGCCACCCCGTTGATGGTTATGGTCTCCCCGCCAGTCAGGTTGAGCGCCCGCCAGCTCAAGCCCTCGGCGAACTGGAGCGGGATCACGCCCATGCCGATCAGGTTGGAGCGGTGGATGCGCTCGAAGCTTTCGGCGATCACGGCGCGAACGCCGAGAAGGCGCGTGCCCTTGGCCGCCCAGTCGCGTGACGAGCCGGTGCCGTATTCCTTGCCGGCGAAGATCACCAGCGGCGTCTTCTCGGCGATGTATTCCATCGCCGCGTCGTAGATGGCCTCCTGCTTGCCATTCTTCAGCGTGACGCCGCCTTCGACGCCCGGGATCATGTGGTTCTTAATCCGGATGTTGGCGAAGGTGCCGCGCATCATGACCTCATGGTTGCCGCGGCGTGCACCGTAGGAGTTGAACTCCGTCACCGGCACCTGGTGTTCACGCAGGTACTTGCCGGCCGGGCCCTTGGCCGAGATGTCGCCGGCGGGCGAGATGTGATCGGTCGTGATCGAGTCGCCGAACAGGGCCAGGACTTTCGCATTCGTGATGTCGGTGACCGGCTCGGGCGTCATGGTCATGCCCTCGAAGTAGGGCGGGTTCTGGACGTAGGTCGACGCGATCGGCCAGCCATAGGTGGCGCCGCCTTCGACCTTGATCGCCTGCCACTGCTCGTCGCCCTTGAAGACGTCCGAATATCGCGAGGCGAACAGCTCGGCCGTCACGACAGAGCGCACGGTGTCGGCGATTTCCTGCGTGGTGGGCCAGATTTCCGCGAGGAAGACCGGCTCATTCTCGTCATCATAGCCGATCGGGTCTTTCGTGATGTCGACATTCATCGAGCCTGCGAGGGCGTAGGCGACGACCAGCGGCGGGGAGGCGAGGTAGTTCGCCCGCACGTCCGGGTTCACACGGCCTTCGAAGTTGCGGTTGCCCGACAGAACCGACGTGGCTACCAGGTCGCCTTCCGCGATGGCCTTCGAGACATTCTCCGGCAGCGGGCCAGAGTTGCCGATGCAGGTGGTGCAGCCATAGCCAACGAGGTTGAAGCCCAGCGCGTCGAGATGCTCGGTGAGACCGGCCTTGTTGAGATAGTCGGTCACGACCTGAGAGCCCGGCGCGAGCGAGGTCTTTACCCAGGGCTGCGTCGAGATCTTGCGGGCCCGTGCGTTGCGCGCCAGCAGGCCGGCGGCGATCAGAACGCTTGGATTCGAGGTGTTCGTGCAGCTCGTGATGGCGGCGATCACAACATCGCCATGGCCGATGGAATACTCTTCGCCTTCGACCCTGGCGCGGATGTGCGCCTTGTCCATGCGATTGAATTCCTTGTCGAGCGCGATCGAGAAGTTGTCGGCCGCATCGCGCAGGACGATCCGGTCCTGCGGGCGTTTCGGGCCGGCGATCGAGCTTTCGACGCCGGAGAGTTCCAGCTCCAGCGTGTCGGTGAAGACCGGGTCCTTCATGTCCGCGCGCCAGAAACCCTGGGCTTTCGCATAGGCTTCGACAAGCGCGACGCGCTCGGCCGGGCGGCCTGTGGCGGAGAGGAAGTTGATTGTCTCTTTCGAGATCGGGAAGAAGCCGCAGGTCGCGCCATACTCCGGCGCCATGTTGGCGATGGTGGCCTGGTCTTCCAGCGACAGATTGTCGATGCCGGGGCCGTAGAATTCCACGAACTTGCCGACCACGCCCTTCTTGCGAAGCATCTGCGTCACGGTAAGCACGAGGTCGGTTGCGGTCGCGCCTTCGGGCAGCTTGCCGGTCAGCTTGAAGCCGATGACCTCGGGGATGAGCATCGAGACCGGCTGGCCGAGCATTGCGGCCTCAGCCTCGATCCCGCCGACGCCCCAGCCGAGAACAGAGAGGCCGTTGATCATGGTGGTGTGCGAGTCGGTGCCGACGCAGGTGTCGGGGAAGGCGACCATTTCGCCGTCTTCTTCTTTCGTCCACACTGTCTGGGCGAGGTATTCGAGGTTCACCTGGTGGCAGATGCCGGTGCCGGGCGGAACGACGCGGAAATTGTCGAACGCGCTCTGGCCCCATTTCAGGAACTCATAGCGCTCCATGTTGCGCTCGTATTCGCGCTTCACGTTCTGGCCGAATGAGGAGGCCTTGCCGAAATAGTCGACCATGACCGAGTGGTCGATCACGAGATCGACCGGGACGAGCGGATTGATGGCTTTCGGGTCCGCCCCGAGCTTGGCGGCCGCGTCGCGCATGGCGGCCAAGTCAACCACGGCCGGAACGCCGGTGAAATCCTGCATCAGCACGCGGGCCGGGCGATAGGCGATCTCGACCTCGGCCTTGCCCTTGTCCTTCAGCCATTCCGCGAAGGCTCGGATGTCGGCCTGGGTGACCGTCTTGCCATCCTCGAACCGCAGCAGGTTCTCAAGCAGGACCTTGAGCGACACCGGCAGGCGGGAAATATCACCAAGTCCATTTTGCGCAGCCGCTTCAAGGCTGTAATAGGCGTATGTCTTGGCGCCTACCTTGAGGGTCTTGCGGGACTTGAAACTATCGAGGGAAGGCATGTCTGGACCACCCTTTCCGGGCATCGGATCTGGTATTGGGGGGAGCTGGCGGCCCCCCGCTCAGGCGGCGTTCCTACAGGACGCCGTAGAGGGACGCAATTGAGCCGGAAGAGGTAAACAGATTGATTGGCGCCGGCGCCTCATCACTGGTCCTTGATGTTGAAAACCTCGCGGCGTCACGCGGGCTGCGGATCCTGTTCGAAGACGTGTCTTTTCGCCTTTCCGGCGGAGAAGTGCTGGAACTGCGTGGACCGAACGGGTCGGGCAAGTCGACCTTGCTTCGCATTCTCGCCGGTCTCACCGAACCGCACGCAGGCAAGGTGACGTTCACGGACGGCGCAGAAGAGCCGGGGCGGCACTACCTTGGACATCTCGACGCAGTCAAACCTTCGGAAACAGCGGCTGAGCAGGCGGCCTTCTGGGCGCGTTATTTCGGCCGCGATCAGGCAGAGGCTGTGAAAGCAATGAAGCGTGTTGGGCTAGCTGGACGGGAGGCTGTGCCTGGGCGCGGCCTGTCTGCGGGTCAGAAACGCCGCCTCGCACTGGTCCGCCTGCTGATCGAGCCGCGTCCTGTCTGGCTGCTCGATGAGCCTACCGCTGCTCTGGACGTCCAGGGCCGAGAGCTGGTGATCCAGCTCGTGAACGAACATCGCGCAGGCGGCGGCTTGGTCATCGCCGCCATTCACGGCGAGGGCTTTGCCGGATCGCGGACGCTGGACGTCTCCGCCTCGAAGACGGGAGCTGTGGTTTGAGCGGCTCCATGTCGGTTTTCACCCGCGAGCTCAAGCTGGCGTGGTCGGGCGGGGGAGGGGCGGCGCTGCCGGTCGGCTTCTTCTTTGCCGCAGGAAGCCTGACGCCCTTCGCCGTCGGCAACGACATCTCCAACCTGCAGATCGCCGGGCCCGGCGTCATGTGGATCGCGCTGGCCCTGTCGAGCCTGCTGCCCATGGAGCGCCTGTTCCAAGCCGATCTGGAGGATGGCACGCTCGACGCCTACGCCGGCTCCGGCGTCGGGATGGAGGGCATCGCGCTGGCCAAGACCCTGGCGCACTGGATCGCCACAGGCATACCGCTCGCGATCGTCGCCCCGATGCTATGGATCATGCTGCAGGGGCCGCCCGCGACATCGCCATTCGTCATCGCCGCGTCGCTCATGGGTTCGGCGGCATTCTTCTTCTTTGGCTCGATCGGGGCTGCGCTCACTGCCGGCATGCGGCGGGGCGGCCTACTCATCGCGCTGGTGACGCTGCCGCTTTATGTGCCGACCATGATCTTCGGCGCGGCTGCTCTTTACGCCGCGGCGAGCGGCGGCGACTG
This sequence comes from Hyphomonadaceae bacterium, assembly GCA_947474455.1. Lineage (GTDB taxonomy): Bacteria > Pseudomonadota > Alphaproteobacteria > Caulobacterales > Hyphomonadaceae > UBA7672. The sequence goes on along the minus strand of CANJIL010000014.1, from coordinate 30,929 downwards.
GGCGCAGCCGGCCATGCTGACGGCTGCAGTTGCGCTATTCGGCATCGCAACGTCGCCTTTTGCCGCTGCAATGGCGCTCAGGACGGCGATCGACTAAATACGCCTCGCGGCGCAATCCGGATTTTGTGACGGTTGGGCCCGCGCCAACCGGATAGACTGGCCGGACTACCCAGGGAGCCTTCATGGCTGTGATGTCCTTCTTTGCCAATCCGCACCGCTTCATGGCGGCGTCTAAGTGGTTTGCGTGGGGTTTCACAGTCCTCGGGTCGGCGGTCATCGTGCTGGGCATCTGTCTCGGCTTGTTCGTCGTGCCGCCTGATGCGGTGCAGGGCGATTCGGCGCGGATCATGTTCGTGCATGTGCCGGCGATGTGGCTCTCGCTTTTCGCCTACGCCTTCATGGCGGGCGCCAGCCTGATTTCCATCGTCTGGCGCCATGCGCTGGCCGATGTGGCGGCGAAGTCCGCAGCGCCGGTCGGCGCCGCCGTCACGGCCTTTGGGCTGATAACGGGATCGATCTGGGGCTATCCGACCTGGGGCACATGGTGGGAGTGGGGCGATGCGCGGCTAGTGTCCGTGCTGATCCTGTTCTTCATCTACCTCGGCTATATCGCGATATGGCAGGCGATGGAGACGCCGCAGAAGGCCGCGCGCGCCGCGGCGATCCTGTGCCTTGCGGGCGCTGTGAATCTGCCGATCATCCACTTCTCGGTCAATTGGTTCGCAACGCTTCACCAGGTGTCGATGAACGCAACCGCGGAGTTCAAATACCCGATGTATGTCGTTGCACTGGGATATCTGGCGCTGTTTGGCGGTCTCACCCTGCTCAACATGCGCGCTGAGATCATGAACACGCGCGCCGAGATGCTCGCGCAACGCAGACAGGCGGCGGGCTGATCCGATGTTCGACTATGGCAGATACACGCCCTACGTTCTTTCGGCCTATGGCATCGCGACCGTGGTGCTGGCGGCGCTGGTCGCATGGTCTGTGGTGCGTGTGATCAACGCGAAGAAGAAGCTCGATGCGATCGAGGCGACTGAGAAGGATGCAAGGCCGTGAAGCGCTGGTGGGCAATTCTGCCGCTTGCTGTTTTCCTGGGGCTGGTCGTCGTGGGGTTCCAGCGGCTGACGGGCGGCGATCCCGCGCCTGCCAGTTTTGCCTCGCCATCACGCCCGGCGCCGCAGTTTGATGTGCCCGGCCTCGATGGCGGGCAGGTGAAGCTCTCCGACTTCAAGGGCCGGCCCGTGCTGGTGAACTTCTGGGCGACGTGGTGTGCGCCATGCAAGCTCGAGCATCCGCTGCTGGTGAAGATGGCGGGCGAAGGCGTCGAGATCGTGGGTATGCTATACAAGGACCCCAAGGGCATCGCAGGCGCGCACGAATTGCTGGCGCGGGATGGCAATCCGTTCGCGCGCATTGGCCTCGATCCGCTCGGCGATCTTGGCATCGACATCGGAATTTCCGGTGTCCCGGAAAGCTTCCTGATCGACGCCAGAGGACAGATCGTAAAGACCAAGCGGAACTATTTCACCGAGGCGGATGTCGTGGATTTCGTCGCGGCGTATCGCGCAGAAGCTGCGAAACCCACCTCCGCGCCTGCTGGCTAGCGCTTGTGTCTGGGCGCCTTGTTGCGCGCGCCCGGCCTGTGCGTCGCGGCCGGCTTCTTTACAGGTTGCGGCGCATCTGCAGTTTCTAGCTGCTGTGCATTCGCCGCTTCAGCGAGCATCAGCAACGTGGCCCGGAACGCCACCCGCCGGTTCGCTGGCACCGCCGCGAGAAGTGCGCGATCGACCTCACGCATGGCGGGCAGGGCCGCGTCGAGGCGGCGGCGGCCTTCATTTGTGAGGCTGACAGATTTTGCGCGGCCGTCATCCCGGGCTGCTGACCGGCTGATAAGGCCCTTCTGCTCCATCCGCGCCATCATCTCGGCAAGCGTGGACCGGTCAACGCCCGTGGCGCTGACGAGATTGGACTGGCTTGCGCCTTCTGCTTCGGCGATGGCGGCAAGGAGCACGGTCTGGCGCAGCGTGACGCCGTCAGGCAGGACGGTTTTGACAAATGTCTCGGCAGCGAACTGTTCTGCCCTGCGCAGCAGATGAGATGGCGATTCGCTCAAGCGAAACACCGCCCGGCGCCCGGCGGGGCGCGCGGTCTTTTTGTCTGGCCGCCTGGCGGCATCAGCGCGGACGGTCATGACAGCCCCATGAAAATCTCAATTCAAGCATTCGGAGTCTACAGGCGGCAGTTCAGTCCCTCGATGGAAATGTAGGGCGCCGACTTCCTCTGTGCACAGCAAAAGGTCATGTTGGCGCAGTGAGCGACCCGCAAATTCCCGCCTCTTTCTCACTAGGCGTTCCTCCCGGCGAGGATCGCGAGCGACGCATCTGCGACCAGTGCGGATTTATCGACTATGCGAACCCCAGAATTGTGACTGGCGTAGTGGCGCATGCCGGCGGTCGCATCCTCTTGTGCCGGAGAGCGATTGAACCGCGAAAGGGCTTCTGGACGCTGCCGGCAGGGTTTCTCGAGCTTGGCGAGAGCATCGAGGAGGGCGCCCGGCGCGAAGCCATGGAGGAAGCCCGCGCCGAACTCGTCATCGAAACGTTGCTGAGCCTGTATTCGATCCCACGGATAGGGCAGGTTCAGGTATTCTTCCGTGCACGCATCGTGAACGATCCCTCACCTGGGCCGGAAAGCCTCGAAGTTGCGCTGTTCGGATGGGATGAGATCCCGTGGTCCGAGCTCGCCTTTCCGTCAGTGCGCTGGGCGCTCGATCACTATCGCGAGACGCAAGGGCAAACCGGCTTTACGCCGTTCGGAAATCCGCCGGGAACTGATCAATTGGAGCGCTGATCAGACCGCGTCGCCGGCCTTCTTTTCGGCTGCGCCCTCTTCAGGCTGCTCGATGCTATGCTTCACCAGGAAAGGCAGGTTGATCACCATGAAGACGATGGCGAGCGGGATCGAAAGGAACAGCTTGGAGTTGACCCAGAACTCCTTCGGGAAATTCCGCCAGATGACCTCGTTGATGATCGCCAGAACGACATAGAAACCCGCCCAGCGCAGCGCGAAAATCTTCCAGGCATGGTCGGGAAGCTGGAAAGCGTGCTCGAACGCGGTCTTCCAGATGTTCCGCCCGATTGCGAGACTGCCGAGAATTGTGACAGCGAACAGCGTGTTGATGATCGTCGGCTTTATGAAGGCGAACGTTTCATCCTGCAGCCAAAGCGTCAGCCCGCCGAAGGTCATCACTACAATTCCTGTGATGATCAGCATCGGCGGCAGTTTGCGGCCCTGAGCCAGCGTATAGCCGATCGCAAGACATACCGACGTCATGAAGACGCCCGTCGCCCAGAAGATAGCCGTTTCCTTGGAGAACGGACCCGTTTCATGGGCAAAGTTCTGCATCACATTGAAGACGATCACAAATGCGAGAACAGGCCCGATATCGGTCCACACATTGCCGGCCCCTTTCGGGATCGATTTGCGAGGCTCGGCCGGGGCGGGGGTGTCGGTCATCAGGGTCACTTAGCGGGCAGGAGCCAGTCGGGTCAAACGCGACGCGTGCGGCGCGATGCGAATTGCTGCAGGGCGGCATGCGCTCCCGCCGCGTCAGATATAAGAACGGCCGTGACGTAAACAGCAGCGCCGACACTGGCTTTGAGCAGCAGTTCGCTCAGGCCGCCAAGTTCCGGCATCAGCCGCACGGCGATCGCCATGGTGGAACAGGCCCCCGCAATCTTGAGAAAATCTGTCCACGGCCAGCTCAACGGCGCCAGCCGACGCGAGACGCTCGCCAGCAGGATCAGTGCAAGCGCATAGCACGCGACTGTCGCATAGACTGCGCCTATCAGCCCGATCCACGGCAACAGTATCGCATTGAGCGCCATGTTGGCGATCGCGGGGACCAGCATCAGCCAGGCGCGCAGATCAGTCCGGCGCGAAAGCTGGTAAGCCTCGGATATATAGTGCAGCACGAAGCCGTTGATCAGGCCGGACAGTGCGATCCAAGGCATGATCTGCGCAGCCTGCGCGCATGTCCTCGCCGATCATCACCTCTGACAAGGGCTGTGCAACCAGTGCGAGGCCCGCCGCCGCTGGCGCGGCAATGAGCAGCAGCGTGCGCGCCAGATGTGCGGAAACTTCGCGGACGGCTTGGGGACCTTCGCGCTCCCACGCCGCCATCATCATCGGTGCGCCAGCTGCAGCCGCCCATGCACACAGCAGCCCTACGGACTTGTCAGCTATGCCATAGCCCGCCGCATAGACGCCCACGGCTTCGGGTCCGAGGAACAGCGCGATGAGAAAGCGGTCGCCTGCGTCGAGCGCAATGTTCAGGGCGAGAGCGAGCGCCACCGGCGCGCCATAGGCAAGATAAGGTCTCATCCGCTCCGGCCGGAACCGCCCGCCTTTCGATTCGCGCCACAGACGCGATCCTTCGACCGTCGCGAGCAGTGCGAGCACGCAAGCGAGTCCAACGAAGGGGGCCGCTGATCCAAGCCCCGTGCGCCACGCCAGAAATGTCCCGACCACAAACGCACCGATATCCTGGGAGACACGCAAGGTGGAATAGCGCGACACGCGTTGCTGCGCGCGGTTCATTTCCTGCGCGGCATTGACCAGCGGCGTCAGCGCCATGGTCGACATCGCGGCGACAAGCGCCATGCGGAGCATCGGGTCTGTCGCGATCAGGACAGCGCCAAGCATCAGCGCCATCCCGAGTGCAGCGGAGGCTGCAAGCAGCGCCATGACCGTGCGGATATGATCCGGCGTCACGCCTTTCGCGTCGGCCTCTCCGGCGAAGCGATAGGCGGCCGCCTCGGCCCATGTCACCGACAGCGTATAGATGAGACCCATCGTGGTCAGGGCAAGCGCGTAGAATCCGTAGTCGGCGGCAGACATAAGGCGCGTCAGCGCGTAGACCGCGCCGAAACTGGCGAGGCCGCCGGCCAGGCTCGCCGGAAAATAGCCAAGGAGCCGTCGCCAGATCATGATCGCGCGGGGACCGTTTGTTCACCCCAGTAAAGCAGAATGCCGTTCATGGAGCGTTTCCTGCCGGAAAACTTGTCTGGAAACTGGACGCGTCGGGGCGCAATCGCAGCGGCGGCCGGGCTGGCGGCGTGCAACGGGCCGCCCGCTGCAGCCCAGCTTAGCGCGCCCCATCCGCTCTGGCCGCTCGAAGGACAGCCTGCCCTGCGCGGCGCGGTTATCGCGCAGCGGCGCAGACGGACGGAGATTGACGGGGCGACATTTGGCGGGGGCGGTGCGGTGTTGCCGAGCTATCGCCAGTCCGATTTCGATGCGCTGGCCGAGGCGGGGGCCAATCTCGTCGTCATGTCCTACCCTGAACTCTGGACGGTGAAGCGACCCTTCGTGCGCGATAACGCCATGGCCGATATGCTCGGGCGGCAACTGGATGATGCGAAAGATGCAGGGCTCTATGTCATCCTCGCGCTGCGCTCGGGCCCGGGCCGTTCCGATTTCATTTTTCATCGCGATGCGCGCGACACCTGGTTTCCCGCGAGCCTGGTCGTCGAATCGATCTGGACCGATCTTGAGGAGCAGTCGGCCTGGGGCGAGATGTGTGTCGACGCCGCGAAGCTTGTCGCCGGCAGGGCGGAGATCGCGGGGCTCAACCTGATGGTCGAGCCTGAACCCAATGTCAGCGGCGTCAATCTGAACGGCCAGCCTCTCGGCGCTTGGCGGCCGGCTCAATATGTCGCCGAAGTCGCTCGCGTCTCCGACTGGCGGCGCATATCGGCGGATATCGCGAAGCAGGTGAGGGCCGCTTCTGCGGATCTTCCCATCCTCGTTTCTCCGCCATCGTTCGCGCACACTGACTTCCTGTCGGTGATGGGCCCGCCGCCTGTCGCGGGCCTTGTGTGGTGCGTCCACGACTATGAGCCGCGCGAGTATACGCATCATCCAAAAGACGCGGCGGGCATCAGTGTTTTCGGCGAAGCAGGAGCGAACGCTTTTGCCGCCCGGATCGATGCTGCGAGGCAGCAGGGTGTTCCGCTGTTCCTGGGTGAGTTCGGCGCGTCGCGATGGCTGTCCGACATCGATGCCTATTATCGCGCGCGGGTTGCCGCTTGCGAAGCGCGCGGGATTGGTTGGGCGGCGTTCCGCTGGCCCACGAGCAACAGCTCCTATGAGAAGTCCGACGACATGTTCAACCTGCTTTGGGGGCCGAAGGAGGGCGATGCGTCGGGCGCTGCAGTCTCGAGCCTGCATTCCGCCTGGGCGAGGAACACTGTTCGGGCGGGAGGCGCTCGCCTGCGTGGCCGCACCTAGCCGAACTGCAGCAGAGCCAGTCCGCTGGCGAGGGCGCCCGCCGCAAACGTGCGGCGCATGCCGAAGCCTTCCTTCAGGAAACGCCATCCCATGACCGCGGCGAACACCACGGCAGTCTCGCGCAGCGCCGAGATGTAGGCGACGGGCGCGATGGAGAAGCCGTAAAGAGCCATCGAGAACGAAAACAAAGTGCAGATGCCCGCGCCGATGCCGGGCCAGAGGGCGGCGCGGGCAGCGGCGAGGAAAGTCTTACGGCCGCGCGTCAGATAGGCGATCGCATTAACGCCGATCCAGTCGAGCACGAACAGCCAGACGATGAAGCTCCACTGCGAGGGGCCCGCACGCACGCCCTGCGCGTCGATCACATTGTAGATCGCAACGCCCGCGCCCGTCGCGATGGCCCAGAGAAGGGCGGAATTGCGAACCTGCCGAGAGCCTGTGAAGCCCTTTTCCGGCAACGCGAAGACGACCGTTGCGAGACTGCCGATGATAAGGCCGCTGATTGCCAAAGGCGAAAGGTGTTCGCCCAGAACCAACGCTGCCGCAGCGGCTGTCAGCAGTGGCGCGCTGCCGCGCATGACCGGGAACACCAGTGAGAGATCGCCTCGCGACAACGCGCGAACCAGCGCAGTCTGATAAAGCCAGTGCGCTGGCAGCGAGAGGGCCAGGATCATCCAGGTCTGCTGATTCGGCAGCGGAGCGATGAATACGCCGGGCAGAGCCAGAATAGCGGACGTGAAAGCCATGACGGCCCGCCCGCCAAGAATGTCTTTCGCCGCCTTCACGAAGGTATTGGCCCCAGCTAGCGTAACCGCCGATCCGAGGCCGAGCAGGAAGGCGAATAGGGTAGGGTCCAACCTAGTCGTCCAGCCCCACCAGGGCGCGCGCGAATGTGTCGGCGCTGAAGGGATGGAGGTCTTCTGCCTTTTCCCCGACGCCGACGAAGTGGATAGGCAGGGGATGTTGCTCGGCGATGGCGACGAGGACGCCGCCTTTCGCCGTGCCGTCGAGCTTGGTCATCACAAGTCCTGTCACGCCGGCGGTGTTGCGGAACGCCTCGACCTGGCCGAGCGCGTTCTGGCCGACAGTCGCGTCCAGCACGAGGATGACGTCGTGTGGCGCAGTCGGGTCGATCTTGCGGATTGCGCGGACGACCTTGGAGAGCTCATCCATCAGCTGCGTCTTGTTCTGCAGCCGCCCCGCCGTGTCGATCAGCACGAGATCGCGGTTCTCGTTCCTGGCGAGCTCGACCGCTTCATAGGCGAGGCCGGCGGCATCCGCTCCAGAGGGCTTCGAGATGAAGCGCGCATTGGCTCGCTCCGCCCAGACCTTGAGCTGCTCGACCGCGGCGGCGCGGAAGGTGTCGCCAGCGGCCAGCACGATATCGGCGCCCTGGGCTGAAAGCTTGGAGGCGATCTTGCCGATCGTGGTGGTCTTGCCTGAACCGTTTACGCCGACGAACAGGACGATGCGCGGCTTTGGTCCTTCGCTGAAATCCACGACCTGTTCGCGTGGTTTCAGGATCGCAGCGATCTCCGAGGCGAGCGCGGCCTTGATCTCGTCGCCTGAAATCTCGCGATCGAAGCGATCCTTCGAGAAGGCCTTGGCGATGCGGGCGGCGACCTTGGCGCCCATGTCCGACGTGATCAGCAATTCCTCGAGCTCGTCGAGCGACTCTCGATCGATCTTGCGTTTTGAAAGCCCCGCAAGGCCCTCGGCCAGCCGCGAGGACGAACGACGCAGCCCCTCGCTGAGTTTGTGCAGAACCGATTCTTCGCGCGCGGCGGCTTCGGCTGCGCGTTCGGCCGCGATACGTGCGGCCGCTTTCCTCAGTCCGATTGGATCATCGTCATCGGGGGCGACAGGTTGAGGCGCCACAGGCGCCTCGCCAAACAGGCGCCGGTCGAGGCTCGCCAGCGGCGATGCTGGCGCCTCGCCGGACTTCAGCGGTTCAATCGGCGTTTCACCGGTCTTGGGATCCGGCTGCTTCTTCTTGCCCCACCAGAGGATCATTGCGCGGAACTCTCGACAGGCCGACCGACAAGTTCGGTGGCGGTCCGCGACGCCAGATTGAAGAGCGCAGGCCGTCCAGCTTCAGGCGATACGCCGGCGATGCGCACAGGCGAAAAGTCCGGCAGCCGCGCGCGGTTGCCTGTTTCAACCAGCGCCAGAGCCGTGCATCCCACATGCAGATCGAGCCGTTGCGCCAGCCGTTCGGCGCCTTTTTCGCGCAGCTTCGCCGCCCGCGCCTTCACGACATCGCGCGCCACTTGCGGCATCTTCGCGGCCGGGGCGCCGGGTCGCGGCGAGTAGGGGAACACATGCAGATAGTCGATCCCGCACGCATCGACCGACGCCAGCGTGTTGGCGAACATTTCGTCCGTCTCGGTCGGGAAGCCGGCGATCAGATCGGCGCCGAAAGCTATCTCGGGGCGGGCGGCGCGCAGGCGTTGGCAAAGATCGATGGCGTCTTGCCGCGAATGCCGACGCTTCATGCGCTTCAGGATCATGTCGTCGCCGGACTGGAAGGACAGGTGCAGGTGTGGAGCGATGCGCGGCTCATGCGCCAGCGCTTCGAACAGCGGCTCGTCGATCTCGATGGCGTCGATGGAGGAGAGGCGGAGCTGTTTGAGGTCAGGCACGAGCCTCAGGATGCGCGTCACGAGATTGCCGAGCCGTGGCGTGTTCGGCAGGTCGGCGCCCCAGGAGGTGAGGTCAACGCCCGTAAGCACGATCTCGTAGTGACCCGTGGCCACTAGCCGTCTTACCTGATCGACGACTTCGCCCGCCGGGACGGAGCGCGAATTGCCGCGCCCATAGGGAATGATGCAGAATGTGCAGCGATGGTCGCAGCCGGTCTGTACCTGCACGAAGGCGCGGGCGCGGCCATCGAGTCCGTCCACCAGATGCGCCGCCACCTCGCGCACCGACATGATGTCATTGACCTGCACGCGTTGGCTGTCGCCGACGAAATCCAGCACCGCGAATGTTTCCGCTTTCATCTTCTCCGCATTGCCGATAACCCGGGATACTTCCGGCATTTCTGCAAAACTCGCCGGATCGATCTGTGCGGCGCAGCCCGTCACGATGATCGCGGCTGTCGGGCGTTCGCGCCGTGCACGCCTGATGGTCTGTCGCGCCTGCCGGACCGCTTCCGCCGTCACGGCGCAGGTGTTGACGATCACAGCGTCCTTCAGCCCCGCGGCTTCGGCATGGCCGCGCATCACTTCGGACTCATAGGAATTGAGGCGGCATCCAAGCGTGAGGATGTCGACACCTGCCCGTTCTTGAACGGGAGGAGCTGGGGATTTGGCGGAGGAGGGCGCGCCGTCGGCCATGGCCGGGGACATAGGCCGTCAGGTCAGGATTGTCACGTTGGCGCCGCCGTCAGCCCTTGTCGCCGCAATTGACATGCTCGATCCCGCCCAGCTTGTTGAGCAGCTCGGCCAGTTTCAATGCTTCCGCGTCGTCGATCCGCTTCATCGCGTCTTCCATAGCGGGGGCGTAGACGGCCCACATCTCCTTGCGCAGCGTGAAGCCCTTCGCGGTCGGCGCCAGCATGTGCCCGCGTTTGTCTTCCTTGCACTGGATCCGCTTCACGAGCCCTTCGGCCTCCATCCGATCGACCAGCCGGGAGAGCTGGTAAGGCGGAATAAATAGCGGGATGGCGAGATCCTTGGGCCGCAAGGGCTTTCCTGCGCGTTCCAGCTCCCAGAGCACGGTATACCAGGAAAGCTCCGGCAGCCCGGCGTGTTTCAGGGCTTCTTCCACACGGCACTGAACGGACTGCGACACCCTGCCCAAGGCGACCCAGGCTCGTTGGAGCGGGTCTGAAGGAATCCTCGTCGGAGTCTTCAGCGCGGATTGTTGCAAACGCAACCAAACCTCCTACATGTTGCAAATGCAACAAAGAGACGGGAAACCCGTTCGTCAACAAGTAACAGGCTTTTTCTCCTCAGTCGTCAAAGGACGTAATCTCATGATCCGCCGAATTGCCGTTCTGGTTGGTTCGCTCCGCAAAAACTCGAACTCCGAGCGCATCGCCCGCGCAATTGAGGCCGAAGCGCCCAAGAACGTTGTTTTCGATATCGTCCCGATTGGCGATCTGCCCTTCTACAATCAGGACCTTGAAATGGCTTCCCCGCCGGCCGCTTGGACACTCTTCCGCCAACGCGTGAACGCGGCCGAGGCGGTGCTGTTCGTGACGCCGGAATACAACCGCTCGGTGCCCGCCGTGCTGAAGAATGCGGTCGACGTGGGCTCGCGTCCCTATGGCGCCAGTGTCTATGCCGGCAAGCCGGCGGCTGTCGTGTCCTCGTCGCTGGGCCCGATCTCGGGCTTTGGCGCCAACCACCATCTGCGCCAGTCGCTCGCCTTCCTCGACATGCCGACTTTGCAGCAGCCCGAAATGTATCTGGGTTCGGTCGGTGACTGGTTCGACGAAGACGGCGCGGTGAAGAACGAGAAGACCCGCGCTTTCCTCGGCCAGTTCGCGGCCAGGTTCGCAAGCTGGATCGAGCTGACGGCGCCCGCGACGAAAGCATCTGAAGCCGCCTGAGGAGGCGTAGGTCAAACTGGACCCGCCCTGAAAGGCGGGCCCTTTTTTTGACTAGGCTTTCGCGCCCAGCGGCAGTTTCGCGTAGGTCTTGCCGGTGGCGGCAAGCAGTGCGTTGGCCACGGCGGGGCCGATTGGAGGCACGCCCGGCTCGCCGACGCCCGAAGGCGGTTCGGTCGAGGCGACCATGTAGACTTCCACCTTCGGCATCTGCGCCATTCGCAGCGGCGCGTAGTCGAAGAAGTTCGACTGCACCGGGGCGCCATCCTTGATCGTCAACGCTTCGCCGAGAATGGCGGAGAGGCCGTAGCCGATGCCGCCTTCCATCTGGGCGCGCACGATGTCGGGGTTGATGACCGTGCCGCAATCGACGGCGCACACGACGCGATCGACCGCGAATGTGCCGTCTTCCTTCACCGTCACCTCGGCGATTTCAGCCACATAGGACGAGAAGCTGTGGTGAACAGCGACGCCGCGCGTCTTGCCCGGGGGCAGGGGCGAGCCCCAGCCGGCTTTTTCGGCGGCGAGATTCAGCACGCCGAGGAGACGCGGTTCCTTCGCAAGGAGCTCGCGGCGATAAGCCACCGGGTCCTTGCCGAGTTTCTTGGCCAGAACGTCGAGGAAGTGCTCTTTCGCGTAGGCGGTATGCGTGTGGCCCACGGAGCGCCACCAGAGCACGCTGACCGGGCTCTTCATGAAGTGGACGTCCACGCTGATGTTCGGGATCGCATACTGAATGTCGTTCGAACCCTCGATCGCCGAGAAGTCAGGCGTGCCGGGCGGCAGGAAGAACGTGCCCTCCATGATAGACTGAATCGCTGTACGGTCGCCCCAGGCTTCGATGGCGCCCTTGTTAAGGCGCGCGCTCATGCGGTGGATGCTCATCGGGCGATATTTGCCCGAACGGATGTCATCCTCGCGTGTCCACATCAGTTTCACCGGCGCCTTGCCGTCGATTGCTTTGGCGATCTGCGTGGCTTCGGTAACCAGATCAGCATCCGGTGTCGCGCGGCGGCCGAACGAGCCGCCTGCGAGATGCGTGACGATCGTGACCTGGTCAGGCTGGAGGCCGAGCACGCCAGCGGCGGCCTTCTGGTCGCCCGTAGGCATCTGTGAGCCGGAATGGATGACGCAGGATTCGCCCGGCTTGTATTCCACCGTGCAGTTGAGCGGCTCCATCGGAGCGTGGACAAGATAGGGGAATTCGAAGTCCGCCGTCACGGCCTCGCCCGAGCCCTTCAAGGCGGCGGCGCCAGCGCCTTCCTTGCGCGCCTCCTGTCCCGGTTTGGCCAGCGCCGCACGATAATCGGCAAGGATTGCGTCGGTCGAACGCTTCTCGGCCGAGCTGTCATCCCAGGTCACCTTCAGGACGTCGCGGCCCTTTTTGGCGGCCCAGAAGTTCGTGGCGATGACGGCGACGCCGTTCGAGATCTGCACGACGTCGGTCACGCCGGCGACCGCCTTGGCGGCGGTTGCCTCGAAGCCGACGACCTTTCCGCCGAATTTCGGGCTGCGGGCGAGGACCGCTGTCAGCACGCCCTCGGGGTGGTAGTCGAGCGCGTAGTGAGCCCTGGCGTGAACCTTGTCGGGCGTATCGAGGCGGCCGAACGTCTTCGCGACGTCGCGCTCCTTGCCGATGAACGCGTAGGCGGATGCCTGTTTGTACGACAGCGCCTTCGCGTCCGGCGGCGGGATTGCGGCGGCTTCGGCTGCGAGTTCGCCGAAGGTCGCTTTGTTGTTGCCGGACTGGACCTCGCCCTTCGCGACAATCACGTCAGATGCGTTGACGCCCCATTTCCTGGCCGCCGCCTGGCGCAGCATTTCGCGGGCGGACGCCCCCGCGGCGCGCAGCTGTTCCCAGGACGAGAAGATCGCCGTCGATCCGCCCGTGCCCATCATGCCGCCGAATGCCGGGTTGCCATAGAGCTTGTCGTTAGCCGGCGAATGCTCGAAGCGCATCTGCTTCCAGTCGGCGTCGAGTTCTTCCGCAACGATGGTGGTAAGGCCGGTCGAAACGCCCTGGCCAAATTCGATGTGGCGCAGATAGACGGTGACCGTATTGTCCGATCCGACCCTCACATAGGGACCTAGAGCCGTTTGAGTTACGGGGCCGGACACGGCGTCCGCCGCCCGCAGGTCGCAGCCGACTGCAAAGCCGGCGGCGCCGAAGCCCACCACGCCGAGAATAAACCGGCGCGAGGGTGAGAATGTTGCTGTGTCAGCCATGGCGGTTACCCGATGATCTCGGCCGCGCGCGCAACGGCGCCGCGGATGCGGTGATAGGTGGCGCAACGGCAGATGTTCGACGTCATGCCGTCGGTGATCTGCTGCTCGGTTGGTTTGGGCGTCGCGGTCAGAAGGGCGGTTGCCGCCAGCATCTGGCCAGACTGGCACCAGCCGCACTGAACCACGTCGAGCTCGGCCCAGGCTTTCTGCACAGCCTGTCCGGCCGGCGTGTCGAGCCCCTCAATGGTAGTGATCTTCTTGCCTTCCAGCGAAGCGGCCGGCGTGACGCAGGCGCGCGTCGGCACGCCTTCCACCAGCACGGTGCATGCCCCGCACGCCGCGACGCCGCATCCGAACTTCGTGCCCGTGAGCTTCAGATCCTCACGCAGATACCAGAGCAGGGGACGATCTTCCTCTCCCGTATACTCCTGTTCCTCGCCGTTGATCGTCAGCTTCATGGGCGTCCTCTGCCGTCAGCCTTGCTGTTGCCGGTAATGTTGCAGGCGCACATGACGGCGCCAAGACGTTGAAGTGAGCATTTGCTCACAGTGTGCAAGAGGCGCAACCGGCTGCGCTCGAGGGTTGTTGCGCGAAAGCGATACTCACGGTGGACTATAGCGGCGCGGCAATTTTTAGTGGGCGGACGGCGGCGTTCCCCCGACCGGTTTCGACTTCCGCTTCCGCGCGGTGAGATTGAGAATCTCGACGAAGGCGGAGAACGCCATCGCGGCGTAGACATAGCCTTTCGGCACGTGGATGCCCCCGCCGTCAGCTATCAGCACCATCCCGATCATGAGAAGGAAGCCCAAGGCCAGCATGACCACGGTGGGATTGGCGTTGATGAAGCGCGCCAGCGGACCAGACGCAACAAGCATCACGGTCACGGCCGTGATCACCGCGATGAACATGATCGCGAGGTGGTCCGTCATGCCGACGGCGGTAAGAATTGAGTCGATCGAGAACACGATGTCCAGCACGATGATCTGCACGATGGCGGCGCCGAAATTCATGGCGGCGCGGCCAGCGACGGGAGCGTCTTCCTTGTGATCGGTGCGAGGATCCATTGTGTGGTGGATCTCGGTGGTCGCCTTCCAGACCAGGAAAAGGCCTCCGGCGATGAGGATTATGTCGCGCCATGAGAAATCAGTCTCGAAGGTCGGATGACCCGTGAGAGGGTCAATCTCGCCTTGAATGCCAAGGCTCCAAACGGTCTGGTCGAGGCCAACCAGCCAAGCGATCGAGCCGAGCAGGGCGAGCCGCATGAACAGGGCGAGTGAGATGCCGATATTGCGCGCCTTGGCGCGCTTCTCTTCCGGCAGCTTGTTGGTGAGGATGGAAATGAAGATCAGGTTGTCGATGCCGAGCACGACTTCCATCACCACAAGCGATATCAGCGCTGCCCACGCAGCCGGATCCGACAGAAGCGGCGTGAGATCAAAATCCATCTGGCGCCAAGGCTCCCTGAGCCCGAGGACCGGGCTGGCGGGTTATGTAGAGTGATTGCTGGCGGGGGTTAAGCGCAAAGCGACGCGTTAGCGACGTTACGTAAGGCGAAGCCGCATGATAAATTCGTCATCTAGCGTGTCGCCGACCTTGAACTTGTATCCGCCAACCTTCTCGAACCCGCGGCTCTCATAGAGGGCGATGGCGCGCTCGTTCGATTCCCAGACGCCGAGAAAGAGGTTCTTGGCGCCGCGCTGCCGGGCCCGTTCGATCGCCCAGGCCAGCAGGATTCGGCCGACTCCTACCCCCTGACCAGCCTGGTAGACATAGACGCGGTGCAGCTCAAGCGCTGGCTCCGGACCGACATCGAAGGGCAGCTTGCATGGTCCGATCTTGCAATAGGCCACCATCTTCCGGCCCGAAAAAGAGATGCGGACCTCGACCTCCGGGTCCTTCAGATCAGCTTCCATCCTGCTGATCGAATAGGTGTCATCGAGATACTTGCGGAGGTCGCCGGGCGGATAGAGCTTGCCGAACGTTTCGACAAACGTGTCCCGCCCGATCTCCGCGAGACCAGCGGCGTCCTTCAACTGGGCGTCGCGAAAGGTCAGATCGCGGTCCACTCTCAACTCCGTAAGACGTCAGGCGCTTGCTTGGGCCCGGGAAGCATAAACGAATTCACGAACCGCGTCGCCCAGCAGCACCAGCTTGGCGAGTGACCAGCCGCCCTGCGCATCAAATGCGCGCATGGGCTGCATTAGACGGTCGGCCAAGGCTTGCCGAGGGCCAATCCAAGTCTGCACTAGCTCACTGGCGGTGTTCTTGTCGACTGCCGGGGGGCGGCCCGCTTCCTTCTGCGCCAGCCGTATTGCGGCGATGGTCAGTTCGGTCTGGCGGCGCGGCAGATCGTCTGCAACGCGCTGAAGCGCCAGCCGATCCCAGTGGTCGTGCGGTTCGAGATCGCGAACGGCTGAGCGCATCCTATCGAAGCCCAGCTGTTCGCCCAGCTGGTGCTGCACGAACAGGGCGGCCTTGAGCGGCCATCTGGTTTGTTCGGCGATCTCCACAGTCTCGCGCGCCGAAGCGAGGGCGCGGATGAGAGCGACGTCATGCGCGATGTCCGCGGGCGCCCCGGCGGCGCGGTATTTCTGCGAACGTGCTTCCACCCGGCCCAGCACGAGCGGGGACAGGGCGGACGGAAGCAGGCCGCGTATCTCCGCGATTGCGCTGCGATAGCGCTCGACGACCCTCAAGATCGACCCAGAACGCAGAAGTTCGGGCTCGGACGCAAAGTTGCTGGCCAGCATGCGGAGATTTGCTGACGTCTCGACCGCCATCATGATCTGCGCCTGTGCAGGCGCCTTGCCATCGAGCGCATCGATGCGGCTGACCAGATCGTCGACGTGGAAAGCGGAGAACGCCGCCTCAAAACCCTGCGCGATGCAGCCTGCTTCCACGCCCTCAGCGTCACGTTTCTGGATTGCAAATGCCGGGCCCGTCATGTTGACGATGCGGTTGGCCAGGCGCGTGGCGATGATTTCCCGCCGCAGCCGGTGATGCTTCCGCGCCTCGCCAAATCTGGCCAACTCATCTGGGAAGTATTCGATCAGGAGCGTTGCAAACGCCGGGTCGTCCGGCGCTTTCGAAGCGATAAGAGACGAGAAGAAATCAAGCTTGGCGTAGGCCATGATCACCGCCAGCTCCGGCCGGGTCAGGCCAGCGTGCTGCTCGCGCAGTTTGCGGAACGCTTCAGTCGAAGGAAGGCCTTCCACCACACGATCTAGCTTGCCCTGCATTTCGAGGGCCTGGATGACGCCTTCATGGCTGTCGAGATCGGCCGGCGCAGTCGCCTCCATCACCGAAAGCGCGCCGGTCTGGTCATAATTATTCTGCAGGACGAGACGGCCGACATCATCCGTCATCGAGGCCAGCAGCGCGTTCCGGTCGGCCTGCTTCAGGACGCCTTCATTGATCGCCTCAGCAGTGAGGATCTTGATGTTGACTTCATGGTCGGACGAATCCACGCCGGCGGAGTTATCGATCGCGTCGGTGTTAATCCGGCCCCCCATGCGCGCGAATTCGATCCTGCCGGCCTGCGTTACGCCAAGGTTTGCGCCTTCCGCGATGACTTTCGCGCGGACATCCTTTGCGTCGACACGCAGAACGTCGTTCGACTTGTCGCCCACGTCGGTCTGGCTCTGCGTTGAGGCCTTGATGTAGGCCCCGATGCCGCCGAACCACAGAAGATCGACCTCCGCCGTGAGCAGCGCCTTGATGAGGGCGTCCGGCGTCACCGCCTCTTCTATGAGGCCGGTCAGCGCTTTGATCTCTGGCGTCAGTTTGATCGACTTGGCCGTGCGCTCGAACACGCCGCCGCCCATCGAGATCAGCTTCTGGCTGTAGTCCGCCCAGGACGAGCGCGGCAGGTCGAACATTCGTTTTCGCTCGTTGAAAGACGTTTGTAGATCGACCGGATTCGGATCGAGGAAGACGTGCCGGTGATCGAAAGCCGCCTTGAGCTGAATGAACGGCGACAGCAGCATGCCGTTGCCAAAGACATCGCCGGACATGTCGCCAATGCCGATCACGGAGAAAGTTTGGCTCTGCGTGTCGAGGCCCATTTCGCGGAAGTGGCGCTTGACCGCCTCCCACGCGCCCCGTGCGGTGATCCCCATCTTCTTGTGGTCGTAGCCGGCTGAGCCGCCCGAGGCAAAAGCATCGCCCAGCCAGAACTGGTAGTCGGCAGAAAGCTGATTCGCGATATCGGAGAAGGTCGCCGTACCCTTGTCGGCGGCCACAACCAGGTAGGGGTCCTCGCCATCCCACGCCACCACGCCTGCCGGATGAACGATTTTCCCGCCGACGATATTGTCGGTCAACTGCAGCAACGCCCCGACAAACGTCTTGTAGGCGGCGATGCCTGCATTCTGGATTTCCTCGCGTGAGCCCTTGGCGGGCAGCGTCTTCGGGTAAAAGCCGCCCTTGGAGCCGACAGGAACGATCACGGCGTTCTTGACCTGCTGCGCCTTCACCAGGCCTAGCACCTCTGTACGGAAGTCGTCGCGCCGGTCCGACCAGCGCAAGCCGCCGCGGGCCACTGGTCCAAAACGCAGGTGCACCCCTTCCACGTCGGGCGACCAGACGAAGATCTCCCGGTAAGGCCGCGGCGCCGGCAGGGGATCGGCCTCACGGCTTGCGATCTTTACCGCGATATGGCGGTAAGGTTTGCCGGAGTCATCGGTGAGATAGAAGTTTGTCCGCTGCGCCGCATTCACCAGCGCCAGCAAGCGCCGAAGAGCCCGATCGGCATCGAGCGTCGCCACGGTTTCCAGCTGCTTCTGGATTTCGGCAATGACGGGGGCTGCGTCCTTGCGGCGTTTGTCGAGGTCGCCCTTGATGGCGGGACCAAACTTGATCGCAAACAACTTGAGCAGGTTGTTGGCAATCTCGGGATGGTCGGCGAGCGCGCGCACCTGCACGGGCTCGGAGGGGTCGAGACCCGACTGACTGCGATAGCGTGACAGTGTTCTCAGAAGGGCGGCCGAACGCCAGTCGGCGCCCAGCGCCACAACCAGGCTGTTGAACCTGTCGTTCTCAGTTTCCCGTGACCAGATCGCCTCGAACGCTTTCTCGAAACGCGCATCCAGCCGCTTCTGGCCGGCGGGACGGTCGATGGCGAGATCGTGGACATAGACCGCGCCATCGGGGTTCTGGTCATCCGCGGTCAGCTGGACAGGGTAACCGACTTCCGCGCGCACCCGCAGTCCCATGCGCTCCAGAACGGGCACAATCTCTGCGAGGTCGAGCGCCTGGTCGCGGTGATAGATTTTCACGCGGCTGACGCTGGCCTCGAATTCCGGTCCCCACACGCGTGCGCGAAGCGCTTTGCCCGGCGGAAGCATGCCGATCGCAATCAAGTCTGCCAGGCCTTCTTCGGGCTGGAATGTTTCCTTGTAAGCCGCCGTGAAACTGGCGCGGGAGATAAGCCTCAGGTCCGAGTTGGTCGAACGTCCGACGCGCTCCAGCGCATCTTCCCATGTCTCGAACAATTGCCGCATCTGCAGGTCGAGACTGTCCTCGTCCGGCTCCGGATGTCCGCGGTCGACGCCGATGATAAGGTGAACGCGCGCCAGCGGACCTTCGCTGAAAGAAGGATAGAAAGCGGTTGTCCTGCCGCCATAAGCGTCGGCGAGCAGCTTGTGCGCGCGTGTGCGCAAGTCGGAATTGTAATTGTCACGAGGCGTGTAGAGCAGGGCGGAGACATAGCGGTCGAACCTGTCGCGCCGTATGAACAGGCTCGTGCGGGGCCTGAGAAGCAGGCGCACGACGCCCGCCGAAATGCGCGCCAGATCGGCTTCGGATATCTGGAAGAGCTCGTCCCGGGGGTAGGTTTTCAAGATAGTGTCGAGCTGCTTCATCGAGAAGCGTGACCCTTGCGGGGCGGCCGCCTTCACATTCTCGATCTTGCGACGGATCAAGGGAACTTCGTCGGCCGCCCGGGTGTAGGCCTCGGAGGTGAACAGGCCGACAAAACGCGTTTCGCCGATCACTTCGCCACGCTCGTCATAACGCTTTACGCCGATATAGTCGGCATAGTTGGGCCGGTGCACGCGGGAAACGAAGCTCGCCTTGGCGACCATGATCGGCGAAGGCTCGTTGATGAAGGCGCGTATTGCCGGCGTCAGCATGGTTGGTTCGGCGCCGCGCGACAGCACATTGCGCGCGGGGTCGCGCAGAATGCCAAGGCCCGACGCCTCATCGACGATCGGCTCCTCGGCTGTGAGGCGGCCATTGGCGTCCATCGCAAACGTGTAGTCGCGCACGCCGAGATAGGTGAAATTCTCATCCGCCAGCCAGGACAGAAAGGCACGGGTCTCGGCGATCTCGTCCGGCGTGCGGCCCGGCGACGCCTTCAGCGCCCCAAGGCGGGAGGACGCTTCATCCATCTTTGCGCGCATCGCCTGGAAATCAGCGTTGACCACGGCCACATCTGCGAAAGTGGTTTCCAGCCTGGTTTGTAGATCAGCGCGTTGGGCCTGGGTCAGCGCGGGCAAGTGGATCTGGATGGTCGAGCGCTTACCCCGTGGACCTTGCACGATCGGGTGCAGCACGGCGCGGATATCGACCTTCGCCCCCTGGCAGGCGCCGATCGCGCTGTCGACGAGGAAGGCCATGTCCGGCCCAACGATCTCGGCCACGTCCAGCCGGAGCGGATGAGCCCCTGCGCCTGCCGCCGCACGGGTGCGGATCGCGCGCACTGCCGAGGTCTCGCTCTCGCGATTGAAATCCCAGAGATCGAGCGCAAGCGATGCAGCGTCTTCCACGGTGAGCGTGAGGAAGTCTTCGATGAAAGCGTCGGCGCGATATTGCTCGATAAAGCGCCGGAATCTTTCCGGATCGGGCTTGGCGCCGCGTTTGTCGAGCAGGCGCTCGACAGCAGACAGGAAGCCGTCTGTCGCGAAGGCAGGATCACTGGATCGGGTCAACTCGGCTCCGGAAGCGCGTGTCAGGCTCAAAAATGCAACAGCGGATGTAAGGAGAATCGATGCGAAATCGAGAGCTAGACCCCCGCAGGCCAACCAAGCAAGCCATCGACGAAGGCATAGTTATGCTGCAATGCGATGACGCTTGGGCAGACTATCGTCGCCAGCGGGCAACCTAAAGCGCGAGGGGCCGCCGAACGGGGACTTGTCCGACGGCCCACAGGCGGACCCGCAGGCTGGATGGGGGACGCACGCGGCCGCCCGGCCAGGGTCGCTCACCACGCGGCCCCGACCGTTTCATTTGTTCCGGGAAGGTCGGCGCCAGCAAGCCAAAGCGCCGGCACTCCAATCAGATTTCTGTCAGTTGCCCGTGACGTATTTCCTCGGGCGTTTGATCGTGGCTGACCGCATAGTCTCCTGGATTGCCGTCCGAGGACATCAGCACGGCAATCCATCTTGCACCTGGTATCTGTGCGAGCACGATCATGATCAGCACCGTGAGAGGCGCCGACAGAAACATGCCGGGCAGGCCCCACAACGCTCCCCACACGGCAAGCGATAAGAGTACGACCAGCGCCGACAGGTTCAGGCTTTTCGCCATCAGGCGCGGGCCAACGAAGTTGCCGATGGTGAACTGCCACACCGATACCCCGATGAACACCGCGACGGCGCACCAGAGCTCGTCATGTGGCATCCATCCCGGCCAGTCGTCCTGCACGAACGCGAACAGGGCGGGAAGCACTGGCGCAATGATCGAACCGATGGTCGGGATATAGTTGAGTACGAAGATCACGAACGCCCAGAACAGAGCGTTGTGCAAGCCCAGCGCAAGAAGCGTCGCATAGGTGAGCGCCGTGTTGATGATCGACAGGGCTGTTTGTACCCCAAGATACTGCTCCATCGTGCGCCGGACGTCCGCGCCGATCAAGTTGGCGCGTTCCCGGTCTCCGGGCCGTCCAAAAATGCGGTCGAGCTTGCGGCTGAATGTGTTCGCCGTGACGAACAGGAACGCCACGTAGATCATGATGAGCACCATGTCGCCCACGAGGCCCGACACGGAGTTCGCTGCAGTCTGCGCCAGACCAATCGTGGCGTCGGAGTATAGGAGGTCGCTCAGGGTCGGAGGTTTGCCGGGTGCAACTGCCTGGCCGGCGGCCCGGGCCTGCGCCACAGGCGCAGAGTCGACTGGAACGGGCATCGCGCCTTGCGCAGCGGCGGGAATCTCGGCTGGCGGCGTCACGGTGGTCGCATCGCCGGTCAGACCCAGCATATTGTAGGTCTGCTCGATCAGCGAATTGATCCGGCTTTCGTATTCGCCGGCGCGTTCGGTGAACTCGACAATCGCGCCGCGCAGGATGCTGACGAAGACGACAATGCTGATCGCCACAATGGCGATGGCGAAGGCGTGAGCCAGCCATTTCGGCAGTTTGGGGAAGGGTTTGCGAATCGCCTGGGCAAATCCCGCCATGATCAGCCAGATGAAGATCGCCATCGCGAACGGTGCAAGGATGCGGGCGCCCTGGTTCAGCACCATGCCAATAGCGACGGTGGCGATGATCCACACCCCCGCCGTCATCCACGTCCGGTTAGTGATCCCGCCCGATGGCTGCTGCATTGCCAGAAACTTATGCCGCATCGGCGCGCGTGCAAAGCGCGTTTGCGCCGCCATCAGCGATTGTCTTGCGGGCAGGGCCGCCTCTGCTAGCAATGGGCCTTCTTCCGGAGGCCGGACATGACTGACAGCATTTTTCTCGGTGGCGGCGGGCCGGACCATAAGTCGCCGCAGAACCTGCTTCTGGCGCGCGCCAACCGCCACGGGCTGGTGGCAGGTGCAACTGGCACCGGTAAGACCGTCACGCTTCAGGTCATGGCCGAACAGCTCTCGGCCGCCGGCGTCCCGGTGTTCTGCGCCGACGTTAAGGGCGATCTGTCGGGCATCTGCCTGGCCGCGACCCCGACCGGAAAAGGACTGGAAAAGATCAATGAGCGTGTCGCCCAGATCGGTATGGAGCCGATCACATACGCCGCCGCGCCCTGCATCTTCTGGGACATCTACGGAAAGCGGGGCCATCCCATCCGGGCGACGATCTCGGAAATGGGACCCCAACTGCTCGCCCGGCTGCTGCAGCTTAACGACACGCAGGAAGGCGTGTTGACGATCGCCTTCCAGTATGCCGACGACAACGACCTGCTGCTGCTGGACTTCAAGGACCTCCGCAGCCTTCTCGCGCATATCTCCACCATCGCGCCGGAAATCCAGAAGACTTATGGCAACGTGGCGGCTGCTTCGGTCGGCGCTGTGCAGCGCCAGCTGCTGCTGCTGGAAAGGGAAGGGGCGGAGACCTTCTTCGGCGAACCGGCGCTTGAACTGACGGATTTCATGCGCGTCGGCGCGGATGGCCGCGGTTATGTGAACGTTCTGGACGCAACAACGCTGATCAACTCGCCGCGTCTTTATTCCACCTTCCTCCTCTGGCTGCTGGCGGAACTGTTCGAGCAGCTCCCCGAGGTCGGCGATCCGGACAAGCCCAAGCTGGTGTTCTTCTTTGACGAAGCGCACCTTCTTTTCAACGATGCCCCGAAAGCGCTGATCGACAAGATCGAGCAGGTTGTCCGCCTGATCCGTTCCAAGGGCGTGGGCGTCTATTTCGTCACGCAGAACCCAAGGGACCTGCCGGAGAACGTCCTGGCCCAGCTCGGCTGCCGCATTCAGCACGCCCTGCGCGCCTACACGCCGACCGAGCGCAAGGGCGTGAAGGCCGCCGCCCAGAGCTTCCGTCCCAACCCGGCGATCGACACCGAAACGGCGATCACCGAACTGGGCACGGGCGAGGCGCTGGTGTCTTCGCTCGACCTCAAGGGCGCGCCGACGGTGGTCGAGCGCACCATTATCCGACCGCCAGCCTCGCGCCTTGGCCCCGCAACCGACGAGGAGAGGGCGGCGGTTCAGGCGCAAAGCCCTGTGTCGATGAAATACGACGCCACAATCGACCGCGAGTCCGCCTACGAAATCCTCACCGGCCGCGAAGCCGTTGCGGCCAAGAAAGCTGATGAACTAGCAAAGCAGCAGAAAACCGAAGCCGAAGCTGCGAAAGCCCGGCGCGATGCGGCAAAGGCTGCCCCCAAAGTTGTTCCAAGAGCCCCGGCGCCCGAGCCGGCGACCGCCCGCAAATCAACGCGCCAGACGCCCGTGGAGGCCGCCAGCAACGCCTTCGTGCGCACGGCCGCGCGCGAGCTTACGCAGTTTGTATTCCGGGGCATGTTCGGCAACAGGAAGCGCTGATCCCTCATGTGCGGGAAATTCACTCAGATGGCGAGTTGGAAGGAGGTCGTAGCCTTCTCTCAACCGCTCGGCGTCATCGTCCGGGGTGAACCTGTAAGCATTTCCACGCCCATGCGCATGGCGCGCATCGTTCGCCTCGGCGAGGATGGAAGACGCGAGATGGTTGACATGCGGTGGGGCTTCTCAAAGCCCGGCAACACATCCTTCAAACCAGACCACATGCATGCGCGAAGTGAAACGGTCGATAGTCGCGCGACCTTTGCGGACGCTTTCGCTGAGCGTCGGGGCATCTGTTTCGTTGCAACATTCAACGAAGGCGAAGAGCTGCCAAGCGGGAAGACAAAGCAGTGGGTCTTCGCCCCGAAGGACAACAAACCCATCGCCATCGCGGTCATCTGGGAGGAATGGGAAGGCGATGGCGTCGCCGTGCCATGTTTTGTCCAGCTGACCGTTCCCGCAAATCCGCTGATCGCGAAGATCACGGATCGCATGCCGGCGATCGTACGCGAGGAAGACTGGCCGACATGGCTCGGCGAGAGCGACGCGCCGCTGAAGAATGTGAAGGCGCTGCTTCGCACGTTCGACGATGGGGGCGGCTGGCTGATGGCCGAGCAGCAGTCCGCGAACGCCGCGAAGCCGAAGCCGCAGATGGAGCTCTTCTAGCGGCACGATCGCGGGCATCAGCGCACCGCTCAGATCGTCTTAGCATGCGCGATGATGGTCGCTGGGGCGACGACGATTGATCGTCTCGATGCGGAGCATGATGCGACATCTCACCCGAAAATAATTTCGCGCGAGATGTTGGATGCGCATTTCTGGAAACTTCGCGTTCAGCTTCTCGCGGCAATTTGCGGCTCATCAGATCAACGCGGCGAGCACAGCGCCTCGCCGATTGCAACAGAAGCAGGAGTGCAGAATGCCTACCTCGAAAGCGAAGACCACAAGGCAACCCGTCGGCAAGGTGATCGCGACGCCGGCGGTTCAAGCAGGGACGACGCTTGCACTGATGCCTGCGACGATCCCGACGGCGCCGATGCCCGTCGCTCCGGTCTTGGTTGAGCCCGCGCGCCCCGCGCCGATGGCCGCCAAGCGCGCCGTGAAGAAGGCGGCAGCGAAGAAAGCCCGCAAGCTTGTCGCCAGGGCCGTTGCAAAGCGCACCGCGAAGCCGGCGCCGAAAAAACCCGCTCCGAAGAAAGCTGCCGCCACTTCGGTGAAGAAGCCGGCCAGGGCCGCCAAGAAGACCGCAAAAAAGAAGAAATAGACGCTTCGGTCTGCTCCTGATCTTCAACATGCGCCGGCGCGATCCCATCGGGGTCGCGCCGGTTGCGTTGTGCGTTGTCGTGATCGTTGAATTTACAGGCTTTCGCGGTCGCGCTTTTTAAAAAGGCTGGCGCCGTCCTGCTATCGATTTGCCCGTTGGGGTTCCAAGTTCGGGGTGCGGGCGGGATCGCGCGTTAATCCTCTGGTCAGCGCGGCGCCTACACTGTCCGGGTGATGAAAAAGTCCGCCGAAACTGTTGCAACCGAGGCTGCTGAAGCTACCGCCAGCGAGGTGCTGTCGACAACCGCGCTCGGCTGGCCCGGCGCCGCCTTGGCTGTCGGGCCGCAAGGGCTTGTACTGGCGGCAAGCGCTCTTTCCGGGTTCATGGCCGGGATGAAGGTTCCGTTCGAGATCCCCGCGGCGGCGATCGCAGCCCAGATCATGGACCGCGCTGGCCGTCATTGGCGCGTCTCGGCGCCTGTCGCTGGCGTTCGCCTCGCCATTGCCGATCAGCGCGAAAAGCCCGATGCCGCGCATCGCTTCACCGCAGCCGTCAGCCACGAGATCCGCACGCCGCTCAACGGAATTCTCGGTATGGCCGCACTGCTGGAGGAAGGCGAACTTTCCGCCTCCCAGCGCGACTATACCCAGGCCATCCGCAAGTCCGGAGCGCGTCTTCTCGATCTGCTCAATAACGTGCTCGACTTCTCGCGCATGGAAGCGGGCGACATTCCCATGGACATGGCGCCGTTTGATCCCGCTGATCTGGTTCAGGACGTCGCTGAACTCCTTGCGCCCCGCGCCCACGCCGCAGGTCTTGATATCGCCGCCATTGTACATCCGGATCTTCCGCAGCGAATGATCGGCGATGCCGGGCGCCTGCGCCAGATCCTCTTCAATCTTGCCGGAAACGCCGTGAAGTTCACCGAAACCGGCGCTGTCCTGATCGAGGCGCGCCCGGGGGGAGAAGGCAGGGGCCTCCAGCTCGTTGTTCGCGACACCGGGGCAGGCGTCCCTGAACACGCCCGCGCCCGTCTGTTCGATGCGTTCAGCCAGGTCAGCGCCGCAGACGCCCGGCGCGATGGCGGCGTTGGTCTTGGTCTTGCCATCGTCGCGCGGCTTGTTGCCGCCATGAAGGGCAAGGTCCGCCTCTCGTCGTCCTACGGCCATGGCGCGATGTTTCTGGTCGAGTTGCCCCTTGAAGCTGGCGAGCGGCCTGCCGCCCCAGCCCCTGTTCGCCCGCAGCGCGTGCTCCCTGTCGCCATCGATCTGCCGCCAGCATCGAGGCTCGCCGTCATTACCGCGCTCGGCCAGGGAAATGCGCGTCTCGTCGACGATGCAGCGAACGCCGATCTCGTTGTTCTCGACGCGGCGCTTCCGCCCGCGCGGATCGAATCCATTGCGCGCAAGAAACGCACGCTCGTCGTGCTGCGGCCCGGCGACCGATCCCGCCTCGAAACGTTCCGCGAAATGGGATGCGCCGGTTACCTGATCCGCCCCCTGCGAGCCGCTTCGATTGTCGAGCGTGTCGGCCTCACGCTTGCCGGAGCTGTCCAGTCCGAACCGCGCCTGGAAGAACGCAAGCCCGGCGAGGCGGGTTCGGCCCTGATTGCGGACGACAACGCCGTCAACGCGCTGCTTGCCCGTAGCGCCCTGACAGCGGCCGGCTTTCGCGTCGACACTGCTGGAACCGGCGCCGAAGCGCTGGAAAGAATGGGCGAAACCGATTATTCGGTTGTGTTCATGGATATTCGCATGCCCGTGATGGATGGCCTTGAGGCGACCCGCCGCATTCGCCGGATGGACGGCCCCGCGTCGCAAACGCCTATCGTTGCGCTGACCGCCGACATTGATCCCGAGCTCGAAGATCGCGCACGCGAAGCCGGCGTCTCGCAACTTGCCGCCAAGCCCATAGACCCGCCGCGCCTGCGCGACATCGCCAATCGCTGGGCGCAGCAGAAGAAGCAGGCTGCCGAATGACCGAGGCCGCGATCACAGCAGACGCCTCCGCCGCCCACCCGCGCAAGCCCTCGATCTTCAACGACCGGCGCCGCCTCGCCATGCTGATGCTTGGTTTCGCCTCCGGCCTGCCATTCACGGTGGTCGGCGGCACGCTGGCCGCATGGTTCACGGCCAAGGGCATTTCCACGGCGACGATCGGCATCCTGTCATGGTCGGCGCTTGCCTACTCGTTCAAGTTCCTGTGGTCGCCGGCGCTTCATCGCACGGCGGCGCCGTTCTTCGCGCGCTTTGGCCTTCGGCGTGGCTGGTTCCTGCCCTTGCAGGCGATACAGGTCGTCCTCCTGTTCGGCTTCGCGACGCTTGACCCGAAGACCAACCTGCTGGCCATCGCCGGCATTGCAGTGCTGGTGTCTTTTATCTCCGCCACGTTCGACATCGTGCTCGATGCGTGGCGGATCGAAACCGCCCGCGACAAGGACGATGTCAATTCGCTGTCGACACTGGTCCAGGCCGGTTATCGCAGCGCGGCCTTCATCGGAGGCGCAGGTGCGCTGATCTTGTCCGACCATATGAGCTGGAACGTCGTGCTGGCCATCCTCGCTCTGATAATGGCGCTGACAATCACGGGCTCTCTCATCGCGCCAGAACCCAAATACGCCGGCGTCTCCGCCAAGGCCGCAAACGCCGATATCGGCCGGCGTTTCGATCGGGAAGGGCGCAATATCGTCGTCGGGATTGTAGCGCTCGGCTGGCTATGGGCGTTCTGGACGCTGGGCTCGTTCATGCTGGACTCCCTGGTTCACCCCGAAACCTCAAAGCCTGGCCCTTTCACGCTCACCATGGGCCCGCTGATCGTCGTGGCCACGGTCCTCGCTCCCGCGCTCGGCGCAGTGTGGCTCCTCTGGTTCCACAAGCCCAAGACGCAGCCTGCCGCGCAGCCCACCAAGCTGCCGCCCTGGCTGCAAAGCGCATCGGATGGCCTGTTTGGCTCCGTCATCGAACCGATGATCGACCTGATCGAGCGGTTGCGTTGGGCTGCGCTGCTCGCTCTTGCGATTATCCTGTCCTATCGTTTCGCAGATAATATCTGGGGCTCGTTCGCCTATCCATTCTACATGGGCGCCGAGCACGGAGCGCTTGGGCACAGCGCCACGGAGGTTGCCTTTGCATCGAAGATGATTGGCGTCGTCGCCATCATTGCGGGCATCACCGGCGGGGGGCTGTTGCTGAAATGGATGGGGCGAATGCCCGCGCTGGTCGTGGCCGCCGGACTTGCCGCCGCCACCAACCTCCTGTTTGCCGACCTCGCAACGGGCGCCGCCGGCATGGACGCCTTCCTCGGCTTCACCCATCTCGAGGCGCTGTTTGGCGGCTTCGGGGATAACCAGCTCCGCATGGCGCGTCTTACGGTTGCGATCCTGGGTGAGAACCTGGCGGTCGGCTTCGCCAGCGTCGTTTATCTCGCCTACCTGACGTCGATGGTGAACCCGAAATACGCCGCAGTGCAGGCGGCTTTGCTGGGCTCGCTCACGATGCTGATCGGACAACTCGGCCGGCCCTGGCTCGGTGCGCTGATCGAAAGCGATGGCTTCGCCTACGTCTTCCTGCTGACCGCCGCGATCGGCCTTGTCCCCGTCGCACTTTCGGCGGCCGAATGGTATCGGCAATCTCGCCTCAGCGGGACCGAAGTCGAGAACGAAGCGCCGCCCGCGCCGGCCGAATAAGTCGCCTCAGCCGTTTGGATTGTAGGCCGCGAACGCCGCGAGGTTCACGATGTCCTGTGCGGTTGCATCGAGCTGTGCGATCTGCACCGACGATTTGAGCCCGACAAGCAAGGGGCCAAGCACCGTCGCTCCGCCCAGCGCGGCCGCAATCTTGGTCGAAATCGCCGCCGAGTGGATCGCCGGCATCACTAGGACATTGGCCGGTCCCGTGAGGCGGCAGAACGGGTAGAGCCGCCGCGCCTCCGGATGCAGCGCCACGTCGACAGCCATCTCGCCATCATACTCGAAACTGACATCCTTCCTTGCGTCGAGCATCGCGACCGCGTCGCGCACCTTTTGCATTCGTTCACCCGGCGGATTGCCGAAGGTGGAGTAGGAGAGGAAGGCCAGCCTCGGCGTGAAGCCCAGCTTCTGCGCGGTCTTGGCCGCCGACAGCGCGATCCCGGCAAGATCGCTCGCCTCCGGCATTTCG
Source organism: Hyphomonadaceae bacterium (assembly GCA_947474455.1). Lineage (GTDB taxonomy): Bacteria > Pseudomonadota > Alphaproteobacteria > Caulobacterales > Hyphomonadaceae > UBA7672. The sequence continues at coordinate 2,227 of CANJIL010000014.1, read as the reverse complement.
GTGACGCTGGTGTCTGCGATCAGCATCGGACCTGACTTGCCGATCACGACGGAAACGCCGATCGGCCGCACGTCTTCGCTCTTGTCAATGGCCAGCAGGACATCCGACAGCGACGTTGCATAATTGCGCGTGACGCCTGTCACCATGCCGTCCGCGTCGCCCAGCGCGACCATGCAGGCCGCAAACACGTTGCGGTCCTGGTGGATCAGCCGCTGCACATCGCGCTGCAGATAGCCCTGCCGCTGCAGGCGCTTGTAGAGGAAGCTAGTGTATACCTCGTTCTTATCCGACATGCGGGCATTGACGATTGTCAACTCTCCGGCCGGCAGGCCGATGAGCTGCATCGAGCGCGTGACCTGTTCCTCGCGGCCGACCAGAATGGGCTCTCCCAGTTCCTGCGTCTTGAACTGCCAGGCGGCGCGGATCACGGCCGGTTCTTCGCCCTCCGCAAACACGATCCGCTTCTGCTTCTCTGAACGCACTTTGCCGTAGATGCGCTGCAGGAAGCTGGCGGCGGGGTTGAGCCGCTGCGCGAGGCCGTCGCGGTAGGCGTCCATGTCAGCGATCGGCTTGCGCGCCACGCCCGTGTCCATCGCCGCCTGCGCGACGAAGGGCGGCACATACCAGATGAGGCGTGGATCAAACGGGGCAGGGATTATGTAGTCTGGCCCGAAGGTAGGACGCGAGCCGGAGTAGGCCGCGGCGACCTCATCCGGTACATCTTCGCGCGCCAGCTGCGCCAGCGCCTTCGCAGCCGCGACCTTCATTTCCTCGTTGATCGTGCGCGCGCGCACGTCGAGTGCGCCGCGGAAGATGTAGGGGAAGCCGAGAACGTTGTTGATCTGGTTTGGATAGTCCGACCGGCCCGTTGCGATGATCGCGTCGGAGCGAACCTCGCGGACGTCTTCCGGCGTGATCTCGGGGTCCGGGTTCGCCATCGGGAAGATCATCGGGTTCTTGGCCATGGTCTTGACCATGTCCTTGGTCACCGCGCCCTTGGCCGACAGGCCCATGAACACGTCCGCGCCTTCGAAAGCTTCCGCGAGCGTGCGCTTGTTGGTTTTGACGGCGAAGGCGGACTTGAACTGGTCCATGCCATGAGTGCGGCCTTCGTAGATAACGCCTTCGCGGTCAACCATGAGGATGTTGTCGCGTTTGACGCCGAGGTGGCGGATCAGGCCAGCGACCGAGAGCCCCGCAGCCCCCGCGCCGGAGATGACGACCTTGCAGTCCGACAGTTTGCGCCCCGTGACTTCGCACGCATTGATCAGGCCGGCGGACGCGATGATGGCCGTGCCGTGCTGGTCGTCGTGAAAGACGGGGATGTCCAGTTTCGAGCGCAGCTCGCTCTCGATGATGAAGCATTCCGGTGACTTGATGTCTTCAAGGTTGATGCCCCCGAAGGTTCCCCCGATCGCCCGCACGCAGTCGATGAATTTCTGCGGATCAAGCTCGTCCACCTCGATGTCGATGGAATCGACGTCCGCAAATCGTTTGAAGAGGACGGACTTGCCTTCCATCACAGGCTTCGAGGCCATAGGTCCGAGATTACCGAGGCCGAGGATCGCCGTGCCGTTCGAGATCACGGCCACCAGATTGCCCTTCGACGTATAGTCGTAGACCAGCTCGGGGTCCTTCGCGATCGCCAGCACAGGCACGGCCACGCCTGGCGAATAGGCGAGCGACAGGTCCTTCTGCGTCGCCATGGGTTTGGTTGGCGTCACCGACAGCTTTCCAGGCTGTGGATAACGGTGGAAGGCCAAGGCTTCGTCGTCGGTAAAACTGGGGCGCTTGGAGGTCATGGGCTTTTGGGCTTGAGGGCGAACGCTGGGATCACTACGCAGTATCCTGTTTTGGGCGAAAGTCGCCCGGCAATGCAGGCCGGCATTCAGCCGTAAACGAGGTTTGAATCAAGCGTGAAGGGGCCTGAATCCACCGCCGCCGCGCAAGAAGCTTCCAATGCGCCCATCTTCTCGGAGGGCGCGACGCCCTTTATGGCGCAGTATCTCGCGCTGAAAACACGTCACCCGGACGCTCTCCTGTTCTTCCGTATGGGCGATTTCTACGAGCTTTTTTTTGATGATGCGGTCATCGCGGGGCAGGCGCTTGGCATCACCCAGACCTTCCGCGGCCAGCACAACGGCCAGCCGATTCCGATGGCCGGCGTTCCCTATCATGCAGCAGAAGGCTATCTCGCCCGCCTGATCAAGGCGGGTCATCGCGTCGC
>CANJIL010000013.1 GCA_947474455.1 Hyphomonadaceae bacterium | reverse complement strand
CTCCCCTAGGGACTGCCAGCGGTTTGTTGCGGCTTGGGATTTGTGGCGGCCGCGTGTGGTTTGGTTGTTCGGTCGGCGCGTTGTTTTCGCTGAAGCCAGCCGGTTAATCACAAGTGGATAATCGCCCGGCGAGCTATGTTCGCCGGCGGTTTTGTCATGCTACAGTCATGGCGCTGGGGAGCGCGTGGGTGGATGCAACAGCAACAAAACAAGATGCCGCCTGAGGATGAAGCCGAAGCGGTCATCACGGTCGAGGGCCGCGTGAAGTGGTTTGACCCCGCGAAAGGTTATGGATTCGTGGTTCCCGACGCGGGGCCGGTGGGCGGCGGGCTCAAGCGGGACGTGCTGCTCCATATCTCGGTGATGCGGAAGTTCGGGCAGGACTCGGCGCCGGAAGGCGCGCGGATCGTCTGCAACGTCGCGATGCGCGACCGCGGATATCAGGTGAGCGAGGTTCTCGAGCTTTCGGCGAACGAGAACGATGCGGTGCCGGAAGAAGGCGGGCTGGTCGAGGTCGTGCTGGTGAAGTGGTTCAACCGCACCAAGGGCTACGGTTTCGTACAGCGCCTCGAAGATCCGGAAGACATTTTCATCCATATGGTTGTGGTGCGCAAGGCCGGCATCGAGGACCTTCAGCCGGGGCAGAAGCTTCTCGCCTGCGTCGGCAAGGGCCAGAAGGGCCGGCACATTGTGAGTGCGAAGCTGCACGACGGGAACTAGCGTGGTAGCGCTCCCGGCTTCTCTCGCTGATTGTGGACGGCGTCCGCTCTTGGCTTCGGACCGGCGGCGCCTTATGCCCGTGGGCCATGAAACGCACACTGTCTCTCGCGGCCCTTGCCGCCGCATTTTCCACCAGCGCACTGGCGCAGACGCCGATGGAGCCGTTGCGCATTGTCTCGGGCGGGAAGACGCATTCCTTCCAGGTCGAGCTGGCCGATACGCTGCCGGAGATCACCAAAGGCCTCACCGGGCGGACCACGCTGGCGAAGGACTATGGCCTGCTGATGGATTTCCGCACGGTGCGCGAGCAGGTCCAGCTGACCATGAAGGACGTGAAGATCGATCTCGACATGCTGTTCGTCGATGGCGACGGGACGGTGCGGGCGATCGCGGTGAATGCCCGGCCGGGCAGCCTGCGCAATATCTCGCCGGGGCTCGGCTCGGCGGCGGTTCTGCAGATTGCCGGGGGCCAGTCGATCGTGCTGGGGCTGAAGCCGGGCGACAAGGTGCAGAACAAGTTGTTCGGCAATGGCGGCTGATCCGCCTCCTCCTGCTCCAGACCCTCCGCACGGTTTCATCCACATCCTGCGTGCTCCATTCGTCGATCATGTTGGGCCGCTGTTGCAGCGCGAAGACAATCCGCTGGGGCGGATGACGCTTGGATTGCGGGTCGAGCTTGTTCACACCAACACGCTGGGCTTCATGCACGGCGGCATGATCGCCACGGTCTGCGACAGCGCAATGGCGCGAGCGACGCTCAGCGCGATGCCGCGGCGCATGGTGACGCTTCGCATGAGCACGGAGTATTTCGATGCGGTGCGACAGGGCGCGTGGATGGAGGCGCAGGCTCGCCTTGTCGATCACGATGATGACGTCGCTCATACTGAATGCCTGGTGGTCGTCGGTGGACAGACGCGGGCGCGGGCCACGGGCGTGTTCCGGTTGCTGGGAAAAATCTAGAGCCCTCTCTCGTTCGCTGCTTGTGAGCGCGCCGGTCGAACCACGCGGCGTGCTCACCGCTTTCACCTGTTCAGCTGTGCGCGTTCGAGGCGTTTCTGGTTGAGGCGCCAGTTGGGTTGTGCGCAGTACCCGACACGCCGAGGGCGGTGCGACCAACGCCCTCAGATCTGGAAGTTCGGTCGACTTCAAGACTCCCTTACGTCAGTGCGCGGGCAGAATCCTCCCGTTCACCAGCCCGGCGGATTTGCGAGGGCTTTATCCCGGTGGGCTCAACCGGTCGACGCAACACATTCGCTAAATCGCTCAGCTGGGGATTGGAGGCCCAGTGTTTTCCTTGGCCGCTCGTTGAGTTGGCGCGCCACCTTGCTGAGGTGCGCCTGCGAGAACGGCGATAGATCAGTTCCTTTTGGAAAGTACTGCCTGAGCAGGCGATTAATGTTTTCGTTGGATCCGCGCTGCCAGGGGCTGTGCGGAGCGCAGAAGTAGACGTCGATGTTGGTTTCCATGGTGAAGCGCTTGTGATCAGCGAGTTCTTTGCCGCGGTCCCAGGTCAGCGATTTATAGAACTCGTCCGGCAGTTTCCGCACTTGCTTGATCAAGGTACTGACGACGGTCTGTGTATCTCGGCTCGGGATCCTGGCGAGCATCACATAGCGCGAATGTCGCTCAACCAAGGTGACGATGTTGCTGTTGTTCGGCCCGCAAAGCAGATCGCCTTCCCAGTGGCCCGGCACAGCGCGATCCTCGACCGACGCCGGTCGTTCGCTAATCGACACGGCATCCACGATCTGGCCTTGCCTGCCTCTCTTTTGCGTTGCGTGTCGCGACCGGCGGAAGACTCGCTCTGATCGCAGATAAGGCATAAGCTCCTGCTTCAGCACGCCCCGCGCCTCGTTTGCTGGATGTGTCCGCTTCAGCCAACCCGCGATCTGTTCGGGCGACCAGTTCCTTTTCAGCTTCGCAGCAACAGCTTGCCGCAACTCGCCGCTAATCGCCAACTTGCAGAGCTTTGGGCGAAGAGCCCGTTTCCACGCGAGCTTGTCGGCTGCTTCAGCCCGGTAGCGACGCAATCCGCCATTGCGGCGGATCTCGCGACTGACCGTCGAAGCGGACCGGCTGAGCGCACGCGCTATCGCCGGACAGACCGGCCTTCAACGATGCTCCTTGAGATCTCTTCGCGTTCCGCCATCGTCAAAGAGCGCATCGAGCGTCGCCGGGCTGGCGGTCTGATGCCTCCGCTTGGCCTCACATGCGCGGCGATGCTGGTATGGCCTCTGCCCGGCGCCTGGCCGATCGCATGCAGCCCTTCACCCTTCTTCCAGCGCTCCCAAAGCTCGGCGCTCTCGGCCGCCGTAACCTTCGTCCTGCGGTATTTTCGCCTCATCGCCATCGCTCCACCTCCTGAAATCAGGGTACGTGTTGCGCTGACCGATTGAACTCACCCCCCCAAAACTTTGCACACACGCCAACCTTCGTTTCCAGCGAACTGGGATACAATTACATCTGCTCGAATATGGCGATGGCGTCAGTATAAGCGCCCAGTCCAAGAATGAGACCGCACAGATCCAGACGATCGACGACACGTTTCGAACTGCGGATATTGGCCCTAGGCGGTTGGTCGAAAACTCCATGTCGGCCGGTCTTGCAAAATTCTGTCACGAGGCCGTCATGAGCTTCGCGGACACCGGTCGCAGATGGTTTGGCGCAAGCGGCTGCCAGGAGAGGTTTGACATGGCGGACGGACAGGCGAGCGCGGAAAAGTCAACATTCAAGCAGTCCGTCAAAGTGTCCAACGAGATTGCGGCGCCGCGAGAGCGCGTGTGGGCTTTGTTGACCGACGCGGAGGTCTTTCCTCGTTGGAACTCGACGGTGACGAGCATCGAAGGGCCGATCGCGCTCGGTCGAAAACTTGCTGTGCGCGTTCCGATTTCTCCGCGCCTGTTCAAGCCGAAGGTTTCCGTGTTCGAACCGAGCCGCCGCATGGTCTGGCAGGATGGCGCCGCGCCGATGTTTCGGGGTGTGCGGGTGTACGAACTTGAGCCTGCGGGCGCGGGAACGCGCTTCGTTATGACGGAGACCTTCAGCGGCTTGATGCTGCCGATGATAGCGGCAAGTCTGCCGGACTTTGTACCCGTGTTTACCCGCTACGCCGCCGATCTCAAACGTGCGGCGGAGGCCAACCCATAGGGAGGTTTCGATGGCCGCCAAGAAGGCAACCCACGGTGCAGGCACGCCCGATGATCCCTGGCGGTTGAAGACGCCGCCGCTCACGTCTGATTTTACGATGCACCGCGACAAGAAGAACGGAAGAGACGTGCTGGTCTGCACCGTCGGCAATACCGTGCTGCATCTACGATGCACGTTGCCTGAACGATCTTCACGAGATGCTCAAGAAGCACGGCGACTGGATGGAGCTCGGCTCGGCCGACGAGCAGAAGGGCGCCAAGGACGGCACGGTCGAAGCCTGGGGGCGCTCGGGCATCAATCCGATCGGCGGCTGGTATGGCCTAAAAAAGGAATTGCGCGGCCGTTTCGGCATGTATGTGCCGCCTTTGATGGATGCGCTCGGTCTTGCGGAAGTCGACCACAATGCGCGCGGCAATCGGATGCGAGCGATCTGATCGCAGTCGGCGTCTCGAACAGGTTCCGGTGAGTTCGTTCTAGAGTGTTACCATTGCCTGTTGGAGATGGGCTGGCGCTCAGCAAAGTAGCCGAAACAGATGGAGGTTTTGCCTAGTCCGGTCAGCCGGACTGCGCCGTCTTCTTGTAGCCTTCGAGGATGCCGGGCCAACCGTTGTCGACGTCGTTGCGCATTCCCCTGGCGCCTTCGACATCGTGCATGCGTTCGAAGTTGTAGTGGTCGAGTTCGACGCGCGTGCGGTTGGGGCCTTCGGCGATGAAGCGCACGTCGACTTCGGAGGCGAATTTGGGATTGGTCTCCGGCTTCCACTGGCCGTTGATTTCCCAGGTGAAGACGATGCGGCTGGGTGCATCCCACACCAGCAAGTGGCCCGTGGTGGCTTCCTTGCCGTCCGCGTGGAGCGTAAACTAGCGGCCCCCTTTCCACGGTTCGATCATCGCTTTCACGACGGGCGCCTCGCCGATGTGGTGTTCCTTTGGCCACCAGCGATCGAGTCCCGCTGTGAACACGTCGAAAGCGTGCGCCTGGCTTGCCTCGATCACGAGGCTCTTCCTCACCGGCGCAATCACGATCGTCTTCGTCATTTCCCACGCCCCTACTTCTCGGCGTCTGCCTTGAAATTCTCCAGCGCAACATCCCAGAACTGGTCGAGCCAGGCGCGCAGCTGGCCCAGCCCTTCCGGGTCGATACGGTAGATTCGCCGTGCGCCATCCTGAGTTTCGGTCAGCAGCCCGGCCTCCTTCAGCACCTTGAGATGCTGTGACACTGCCGGCCGGCTGACCGGCAGCCCTTCCGCGATCGCCCCGACGGCCAGAGGACCGCGCCGCAGTCGCTCGAATATCTTGCGGCGCGTCGGATCGGCCAGGGCCACGAGGGAAGCAGAGTAACTCATGGCTTACGGTAAGTCGACACTTACGGGGGGTCAAGCGGCAAAGATGCGCTGGTTACGCCGATACGCGTAGTTATGGCGTGATGCTCAATAAGGCGAGATCACCCGCCGCCGCGCGCGGCGACCGAGGCGAAGGCGCTGGCGAGGCGGCGGTAAAAGTTCAGGCGGTCCTGCGTTTCGGTCGACAGGTATTCCTCCGCCTGCTTGGCGCCGGGGAGCGGTTCGGGCGGGATGTCCTTGAGCGCGACCTTCATCATGTCCGCCCAAATGCGGGCCGACATTTCGCCCCCGGTGATCTTGGCCATCGGCTTGTCGTCGTCATTGCCGACCCAGACGCCGCCGACATAGCGGGTGGTGTAGCCAAGAAACCACGCGTCGCGCCAATCCTGGCTGGTGCCGGTCTTGCCCGCGACGTCCCAGCCGGGGATACGGGCGGCGCCGCCCGTTCCCGCCACGACGACCCGCGTAAGCATCGAGTTCATCTCGCCGACAAGCTTTTCCGGGTAGATGCGCGGCGAAGTGGTGACCGGGTTCGAGTAGAGCAGGTCCCCCTTCGAGTTGCGGATCTCATCTATAATGTAGGGCGACATCTGCAGGCCGCCCTTGGCGAGCACGCCGAAGCCCGTGGTCATGTCGAGCAGCGTGACTTCGTCCGAACCGAGCGTGATGGAGGGGTAATTGTGCAGCGTGGACTTGACGCCGAACTCGTGGGCGAGCGCGGTCACCTTGTCGACGCCGATCTCGTTGCCGATCTGGGCGGCGACGGTGTTGAGCGATTCCGCTAGCGCTTCGGATAGCGTGACGGCGCCGCGGTATTCGCCGCCATAGTTACGCGGGCGCCAGTTGTTGATGGTGATCGGCATGTCGTAGCGCACAGTGCCGGGCGTCATGCCGTCTTCGAGGGCTGCGGCGTAGACGAACATCTTGAAAGAGGAGCCGGGTTGGCGGCGCGCCTGGGTGGCGCGGTTGAACTGCGACTTCAGATAGTCGCGGCCGCCCACCATGGCGCGGATGGCGCCGTTGACGTCGATCAGGATGGCGGCGCCTTCGGAGGCGCGGCGGTCCCTGCCCATGGTGCCGAGGCCATGCTCGACGGAATCCTGCGCTGCCGTCTGGAGCGAGAGATCGAGAGTGAGTTTGATAACAAGATCCGGCGGCGGGTTGGGGAGGATGTCGTGGACGCGCTCAACCGCATAGTCGAGCGCGTGGCCGGTGAAGGTGTCGGGCGTGTCCTTCGCGAAAATGAGTTCCTGGCCATAGGCGTCATCGGCCTGCGTCTTCGAGATGAAGCCGGCTTCGACCATCTGGGTGAGAACGTAGTGCTGACGTTCCTTCGCACGTGTGCTCTGCGCCTCGTTGGCGAAGCGGGTGGGCGCCTTGGGGAAGGAGGCGAGCATGGCGGACTCTGCCAGCGTGAGATCCGCCGGCGGTTTGCCGAAATAGGTGCGTGCAGCGGCGTCCAGGCCGTAGGCGCCGGCGCCGAGATAGATGCGGTTGAGATAGAGATCGAGAATCTCGCTCTTGGACAGGAGGCGTTCGAGGTCTCCGGCGAGGCGGGCTTCCTGCGCCTTGCGCTTGATGGTCTGGTCGGGTGTGAGGAAGAGGTTCTTGACCAGCTGCTGCGTGATCGTCGATGCGCCCTCGACCGTGCGGCCGGCGCGGGCGTTGGCCAGAAGGGCGCGGACAACCGCCCACATGTCGATGCCGGTGTGCTCGCGGAAGCGACGATCCTCGGCGGCGATGAAGGCGTTGACCACGTGGGCTGGCAGCTGTTCGGCCAGCACAGCGCGCCCGTAGCGAGGCCCACGGACGGAGATGGTGGCGCCTTTGACGTCAATGAACTCGACCGCGGGTTCGCGATTGAGCGCCCACAGCGCCTCGCGGCTCGGCAGCGAGGGCATCTTCGCGAATAGGCTGTTCCACAGCAAGCCGAACGTTACGAGGCCAACCGCAGCGAGCGTGCCGACCAGCTTCAGGACCGGCGGGCCGTAACGCATCAGAAGGCTCTGGACGTCACTTGCGTTTGCGTTAGCCGAGCGTTGGCCGAAAGAGGGGCCAGGCGGTTTTGTGGACGGTGGATCGGGAGTCTCGGTCGTCATCTTATCGCCCCGCCAGCCTCGTTCAGGGCGCTGCCAGGCGCCGGACAACGTCCAGCCCCAGCCTCGCCTGTGTGGGAGGTAGAGCGCGGAACGCCGTCTTCACCAGTGAAATAGCTGCAACCCGTCGCCCGTCACGGCCTAGGACGTAAATCCCCAGCCGAATCCTCAAAAGCATAGCCCGACCGGGCCGGTTTGTCCCCAGCGCCGCGTCCACGCCTTTCTTATTGAAAGATTTCCCCGCGATCGGGCTTCTCGCGTAGCTCGCGGGCGGGCGGGCGCGGCGCCGGTGGAGGGGGTGGCGGCGGAGAAGCCCCAGGCGCATCCGGGGCCGGTATCGACCGCGTCTGAGGCGGCGGCGTGGGCGGTGCGGCGCCCTGGCGGTACTTCTGGCCGCCGAACAGCGGCGGTGGCGACGCGGGCGTGCCGGATTGCGGCGGCGTGGGCGGTGGAGCCGCCGCCGGAGGCTGCGCCGCGTTGTTGCCGCTGGGCCGCTGGCCGCTGAAGAGCGGGGGATAGGTGTTGCGGTCGTCGCGATCATTGTCGCGATCGTGATCGCGTCCGTCGCCCCAGCGCCAGCCGCGATCCCATTGGTGGTTCCAGCCATTGTTCCAGCGATAGTAGTCGCGCCCGCCGCGGATCCAGTCGATCCGATAGAAGGCGGTGTCGTACCAGCCGCCCCACGCATAGCTCGCGCGGTAGTTCTCGTAGGCCCAGATCTGATCGACCGCGGCGGCATAACGCCAGGCCTGATAGTCGCGCTCGCGCAGATCTGAGATCGCGCGCGAGGCCTCGATGCGCCATGCTCCGTATGGCTGGCTCGACAGATAGAAGTCGTAGGCCTCAACCGAGTTGTCTGCGAGCGCGCGGCGCCAGGCGTCGTCATCGCGGCGGCGGATCAGGTCGAGTTCACGGCGCGCATCCTCGACGTAGGACGAGCGCGGCCACGCGGTGAGGAAAGCCTGCAGTTCGGACGGCGAGCTGGAACGCTGCGCGCGGACGAATGCGCCCTGATCCGTGCGCCACAAGGCGTCGAGTTTCGTGCGGGCTTCGACTGCGTGGGCGCCGCGCGGCCAGTCTTCGAGAAAGGCCTCGTAGATTTCGATGTGGTCGGACTTGCGGACTTCCTGCCACGCCCGGTTCTCTTCGGCGGCAAGACGCGGCGCAGCGAGAACGGCGCGGCGAGCATCGGCTTCCGCTGCGTTCACGCCCCACGGAAAGCGATCGAGGTAGCCAACATACGCGCCTTCCGTGTCGGCGCGCTTGGCGACGGCGTAGGCGGCGGATTCCTGGATGCGCAGTTCTTCGATACGCTGGCGGGCGACAACGCCGTATTCGCCAATCGGGTGCATGCGTAGATAGGTTTCATAGGCGGGCGGCGTGTCGATACGTGCGGCGGACTGCCAGTCCATCTGCGCGATCTCTTCGGGCGTCGGCCCGGTTTCGCAGGCGGCGAGCACGGCGGCGGCCGACACCGCAGCGACAAGCAAGGCAACGCGCCGGTTCCGGCGCGGAGCGAAGGTGGCGGAGCGTGCAGCGCTCATGGATTAGTCCTCCCGAACCTTACTCATATATGAGCGATTATGAACGGAAGCGGAATGGCGTTGGTTCAGCTGCGGCGGGCGCCTGAAACACGCGTTTGCCCTGTTGCGGTCCAAATTTGCTCGACCGGAACAACAGGATGACGGCGTCGGTGCGTCGTCTGCGCCAGTAGGCTTCCAAGGGCGGTGGTTATCGATTCGGATGTGAAGGGTTTGTCGAGGAAGGGGATGTCCGTGTAGCCCTGGCGGATGGTGAGGTAGTCGCTCAGGAAGATGAAGGGGCTCAAGCGACAGCGGAGTTCGTCGGCAAGTGGGCAAGTGCCGCCATGCTGAAGGCCGACGTCGAGGATGGCGGCGTCGAAACGGATCTTTTCGACGTTCTCCATGCCAGCTTCCGCCATGTTGACCAGAACGGGTTCCGCTCCGGCGTCGATCAACATCTTCTCGAGGTTCGAGCCCATAAAGAACCCCTCTTCCACGATGAGGATGGATGAGCTGTTGAACTCGGGGGTGGTCATGCAGCTCCTGTTTCGTCGCGCGTCAGCGTAGACGCGCGGCCGGAGCGAGGTTCCCTGCTAGCGGCCCGTGAACTTAGGCGCTCGCTTTTCGAGATAGTGGGCGACCCCTTCCTTGAAATCCTCGGAATTGAAGCTGGCGAGCATGTCAGCGTTGGCGGATTCGACAGCTTGGCCAAGGGTCTGGAACTGGGCGTTCCAGATTTCGCGCTTCATTTCGCGGAGCGAACGGGGGCTCGCCTCGTTGGCGAGCATGTGGGCATAGGCCAGCACTTCGCGCTCAAACCTTTCAGCGGGGATAACACGGGAGACGAGTCCCATCGCCTTGGCCTCGGCAGCGGCGATGACCCGAGCAGAGTAGAGAAGATCGGCTGCATTGGCGAAGCCGATCAGGCGTGGGAGCAGCCAGGATATGCCGTGTTCGGCGATGAGACCGCGGCGTGAGAAGGCGGTGGTGAACTTGGCCGCGTCGCTGGCGAAACGGATGTCGCAATAGAGCGAGATGATCAGGCCGAGACCGGCTGCAGCGCCGTTGATCGCGCCGATGATCGGCTTCGGGACGGCGGGGAACCAGGAATACTGTTTCTGGAAGCTTTCGTGGGACGTGGGGTCCCATGGCGGCTGCGAGTTGACGACGGAGCGGGAGGCGGCGGCGTCGCCTGATTGGATGGTTTGCAGCAGGCTCATGTCTGCGCCTGCGCAGAAGCCTTTGCCGGCTCCGGTGAGGATGATCACTTTTACGTCTGGGTCGCCGGCGGCTTCGCGCATGGCGTCGCGGACGTCGTGGTCCATCTCGCCGCGCCAGGCGTTGAGCTTGTCGGGCCGGTTAAGCGTCACGACGGCGACGTCGTTTTCGACGCGATACAGGATGTCTTCGTAGCTCTTCGATGTCGTACCGGCCATGGCGAGTCTCCCACCAGGAGAGATTACGCGACCGCGACGCTGTAGCAAGCAGCACGTCGATCGAGGCGATAACGTCAGCGCTTGCGACGCGTGACCAGCAGCATCAGCGCCGCGATGCCGCAAGCTTCCGCGAGCATCACGCTGAGCGCCACGGCTAGTGGATAGGGTTGGATCCCCCAGACGAAGATCAGCGGCGAAAATGCGTAGACGCCGACAAGCGGCGCTATGACGACCACGCTTGCCAGCGCGATCATGATCGCCAGCCGCATGTTCTTTTCGAAGCCGCGACCAAGCATTAGTCGATTTTCACTCCAAGCGAGCGCATCAGGCCGATGGCGCCGAGCGTTATCACGAACGTGCCGACCACGCCGAGCGCGAACGCCCACCAGAAGGGGATGCCGAATCTCTGCAGCACCGGCAGCACGATGAAGAAGGTGAGACCTGGCCAGAACAGGAGAAAGGTCGTGTTGGCGAAAAGGTTGGCTTGGGCGGGCCCGGCCTTGGGATCGGAGGCAAGGTTGAAGACCACCAGCATGGTCATCAGCGGCATGGCGGCGATTGCGGCTCCGAGAACGTTTGACCGTTTCTGGACCTCTGAGATGATCACCACGACGGCAAGCGTGCCGATGGCTTTGAGGATAGTCATCCAGAGCATGGGCGGGTCCCCGGCGCGCACGGACTGAAAGCGCGCGATTCCGGCCGAGAGTGGCCGGGGCGCGACCGCACCGTCAACGGGCAAGTTGACGTAGAATCAGGGGCTGTTGGCGTCGTCGAGCTCGGTCGTGCAGCTGTGCACGTGCTCCCCATGCAACTGAATGGCAGGACCGAGCGTTGAGTGTCCGAGGACAAGGCGTGAGCGCCGTTAGCGGGAGACGTATAATGATGAAAGCATTGGTTATCGCATGTGCGGTGCTAGGCGCGAGCGGGCTTGCTGCCTGCGAGAAGGCCGGCGAGGACATGGACTCGGCGCTTGAGAGGATCGGTGACGGGAAAAAAGACCCCAAGGATGGCGCGCTGGAGAGGGCCGGTGAAGCGATCGACAACACGCTGGGCACTGATCGCAAGAACGACCTGGATTCGCTTGCCGATGCGGTCGATGGCGACAAAAGCACCAAGCCGAACTGATCGTGCAATTTACCATGGAATTCGTGCACCCCTGTCCTGACCGGACGGGGCGTATTTCCATTGCAGCTATTGTCACCAGGCCGATCTTCGCGCAAGTGCGGCATGGTGATGGATGCGGCATAGGAAGAGACATGTTCACGCACGTGATGGTAGGGACCAACGATCTCGAACGCGCCAAGAAATTCTACGACGCGGTTCTGGGGACGCTGGGCGTGAGGCCCGCGACAATTGACGGGAATCGCATGTTTTATCGGACGAAGACCGGTTTGTTCGGCGTGACGATTCCGATCAATGGCGAGCCGGCCACAGTCGCGAATGGCGGCACGATCGGGTTTGCGTGCGAGTCGCCCGAGCAGGCCGACGCGTGGCACGCGGCGGGGATCGCGAACGGAGGCGCCGCCATCGAGAATCCTCCTGGAATCCGGAAGGGCGCCGCGATGGAATTGTATCTCGCCTATCTGCGCGATCCCGACGGCAACAAGATCTGCGCCATGAAGCGGATGGGCTGATTTCTGACCTGCCGCCAAGCTTGGCCGAGGTGCTGATTGCGTTTAGTGAACCTTGGTCGCCGCACGAGGCATGCTATACTGAAATCTATCATGCGCAGTGGTCGCGCTTGTCGAACGAGCTATGGCTGATGAAGCAGCCGGGCGATTCGTTTCCGAAGGCTGGACTGGCGCCGAAGATAGGCGAGAAGGATCGCGCCGCTTGTCTGACATGGCTCGTCTATGCAGACTCAATGTTTGATCCTGCCGTGACGGCGCATGTGTAGGGATGGGACTACAAAGGCATCAGCCCCTCGTTCGGGACGTTTGAACACATGGTTGCCAATCTGGAGCCGAGCCTTTCGGTTTTGCCTTTCTTTCATCGCCGGTGACAGGTTCACCGCGACGGATGTGCAGATGGCAGGCAACATGGCCTATGCGATGAAGCGGAAATGGTTGCCGGAGAAGCCGGCGTCCAGGGACTACCTCGCCAGAACAACCGAACGTCTCGCGGCTAAGCGTGCTGATGAGAAAGACATGACGATGGCGTTGAAGGTTCAGGTGTTCGGCGGAATGTTCAAGAAATAGCGGCGGCTATTTCTTGGTCGGATTTGCGACCTTGTCCTCGAGCCAGGCGACGGCGGCCTTGTAACTCTTGTAGTTGTCGCTGTTCAGGTCGAGCAGATGCGGACGATGGTCTGTGTCGAAGACGTAGCGGCTGTCGACATGGCCGGTGAGATAAAGCAGGAACGCGCCCATCGAATAGCGGACGGTAGGGTCGCTGGCGATGCGGGCGTTGCGCATGATCTGTTTGCGCACTGCTGGCGTGGGATGGACTTCTGCAATTTCGTAGAGTCGGTCGAGCGCGCCGGTCATCGCAGCGGCTTTCTCCAGCTTGTCGATGAAGCGGGCTTCGATGTCGTCAGTCCAGCCGTGCTTTTCGACATCGTCCATGAAGGCTTCGATGCCGCCGCCGTCGACTTGCGTTTCGGCTGCCTTGCCAACGCGCTTGATGGCCTTCGGCGTGGCGAGGGCGCGCAGCGCTTCAACATCGCGCCAGTCTAGGGATGAGTTCTCGCATAGCTCGTCGACGAGAAGGTCGCGCTCTTCAGACGTTACATCCTTCAGCGCCGCGATGTCATATGGCTCGCCATCACGCCACTTGCCATAGTCGATGATCATCGACTGTTTGAAGCGCGTGTAGGCGGGAGATGGATTGCGCGGCGGCAGGGTCATGCCGCTTGACTATCTGCTACCGATGCAAAGGGCCAGTCAGACCTGGATGTCGACCAGATGGCCGGCGGGCGCAGGCTCGGTTTTCGACTCGGCGGTCTTTGTCAGCTCAAGGCGGACCGTGGGCTCGGAGCTTTCGACCTTGGTCGGATCCGTCTCTTCGGTCTTGCTTGCAGCATCGGCGCGGGCGTCGCGTTCGGCCTGGGCGGCGGTGCGTGCAGCTTCCTCATCCGCCGCCATGCGTTGCACAGCTTGCGCTTGAAGCAGTTCCCGGATTTGCGCGGCGTACCGGACCGAGATGGGGCCGATCGCGCCTGTCGCGGCGGCGCTCATGGATACACTCCTAAGCTCGGCATTATCTGCCGGCCCGGTGAATCTCGGGTAAACGCCGATGTCGGGTTGGTTCGTTTTGAAGGGGTAAACGGTTAACGCACCGCGGTATTCGATTCAGCAAGTGGGCGGCGAACCCGGCGCAGCACGAGGATGTTCGGTCGGCGCGGCGGACGTTTGGGAGAAACACACTACGCCATCAAGTCGACGATCAGCGCGGTGTGCAGGCCGGAACGGGCGCGGTGGCCACGTTCGAGCAGATCAGCGACGTTGCGCGCCTTCTGAATCCTGCGATCTGAGCGTTGTGCGGCGAGGTAGATCGCGTGCTCGCGGATCATCGCGATATTCACGACAGACGCATCACGCGCTCCGGGCCATTGAAGATCGAATGACATTGCGGTCAACTTCCGGTCGTGACTCTGGCGACGGATGCAGGATGGCAGATGCGCATGAAAAGCGCGTGCGGATGCGCCTGCGGATTACGCGGGCATGGTTAGTGCGCAGGTAAGGCCTACGCCAGCACGTCCACGATCAGACCGCCGGCAGCGGGTTTCGGGCGCGGCGGTTGTTCGGCAGCGCGCTCAGCGACGGTCGGACGCGCGGCGGCCGAAGCTTTCGCTTCCTCGATGCGTTGGTCGCGGCGCGCCTCGGCGCGGCTGACGAGATACTGATGCGCGGCGTCGCGGGCGGCTTCGCGCTGGCTTTCGTCTGCGGCGCGGACGGACAGTGGGGCGTCGATCGGCATGGTCGGCTCTTTGTCGGCCGCAACGCGGCGTGAGCGCCGAGAATGGGGGATAGAGGTGTACCGAGTCCGTAGCGCCGCCGAAAAACTTCACGACCGAAATCAGCTGTCTGCTAACCAACGATCGGATGTCGAGCTGCCTAGATTTGGCCCGGATCCGGGCGGCGGTAACATAGCTCATGGTCGAGAAGTCGGTCAGCGAAGGGCGCGTGGACACACGCCATGAAAGACATGCGCCTGGACGCCCCGGGCGTGGCGCGCTTCCTGGCCGGTTCAATTGCAGCAGCGCTGTGACCCATCCCCTGGTTTGAGAGGCGCGCATTCGCGTGTCTGTTCGCGCCGACGGCTTCCGGTTTGCGGCGGGACCGGGGGAAGTTGATGAGACTGTTGAGTAAGCGCGAGGCGACATCCGCTGCGCCGCTGACCGCAGTTTCGGATCTGCGGGCGGCGCAGTGGTCCGGCATGGGGCAGCTCGTGCGCAAAGGGTTCGAGCGCAATGTCGTGGCGTATCGCTGTGCGCGTATGATTGCGGAAGCAGCTGCGAGCGTGGGGTTCAGGGCGGCCGAGAGGAAGGATGCGCTGGCCAGGTTGATCGTGCAACCGAACATCGAGCAGGCGGGGCCGGATCTGCTGGAGAATTTCCATGGCCATCTCGCGGTGAGTGGTGTCGCCACTCGACAACAAGACGGCGCGCGAGATCTCAGGTTGGCTACTGGATCGTGTAGGCGGCGAAATTGCTGCGGATCTGGAAGGTGTGCCGGCTTTCCAAGCGGAAAGCGCGGAGCAGTGGGCGCGGATCGAGGCAGCCAGCTTTCTCACGATTCCGGAGAAGCGGATGACGGGTGTGTAGGCCTAAAGATTCCAACCGGCGTTGGACTTTTCGCCGTGTGCAGGCCGCTTCAGAGTAAGCTCTAGTTCGTGGGCGCGCTCGAAAACCTGTTCCGGCGTTCGCGAGAGGCGGGCGTGGTGTTGGCGCGTGCGAGGCAGCGGAGCTCGCCCTCCTGCGCGACCGACCAGGGATCGGTGGATGTAGCCAAGCAGCCCATGGGTGACTCCATTGAAAATGATAGAGGCTCCAGTGGCCCAAGCATCATCTGGGACCGTGGATCGGGATTTCAACCGTGCGGGGGGGGTCAGGCGAGAACGCTAAGGCTCATCAGACCCAGGACGACGACGGCGATAAGAATTCGCGGCACCATAGATAGACTCCTGTTGGTCGCTCACCGTGAGCGGGCACGTCGTAGGGGTCGTGAAATTGAGGAATTATTCCGCGGCGACGCGGTAGCGCGCTGAAGCGGGGGCCGGGAAAGGCTCGTCGCCCCACATCTGCTGCGAGGGTGAAGACGAGGTTGGCGCGAACGCCGGACGTGGCTCCGCGATGGAGCAGACGACCGCAGTGTGGTGGGTCAGAAAATCGACCATGTTGCGTAGGTCGGCGACGGAATAGTTCGCGAACGCGTGCTCCATGAAGCGTGCGGCGAGCAGCAGTTCCTTCGGGGAGCCAATCGGCGCAGTGGCCGGCAGTCGGCGTGTCGCGCCGGGCGGCAGGATGAAATGCGCGAACCAGGCATGATCTTCCGGCGTGAGACGCAAGCGTGGCTCAGGCAGCTGGCCGGGGAAGCGGCGCATCAGCATGCGCTCCATGCGGCTGCGTTCGCCGGCGCCTGGCAGTCCGTCGCGTGCGAAAGCGAGAAACATCGACAGGACGACGAGGCGTTGCTGTCCGTCCAGCAAAGTGGAGACGCCACGCTGCAGCGGGCAAACAGTGATCACGCCGAGGTAGAAACGCTCCTCGGGTACATCTTCTTCGTCCAGTGAATCACGGGCCGCGGTTTCGAGATCAACGACGACCTGGGCGATCTGCGGCAAGCCCCAGTGAAAACCGGGGCGTGCAGGACCGCATCGAAATCGCGCGGCGCCGGAAAAAAGGCGACCAACGCTTACGACATCCGCGCGCTTCAAATGGAAACTCCCGAACACGCACACTACGCGCCGCCCAGCCCGAGAGTGATGTCTTTCTAGCAGAGGACTTTCGAATGATCGACAAAAAAATCGCGTGGACGCTCATTCTTCCAATCGTGATTGAATCCGCTGGCGTATTCGCCTGGGCGCCCGCGACCGGAGAGCCGCTTAAAGAGGTTGAGATGCGCGGCCCAAGCCGAAATGGCGGTGCGGATGGCGAGAGTCGAAGTGCAACGCGAGCTGACGGCGGCACAGCTGGATCGCTGGCGGCTGAGTTTCGGCAGCGGATCGTTCCGCGGCCGAGCTGTCATGCCAATCGTGTACATCGAAAGAGGCGGAGATGAGATCAGAATCCTTCGTAATCGAGGGCTATGCATCGTTTGTCGGGGTCGAGGACCTGGCCGGCGTCTTCACGCGAACGCCGGCGCGGAGGCATGGATGCTGCTGAGCCAGGTTGGCGGGCAGGCGGCGGGGCGAGGGACCACGACGCGAGAGGAAGGGCGCGGGCTGGTGAAAGATGCGACGGCGGCGGCACAGGCGGCGCTGTCGCCGGGTGTGCCGCCGGGGGGCAGGAGCCGCCGGAAATCGAGTTACGCGAGGTGCAGCTGTTGACGCCGCTGATGCCGCTGGCGGCCCGGCTGAGGCTTTGAGTTTTCTTGCTGCATGGCTTCGCGGCGGCTGGATGATCGCAAGGGCGATGACAGCGCATGGCGCTTCTGGAGCTGAATTCGGTGAACATGGGCGCCGGGGCGTATGGCGGCTAGGTGGCGCCACCTGAGCTGGATAGGCTGATTGACCAGAGCCTGATGGCTTCGTCTCCAATGCGCCAGATCGCGACGGTGCGCCAGACATCGAAGACGGTCTTCAGGAAGCCGGTCAGCCTTGGCGCCGCTTCAGCGCGGGCGGCCGAAACGGGGTCTTGCTCGGAGACAACGGCGCATCTGCTCGAATCTCCGGTGGCGGAGCTTTATGCGATGCTGGCGGCGACGTAGACACTGCTCGATGACGCCTATGCTGACGTCGACGAGCCTCTGGCGGACGAAGTGGAGGCAAGCTTTTCGGCGCAGGGGGCCGCTGCGTTGGCGACGGGTGATGGGTTGAACAGGCCCCAAGGCCTTCTCAGCTATGACAGGATCGCCGATGCGAGCTATGCGTGGGACAAGATCGGCTTCTGTTCTATGCGACGAAGCGTGCGGGCGGCGGCATCCAGAACTTTAGCGCGATCACGGTGATGAAGTGCGCAGCTTTTCAGCCGCATCTCGATTTCGGCGGCGGCGCCGGCGGGCATGCCTTGCCGGCGCCGTTGGACTTGATCTTCCGGTCTTCATCGCGATTATGCGCCCGATCTTCTGAGGGAGTGGACGATGGGCGTGTCGTCACCGGAGCTGATGGCGGAAGCCTTCATCGCGCGATTCAATGAAGGTGATTTGGAGGGGCTGATTTCTCTCTACGAGCCCGATGCCGTGTTCACGTTCGATGGCGAGCAGAAGGCGGTGGGGCTGGAACAGATCCGGGCGGCGGTGCAGGGATTTCTGGAAACCGGGATGAAGCTGCGCGGAACTTACGCTCATGTGTTTGTCGCGGATGACAGCGCGCTCTGCCGGCTTGCGTGGGAGATGCTGGAGCCAGAGGGATGGATCAAGTCGGATGGCGTTTCGGCGGAGGTGCTGAGGCGGGGCAATGATGGGCTGTGGCGCTTCAAGATCGATGACGCCAGTGGCGGCCGTCGTGACCCGAAAGTCGACTGATCTTACAGGCAGGACACTCTGACCGCGATTGCGGCGGCTGACGCTTGATCCGTCCGGTGGCCGCGAGGCTGTGCGCGGGCGCTCAAGTCCGAACGTGGTTCAAAAGGAAAAGAGGACTGATTTTGACGACGCTGGCGGCGCCGTCAGCCGAACTGTTGAGTCTGGCCGGGGCGAAGGGATGTTGCGCGGCTGATTTCCCCTTGGCGTCGCATGCGCCTGTGAGCGGTGCGGAAAGCGCGCTGGAGGGCGCGTTGCGAAGGGCGATCAGCGCGGATGCGGAAGTAAGGGCGGCTCTGGGTGATCCCGTTCGCGTGCGGGAGATCGGTGCGCCCTCGCCAGCCTATCGGTATCTGGAAATCTGGGGGGCATCTGAGCGAGCCGTGCGGCAGCGTCGATGTGGAAGCGAGCGTCGGATCGATCTGGTCAGCGTTTCTGCGCGGAGGGATGGCGAAGACGGCGCTGGCGGCCGCGCGCGCGGCTTTGATGGAAGCAGATCGAGAGATGAACGAATGGCGGTGTGTTGCTGCTTCCGCTGTTCTCGGGTGCGGCGCGGCAGGGGGGTGGTCTCTGGCGCGCGCTGCTGCGTCTGAAGGCTGTCGTGGAGCCAGTCTAGACCTTGCCGGCTTTCAACCTGATCCACGCGTAGAGGCCGTAGGTCGCGGCCGCTAGGCCGACAACCGCAGCGAGCATGGCGGGCCAGCCAGAGTCGGCCGGAACGAGTGCGAGGACGTCGCCGTTGCCGGAGGCGGCGACAACGCCTGCGGTGAAGACGCCGAAGAGGCTCTCACCGACAATCATGCCGGAAGCGAGCAGGATGCCGAGCCGCTTGGCGACCTCGCCATAGGATTTGCCAGATACCCACTTGTTGTAGACAGCGCCAATTAAGGCTCCGGCGAAGACCGTCGTCGTAATGGCCATCGGCAAGTAGATGCCGATGCCAACCGCCAGTGGTGGGAGCTTGCGCTTCCCGCCGGAGGTACGGACTAGGACTTCGTCGACAAGGATGACGCCGACGCCGATGGCGGCGCCAATGCCGATCAGGTCCCAGCGCAGGCCGCCTTCGATCACGCCTTTGGCGAGGGCCGCGATGAGGGTCGCTTGCGGGGCCGAGAGTGGCGCGGTGTTTGTAGCCGTCGGAGGCGGGCCGCCCACGAAACCATTCGCGTTGTTGAGGAGGTCGAGAACAAACGGAATGACAAGTGCGCCGGCAAGCACGCCGACGATCAGCGCAGTCTGCTGACGCCAGGGCGTGGCGGCAACGAGCTGACCTGTCTTTAGATCCTGTAGATTGTCGTTCGAGATAACCGCTACGGCGAATACGACGGCCGTGATCAACAGCGCGAAGGCTACAATCGAGGGATCGGCCCGGATGCCCATCAACTGCATGGCGCCGACCATCAGCAGCGATGCGATGACGATGGCGAGAATTCCGACGCCCGAGACAGGGCTGTTGGACGAGCCGATGAGGCCGGCCATATAGCCGCAAACCGAAGCGACGACCAAGCCGATCAGGACGACGTAGATCAGGCCGCCGATGACCAGCACCGGGGCGGAAGAGGCGAGCGAGGTGCCGGCAGTGAAGCTCCAGAGCAAGATGGCGATTGCTGCAAGTACGCCTAGCGAGATGAAGCTCACCAGCGTGATTGGGATGTCCTGTTCGGTAATGTCGAGGGCCTCACTTGAGGCCCGCTTGCGTTGAGCGGCCAGGGCGGAGGTGACGCCGCCGACAAGAGGGCCGATGAGCTTTAGCAACGTCCAGATCGCCGCGACGCCGATCGAGCCGGCGCCCATGAAGCGGACCTGATTGCGCCAAACGTCGATGGCGGCCGCCTCGGCTTCACCGGGCGTCATTTGCAGGGAGGTCAGTACGGGCACGCACACGGCCCAAGCGATGATGAAACCGACGAGCATGGCGATGCCGACGGCAAGGCCTACGAGGTGACCGGCGCCCAGCAAAGCGAACTGCATCCCAAAGCTGATGCCGGTTGCGCCGCCGCCGAGGGCAGCGGGCAGGCGGAAGAAGGTCGAGGCTTCACCAATGAAAACACGGGCCGCGACCAGCCAGGCATAAAGCGCTGATGCGATGGAGGAGCAGATCACAACCAGCAGGCCGGCCTTGTTCTCGCGGACGGCGGATTCGGTCTGCTCAGCGCCACGCGAACCTACTTTGAGCACCTCGGCCGCGGCGACGCCTTCCGGGTATGGCAGCGCGGCATTGATAACGAGGGCGCGACGCAAGGGAATCGAGAAGGTGACGCCGAGGATGCCGCCGAAGGCGCAGATCAGGAAGGATTGCCAGAACGGGAAGCTCTTCCACCAGCCCACCATGACCAAGGCTGGGAGAACGAAAATGATCGAGGAGATCGCGCCGCCGACAGAAGCGACGGTCTGGACCGTCATGTTCTCCCAGATCGTCGAGGTACGGAACCCCCTTAGTATGGCCATGGAGATGACCGCTGCGGGGATAGACGAGGCGAAGGTCAGGCCGACCTGCAGGCCCAGGTATACGTTCGCCGCCGTGAAGATTATGGCGAGCAGGCAGCCAAGCACCAACGCACGCAGCGTCAACTCGATGCGTTTCGTCGGCGCGGCGAAGTCGGTCATGTCTGCCCCTCAGCTTTGAGCCGAGGTAAGCCGACAATCAGGCTGAGGGCAATCCGTGGCGCTAGCCGCCTAGGCGACCGGCCGCGTAGAGGCCGCCGCCGCCAACCAGGCAGATCACGGCCAGCTGGCCGGTGACGAACGGAAGCGCAAGCTGGTCGTAGAGGTCCGGGCGTGCCTGCATCATAGCGATATAGAGGCCGGAAAGGCTGCCTGCGATGAGGCTGGCGCCGCCCACAGTGATGGCCAGCGTGCGCAGGGCAGCGATCGTGTTGTGCCAGCGGCGAGCGCTTCTGCTCAGGTATTTGCGGTTCACTTCCTTGCGCTGTTTGGCCAGCAGCCAGGCGCCAAAGATCACGGCGAGGCCGAGCGCAACCAGACCCGTAGAGCCAAGAGAGGACAGGCCGTGGGTGTAGACCAGAACAACGCCCGGAGCATCGCCGGGCTGCGGCCGGGTGAGGCCGAGCAGCACCGGAAGACCGGCCAAGATCAGCAGCAAGAGGGCGCCGGAGACTATGCCAAGGCGCCGGGGTTTATAAGAACGCATGTCAGACCCCGATATCTACCGACATTGCTCATATGATCGTTAAGACCGGATTGGGACGGCGCTCGCGATTTCACGAAATGGTGGACCAGCAAGCGAACAGAAGGCCAAATCCGCATGCGAGAGAACGATCTTCTTGCATTATGAATCCACGATCTGCGAAGGTTTGATTCGCGGATTCACTCGCACAGAAAGTCCCCCGATCGGTGCCGCATGACTCTCCACTGATCGCCCTTCTCTCGATTGGTTTTGGGCTCGCCTTTGTGTTCGGGGCGGTGGCTACCCGGCTCAAGCTGTCGCCGCTGGCCGGATATTTGGTTGCGGGCGTTGTAATTGGCCCGTTCACGCCGGGTTTCACGGCTGATGCAGGACTGGCTGCTGAAGTCGCGGAGGTCGGCGTGATCCTGCTGATGTTCGGGGTGGGACTGCATTTTTCGCCGAGTGACTTGCTGTCTGTGCGCGCCGTGGCCGTGCCGGTAGCCTTGCTGCAGATCATGTTCGCGACGGCGGCCGGGGTGGGATTTGCGCTGGCGTTGGGGTGGAGCATTGATGCCGGGATCTTGCTGGGCCTGGCGCTGTCTGTTTGATCGACGGTGGTGGCGCTGCGCAGCCTGCAGGAGCGGCGGCTGATGCAGACCGAGCGCGGAAAGCTCACCGTCGGCTGGCTGGTCGTGGAAGACCTGGCGATGGTGGTAGCGATGGTGCTGCTGCCGACTTGGGTGCACATCCGTACGCAGGTGGTGAATGGCGAAGCCATCAGCGTGCTGCAAATGCAGGATGCCGGGCTTGCGGTGGCGCTTACGCTCGGGAAGGTTGCGCTGTTCGCTTTGATCATGCTGCTAGCGGGCAAGCGCGTGGTGTCCTGGCTGCTGCATCGCGTCGTTCACATGGGGTCGCGAGAGCTTTTCCGGCTTGCCGTTCTGGCGATCGCGCTTGGCGTTGCGTATGCGGCGTCCGCTTTCTTCGACATTTCGGTGGCGCTGGGCGCATTATTCGCCGGCTTGATCATGGCTGAAAGCGAACTCTCGCAGCAGGCGGCAAACGAAACACTGCCGCTCCGCGATGCATTCGCGGTGCTGTTCTTCGTATCGGTGGGGATGCTTTTCGATCCCATGATCCTTCTGCGCAATCCGTGGCCGCTGATCGCGACCGTCGGGATTATTCTGGTTTTGAGGTCATTGATCAGTGCGGGCTTGCTCAAACTATTCGGGCAATCGCGCGAAACGACAGCGACGGTTACGGCGAGCCGGGCGCAGATCGGCGAGTTCTCGTTCATTCTTGCGGGACTGGGCCTGCAGTTCGGGCTGTTGCCGGAAGAGGCCAACGATCTGATCCTGGGCGGAGCGATCATCTCGATCGTGCTGAGCCCATTGATGTTTGCGATCTTCGATCGCATCGGCAAGAAGGCTCAGGCGGTCGGGGCCGTGCGGCTGGCAGCTCCGACGCAAGCCCCGCCGAAGCGGGTTGTGCTTGTCGGATATGGACGCGTCGGATCGTTGATCGGCAAGGCGCTGGATGAGGCGCAGGCAACCTATTCCGTGATCGAGGATCGGGAGGATCTTGTCGAACTTCTGAATTCTAGCGGTGTTGCCGTCATTGCAGGCAACGCGATCTCGCAGGACACGATGGAGCGGGCTGGCATCGCGCAGGCGGACGTGATGTTCGTGACGGTTCCGAACGGGTTCGAGGCTGGGCGCATTGTTGAGCTGGCGCGCACGCTCAACCCGAAAATCAAAGTCTATGCGCGCGCGCACTCGGACGCGGAGGTTGAGCATCTGCGCAGCTTCGGCGCAGACCTGATCGTGTCCGGTGAGCAGGAGATCGCCGATGCGATGATCGAGAATGCGGCTGCGGTCATTCCGCGCCGCATCGTCTCTTCGGCCTGAGGGCGCCGGTCAGAGCAGTGTCGCAAGGACAGAGAGCATCTTCTTCCAGGCGTCGCGTGAGCGGTCGATGAAATCGGCCCATTCGGGCGGCATTTCATGCGAAAAACGTACCGAGCAGCCCTCGTCCGTAGGCGAGATGTCGATCGAGACCACGGAGCCGTCTTCGTCGCTTTCTCCGGCGACGATCCACGTGAAGACAATGCGGCGCGGGCGATCGAGCTCCAAGAATGTGCCGACATGGTCTATCGCATGCTCGCCACGGCGCACCTTGTACGAGAATTTCCCGCCGATACGCGGTTCGTTGCGGATATGGAGAATTTCCTCGTTGCGCAACAAAGGCCCGAACATGAAACGCGAAATCATGTCCGGTTCGAGGATGGCGTCGTAGACGCGTGCGGGAGAAACAAGGAAAGTCTGGATCGCGACGGCTGTTGGTTTCGAAGACACGTTCAGATCCCTTCAGGCCATGTGCGGCTTTCGACAAGCGACTCGCCAGTTTCGAGCAGGCTCTTGAGGCTTGCGAGGAAGTGCGGCCATCCCCGGCTTACCGCTGCAATTGTCTTTGCGTTCGGGATGTCAATCTCGTGGGTGAGCGTCAGTTTAACCGCAGTACCCGCAGGTTCGAGTTCGTAGGTGCATATCGAATAGCCTTCTGCTTTCAGTTCCGGCATGAACTCGTTGCGCCAGCTGATGGCCAAACGGCGAGGCGGATCAAACTCCAGGACTTTTCCGCTGTCGCCAACCCGGCCATCGGGGATCATGATTTGCCAGTCGGATCCGACCTTCCAGTCGGACGTCTGGTAGGTGCCTGCCCAATACCGCCGCGTGAATTCGGGCTCGATGAGAGCGCGCCAGAGTTTGCTCGGCGTGGTGCGGATGTAGGTTACGTAGACAAACTTCGTGCCGCTCATTGTTTGCCTGCCCCGTGTTCGCGAAGCTGTTTTTCTTGTGCTGCCCTGAACTCTGCTCCGCCCCTGTCCTTGAAGGCGGGCATTTGACCGGTTTCGATGACTGTCTTGAGCGATGACAGGATGGCGGGCCAGCCGCCCTCGACGCCTTCGTGCGACAGAGAGTTCTTCGGGCAGCCGCCGTGGGTAACGACGAGCATGGCCATGTCGCCGCTGCGCGAGATGTCATAGGTGACGATTGACGGGCCTTCGTCGTGGACCGCACCGGGGCCTTGGACGTGGGAGGTACAGACCGGACGGTGCGGGAGGTCGCATTCGAAGATTTCGCCACGCCGGTCGACTTTCCCATTGCCCCGCCAGACCATTGGGGCGCCAACCTCGAAAGATGAATCCTTATGTGTGCGGGCCCGCCAAGGTCGCGCAGTTATTCCGTCCGTTAGGGGATCCCAGAGCTTCTGGGGACGCGCGGCGATGTAAATCACGGATAGGCGGTCGGGGTTGGGCTCGGCGCAGAGGTCCGGAGCGGGCATTCTGCTTCTTTCTGGAATAGCGGCGGCAGAGGGGGGTGCCGGTTTCGCGAGGGTCTTGAGGCCGGACAGGAGCTCGGTCCAGCCTTGGGCGGCGGCATGACCATAGTCATCGCCCCAGTCGCGGGCATGGTATTCGTTGATCGTGGCGCGGGTTTTGCCGTTGTCGGCAGTGTGACGTATCCAGCGCTCGCCTCGTTGGCCGATTTCTGTCTTGCCGCCGAAATAGGTGGCCTGGTCTGCGGGATCGGTCAGCGCGCTCCAGACGCGCTCGGCTGATGCGGCGATGAAGATCACGGCGACATTTTTCGGCCGGACGGGAAGATCGGTAGCGGAAGTCATTCTGACTCCAGTTGCTTCTTCAGGTCCACGAAGGCGTCGACCCTGTGGCGTTCGAATTTGCGGATCCATCGGTTTGCGATTTCGGCGATCGGAACCGGGTTGAGATAGTGCAGTTTCTCGCGGCCGCGCTTCACGGTGGCGACGAGGTTGGCTTCCTCAAGTATCGCCAGGTGTTTCGAGACCGCCTGACGCGTCATCGAAAGGCCTAAGCACAGCTCGTTCAGCGTCTGAGCGCTTCTCGCGCTGAGGCTATCGAGAAGGGTTCGCCGGCTTTCGTCCGCCAAAGCCCGAAACACCTGGTCCATGCATTTCATAATGCAACCATCTGGTTGCGTGTCAATTCATATCGAGAAGGAGTGGACCGATGGCGGGGCAGCGAGGCTGCGATGTGCTGATCACAATCGGCGATGGAGGCGCGCGGGAGGCATTCGTAACCGTGGCGGGAATTCGCGCGCGGACGATCAGCCTCAGTTCAGGCGTCATCGGGGGAGCGCGCTCATCGAGGCGCCGCAACCTGGATCAGATGGCGAACCAGGCGACCGGGTCGGCTTCAACTAACAATTCCTGCCCCGTGACAGACAGGAAAATAGCGCTTCGCCTCAATATCCCCATCTTCCCGCTTGTCTTAGGTGGGAGAGAGGCCCCACGCTAGGGCTACACATTCAGCAAGGGTCGGCATTTGAGCTGGGATCCCTATGCGGCGCTTGGAGTGCCAAAACCCTCCAGCGCCGAGGACATAAAGAAGGCGTACCGGAAGCTCGCCAAAGAGCTGCACCCGGACGTGCGCCCGAACGACAAGGCGACTGAGGAGCGCTTCAAGCGCGTTACGGCAGCTTTCAACCTGCTGACTGATGCGACTCAGCGTGGACGGTTTGACCGCGGCGAGATAGACGCGGACGGCAACGAGCGGCCGCACTTCCAGCCGGGCGGGTTTGGTGGATTTGCAGGAGCTGGAGCTGGCGCTAGTGCAGGCGCGAGGACACGGGGCCAGCGCGGCGACGTGTTTGAAGATCTGTTCGATGGATTGTTCAGCCGGGGCGGCGGGGCTCGTGGCTTCGGGCAGCAGCGCGGCGAAGATGTACGCTACCGCATGGAGGTCGACTTCCTCGATGCAGTGAATGGCGGACGTCGGCGCGTGACTATGTCGGACGGGCGGTCGCTCGATCTTGCGATTCCCGCAGGGCTGAATTCGGGGCAGACGCTGAGGCTCAAGGGACAAGGTCTTCCTGGCGCAGGCGGTGGTCCGGCAGGCGATGCGCTCGTGGAAATCACGGTTGGAGTGCATCCCGCGTTCAAGCGCGAGGGTGACGACATCCGAATGGATCTTCGGATATCGCTCGCAGAAGCTGTCGAGGGTGGAAGAGTTCCGGTGCAGACGCCATCGGGCGCTGTGACGCTTTCGGTTCCGCCGGGGTCGAACTCCGGTGATCTCCTGAAGCTCCGGGGGAAGGGTGTGCAGACACGGCCCACGCCAGGCGATCTGCTGGTCCGGCTACTGCTTGTCCTGCCGCGGAAAGATGACCCGGAACTCAAGGAGTTCGTGAAGACCTGGGCTGGCAGGAAAGCCGACGTGCAGCGATGAAATGCCGGGCAAGATGCAAAAAGCAGCTGGAACAAGCTGGTTTAACCATCACGACTTCACGTTCAGACGAGGTTCACGGTCCTGAACGTAGATACCGCCTCATGCTTCGGCGAATTCTCATACCGGCCCTTGCCGCCCTTCTGGTCACAACGCCTGCGCTGGCACAGCGCGGCAACCGTGACGGTGACTCGCAACGTGGCAGCTTCCAGCGAAACAGCGGCTTTCCGTCTTCGCAGTGGGACAGTGAGGAACGTGCGCCGCAGCGGGAAGTTTCCCTAAATGCCGTGCGGCGAGAGCTTCAGGCTCGCTATGGCGGTCAGATGCTCGATGCCCAGAAGATGGGAGACCGCTACATTATCTCCTGGATTGCCCAAGACGGCCGGCGTCTCACCATTGAGGTGGACGCGACAAGCGGCCGTGTAATCTCCACGCGCTGAAAGACCACCATGCGAGTTCTTGTCGTAGAAGATGATCCTGATCTGGGCCGGCAGCTTACCGAAGCGCTGACGCAGGCTGGCTATGCCGTAGATCTGGCGCCGGACGGCGAGGAAGGACACTTCCTCGGCGACACCGAACCTTATGATGCGGCAGTGCTGGACCTCGGTCTGCCGAAGCTGGACGGCGTGCGTGTGCTGGAGAAGTGGCGCAATGCAGGCAAGGACATGCCTGTATTGATCCTTACAGCGCGCGATCGCTGGAGCGAGAAGGTTGCCGGATTCGATGCCGGCGCGGACGATTATCTCACCAAACCCTTTGTCACGGAGGAACTCCTGGCGCGGCTCCGCGCGCTGATGCGCCGGGCGGCGGGTCATGCGAGTGCGGCGCTTGAATGTGGCGACCTGCTGGTCGACACCCGTGCTGCGCGAGCCTCGATAAATGGCGAACCGATCAAGCTCACCGCGCACGAGTATCGTGTGCTGAGCTATCTCATGCACCATCAGGGCCGTGTCGTGCCGCGTACCGAGCTGGTCGAGCACATCTATGACCAGGACTTCGACCGTGATTCCAACACTATCGAGGTGTTTGTCGGCCGGCTGCGTCGCAAGATCGGGTCGAACCGCATCTTGACGGAACGAGGCCTCGGGTATCGGTTGATCGACCCTAAAGTCGAGAAGATCGTCGAGTAATATGAGCAAAGCGCCGGGGGCGGGCGAAACCGAGGGTACGCGTACGCGCGGCTCGATCGCCCGCCGCATGCTCGTTGCTGCGGCAATCTGGAGTGCGGTGGTTCTGCTGATCGCGGGCTGGTCGCTTCAGGCTTTCTATCGGGCCGAGACAGACCAGCAGCTCGATGCATCGAACAGCGATACGCTTCGCACGCTCGCGAACGCGGTGGACTCCGACGACGTAGGCGAACCCAGGTTCGACGACCAGAAGCTGCCCAAGGACGAAAAGTTCGGCATGACGTTCTCCGGGCGCTATTGGGCGTTCCTTGATGTCGATTCGCAGGCGCAGGTCGTGCGCATCCGGCAATCTCCAAGCTTCTTCGAGGTCAGACCCGAGCTTGCCGGCAGCGCAGTTGCGAACGCCGCGGCGCATCCCGGCGAAACGATCCAGATCGATGGCGTCGCGCCAAATGAGCGTCTTGTGCGGATTGGCTTGCAAGCAGTGAAACTGGCCGGCCGGTCCCCACCGATCGTTCTTTATTCCAGCATCGATCGCACGGCGGCGGATGAGGCGGTGGGGCGCTTTACGTTGCGCCTGGGGATTGCACTTGGCGTTCTGGCGCTCGGGATAGTAATCGGCGTTGTGGTTCTGATCCGCTACGGACTCCGGCCTCTGCACGAGATCCTGGACAAGCTTGGCGATGTCCGGGCTGGCCGGCGGGATACGCTGGATGGTGAATATCCCAGCGAACTCTCTCCGCTCGTGAAAGAGATCAACACGCTGATAGTCCAGAATCGCAAGGTCGTGGAGCGCGCGCGGACGCATGTGGGCAATCTGGCGCATGCGCTGAAGACGCCGCTCGCGGTGCTCAAGAACGAGGCGAAGGGAGCAGACAGGGTTTCCGAAGTCGTGCGCCGTCAGACCGAGGCCATGATCAGCAACGTCAATCACTATCTCAAGCGGGCTCAGGCCGCGGCGCAAGCCGAGGTCTTGGGCGCACGCACCGAAGTGAAGGAGCCAATCGAGGGCATTGCCCGGATGCTGGAGCGCCTGCATCGCGACAAGCGGATCGCTATTGATGTGCACGCTGATTCCAAAGCCGTATTCCGCGGCGAACGCGGCGACCTCGATGAACTTGTCGGGAACCTGTTGGAGAACGCAGCCAAATGGTGCAAGTCCCGGGTCAACGTGACGGTGACCCGCAGCGACGACGGTATTCGGGTCATCGTTGACGATGACGGACCGGGCCTTCCGGCCGAGCATCGGGCCAAGGCGTTGGAGCGCGGCAAGCGGCTTGACGAGTCGGAGCCGGGAACAGGTCTGGGATTGTCGATTGTGACCGAGCTTGCGGACATCTATGGCGGGCGGCTGCATCTCGAAGACAGCCCGATAGGGGGCCTCCGCGCTCGTCTTGAACTGCCGGCGGCGCCGCTTTGATCTGGCTGATTATAGTTGCACTTGTCTTTGTTGCTGGCGGAACCTGGTGCGTCGCCAGGTCGATGCAGACGCGCGCGGTCGTGCTGGTCGCCAGCCTTGCGGCTCTCGGCGCCTACTGGATTTTCGGAAAGCCGGATATGCCGGATGAGCCGCTGGACGCCCGGATTGGTGATCTGGAGACGCTGGCTCAGCGCGATCCGAATTCCATGCGCATCGACCAGATCATAGCGCTGGCGCAAAAACGGGCCCAGGAGCAGCCGAACGACCCGGTTCCGCACTGGATCATGGGCAAGATGATGGAAGCTTCCAATAATCCCGGGGCCGCCGTGCTGGCCTATGAGTCCGCGCTGCGCCGCGACCCCAAAAACATCGAGACGGTTACTGATCTCGCAGATCTGCGTTTCAAGATGTCAGGGCAGGTGGATCCAGCAACGACGCAGCTTTATCAGCAATCGTTCGCTGCCCAGCCGAACAATCTGCGGATTGGCTACCTTGCCGGCATTGGGTTATGGCTGCAGGGCAAGACGAGCGAAGCTGAAGGGATATGGGCCGGCATCGACGCCCGCGCCCCCCAGAACGGCCCCGAACGCCAGATGTTCGCCGCGCTGCGGCAGATGTTCGGGATTGATCCCTCGCCCGGCCAACCGGTCGCTACTGTCGAAACCCCTCCCAAGAAGTGACTATATCTCGCACTATCGTGTCGCTCGTGCTTGCAGTACCACCCCAATATATCGTGCTGACCCGTTACACGGAGGCGCCATCCCATGCGCAAGCGATCACAGCGACTTTGGCTGATTGGCGCGGCTGCCGTGCTGACGACGGGCGCCGTGGCGCTGGCGGTCGTCGCGCTGCAGGATACAGTCGCGTTTTTCCAGTCGCCGTCGGATATCGTCGCAAAGGGCGTCACCAATTTCAAACAGAACATCCGCGTGGGCGGCCTGGTCGAAAAAGGTAGCGAAACCCACGGGCCGGATGGGGCGTTGTTGTTCAAGATAACCGACGGAAAGCATGCCGTCCCCGTAGTCTATCACGACATTCCGCCTGACCTTTTCGAGGAAGGCAAAGGCGTGGTGGCCGAAGGCAAGTTCGATGAGACGGGCCGCCTCGTCGCCAAGCGCGTTCTGGCCAAGCACGACGAAAACTACATGCCGAAGGAAACCTACGACGCGCTCAAACGCGCGGCAGAGTCCGATGGCAAGACCGCTTACGACAAAGAGCCGACAACGTGATCGCAGAACTCGGCCACCTGCTGGCTTTTCTCGCGCTGGCGACCGCGGCGGCGCAGAGCTATCTCGGGTTGACCACCGGTGGCGAAGCGCCACGGCGGCTGGCAGTGGCGACAGGGACGTTCCTGGCGCTCGCGATGCTGACGCTGGTCATCAGCTTCGTGAGACTGGATTTCTCCGTCGCGCTCGTCGCCAAGAACTCCCACTCGCTGAAGCCGATCATCTACCGCATTGCGGGCGCGTGGGGAAACCACGAAGGCTCTATGCTGCTGTGGTGCATGATCATGGCGGGCTATGGCGGCGCGGCTGCGCTGTTCATGCGCAATGACA
The DNA here is from genome assembly GCA_947474455.1 of Hyphomonadaceae bacterium. Classification (GTDB taxonomy): domain Bacteria; phylum Pseudomonadota; class Alphaproteobacteria; order Caulobacterales; family Hyphomonadaceae; genus UBA7672. Next base: position 31,036 of record CANJIL010000013.1, on the reverse strand, counting down.
GGTTGCGCGATCGGGCGCTGGGCGTTCAGGGCCTGCTGACGCTTGGATCGCTCGCTTATCTTCTCTTCGCCTCAAGCCCGTTCACGCGTCTGACCGATCCTCCGCTTGATGGCGGAGGCATGAACCCGTTGTTGCAGGATCCCGCTGTCGCGCTGCATCCGCCCTTCCTCTATATGGGATATGTCGGAATGTCGTTCGTGTTCTCGCTCGCTGCGGCAGGCCTGATCAATGGAAAAATTGATCAAGACTGGGCCAAACGCGTGCGGCCATGGGCGCTGACCGCGTGGAGCGCTCTCACGGTCGGGATCGCTCTGGGCGCCATCTGGGCCTATTACGAACTTGGCTGGGGTGGCTGGTGGTTCTGGGACCCTGTCGAGAACGCGTCCTTCATGCCGTGGCTGGTCGGCGCCGCGCTGGTGCACTCACTGATCGTGACTGAGAAGCGCGGCGGCATGGCCGCCTGGACCGTGTTTCTGGCTGTTCTGGCCTTCTGTCTATCTCTGCTGGGCACATTCCTGGTTCGCTCTGGCGTGATGACGTCAGTGCATGCGTTCGCGACTGATCCAACGCGCGGACTCGTCCTTCTCGCCGGGCTCGGATTAGCGGGTGGGGCCGCTTTGGCGCTGTTCGCCTGGCGCGCGCCAAAACTTCCAGCTGGGCCGGAATTCGACCCGGTGAGCCGCGAGGGCGCTCTGGTTTTGAACAACCTCTTTTTGTCGGTTGGCGCCGCATTGGTGTTGCTAGGCACGGTGACGCCAATGGTTGTGCAATGGCTGGGAGAGATCAAAGCGATCCCGCCAGAAAACGCGTCGCTCTCAATCGGCGAGCCGTATTTTCAGCTTACGCTGGCGCCGATGGTCGCCGTGCTCCTGCTCTTCCTGCCGCTGGCGCAGGCAGCGCCGTGGCGGAAGGCGGATGTGTCGCCCCTGCTCAAATGGCTGGCCCCCGCGGCTGTGGTCGCGGTGATTGCGGGGCTCCTCGCCCTGGCGCTTGGCGGTTGGGGGATCTGGCTCGGTTTTGGCGTGCTGGTTGGGACATGGGTTGTTGTGGGTGTAGGATTCGACCTGTGGCGCAGGGTGAGACCTGGCGGATTCGGCCGGGTTTTCCGTCTGCCACTCACGGTCTGGGGCATGTCTATCGCGCACATCGGGATGGGGATATTCGTCATTGGCGCGACCGTCGAAACCGCGGCACGCACCGAACGGACTTTCCCTCTGCATTCAGGTCAGACAGCAGAGATGGCTGGATGGACTTTCGAATTCCAGGGCATCCGGTCCGAGGAAGGCCCCAACTACTATGCCACCGTCGCGGATGTGAAGGTCACCCATGGCGGAACGACCGAGATTATCAGCCCGGAGAAGCGCTTCTATCCGGTGGCTGACACGAGCACGACGGAAGTTGCTATCAGGAAGACGATTGGCGGAGACGTCTACGTCGCGCTTGGCGATACCATCCGCGACGAACCGGGCGTGTGGCGACTGCGCATTGCGCATCATCCGCTTATCGACTGGGTTTTTGGCGGCGCCGCCCTGATCGCAGTCGGCGGCTTCATGTCGCTCGCTGCGCGGTTGCGTAGGCGAGCCCCGGCCGCTGCAGTAACGGCATCGCCAGCGGTCGAACCTAGCAATGAAAATGCGCCGGCAGGGGTAACTGCATGAAGGCCGCCTTCATCATCGCGTTGCTTCTTCAGAGCAGCGCGGCGGAGGCGCCCCTCTCGGATGCCGCGAAGGAGGCGCGCGCCCAGGGGCTGATGCGGGAGCTTCGGTGTGTGGTCTGCGAGAACGAGCCGATCTCCCAGTCCACGGCGGATATCGCGGTAGACATGCGCCGCGTGGTCCGAACCCAGATTGACAAGGGTGCCACCGACTCAGAGGTCAGGCAGTATTTCGTCGATAGGTACGGCCAGTTCGTCTCGTTCCGACCCCCGACGGATGGTTGGGGCGTGGCGCTCTGGGCCTTCCCGTTTCTTCTTCTTTTGGGAGTCGGCGGCGCTATCGGTTTCCGGATGCTAAAGGCCCGCCGGCGCGATCTGACGCCGCTTCCGGACGATCGGGGCGAGGGGATGGACGCCTAGGCGGCCAAATTCTGGCCAGAACTTCCCGGATTCTCGCTGTACAGGCTCTGGCGCCGCCGCATGATTGCCTTAAAGTCAGGGACTATCGGTAGTTGTAAGCGGTGCAAGGCTTATGTCTTGAACCGGGTGATGCTGATAGCCGGACAGTCTTTGCAGTTGCATGGACCCGGTCTGCGTCTAGGGTCGCAAATGGGCGGTCGCTGAGGCGAATGCAGGTGAGAGAAAGAGAATGATAAAGGTTGGAACTGTCCGCGCTGGCCGGGTTGGCGTTGCGGCGGGTCTCATGACTGCCCTCGTGATCGGAGCGGCGATGACGCCGCTCGCTTTGGCGCAAAACGGAAAGCCGATTGCAGTCACGCCACCAGCTGGCGCTCCGATGAGCTTTGCTGATCTGATCGAACGGGTGAGCCCGGCAGTGGTCAGTGTCCAGGTCACGACCGAGGTCAAGGTGGCCGAGCGCAACAGCGCGTTCAATCCATTCCGCGGCCTCCCGGGCTTCGACGAATACGAAGACCGTTTTGGCGAGGACAAAGAGGAAGAGGACGGCGCTCCAGAGACAGATCAGGAGGGCAACGCCCTTGGATCTGGTTTCTTTATCAGCCCTCAGGGCTACATCGTCACCAACAACCACGTCGTCGAGAATGCTCGCGAAGTGACCGTCACCCTGAAGAATGGTGATCAGCTCGAAGCGGAGATCGTCGGCACCGACGAGCAGACTGACCTCGCAGTCCTGAAAGTCAAAAAGACCGGATCGTATCCGTTCGTTGACTTTGCGACGCGCGCAAAACCGCGTGTCGGCGACTGGGTGGTGGCCGTGGGCAACCCGTTCGGTCTTGGGGGCACCGCGACGGCTGGCATCGTTTCGGCCGACGGGCGCGAGCTGTTGGGCGGCAACTATAACGACTTCATCCAGATCGACGCACCTATCAATCGCGGCAACTCGGGCGGTCCGACGTTCAATCTGAACGGCGAAGTAATTGGCGTGAATACAGCGATCTTCTCCGATACTGGGGGCGGCAGCGTCGGAATCGGTTTCGCAATTGAGGCCAATGCGGTGAAAACCATCGCGGACACCCTGATCAAGAACGGCAAGGTCGTGCGCGGTTGGCTGGGGGTCGAGATCCAGAGCATGAACCAGCGCTACGCTGACGCGTGGAGCCTGAGCAACTCGAATGGCGCCATCGTTCGCGGCGTCACGGCTGGCGGTCCAGCCGAGACGAGCGGCATCAGGCGTGGCGACGTCATCATCGCGGTGAATGGCGAGGGCGTGAAAGACAACCGCCAGTTGACGCAACGCGTCGGCAGCCTGCTCGCGGGATCCACAAACAGCTTCAAGATCATCCGCGATGGCAAGGAGCAGATCATCCGGGTGACAGTGCGTGAGCGCAACGACAAGGCGCTGGCGAATGCCGAGCTCAATCCTGCTCGCGCAGGCATGAAGCCGCCGAAGCCTGGCCCGGACGACGTGAAAGTCCTCGGAGGCACGATCCGCACGCTGACGGAAGATGAGGCCAAGAAGTTCGACGTTGGCGCCGCGGGTACCGGATTGATCGTCGTGACTGTGGAAACGAAAGGCGCGTTTTCGAAAGCGGACATTTTCCCGGGCGACGCGATCCTGGAAATCAACAACAAGGCTGTAAAGACGCCGAAAGAGTTGGAGGACGCAGTTGCCGCAGCCAAGGCGGCAGGCAAGAAGGACGTCATCGCAAGGGTCGGATGCGGCAACCAGGAGCGCTGCTTTGACTTGACGGTATTGCGGCCGATCGAAATCGCTCCGGCGGAATAAAGCGGAAAGCATGCGAGTCATTGTTATTGAAGACGACGCCGACGCAGCTGCGTTCGTCAAAGGCGTTTTGAACGAAGCCGGGCACGCGGTTGACGTGTGCGGCGATGGCAAATCCGGGCTTAATAAGGCTCGCACGGGCGATTACGACGCGCTCGTTGTGGATCGCATGCTCCCGGGAATGGATGGTTTGAAGCTTCTAAAGAGCTATCGGGATGGAGGCGGTCGCGCCCCGGCTCTTTTCCTTTCCGCGCTTGGGGAAGTGGACCATCGTGTCGAAGGCCTGCAGGCTGGCGGCGACGACTATCTGGTGAAGCCTTACGCGCCGAGCGAATTGGTCGCGCGGGTCGAAGCGCTCGGCCGAAGGGCAACCGGCGACATTCCTACGACCAAACTGGCCGTTGGCGGCCTGGAAATGGATTTGTTGGCTCGCACGGTTAATCGCGATGGGCAGAAGATCGACCTGCAGCCGCGAGAGTTCCGCTTGCTGGAATTCCTGATGCGTCATGCCGGGCAGGTCGTTACTCGAACCATGCTGCTCGAAAAGGTCTGGGACTATCATTTTGATCCCCAGACGAACGTCATAGACGTTCACGTCTCCCGCCTGCGCGGGAAGATCGACAAGGATTTCGCGCGTCCCTTGCTGCACACCGTGCGCGGCGCAGGATATCGGCTCGAAGCTTAAGTCATGAAAATCGGCCGTTTACCGGCGCTGGTGCGTACGACAACGTTCCGGCTGGCGCTGTTGCATGCGTCGATCTTCATTCTCTTTACGGCGTCGCTTCTCGCGTATCTCTACTATGAAACAGCCGGTCACCTCGGCCGTCAGGCGGAGGTTGAACTCAATGCAGAGTTCGGAGAGCTGTCGGCGGCATACCGAGGCGGCGGCCTGGATCGATTGAAGCAGGCGGTCACTGAACGCCGCGAGGCGCGAGGCAAATTCTTCTACCTTCTTCAGGACGGCAGCGGACAGAAGATCGAGGGTGACTTTGATGTTCTTCCCGCGCCCGCGCCAGTCGGGCAGGTCGTAAACGTCGAGTTTGCCTACGACGCGCGGACAATACAGGGGCAGCCAAGTAGGCGTTCAGCGGAGGGGAGGATATCCAGACTTTCCGAAGGCGGCGTCCTGATGGTCGCTTACGATGTCGGCGACCTGGGCGAGATGAACCAGCGCATCACCGACGTGGTCTGGCGCTCCGCAGCCGTTGGTTTCGTTCTGTCGCTGATCGGCGGCGTCGTGATCTCGCGATCCGCCGCGCAACGAGCCGAGCAGCTTGCCAAGACGACAGAAGGCGTCATGGGCGGTGACCTGACACGTCGCGCCCCCGTATTTGGATCGGGCGACGAATTCGACCGCTTGTCCGAGCAGCTCAACGCCATGTTGGCGAAACTCGAACGCCTGGTGATTTCATCGCGTTCTGCGGGCGATTCTATCGCTCACGACCTGCGGTCTCCGTTGACAAGGCTGCGCAACAGACTGGAGGCCGGTCTTCGCGATACCGACAAGGATGGCGCGCGCGCCGCGCTCGTGCGTTCGATCGATGACGTGGACAGCGTGCTCGACACGTTCAACGCCATCCTGCGGCTGTCGCGCGTGCAGGCCGGCGCCACGGGCTCGTTCCGGCGAACAAACGTGACGGACATTACGAATGAGCTTGCCGAGCTCTATCAGCCCGTATGTGAAGAGAAGCGCCTGGCGTTCAACTATTTGCCTCATGGCGAACTGTTTGTGCTGGCGGACCGCGATCTCGTTGCGCAGGCCATGTCAAACCTGATGGACAATGCGGTGAAGTACACACCCGAAGGCGGCGCCATCCGCCTCGAGGTCCGGCGCGGTTTGAATGGCGACGTGGATCTGACGGTCGCCGATTCTGGCCCCGGGATACCTCCCCAAGACCGCGAGCGGGCGATCGAGCGATTCGTACGGCTTGAGCAGTCGCGCAGTCAGCCGGGCAGCGGCCTGGGGCTTAGTCTCGCCGCAGCAGTCGCGGAAGCGCATGCGGGTAAGCTCATCCTAGCTGACGGCGGTGGGCCGCCTGCGCGGCCCGGCTTGTCCGCTACGCTGAGACTTCCTGCAGCATGACGCTGGTCCTGATAGACCATACGCAGGTGCGCGCTAGGTTGCCGGCATGAACGAACGACTCGGACATCTTGGTTTTGCGGCTCTGAAGGGCGGCGAAGGCGCGCCGCTTGCGGCGCTGAAGCTGGCGGCTGCACATTCTGACTATATCGCACGCATGGAGCGCCGTCGGCCCGAGACTTTTGAGCAGCTCGAGGCTGGTCCAGAAGGCGTGCTGACCGAGGCGCTAGCGATGATTGCAGCCGCCGGCGGCGTCGCAGGGCCGCTCGAGCCGCCGATGCAGGCGATGCGGCGAGCAAAGGAAGCCGCCCACATCGCCATCGCTGCTGGCGATCTTTCGGCGATCTGGAATTTCGATGATGTCGTGGAGCATCTGACCCAGCTGGCGGATGCGTCCGTCCGGTCTGCATTGAAGCTTGCGGTGCGATCGGCTTGGGCGTCCGGTTCATTTGGTGAAGCGCGCGAAAGCGATGACATGCCGGGTCTGTTTACGCTCGCTATGGGCAAGATGGGCGCACGCGAACTCAACTATTCCAGCGACATAGATCTGATCGTCCTGTTCGATTTGGACGTGCTGCCGGTGAAGGGCCATCGCGTGAAGGAAAGCATGGCGCGACTGACGCGGGACCTGGTTCGCATTCTGGAAGAGCGGACGGCTGATGGATATGTGTTCCGCACGGATCTGCGGCTTCGTCCCGATCCCTCCTCGACCAGCCCCGCAATCTCCACGCAGTTTGCAACCGGCTATTACGAAAGCATCGGACAGAACTGGGAGAGGATGGCGCACATCAAGGCGCGCGTCTGCGCGGGAGACATTGCGACCGGCGAGTCCTATCTCAAGGACCTGACGCCTTATGTCTGGAGGCGTCACCTGGACTATTGGGCCATTGCGGACATCCATTCCATCAAGCGCCAGATCCATTCGCACGGCGGGCATGCCGAACTGATCTCGCCTGACTTCGATGTGAAGCTGGGCCGTGGCGGCGTGCGCGAGATCGAATTCTTTGCGCAGGTGCAGCAGCTGATCCTTGGCGGGCGGCGACCGGAACTTCGCCCGCCGAGGACGAAAGATGCACTGGCCGCGATGGCGGAAGCAGGCGTGATTGTACCGGAAGTCTCGGGGGATCTGTCGCGGAGCTACGACTTTCTCCGTTCGGTGGAGCATCGCATCCAGATGCTGAACGACGAGCAAACGCACCGGCTCCCCGATGTTGCCGAAAAGCGGGCGGCGGTCGCTGCATTGTCCGGCTATTCTGATGTAGCGCGTTTCGAGGCGGATATCTCCTCCGTGCGGCATCGTGTGCACGCGGTTTATTCCGACCTGTTTGCTACCGAGGAAAGGCTTTCCGGCGAACGCGGAAATCTTGTCTTCACAGGGGTCGACGATGATCCCGGAACTGTGGCGACATTAAAGGCGATGGGTTTTAGCGATCCTGCTCGGATCATCCATGCGTTCCAGCAATGGCACCGTGGCAGCATTGCGGCCACACGGTCCGCTCGCGCCCAGCAGCTGTTCACGTCGCTGGGGCCGCGGCTACTGGAGGCGATGTCGAAGGCTGGCGAGCCGGATGCGGCGTTTGAGCGTTTCCAGGAGTTCTTCTCGGGACTTTCGTCCGGCGTTCAGGTGATGTCGCTCATGTTGGCTGAGCCAGCCTTGACGCGCGACGTCATCGAAACGATGTCATTTGCCCCGCAGCTTGCCGCTGACCTTGCGCGCCGGCCTGCGTTGATCGACTCGATGCTGGAGCCGTCATTTCGAGCACCGCTCCAGAATGACCCTCCGGGAGCGCGCAAAGCGAAACTCCGCGAACAGCTGGAACGTGCCGATGGTTTCGAAGCGCAGCTCAACGTTGCTCGCCGATTTCATCGCGAGGAGGGATTCCGGATAGGCTATCAGTTGCTGCGCGGCGCTATCGGAGCGACCGAAGCTGGTATTGCCTATGCTGATCTCGCTGATGCTTGCGTCTCAACGTTAGCAGATGTGTGCGAGAAGGATGTGCTCTCGCGCTTCCCGGGCCACATTGGAAAGTGGTCGGTCTGTGCGCTGGGCAAGTTTGGCGGACGAGAACTGACGGCCACCTCCGATCTCGATTTGATGCTGATCTATGAGCCCGACGATGATGCGGGAGGACCTCTCGCCGCCCGCTTTGTGCAGCGAGTCGTTGCAGCGCTTTCTGCACAAACCGAAGAGGGGGCGCTCTATGAAGTCGATATGCAGTTGCGCCCGTCGGGACGGGCAGGGCCCGTGGCAGTCCGATTCTCGTCTTTCGAACGCTATTACCGCGAGGATGCATGGACCTGGGAATTCATGGCGCTCACGCGCCTCCGCCCGGTCGCTGGTGATGCCGGTCTTGGGCAACGCATTGTGGAAACGGCACGAGAAGCTCTGCGTTTCAAGGCGGCTGATCCGAAGATCACGGCAGATGTCGGCGACATGCGACGGCGAATGGCCCGCGAGCGGCCAGCCCGGTCACGATGGGATGTGAAGCTGGCGCCCGGTGGTCTGGTAGATATAGAATTTGTAATCCAGCATGCGATTCTGATGTCGGCTGCAGATGTGCCCGGCGCCGTGATCCCAACATCGATGGATGCTATAAAGGCGATCGCGTCGGCTGGCCGATTGGCCCCTGGGGACGCAGCCGTCCTGACGGAAGGGTTAGCCTTTCAGCTAAATTTGCAACAGGCGCTGAGGATTGCGACTGGCGACAAGTTCGAGCCCGAGAACGCCTCGGCGGGCCTGAAAGCCTGGATGGCCAATCATTTGGCGCTTAAGGATTTTTTGGCGCTGGAGGCGCGACTGGATCAGATACAGGGTGCTGTCGCCAACCTCCGGACGCGGAAACTGGGGCCGCTCACGACGGAACCGTAGCCTAACGGCGTTTGACTGAGCGGACAGGAGTAGGTCCGGACGTGCTGAGATCAGCTCTGCAAAAGAGCAATCAACGCTCGGCAAAAGTCGCATCAGGATGCATAAACGTGGAGAGCAGTTCAGTTTTGACCATGTTGCCCGCAAGGGTGATCTATCGATTCTCGGAGTTGGCATTCAAGCCATGCGGGATCCAGACGAAGAGTTGGTGCAACGTGTTGGCGTCGGCGACAAGCGCGCGGCAGCAGAGCTCGTGCGCCGTCACCTCCCCAAGATGGTAGGTCTCGCCCGACGAATGCTGGGTACCCATGCAGAAGCCGAGGACGTGGCTCAGGACGTTTTTCTGCGTGTTTGGAAACACGCAAATGCGTGGCGACCGGGTCAGGCAAAATTCGAAACCTGGATGCACAGGGTCGCGATGAACCTTTGTCTGGACAGATTGCGCCGCAGCGGACGGCAGGGCGGAGAGATTTCTCCCGAGATGCCAGACAAGCGCGCATCCGCCACGCGTGCGCTTGACGATCGTCAACGGCGCGAGCGCGTGCGTGATGCGTTGCAGAGGTTGCCGGAACGTCAACGTGCGGCGCTTGTACTTTGCTACTATCAGGAAAGAAGCAACATCGAAGCAGCGGAAATTCTGGGCGTCAGCGTTGATGCTCTTGAGAGTCTACTTTCGCGGGCGCGCAGATCGCTCAAGTCCGCTCTCGCGGCCGAGCGGGCTGATCTGTTAAGTGGCATCGAGACAGGTTGAGGCGATCATGAATGAAGCGCGTTTTATGGAATTGCTGAGCGCCTACGGCGCCGAACTGGCGCGTTGGCCTGAAGATGTTCGCGACGATGCAGAAGCATTTCTGGAAATCGCCCCGCATCGCATGAAGGACATCTGGGAAAGCGAGCGCGCATTCGACCACCTTCTGGCGCTCGAGAAGGATGCTCCCGCCTCGATATCACTTGAGACACGCGTGCTTGGGGCCTCACCTGACCGGCGTGGCCTGCCTCGTCCTGTGGGCGCGCTTGCCGGATGGCGCATGCCGCAATGGTTTGCTGGCGGCGCATTGGCCGCGTCGCTCGCTTTCGGGTTTGCGGTTGGTTATGCGAACGAGCCCAAGCATTCAGCAGATGGCGATTATGCAGCGATGCTCACGGTTTCGGTCTCTGGGGCCGGTTCGATGTTCTTGTCCGCGATGAATGAGCCGGAGACTCAAAACTAGATGCCTTCGCGGACCTCGCTGTTCCTGATTGGATCCTTGGTATTGAACGCAGCGCTGCTGGGTATCGTGGGCGGTCGCCTTTTCAGTCCGCAGCCTGCCGAGCCTACAGCGCAGATGCAGCTTGAGCGTTACGGTCCTACGTCTGATGTGGTTGCTGCGGCGTGGGCTCAACTGCCGGACGCCGACAGGTCCGAGCTGCGCAAGCAGTTGCGGGAAAGCTGGTTCAGCATGGAAGCAGAGCGCCAGCGGCTGCGCGACGCCGGCGAGGCGGTCTACAACGCAGCCTTGGTGGAGCCGTTCGATCACAATAAGCTGCGCGATGCAGTGGCGATTTTCCAGTTGCGGGAAAAGCATCTGCAGGATGACGCTGAGAACATTCTCATCAGCCATCTCGGCAAGATGCCGCCGCAGGCGCGGGCCACGGCAGCGACGGGCTTGTTGACGCCGTTCAATGCCCGGATGAAGCGGGCTGAAGAGCGCTATGGCAAGGACAAGGATCGCACGAAAACGTCCGCCAGCGCTGGCTCTGTAGTTCAGCCGCCAGAAGCGGCGAAGCCTTCTAATTGAAATCCAGGCTGCAATCGAGGCCAGGTTTCAGGCCGTGACGTTTTCGCGCAATCGATCGCCAGTTACGGTAGGCCTGATTGTGGGCAGGAAGATCGAAACCGTCGTGCCCACGCCCAGCGTGCTTTCGATCGTGATGTAGCCGCCGTGCATCTCCGCGAACGATTTGGTCAGGGCAAGGCCCAGGCCCGTGCCGCGAATGTTGCGTTCCTTGGCTTCCGGCGTGGTGACCTGCTCGAAGGGCTGGGCGAGGCGGGGCAAGTCCTCCGGTGCGATGCCTATGCCGTTGTCTTTGACACGGATCACCACCCACTGGCCTTCCAGCAAGATGGTGACGCGGATCTCGCCGCCAGCGTCGGTGAATTTGATCGAGTTGGTGATGAGGTTGAACGTCATCTGCTTGATGGCGCGGTGATCGCCGTTGATGTCCGGCAGATCGTCATCCGGATCGAATGTTAGGGCGATTTCCCTGTCGGCGCAGCGCCGCCGCGCCAGCTTGACGGCGCCATCGACCGCGTCCACCGGATCGATCAGCGCAGGCGAGAGACGCATCTTGCCGGCTTCGATCTTCGACATGTCTAGGATGTCGTTGATCATCTCCTCGAGATGCTTGGCTGCCTGCACGATATCTTGAGTGTATTCCTTGTATCGCTCATTGCCCAGCGGCCCGTAGATCTCGCTCGCCATCATCTCGGCAAAACCGTTAATGTGGTTCAGCGGCGTGCGCAGCTCGTGACTCATATTCTGGAGGAAGGAGCCCTTGGCTTGTGCTGCACGCTCGGCGCGGGCCTTGGCTTCCGCATACTTTTCCGCCAGTTCCTGAGCTTGGCCCTTGGTACGCTGAAGTTCCTCGACCATCGATCGCAGGCGGCGCTCGCTCTTCTGCAGGCCGGCTTCCTGGCGTTTCATGTTGGTGATGTCGAGGCCAACCGTGATCAGGCCATCGGTTGCCGTGCGGCGGTCCACCAAACGGATCCAGGTATCCGAGAGCAGCAGCATTTCCCTGGCGTTTGCATCGTCGCCGAGCGGTCGTTCTACGCGAACAAATTTGGAAAGCTCAGCCATCACCAAATCGTATGAGGCGCCGGCCTGCACGACGCTCTTGTCGAGGTTAAAGACACGGGCGAACGCAGCATTCCAATGTGTGAGGCGTTTGCGGCTATCCCACACGGCAAAAGGTCCGGGGTGAGCATCGAGTGCAGTCCGGGCGAGCGCTTCGGCGCGACGGGAACGGTGTTGCGCCTGAATGCGGTCGGTAACGTTAAGAATTGCGCCCGTGAAAGCGCCGTCGCTATGTCCGCCGATCAGTTCGAAGAATTTGCCGGCCGTGCGGCCGGCGCCCTGGAATGCGGCGCTGATCTGCTTCTGGGGCGATGCGCTCTCGATAGCGTCCTGAACGCGCTTGCGATCGTCGTCGGCGATCATCGACGTAAATTCGTCGAGAGTCATATCGCCATGACGCGCGGCGCCGACAATATTGCCGGCTTCTGGTCCGACGGTCAGCAGCTGCACGTTGGGATTCCAACGCCACAGGCCAATGACAGTCGGCACCTCGAACGCGGTCCAGGTCGATTGTTCCAGTGCTTCGCGCGTCGGGATCTTTGCTTCGGCGTCCATCTTTTCTTGCTGCATGCGGCGGATAACTCCGACGAGTCCAAATACGGCGAGTAGCGGCGCCGCAAGCAGAAGGCCATAAATGATGACGCGGTTGAGGTCACCCAGGCCGATCAGCGGGAAGGGGCGGAATACGCATGCCGCTATGCCGGCGTCGTCAACCGGCGCGCAGGCGACTGCCGAGCGCTCAAAGTCTACTGTCTCGAACCAGGCGTTTATGGGCATGCGGTCGATCGAAACGAGGTAGAACTTCCTGTTCTCCAGCGGTCGAGGCATCAGCGCCGAATTGGTGCGGATGCCTGATACCCATCGGCCCAGGTTGTTCCGCGCGAAAACACGCACACCTTTGTCGTCTGCAAGCTGGGCCCAAATGCCAGACGGCGGTTCGCGTTCGGCGACCGCGTCGAAAGGCACGCCGCGGCGGATCACTTCGAGGGAGGCGCCGGTCAGCAGGAGCCCTTCCATCTTCGCGCGCGAGGAAATCAGTTCCGCGCGCACGTGACCGGCAAGCGTTTCAGCTTCGCGCTGCTGTTGGACGAGAATCGACCTGTCGGCGAACTGCCGCTCCTCGAAGGCCTTCAGGGCCAAAGCCCCGCCGAAAGCCAGCATCAGGATGACGAGCATGCCGACCGGAACCGCACTGCGCGGCTTCTGGGGCGCCATAGTCCGCGCCTTCCCACCCTTGATCGCCCGATTCCCCAATACTATTCCTTCCGCAACCGAACGGATTCACCAGTTTTGGATTCGAAAAGCTGCGAAAGAGTTAACGAGAGATTAACTGTGGGCCATTCGATTGACCCATGTTCAGCGATGTCAGGCGGCGTTCTGTGGTTTGGTCAATAGCACAGAGCTTTTGGGCCCAAACAGGTTCTCGCGACGTTCTTTGCCCTCGTAGCCGTCATCTTTGCGCCGGCGTCTGTCTGGACCGAAATAGACGCCGGTCCGGATGAAAGACCGGGGTGTGTTTATGACGGTGCACACCTTTCGATACAGCTCTGTAGCAGTGACGGGCTTGGCGCAGAACTCGGTGACGCCAGCGTCGCGAGCCTGCTCGACCTTCGACTTTTCCGTGTATGCCGTCAGCATGATGATTGGCACGAAGTGGTTCGGGCTGTCTTCCGCCGCGCGGATCTGCCGTGTGAAGTCGCAGCCATTGACCGGGTCCATTGCGAAGTCGGTGACGATCAGATCCACCGCCGTTCCACGAACGATGTTGAACGCGTCCGGCGCATTGCTCGCGTCGTAGAAGTCCTTGACCTCGAAACCGCGCAGAATGGTTTTGACGATGTTGATCATGTGGTGGTTGTCGTCGACAACCAGAACCTTAAGCCGCCCCAGCATGCGGTCCATGGCGTTTCCCCACTATGCCGCGCCCCGCAGCGAACGCGGGCTGCGGCCAAAAAAGGTTTCGTCGATCATCGGGCGGCCGTAGAAATAGCCTTGCGCGTACTTCACGCCGGCTTCGAGAAGGAGGCGCCGGTCAGCCTCGGTCTCGATACGCTCGCCGATCGACGTAATCCCGAGTTCGGCGCACATGCGGGCGACGTTGCGCATTAGAGAAAGCCCGCGGATGTTGGTCTCCGAAGTATGCAGGAAGCTGCCGTCGAATTTCAGGCTGTCGACATCAAGCGCGCGAAGGTAACCAAAGGAGGCGGATCCGGCGCCAAAATCATCGAGCGATACGCTGATGCCGCAGGAGCGCAGCGTTTTGACGGCGCGGGCGGCGTTCTCGATGTCGTGGATATGAGCGCTTTCCGTGATCTCGATGATCAAACGGCTTCTGCAGAAAGTATGACCGGATATGACCGCGCAGAGCTCATGAATAACCTCGAGGCGCTGCAGGGATTCGCCCGAGATATTTATGGCGAGCCGATAGTCCGGATCCGGGTTGCTCTCCAGCTGAGCGGCGGCGGCGCTGACCATGATATAGTCCAGATGCGCGATTTGGCCGCTTTTCTCGGCCGCCGCGATGAAGCTGACTGGCGAGTCCTCGCCATCAAAACGCGCCAGCACCTCATAATGACTGACGGCGCCCGAGCGCGTCTCAACCACTGGTTGACGGGCGGCCATCAAGCGGCCGTTCATCACGGCGTCCCGGAACCGTTCAGCCAAAATCTCGTCCATGCGATCACCGCGCACGCGGATGGAAGAAGGCATGCGCGAGACGATGAATCTGAAACTGTTCGGAGCGTTGCTGTTGCGTTGGATGACGATGCGTCGTCCGCCCTCGATCGAGGACGCGTCTTCCCAGGAGAGTCTGCGGCCTGGCCCCAGCGCCCACAATTCCTCACGAAGGCGGCTGCCTTCCGCTTCGCTTATAAGATCAACGGCGTTTCGGCCGATCAGGCGATCCGCGGAAGGGTGATGCAGCAGTGTTGCGTCGCCTTCAGCTTCGGTGATGCGTCCGCCAGCGTCGGTCGACACCAACAAATCCGCGACCGCAAAAGCAAACTCGCGGAAACGCGCGCTATCAAGGCTTGAAAGCGACATCCCTGCCGTCCGGTCACACCAACGCAAACTGAACGCTAGCGAGGTATTGTTAGGCGGCGGTTAACGATGCCAGCGACTGACCTGCGGCGACATAGCCGCCTAAAAATGCTTGTTTTTCAGGTGGATTCCGCGAGGGCTCGGCCAATGATGTCGAGTGCATTCCTCGAGAGTCCTGCTTCCGACAGCCGCACGAGTTCGGCCCGTGCTTTCTCCCGGCGCGGAGCGTTGAAGGTGCGCCAGCTTTCGAATGCAGTGGAAAGGCGCGCGGAGAGCGCCGGGTTTAGCGGATCGAGCCTGAGGATCAGATCGCCAAGGAAACGATAGCCCCAGCCATCGTCCGTATGGAACGCCACTGGATTGTTCATCGAGAAGGAAGCTGCGAGCGAGCGCACACGATTGGGATTGCGCAGATCGTAATCCGGCCGCTCCAGCAAACGCTGCAGTCGATCGCGTAGATCATCGCGAACTGACATCGCCTGGACGCCGTACCATTTGTCCATGACGAGCGGCGATGCGTTCCATCTGGACTCGAAATCGCGAAGCGCCACGTCGAAAGCTTCGCTCTCGATATTCGAGAGTGCAGCTAGGGCAGCCAGCATTTCTGTCATCGTGTTCGCGGAGCGATAAGCCTGCGATACAAGACCTTCGTGCCGGTTTCCAAGCGAAGACAATAGCGAGAGAGCGGAAGCGCGCAGCGCACGTCGGCCGGCAGCGCGGGCGGACGCATCGAAGGCAGTCGTCGGCTCCGTCTTCTCGACCACCGACAACAACAGGTCTTCCAGAGACCGCGCAACGGCGCGGCGCACGTGCAGGCGCACCACATCGATCGCCGATGGATCAGCATCGCGAACATCGAGAATCAGCTCGCCGACCGTGGGCAGATAGAGGAGTAGCGCCGCATATGCCTGGTCATTCTGGGTGGTGCGCGTAACGGAGTGGCGGAGCGATTGCAGGAAGCTGCTGAGTCGTTCCTGGTCAGGTTCGCGCGCGCCGCCGCGGACGGCGTCGAGCATAAGAGCGCGAGCGATGGTCTGTAGCGCCTCCCATTGCGCGAAGGCGTCATCGTCAAAGCCGGCGAGAGCAGCACGATCAGATTCGGAAAGATCGTCTGCCAGCCGGATCGGGGCGGAGAATCCGCGGTTCAGCGAAGCCCGCGGCAGCGACGCCACGTCGTTGAACGTGAATTGCGACGAGCCGCTATCAAGCAGCACCACATGCTCGAAGGAGGCTGGCGCATCGCCCAACCGCGTTTCCATCTTGGCGCCGTTGGCGTCAAACAACGCAACACGAAGAGGAATGCGAAGCGGCATCTTGTTCTGCTGGCCCGGTGTTGGCGACACACTCTGCGTGAGCGTCAGACGCCACGTGCGAGCGGCGGCATCGTAGTCGCCCTTAGCCCGCACTAACGGCGTGCCCCCCTGCGCATACCAAAGCGCGAACGCCGACAGGTCTTGATCCGTCGAAGGTTGGAATGATCCGATGAAGTCTTCGATCGTTGCGGCGGTTCCGTCAAAAGTGTCGAAGTATCGGTTCATTCCGGCAAAGAATGCTTCGTCTCCAACGATCAGGCGCAGCATACGGATTAGTTCAGCGCCCTTTTCATAGACCGTCGCGGTGTAGAGATTGTCGATCCGTGCATACGTGTCTGGCCGGACGGAGTGAGCGAGCGGGCCCGCATCCTCCGGGAATTGCCGGGTGCGCAGACGGATCACTTCCTTGATGCGCGCGACGGCCGGGGAGCGCATGGCCTTCGTGAACTCCTGGTCGCGATAAACCGTCAGGCCTTCCTTCAGGCACAGCTGGAACCAGTCGCGGCAAGTGATGCGATTGCCTGTCCAGTTGTGAAAATACTCGTGCGCGACAATGCTTTCGATTGCCTCGAAGTCTGCATCCGTCGCTGCCTTGCCATCGGCCAGAACATAGGCGGAATTAAAAATGTTGAGCCCCTTGTTCTCCATCGCGCCGAAATTGAAGTCACGCACGGCGACAATCTGAAACACGTCAAGGTCGTACTCGCGGCCAAAAACATCCTCGTCCCAGGACATCGCCGCCTTCAGTGAGCGCATGGCGTACTCAGCGCGTGGCGCATCACCCTTTTCTACGAAGATCGACAGTTTCACCGGCTTGCCGGAGAACGTCATGAAGTCGTCGTGCAGCACATCAAACTTGCCGCCTACAAGCGCGAACAGGTAAGACGGTTTGGGGTGCGGATCGCTCCATTCCGCAAAATGCCGGCCGTTGCCCAGGTCTCCGCTGCGAGAGGGGTTTCCATTGGAGAGCAGGTAAGGATATTTCCTCCTGTCCGCTTCGATTCGTACAAAGAATGGCGCCAGCACATCCGGCCTGTCGGGATAGTAGGTGATCCTTCGAAAGCCTTCCGCCTCGCATTGTGTGCAGAACCGGTTGCCCGAAATGTAGAGGCCGGAAAGCTCCGTGTTCGTCTCGGGCGAGATGCTGGTTTCGATTTCAAGCGTGAAGACGTCGCCGGGTTTGAAGATAACCAGGCCCTCGGATTCGATCGCGTAGTCCTGATCAGACAGTGGCTGACCATTGAGAAGCATCGACTTGAGCGTAAGCTTTTCGCCGTCCAGACGCAGCGGCGCGTCTGGGTCTCCCGTTCGGCGTATCGACAGCTCGGAGACAACCTCCGTCTCGGCGTGCTCAAGCCGGAACAGCAGACGCACCTGCTCGATGCGGAACGGGAATGGGCGATACTCGCTGAGCCTGACAGGCGGCGGCGTTTCGGTTCGCATGACTGACTAGCGCCTCGGTCGGCCACGCCGCTATCGATGCTGCGGCGATGCATGCCTACAGAGTTTGTTGGCAAGATAAAGAGCGTCTGTCCGGATTTCGCAAGGAAACCTGGGCCTTGTCGCGTGATTAGCCTTGACCCCGCCTATTCGGCAGCCTGTAGCATCGATGAGCCGTCCGCCGACGTTTCATAAACGCGGCGGAGCAGGATAGTCGCCTTCTTGGCGAGATCCAGCAGCTCGGACGGCATGTCGTCCGAATGGTTGTGACCGAACTGGGCAAGCGACTTCGAGATGCGCATTAGGTGCGGCGCCGCCTCGATGATGCGCGCCTGGAACTCGATGCGCTGCGGGTCGCGGTCGTATTCCGCGCTCGGTACACGCCAGCCGCCCCAGTTCTTGTCGTCAGTCGTGACCACCGGATAAGTGCCGGGCTGCGGATGGTTTGGCGCGTCGACGGAGTCCTTCCACCGGTTCCGCGCGCGATTGATCCGCCAGTTGTTGAAGTCAGCAATGTCGTCGACCGGCGCGCCGGTCTTGTCGGCCATCAATTCGCTGGCGGCGAACTCGCGGCCAAGACCCACGTCGTAGTGGATTTTCAGAGGCTCTTCGAGGCCTTTGACCCATTGGGGAAGCACGGCTTCAACGAGGGCCCAGGTGCCGACAGGCTTCACGAATACCTTTTGGTTCTTGTGGAATGCAGCCTTCGCCATGGGACAAGGTTCTCCGATTATCGGAGCATGACTAGCACTTACTGGTTAGGCCCTCATGAATCGCGGCGCGAAATCGCGCAGGCGAGGCCTGCCCGATCTCCTAACGACCTGTTACCGGCAGCCGACATCAAACGGGAAGGTCTGATCGTCCGGTACGCGCCAAGTTACTTCTTCCATGGCGCCGGTGCGCTGACCCTTCGCGTCCTTGGCGTAATACTGGTACTTCATCGACGAGTAGCTGATCTCGATGCTTTCCATCGGCAAGTTGCCGTTGTTGAAATCCGGGGAGAGGTTGAAGCTGCGGACTTCGGCGCCTTCGATGATCCAGCGCGATTCCACCGCCTGACCGCCTGTGCGAAGCGGCGAGGTGAAGGTGATCTCGATACGGCCGAGCGGCTGGCCTTCCACCGCCGCCATCATAAGCTTGGGAGATGCGCGGTCAGGCAGCTTGGTAATGAAGATCGGACCAACCATTGTGGAGCGGACTTGGTCGGTGAGGCCGTTCGGGTCTGGCGTTACGAAGCTCGAAACGTTCATGCTGGCGCCGGATACGGATATCTGGCCCTCGAAGCCACGCAGCATCGCCTCGCCGGATGTTCCTTCAACTTTCAGGAAGACGTCGGCGTTCGCAGCGCCTGCGCCGGCCAGCGCGACGGCCGACACAATGCTGGTGCGCGCGAAAGTACGGATGCTCATTGGTCCCTCCAGGCCGCGCGCCGTCCGGGGATCGGGTGGTGGAGGCGGCCGACTCGCGGGTTCGTGTCCCACTTGCATGGAGTTGTGAAACTGCGTCGCGGCTGACGTAGGGCGCCGGCGCTGTTTGATTGTGGCGAAGGTGGCGGCACGGTGGCGAGGCGTTAAAGGGAGCGTAATCTCGTTGCTAGTCGGCTTTCACCGCACCAGCTGGCTCTTCAGGCGTACCTGGCCCTGCGGGCGATGAGCCTTCGGCTGCCTTCTCGAGATTCTGGACCTGTGCGCGACCGCGCAGGGAAATCTGCGGCACGAAAAGGATCACGACAAACGCAATTGCCACGATCAGGAGACTTCCTGTGAAGATGTAGCTCATCGCTTCGGTGATCGTTTTTGCAATGAAGCCTTCAAGGAGCGGTGACATGGTTGCGCCGCCTTCGCCCGCCATCGCCGCCATTTTCTGCATCTCCCCGATGTCGACGTTGATGCCCGGGAATTGCTTGGCAATGGACTCCGTCATCTTCGATGTGAGCATGGCGCCAAAGATCGACACGCCGATCATGCCGCCGCACTGACGCAGGAACATGCTGGTCGATGTGGCGACGCCGACCTGGCGCATTGGCGCTGCGCTCTGCGAGACCATGTTGAACAAGCTTTGAGTCGGGCCGAGGCCAAGACCGACGAGGAACAATCGCCATACAACATCCCACTGCGCTGAGCTGGTCGTGAGCTGCGACATCAGGAAGATCCCGATGAACTGCAGCACCGGCCCTGCGAGCATCATGCTTTTGTATTTGCCGGTCTTGGTGACAAGTCGTCCTGAAAGTGTCGCAGAGATAATCAGGCCAGCCATCAACGGCAGAAGCAGAATCCCACTGTTTGTCGCCCGAATCCCGAGGCCCAGCTGCAGGAAAAGCGGCAGGTACACGATCGTGCCCATGAACGCCATCGAGATCACAAAGGACGCGAGAGTCGTGGTGGTGAATGCTCGTATCGAGAACAAACCAAGTGGAAGCAGAGGTTCCTCCGCCGCGCGCTCAATGAGCAGAAAGATGACGCCGGTCACCAACGCAAAAGCGAACAGGCCAAGCGCGGTGGGCGATGACCAGCCCTGTTCATTGCCCCATGTCAGCGCGAGCATCAGCGCGCCGATGGACAGCACAACAAAGATCGCGCCGAACCAGTCGATCTTGCCGCCACCCGTGTGGCCGAGATTGGGCATCTTTAACGTGATCATCGCGAGCGCGATCACGGAAGTCGGCAGGTTGATGTAGAAACACCAGCGCCAGCCCGCGATGTGAATGCCGGCAATGTCAGTGCTGCCGTGATCGGTAAAATACCCCCCGACGATTGGCCCAACAACGCTGGCAAGACCGAAGACGGCCCCGAATAGACCAGAATACTTTCCGCGCTCGCGTGGAGAAAACAGGTCGGCGATCGTTGCGAAGGCGGTGGTGAATAGCGCTCCGCCGCCGATGCCCTGAACGCCTCGAAACACGATCAGTTGCGTCATGCCGCCGCCGATGAGCGGCATGTCGCCGAATTCACCAGCCAGTCCGCAAAGCCAAGAACCCGCGACGAAGATCACAATGCCGATGATCAGTATCCGCTTTCGGCCATAGAGGTCCCCGAGCTTGCCCCATATCGGCACCATTACGGTTGAGGTCAGCAGGTAGCTGGTCGTGACCCAGGCATAGAGGTCGAGGCCGTTCAGTTCGCCGATGATCGTCGGCATCGCCGTCGAGACGATCGTCTGGTCCAGCGCGCTAAGCAGAAAGACGATCATCAGCGCCCAGAAAGTCAGGCGCTTTTCCTCAGGCGTCGGTTCGCGCCGGTAAGGCGTGTCGTGGCTTGCCGTCGCGTTCATAAGAAACCCTCGAACGAAACTCGTTAGTTTCCGATCCGATACACTGGTTGGCGACACCCCGCCAGAGGGCGGCAATCCGGCTTACAATCAATAAATTGGCTTGGCCTAACAGGATTTGAAAGCGCCTGTGCGCGTCGATAGGGTGAAGCGATGTCTTTGAGAGTTGTCCCATGATCGCGTTGATTGCACGGGTGAAGAACCTGTTGCTGTCTCCAGGAACCGAATGGGATGTCATTGATCGCGAAACGGTCGGGCCAGGCCGACTCGTCACGCGTTATGTCGCTCCATTGGTGGCAATCCCTGCCATAGCGATTGTGATCGGTCTTTCTGTCCTGGGGGTCCAGGTTGGTGGACAACTGTATCGGGCGCCCATTCTGGAAGTCGCACTTTCCGCCTTGCTGTTTTTTGTTCTGTCCATCGTCGGCGTCTTTGTCTTTGCGGCCGTCATAGACAGGCTGGCTCCACGCTTCGGCGCCCCGAGGAGCTATCGTCAGGCATTCAAGCTTTCCGCTTATTCAATAACCGCCGCGATGGTTGCGGGCGTTCTGACGATTGCGCCAGCGCTACAGATTCTTGCTTTGCTTGGGGCCACCTACAGTCTCTACCTGCTGTTTACTGGCACGCCGAAGGTCATGCATGCGCCGGAAACATTCGCTGTGAACTATTCGATCACGGTGACCTTCTTAGCGATCGTGCTCGCTCTTCTCGTCGGCTTGATCACCATGGTGACGGCGGCGCCATCGGGGAATCTCTTTCCACATCTTCCGCGCATTCCGGATCTTTGGGGCGCGCCGCCGCCCGAGCGCGTCGCTGCTGTGGATGTGGCGGCGCCGCGATTGCCTGCGTCGGCTGGACAGCTGGCTGCGGGAGGCGGCGGGAGGGTGAGCGGCGGAGAGCTTCGCGGCGCGATGCCCCAACAACTTGCCGGCCTCAATCGCGTCGCCGTCGGTGTCGAGCGAAGCGGCCTTGAGGGCCAGCGCACGGTGAACGTCGAAGCCGAATACCGCGACGGCCGCAGACAAATCCTGCTCCAGATCCTGTATTCGAGAACCATTGCCGAGAAACTTGGTTTTGGCGGCCCGTCGACTTCGGAGTTTGACCGGGAAACCGCCGATGGATATTCGCGCCGCAGACGCGTGGGCGGTGCGATCATTGTGGAGGACTGGGACAACGTCTCCCAGACCGGAAGTTACGGACGGCTCGTGGAAGACCGCTTCTATGTGAAAGCGTCAGGCGGCGGCGTCAGCGCCGACGAGCTTCGGGCCGCCGTGGAATTGTTCGGCCGGGAAACGTTGGCGCAGTTCGAGGCCGAGAGTTAAGCCGTAAATATGACAACAGCGACGGTACGGCCGGCCAATCTCAAAGACCTTGATCAGCTCGAAGCGATGATCTCACACGTCGATCCCGGCATGCTGACCATGCCGTCTTCGCGCGAGAGCATGAAGGCGCGGATCGAGCGTTCTCTGGCCGCGTTCGCGCGTGGCTCGCTGCCGCCGGAAAACGAATGCTACTTCCTCGTGATGGAAGAAGACGGCGAACTCCTTGGAACTGCCAGCATCTTCACCAACCTGGGTGTGGAGCGGCCATTCTACTCCTACCGCATCTCACGTGATTCAAAAGTCTCTCCCGAACAGGGTGTGAAAGCCGAGCTCGATCTCCTTTTTCTCGTCAATGACTATCACGGCGACTCGGAACTGGGGACGCTCTTCATCGAGCGCAAGGCAAGGGGAGGGGGGCGCGGGCGGTTGCTGTCGTTCGCGCGGCTCATGCTTATCGCGGTCGATCCAATGCGATTTGGACCAAAGGCGATGGCGGAGATCCGCGGGTTCACGGATGCCGACGGACGCAGTCCGTTCTGGGATGCGGTGGGTACCAAGTTTTTCCATATGGACTACCGCAAAGCCGACAGGCTGAGCGCGCGCGATCATCGCTTCATCGCCGATCTGATGCCGCGCTATCCAATCTATATTGCGCTGCTGCCGGAAGCGGCGCGCAACGTGATCTCGAAGCCGCATCCCGATGCCAAACCGGCGCTCGCGATGCTCGAGTCTCAGGGTTTTCGTTACAACGACGTCGTCGATATCTTTGACGCCGGTCCCACGGTCGAGGCTTTCATCGATCAGATCGATGCCGTACGCGAAGCCGTGCGGATGCTGGCGGTGGACTTTATTAATCGCGATCTGTCGCCGGGGCTAATAGCGCTGGCCAGCACCGAGCGCTTCGCTGTGACGCAGTTTGCGCGGGGCGAGGACAAGCAAGCCGTGCTGAAGCGCATTGGAGCCAGCGCTGGCGACGATGTTCTGGTCTACAGCCTGCGGGTGAAGCGCGGATGAGTTTGCCAGCTTTCACGGGTGCATGTTTCATTGGCGGGCGCTGGGTGAAGGGAAGCGGTCCGACGTTCTCATCGATCGCGCCGGCGGATGGAGCGGAGACGTGGAGAGGCGCGGAGGCCGGCGCAGGAGATGTCGATGCCGCAGTTGCCGCGGCGCGCGAGGCTTTTCCGGCGTGGCGGCGCCGCCCCATCAACCAGCGCATCGCATTCTTGCGGGCATTCGCGAGCCTTGTTGAAGCCCATAAGAACGACATGGCGGCCGTGATCTCACGCGCTACGGGCAAGCCGCTCTGGGACGCCCTTACAGAAGCAGCTGCAATGATCGGCAAGGCAGAGCTTTCCGTCAAAGCCTACGCCGAGCGCACGCCAACCAAGGAGGCTCTTGCCGGCGCCTTTACGGCGCGCATCAGCCATCATCCACACGGCGTGATGGCTGTGCTCGGGCCCTTCAACTTCCCCGGGCATCTTCCCAACGGACATATCATGCCTGCGTTAGTCGCGGGCAATGCGGTAGTCTTCAAGCCTTCCGAGCAGACGCCGGAGGTCGCCGAGTTCACCCTTCAGTTATGGGAGGAAGCGGGCATCCCGGCTGGAGTGATCAACCTCGTGCACGGCGCCCGCGGACCCGCCGAGCAGCTTGTCGCGCATGACGGCGTCGATGGCGTGTTGTTCACTGGCGGTGTTCCGACCGGACGGGCGATCCATCGTGCGCTCGCCGGGAAACCGGAGAAGATTGTCGCCCTGGAGCTTGGGGGAAATGGCCCTTTGGTGGTTTGGGATGCTGCGGATGTTGATGCGGCCGCGCGGCTAATCGTGAAATCCGCATACATCACGTCTGGCCAACGCTGCACATGTTCCCGCCGGCTGATCGTGAAATCGGGCGGCGAAGGCGAGAGAGTGCTTGAGGCTCTTACCCACCTCATCGACCGGCTGGTTGTTGATTTGCCAGATGCGCAACCGCAGCCGTTCATGGGGCCGGTCATTTCGGCGCGAGCGGCAGAGGCCGTTCTTGCTTCGCAAGCGGAGTGGTTGCGCGCTGGCGGCGTGGCGTTGCGGGAGTCGCGGCGGCTTGATATCGGCCCGGCGTTTCTTTCACCCGGCCTCATCGACGTCACGGCGACGGATGCGCGCAAGGATGAAGAGGTGTTCGGGCCGCTGCTGCAGGTTATTCGCGTGCCCGACTTCGAAGCCGCGCTGGATGAAGCGAGCAATACGCGCTTCGGACTGGCGGCCGGTCTTATCTCTGACGATCCAAAACTGTTCGAACTCTTCGAGGCGGAGGTCCGCGCGGGCGTGCTCAACTGGAATCGGCAGACCACGGGCGCATCCGGCGCCGCACCGTTTGGCGGCGTCGGACGGTCAGGCAATCACCGTCCTGCCGGATACTACGCGGCCGACTATTCGGCCTGGCCGATGGCGAGCTTGATTTCGCCCGGAGTTGTGAAGGACGACGAACCGATGACCGGTTTGCGCGCATGACCGCCGTTGAAGTCAATTTCGACGGTCTCATCGGGCCAACGCACAACTATGGCGGCTTGGCGCAGGGCAATCTGGCGTCGGCGTCGAACGAAGGAAAGATCTCAAACCCGAGGGAAGCAGCGCTGCAAGGCCTCGCCAAGATGCGGGCCCTCCTGCGCATGGGACTGATTCAGGGTGTCCTGCCGCCGCATGAACGCCCACACATCCCCAGCCTGCGCAAGATGGCTTTTGCGGGAAGCGATGCGGATGTGTTGCGTGCGGCCGCTCGCGCTTCGCCCGCACTCTTGACCAACGTGTCGTCCGCATCCGCCATGTGGACCGCCAATGCCGGCACCGTGTCGCCTTCTGCCGACACCGGCGACGGCAGGGTGCACGTCACGCCCGCCAATCTCTCCTCGCACTTTCATCGCGCCATCGAGACAGCAACCACGTCGCGTGTGCTTGCGGCGATCTTTTCTGATGCGTCCAGGTTCGCGGTGCATCCGGCTGTTCCTTTCGCAACGTTCGGAGACGAGGGTGGGGCCAACCATTGCCGCTTGTCCGCCTCGCACGGCGAGCGCGGCGTCGAATTGTTCGTCTACGGGCGATCAGCCTTTGCCAAATCCGATGGTCGTCGCTTCACTCCGCGTCAGGCGATGGAAGCCTCGCACATCGTGGCGACGCAACATCAGCTGTGGGCGGGCGGTGGCGCCCTACTGGCGCAACAAGGTCAGGCGGCAGTTGACGCCGGAGCGTTTCACAACGACGTCGTAGCCGTGTCGAACTGCAATGTGCTTATGTTCCATGCACACGCGTTCGAGCAAAAGGAAGTGCTTACCGAAGCGCTCAAGCGAGCCTGCGAGTCTAAGGGTTTCGAGCCGGTGCTGCTGGAAGCCGGGGCCGACGAGCTGACGCTGGAAGAGGCGGTCAAATCCTACCAGTTCAACTCGCAGATCGTGACGTTGCCGACAGGCGGCATGGCTTTGATCCTGCCGTCCGAGGTGGAAGAAGCTCCGCGCGCGAAGGCGTTTGTTGATCGCGTGCTGGCGAGCAACGGACCGATCCGCGAAGCGCATTATTTCAACCTGCGTCAATCGATGCGGAATGGCGGCGGGCCTGCTTGCCTGCGGTTGCGAGTGGTGTTGACGGAGAGCGAACTGGCCGCGCTCGCAGGCCGCGCAATTCTCGACGAAGCACGCATTGTGGCTCTGGAGGAAATTGTTCGGCAGCGTTACCGGGATCGTCTGGAAAGTTCAGATCTGGCCGACCCGGCGCTCCTTGATGAAAGCCGCACGGCGCTTGATGAGATCGGCCAGGTCCTTGGCCTTGGGGCTGTACATGGCTTCCAGCGGATTTGACCGGCCGCCAACGATCGAAACGGAACGCTTGCGTTTGCGCGCACATACTGTCGCGGACTTTGAAGGCAGCATTTCGATATGTAATGACCCCATTGTCACACGCTTTATCGGCGGACGACCCTACACCCCCGAAGAAGTCTGGCAGAGACTGCAACGCTATGCGGGATCGAGGGTGCTTCTCGGTCACGGCTTTTGGGCGATCGAAGAAAAGGCAACCGGCCGCCTGGCGGGCGAAGTCGGCGTCATGAACGCAAAGCGCGACATGGATCCGCCTTTTGGCGACGATCTGGAGGTTGGCTGGGCGCTGCGGCCGAAGGTGCATGATAGAGGGTATGCAACCGAGGCGCTCAAGGCGATGCTTGACTGGGAGCAGCGTATGCTCGCGTCCCCTTGTCTCGTGGCCTTGATTGACCCCGACAATGCAGCGTCAATAAAGCTGGCGCACAAATTTGGCTTTCGTGAGCGCGCCCGCACGGCCTATCGTGGCGCGCCATCCATCCAGTTCGAGAAAAGGAGAGACGCATGAGCGACGGCGTGATCCTGGCCCTCGATCAGGGCACGACATCCAGCCGAGCAATGGCGTTCGGCTTTGACGGTTCGGTCGTTGCCTCGGCTCAGGAAGAGTTTCCGCAGATATTTCCGCATTCAGGTTGGGTGGAGCACGATCCCGAAGCCATCTGGCGCACGCAGCGACGCACCGCCGAACAAACCCTCGAGCAGCTTGGGTCGAAGAAAGTCGCCGCCCTCGGGATCACCAACCAGCGTGAGACCGTGATTGTCTGGGATCGCAGAACCGGTGCGCCAATCCACAACGCGATTGTCTGGCAAGATCGCCGTACTGCGCAAATTACCCACGGTCTGGCTGCAGCGGGCCACGAACAGATGGTCGGCGACCGCACCGGACTTGTGCTCGATCCCTATTTTTCTGCGTCCAAGATCGCCTGGATACTTGACGCTGTTCCCGGCGCCAGGGAGCGCGCCAGCAAAGGCGATCTGGCGGCGGGAACGATCGATTGCTTTCTGATCTGGCGGCTGACTGGCGGACGGGTGCACGCCACCGACGCCACCAACGCTTCTCGCACATCCCTCTTTGATATTCGCACTGGACGATGGGACGCGGAGCTTTGCACGTTGTTCAACGTGCCGATGTCCCTGTTGCCGGAAGTAAGAGATTCCGCAGGCGACTACGGCGTCAGCGATATTTTCGGACCCAGCCTTCCCATACGTGGCGTAGCCGGCGATCAACAGGCCGCGCTGGTAGGGCAAGCATGTTTCGAGGCGGGCGAGGTGAAGTCAACCTACGGCACTGGTGGTTTTCTCGTGCTCAACACAGGCGCCGAACTCAAGCGGTCGCAATCACGTCTGCTCGGCACGATCGCATACCAGCTTGGCGGCAAGCCGACCTATGCGCTTGAAGGATCAATCCTGTCAGCCGGATCCACGATCCAGTGGCTGCGCGACGGACTCAAGATCATTCGCGATGGCGCACATGCTGGCGAGTTGGCTCAAAGCGTATCTGATACCGCGGGCGTCTACCTCGTTCCGGCATTTGCAGGGCTGGGCGCGCCGCACTGGGATTCAGCGGCACGCGGCGCGATACTCGGGCTGCAGCGTGGATCGACGATCGCGCATATTGCTCGCGCCGCGTTGGAAGGCGTTGCGTTCCAGACGGCGGAATTACTTCAGGCCATGGCGAACGACGGAGTGGCGCCGCAACGCCTCCGCGTCGATGGCGGCATGGCGCGCAATGATTGGCTGTTGCAGTTCATGGCCAATATCCTCGGCATGGAAGTCGTGCGGCCAGCGAACACCGAAACGACGGCGCTTGGAGCTGCTATTCTTGCCGCCGTTGGAGCCGGCGAATTCAGCTCGCTAGACGAAGCTGCCGCATTGTGGCGGTTGGACCGCAAGTTCGAGCCCGATATGGCGCCGGCCGACCGGTCGCGACAGCTCGCAGGCTGGCAGAGTGCGATTGCCCGCGTGAAAACGCCGAACTAGTCGCTGTTCAACCCGTTGCCCAGGCTATTCGGGGCTCGCAACCAGGCGCCAAGCCGCTTATATGGCGGGCATGGACATGCAGATCGAAATTGTCGAAGTCGCAGCCCGCGATGGGCTGCAGAACGAGCCGGGGTTTTTCCCGACGGCCGATAAGCTGGAGCTGATCGAGCGAGCCATCGCTGCTGGCTCAAGACGGATCGAGGTCGCCAGCTTTGTGCATCCCGGCCGCGTCCCGCAGATGGCGGATGCAGAAGCCGTATGCGCGGATCTGCCGAAGCGTTCTCCACAAGACGTCACCTATATTGGTCTTGTTCTCAATAAACGCGGCGCGCTCCGTGCGCTCGAAACGCAGATCCATGAATTGGGCGCGGTGATCTCTGCGAGCGATGGTTTCGGCGCGCGCAACCAGGGCCGCTCGTCGGACGAGACCTTAGAGGACGCCATCGAGATCATCAGGCTCGCCAAGGAGCGTGGCCGCTCCGCGCAGGCGACGATCTCCGTTGCATTTGGCTGTCCCTTTGATGGTGAGATCGCTCCGGCACGGGTTGCGGAATTGGCGCGTAAGGTTGCCGCGGCAGGGCCGCGAGAGATCGCGCTGGGCGACACGATCGGTGTCGCCGTGCCGTCACAGGTGAAGACGGTTATGGCGGCCGTGAAAGCGGCCGCGCCGGCCATCCCGATACGACTGCATTTCCATGACACGCGCAACACTGCCGTTGCGAACGCATGGGCTGGTTTCGAGGCCGGCGCCGCAACACTGGATGCCTCTTTAGGCGGGATAGGAGGATGTCCTTTTGCCCCCAATGCGACCGGAAACGTGGCGACCGAAGATGTGCAGTATATGCTCCAGCGCTCCGGCATAGAAACGGGACTCAAACTCGAGAAACTCATCGATACAGCGCGATGGCTGTCACAAAAAATGGCGCGCGGTCTTCCTGGCTTGGTCAGCCGTGCAGGGAGCTTTCCGAACTAACAAGCGGGTGTCGGTCGCGAGATCTGGTTGCTGCGAGGAATGAGAAATTCCCACTGATTCCGGGGTTTTGTCTGGCCGCAAGAGCGGACTATGTTAGCAGGATAGATTATTTCGATTGGAGATGCGCATGTGTGAGAACCAGCAGGTCGCCGCCCCGCAAATCGTGTCGCTCGACAGCATGCACCGGCGCGATGTGGTGAGGCGTCTTTGGGCCGGCACGATGCTTCTGGGCGTGGCCAGCACGACCGGCGCATGCGAGAGCGCCGCCGAACTCTTCACACCTGGCGACGCCGATCTGATCCCCATGGCTGCGCAGGCCTGGCAAGAAACCAAGGCGCAAACACCCATCTCCAGGGATGCGAAGGCGAACCAGCGTCTTCAGACCGTCGGAAACAAGATCGCGAACGTGGCCAATTTGCCCGGCGCCCAGTGGGAGTTCGTCGTGTTCGACAGTCAGGAGAAGAACGCTTTCTGCCTACCGGGCGGCAAGGTTGGCTTCTACAAGGGTCTCCTAGATTTTGTGGACAATGACGACCAGGTTGCAGCAGTGCTCGGCCACGAAGTGGGCCACGTCGTGCTGCGCCACGCGGCGCGCCGCATCGGTCAGGAAACGCTGACCAGCGTCGCCCTCCAGGGCGCTGGCGCTCTCGTCGGTTCGCAGGTCAAGATGAGTTCGGAATCGCTCAACATGGTTATGGCCGCCGCCGGCGCCGGCGCGCAGGTCGGCATTCTTTTGCCGTTCAGCCGCTCGAACGAAACAGACGCGGACCGTGTCGGCGTCGATTACATGAAGCAGGTTGGTTATGACGTGAAACAGGCCGTCCGGCTATGGGAGAAGATGGGTGCCGTATCAGGCGCGCGTCCGCAGGAATGGATGTCGACCCACCCAAACCCCGAAAGCCGCGTCGCTGACCTGAAAGCTTACATTACGTCGAAGGGGTACGCGACGTTCTAGACTTTGGGACAGGTGGCGCTGACAATCAGCGCTGGTCGGGTGTGACCTGCCTAAGCATTTTCGGACCAAGCGCGACGCGTCGAAGACGCTTTGGAGGCGACTGCAGCCGTCGATGCCATTCAGAGTTGGGTGGCCAGACTTGGCCCAAGTCTCGGCTATCGATTCCGCGTCGATTGCGTATGGCCGTTCGTGTGCTTTGACCTTCACCAGCCAGCTGGTACGCTGGCGATTAATCTGAGTGAGTTACGGGCAGGGCGGTATGCATGACCGAAAAGAACGACGACCGTCCGCCTGTTGCTCTTGAACAGCGCGGTGTTGGCGCTGATCAACGTATGTTCTCGCCCTCGGCGGCGAGAAATGTGGCCCCTATCCTTGCGGTCCTGCAACGCGTTCTTCCCTCACACGGCGTAGTATTGGAGATCGGCTGCGGGACGGGCGAGCATGCTGCGTGCTTTGCGGAGGCGCTGCCGCAGCTCACCTGGTGCCCGAGCGACCCAGATCCTGACGCCCGCGCGAGCACCGCAAGCTGGACCAGCTTTGCCGGACTGAGCAATGTGCGCGCACCACTCGATATTGATGTGTGCGCAAGCGCATGGGGCGTAGAGCAAGAAGCGCCATTTGACGCCATCGTGTCGCTCAATATGGTTCATATTGCGCCCTGGGCGGCGAGCTTGGGATTGTTCGCCGGCGCCAGCCGAATGCTCCGCGCTGACGCGCCTCTCATCCTCTACGGTCCATTTATGCGCGATGGCACACACAACGCGCCCTCAAACGCCGCATTCGACGCATCTCTAAGAGCGCGAAACCCATCCTGGGGCGTGCGTGATATTAGCGATCTTGAACGCCTCGGCAAAGCTTCTGGGCTCATTCTGCGCGAAACGATCGAGATGCCTGCCAACAACAGATCGCTTGTCTTCGTCAAAGGAATGAACGGGTGAGTGTGGCCGAATCCAACGTCCCTCGTTGACGGCGCCCGTCCTTGCCGAACGCGTGCGCGGCCGGGGGATTACCCGCCTTGAGTCGGCTCTCGGAGATCTATGGCGAATGACGGTTTTTGGGCGATCACCAGCCGGATCGTCGCGGCCGCCGCGAACGGTGGCTCTTGGTAAGCGTAAGCGTCCGGGCTGGCTGACCTTGCGGACCTGAGAAAGTTAGACCGGGTGCAACAGCCCGTCGGCTTTCAGCGTCGCGATCGCCTGATGAAGCGACAGCCCCTGGTGGAGCCGATGCCATTTGCCAGTGTGCCGATGCCACATGAGG
>CANJIL010000012.1 GCA_947474455.1 Hyphomonadaceae bacterium | reverse complement strand
GCGCCTGCTCCGGAGGTGTTCTTGCCGACGCTAGCCGGGGCATGGCCGGCTCCGCGTCGCGCAAGCGCTCCGCCGGCCATGCCCCGGCTAGCGTCAGAGGTGATGATGAACTAACAATCGACTTGGACCACTCGGTGGGGGCCGATCAGTCGTGAAACACTAGGTAGCGCGCCTGCTGCTCACAAGGAGCTAGCGGTCCGAGGCGCTCACGAATGTGTTGCCGGATGTAAATTTGCGACAGATTCTGCAAGGCGCATGTAGGTTTGTAACCCAGCCGGGAGAACGCGTGAGAGGCTCTTCGCCTGCTGTGCCTCATGACCTAACGGAACTCTTCTGAATGTGGACGAGCTCAGCTCTCTGCGGGCGTTTCCCGTCTCGAGCGGAAGGTAGATCAGCGCCCGCATCGTCCAGAGATGTCCGATGACTTGGGCGCTTTTCCGGTTTCACGACCAAGGCACACGCTCGGAGACCAGCCGCGACAACACCTCGATCACGCGCGGCGAGCGAATTCGGCCATCAACTCCGATGGTGAGCCCCTCCTTCGTCCATTCATCGCTCACCCTCAGGCGCCTCGGCTTCTGTCCGTTGGCGCACCGGTCGAAAACAAGATCATAGCTCCACACCTGGTTCGGACTGTTGAGAGCGTTGGGGCGGGGGCGCCCACTGGCGATGCGCTTGCAGCCGCGCCTGCGCGGCAACTGCAAACATCCATGCGGCCACAGCTCCCGCCACCATCCGCCCAAAGCCAGACCAGGGAGGCAGCTTGGGCCGCTGCCCGGTTACAGGGCTATTGCTCCGTCTCAAGCGAACTGGGGCCGCCCCAGAGGGGCTGCTCTTAATTAATTGCATTGATTGGCATTTTTTGGAGCGGGCGATGAGATTCGAACTCACGACCCCGACCTTGGCAAGGTCGTGCTCTACCCCTGAGCTACGCCCGCATCCTGGCAAGCTCCGGCTTTCGCCGGGCTGGGTAACCTAAGCCTTTCAGCTTGGGAGGGGCTCTTTAAGCCGAAAGCGCCGCGGGACGCAAGAGGCGCCCTGCCCGGCCAGCGCCCCTATCCGCCCAGACCCGGCAGCGGAGGTTTGGGCGGCATAGGCGTTTTGAGCTTTCGCTTGGTCTGGTGCGTCTCTGAATGGCCGCCGGACACTTTCTGACCCTTCATGTAGTGGCGCTGCCAGCGCTCTTTCATCGCCTGCGCTTCATGGTTCTGCAGCCGCTTGTTGAAGTCGCCCCGGCTTTCCGACCAGAGATCGAACTCCTTCTGGAGCTCGGGGTTGGTGGCCAGCAGGCGCAGGCTTGGCTGGATTTCCTCCAGCGGCTGATCCTGCACCAGGGTGATGAAGCAGAATGGCTCGCCCTTCTCGAAGCGGACCTTGCCCGGCCGGGTCATCTGCCAGTTCATGGTGAACGGGAAGGGCAACCATTCGGTCTCGATCAGGCCCTGCAGCGGATAGATGCCATCCTTCGGCTCGTTCGGCGGACCCATCGCCCAGACGCGCCAGCCCGGCTGGGTGCGGAACAGGTGGCCGGTGTGGAAGGTCACGATACCGCGCCGGAAATGGCTGTCGGCTATATGCGTGACCGGCGGCCAGGGGTCGTCACCCTTGATCTTGACGTTCGCCTCCATCAAGCCGCCGTCCCACTCGATGGTGAGGCCCATCGGGCAGAGGATTTCCCAGCCGGTGCAATTCGCCATTGTCAGCGGGAGGCAGCGATAGGGATGTCTGTCCTGGAAGGCGTCCATCCATGCGCGGCGGCCCTGCCCCGGCACGATCTCTGGCGCCCATTCGTGGATCTTGTAGCAATCGAGACGCATGGACTTCCCGCAACTGGCCTTCAAATTCGCTGTCACGACATCTAGACCAGCCGTCATGACAGAGCAAAGCGCACCTCCCCCCGGCCAGCAGATGCGTGGACCAATGCCGGCGCCCGACGATTTCAGCCGCGAGCCGGAAAAACCGCTGTTCGCCCTGCTCGACCAGCTGGGCATCCGCACCACGACCATGACGCATGCCAAGGTGTTCACGGTGGCCGAGAGCCAGCTTGTGAAGGCTCAGCTGCCAGGCGGGCACACCAAGAACCTCTTCATGAAGGACAAGAACGGCCAGCTGGTGCTGATCTCGGCGCTTGGAACCAGCCAACTCGCGCTCAACCAGGCGCATCGGGTGTTGGGCACGCAGCGCCTGTCATTCACCGATGCTGCGCTGTTGTGGGAGGCGTTGGGCGTCACGTCCGGGTCGGTCACGGGCTTCGCCGTGGTCAACGATCAGGCAAAAAGGGTGCGTTTCGTTCTGGAAGAGGCCCTGCTCGCGCATGAAACGCTCAATTTCCACCCGCTCCGCAACGACATGACCACGTCGATTTCACGGGACGATTTCCTTGGCTTTGCAACGGCTACGGGCCATACGGTGACCCGCATAGACTTCACGAAACTGGGCGTTGGCTGAGAACATTGTCGTTTCAGACGCGAGAGCCCATTTAGTGGACCAACCGGGGCCGGAAAGCCGGCCCGCCAAGACTTTCAGGAGCATGTCCCGTGGACATTATCGGCGCAGGCGCAGGACGTCCTCCGGCCGGAGGCCCCAAGAGCCCGCACGTCATCGACGGCACCGACCAGACCTTCCTGGCTGATGTGATCGAGCCGTCGAAATCCGTGCCGGTCATCGTTGATTTCTGGGCGACTTGGTGCGGACCCTGCCGCTCGCTTGGTCCGACGCTGGAAAAGGTCGTCGGCGAGAACGGCGGCGCGGTGAAGATGGTGAAGATCGACGTCGACAGGAATCCCGGCGTGTTCAGCCAGATCGCCAAGATGACCGGGTCGCAATCGATCCCTACCGTGGTGGCGTTCAGGAACGGCCAGCCAGTCGACGCCTTCATGGGCGCCCTGCCCGAGAGCCAGGTGCGCGCGTTCGTCAACAAGCTCAAGGGCGATGGCAGCGCCGCCGAAGGCCCGAGCGTCGCCGAACTGCTCGCCGCGGCGGAGGATGCCTCCGACGCTGGCGACTTCCCCGCGGCCGCCGAAATCTATTCCGCCGTGCTGGCGCAGGAACAGGACAACATCGAAGCGATGGCGGGTCTGTCGCGCTGCTATATCAAGGCCGGCGATCTCGAGCGCGCGCGCCAGATCGCGGAGATGATCCCCGAAGCCAACCGCAAGCATCCCTCTGCCATCGGCATCTTCTCGAGCCTGGATCTCGCCAGCCATGTCGCCAAGCCTGACGAGACGCTGGAACTCGCCACGCGCGTGCGCAACACGCCGACTGACTGGGACGCTCGCTTCGAACTTGCCGGCGTGCTCTCCGGCCAGGGCAAGCACGAGGACGCCGCCGAGCAACTGCTCGCCATCCTCGAGACGAATCTCAACTGGAAGGAAGGCGCGGCTAAAGAACAGCTGCTGAAGATCTTTGAGGCGGCGGGACCGAAGGCGGAAGTCACGAAGGAAGGCCGCCGCAGACTGTCGGCGATCTTGTTCCGCTAAGAGCTGAGCTGACGCCCTTATGGCGACGACGCACGCTTCGCTTACTGCACGCGAATACTATGCCTTGCCCGCCTCTAGGAACGCCCCGCGCTTCTCGATGTCGTAGCCGTTGGGATCAGCCAGAGCGCCCCTGTTCGTCATGATCATGACGAAGGGCAAGCCATACCGCAGTCCCATGGTCGCAAATGCTCCAAGCGAATTGAGCAGCCCCGCATTCTGCACCATCACAACGGCGCGCTCGCCCGCCATGGCCACGCCGGAGGCGACGCCAATACACTCCTCCTCGCTCGCGCATGCGAGGTGGGGGAAATCAGGCGAGGCCTCACACAGCATGATGGTGTGCGCCAGCATCCCGTCCGGCACCCCGTCACCAGCTTCGGCTTCGCCGCTGCGATGGATCTGAGGAGCCTGTCGCCCGATGCCGCGTCTACAGCCATGCAGCGTTCCCCGATGCAACTGTCCTAGGTCGACAGCTCTCGGCGATCAAGCTCGGCAAAGAAAACGGGCGAAGCCGTGATGGCTCCGCCCGCAGGCATCCTTCGGAGAGCTCTGGCAATCCTGGCTAGTTCTTATTGATCATCACCTGGTCGGCCAGCCTGGCGCCGTCTTTCATCGTGTAACGCACGCTGACCTTGTCGCCGGCCTTGTAGCTTGCCGTCCGCACCCCGGGCGCAAC
This sequence comes from Hyphomonadaceae bacterium, assembly GCA_947474455.1. Lineage (GTDB taxonomy): Bacteria > Pseudomonadota > Alphaproteobacteria > Caulobacterales > Hyphomonadaceae > UBA7672. The sequence continues at coordinate 58,945 of CANJIL010000012.1, read as the reverse complement.
CTTAAAGGTTTCGCCGCCGGAAAGCTTGATCTCTTGCGCGCTCACGCTGGCGATGGCGCCGGAGGCATACTGTTCGTGCGCGCGTTCGGAATGCGATTTCGCCTTGGGCGGGGCCGCCAGCGCGGAGAGCGGCGCGGAGAGCGAAAGAGCGGCAAGCGCGGCGAGTACGATTTTGTTGCTGCGAGTCATGGGAGGACGTCCTGATTTCCCCTGCCCTGCAGGCTCCTCGGGGAGGCGTATACAGACAGTCATGGCCGCGTCGGGTCGCGAAGTCCGTCCCGGTTCGCCAGCGGGTCCCTGTCCGTGCACGAGAGCTAGCGCTGTTGGCGGACGGCGCGAAGGGGGCGGCGGATGATATAATGTGCCTGAAATGCTGCTGTCATCTGGCCCGGCGACTTATGGCCCTGTGGAGGCGTCTCTACCCCTCCATGGAGCTTCCTCCCCGAGGCCAACTACCTTCTTCGCAAAGGCCCTTCGGTAGTCCACTGTCCTCCCCTAACGGGGAGGACAGGATGGACATCTTCTTCAACATGAGCCCGGTGCAGGCGGCCGCCCTTTATGTCGGGCTGCTTGTCGCGGTGATGCTGGGCCTAAAGATCTATGTCGGCCTCTGGCGCGGCAAGCTGCAGATCCCCTCGGGCGAGACCACGCCGGAGTTCAGCCGGGTCTCCCGCGTACAGCTCAACGCGGTCGAGGATGTGCCCGCGCTCATGGCCGGGATTATCGCCCTCGCCTTGCTCGGCATGCCTGTCTGGTACATCCATGCCGTAGGGCTGGCGCTTGTGGTCGCGCGCGTGTTGCATGCCGTAGGTCTTGCCTCTTCAAGCGGGTTTTCGCTTGGCCGGGTCATCGGCGCCGTTGGCACGGTGGTCGTTTACTTCGCAGTTGCGGGAGCGCTGCTGGTCCACGCCTTTGCTCCTCCGGTATGAGCCGGCGGGACGCGCCACTGGAATCATTCACCCCTCACGCCACTTCATGCTAGGTTAGCGACTCTTCGGGTGGGGTCGCCTTTGTAAGAGGGCTATGGCTTTGCCGCGCGTTTACCGGAAACCGTCCGAACTACCCGTAGCCATCCCTGTCTTCCCGCTGGGGGGAGCGTTGCTCTTTCCCCGCGCGGTGTTGCCGCTCAACATTTTCGAGCCGCGCTATCTGTCCATGGTGGATGCAGCGCTCGTGGGGCACCGCCTGATCGGCATGATCCAGCCCGTAGGCATCGTTTCGCCCGCCAACCCATCGAGCGCCGATTCCCCCAGCCTGGCCGAGGTTGGCTGCGCCGGCCGCATCACGGGCTTCCAGGAGACGGAGGACGGCCGCTATCTCATCGCGCTGACCGGCATCACGCGATTCCGCGTGCGCGAAGAGATCAAGCATGACGGGCCCTATCGCATCGTCCGCGCAGACTGGGACGCCTTCGCCAGCGACCTCGATCGCCAACCGGCCCTCGATGAGTCCGCCCGCGCCCGCCTGATCGATGCGCTCAAGGCCTATCTCGAGCGCGGCGCCATGCAGGCAGACTGGACCGCCGTCGAAGAAGCGCCGGTGGACACGCTTATCAACTCACTTTCCGCCGGTTGCCCCTTTACGAATCCGGAAAAGCAGGCGCTCCTTGAGGCGCGCACGCTCGAGGACAGGTGCGCGGCGCTCATATCTCTGCTACAGATGGAGCGTGCGGGTCAGGGTGGCGGATACGTGCAATGAAAAGTGCAGCTCAGAACACTGCAGCGAAGACTGCTCCAGAATCAAACACCGCCGAAGCGGCAAACGACCAGGGGGTCGATCCCCGATTGCTTGAAGTGCTGGTATGTCCGGTGACGCGCTCTGCGCTCACCTATGACCGCGAAGCGAACGAGCTGGTCAGCCGCGCCGCGGGGCTGGCCTTCCCCATTCGCAACGGCGTGCCGGTCATGCTTCGCGACGAAGCGCGCGACATTGGCGCTCCGAAGTAATGGCGGCCGCTAAGGCGCCTGCCTGGCCTTCCGAGCTTCGCTTCCAGAAGGACCGCGCGGAACTCTTGATCCGCTTCGATGACGGCCACGAAGCCACGATTCCCTATGAGCTCCTGCGGGTCGAAAGCCCCAGCGCCGAGACCAGAGGCCATGGCGGAGACCGCCCGCCCCCGCCCGTAAAGAAGCGCAAGGTGGGCGTGATCGGCGCCGAGCCGGTCGGCCGCTACGCCGTCCGCATCCGCTTCGACGACGGCCACGACACGGGATTGTTCACCTGGGCCTATCTGCGGGAGCTGGGCGCCGAAAAGGTCTCGCGGATGGCCGCTTATCTTGGCCGACTGAAAGAGCTGGGCTTGTCGAGGGATTGATCCGGCGGTCCCGACTTATCGCGCCATCAGGCTCGGCAGCTCGCCGAGATCGCCGCCCGCTTCCTTCGCGAACAGCTTGCGCGCCTCCCGCACTGAGCCAGCCGCCGACAGGGCGAGTCCGGCCGCCAGCCTAACTGGCAAAGGCGCAGAAAACACCCGCGCGAAACCCTCCATGGCCGCAGCGGTGGCTGCGACATCCGCCCGGCGCCAGCGTGTGTACGGTTCCAGCGCGCTCGCTGCGCCAATGTCGAGGCCGGCGCGTCCGGCGGTCGCGATCACGTCAACCAGCGCAGCCACATCCTTGAGCCCGAGATTGAGTCCCTGCCCGCCCAGCGGATGAATCACATGGGCCGAATCCCCGGCCAGCGCCGCACGCTGCGCATCGAAACGCTCGGCGATATAGAGGCCCACGGGAAAGGAATGCCTGGCGCCGGCCAGCTTTGCATCGGGCAGGAAATCGCCCGCCTTCTTCGCCAGCTCGAGCTCGAACCCACGATCGTCGAGCGCCAGCAGGGCTCCGGCCACTGCTGCTTTCTCGGTCCAGATCAGGTTGGCGCGGTCGTCCTTCAGCGGCAGCACCGCCATCGGCCCGTTGGGGAGGAAGACCTGCCGGGCTGCGCCATTGTGTGGCTTGCTCAGCTTCACCGTCGTGGAAATGGCTGTCGCGTCGTAGTCGTGCCCCTCGAAACGCAACCCCGCGGCCCGGCGCACGATCGACCGCGCCCCATCGCACCCGATCACCAGTGGGGCATGTACCTCGGCGCCGGTCAGTTTAAGCACGGCGCAGGGATCGCCCAAGGCAACATGATCGATGCGCGCGCGCGACAGCAGAGTAACGCGCGCCTCGGCCGCAGCCGCCGCGTGCAGCACCGACGCCAGCAGCCCCGCCTCCACCATGTAACCGAGCACGGGTTCGGCACAGTCTTCGGCAATGAAGTTGATTCCGCCGATCCGCCCCTCGGCTTCGATCTGCGTAACCGGCTCGGCGCCGGCCAGCAGCGCCTCCTCCAGCCCGAGCGCCCGGAAAATCCGCCAGCAACCATAGGCGATGAAGAACGCCCGGCTGTCCGCCTTCGCCTGCTCGGCGCCGCCCTTGTCCGGCGGCGTTCCGGCATCGGCCACGACCGTCTCATACCCGCGGCGGGCGAGCGCCAGCGCCAGCGTCAGCCCCACGGGGCCGCCGCCGGCCACGGCGACGTCAGGGCGATGGATCTTCGCTGCACTTGCCATGGCGCAGACATAGACCCGCGCGGACCAAAAGAAAAAGGGGCGCGGCAATCGAGCCGCGCCCCCCACCCCACTTCCCTCTCCCGCCCTGGCGCCGCGCCGGCAGCGCCGGTTTGGGCGGGGTGGAAACAGTCCAGGCTAGGGGTGGTAAGCCGCCTCGCCGTGTTCGTTGATGTCGATGCCTTCTTCCTCGACATCCTGCGACACGCGGCCGCCGGTGACGAGTTTGACAATGAACCAGACGATCGTGGACGCGATCGCTGACCACACGATGGTGAGGCCAACGCCCATAGCTTGCGCGGTAACCTGCGCGGTCATGTTGTACTCGAGGAGGCCGCAGGTCGCAGTTTCCGCCGAGCAGGTCGACCAGTCGATGATGCCGGCGCCGCCAAGCGCTGGATCAACGAGGATGCCCGTGCCGATGGCGCCGATGATGCCGCCGATGCAATGGATGCCGAAGGCGTCGAGGCTGTCGTCATACTTGAGCGCGTTCTTGATGGCCGAGCAGAAGATCACGCAGATCGGCGACACGATCAGGCCAAGCACGATCGCACCCATCGGTCCAGCGAAGCCGGCGGCAGGCGTGACGGCCACGAGACCGGCGACGATGCCCGACGCCGCGCCCAGCATGGACGGACGGCGGCGCAAAGCCCACTCGACGATCACCCAGGACAGACCCGCAGCGGCTGTGGCCAGAAGCGTGTTCACCATGGCGACCGCAGCGTAGCCGTTGGCTTCGAGGTTGGAGCCGGCGTTGAAGCCGAACCAGCCCACCCACAGCAGGCCCGCGCCGACATAAGTCAGCACAAGCGAGTGCGGAGGCATGGGCGACTGCTTGTAGCCTATACGCGGCCCAAGGATGATGGCCCCCGTCAGCGCGGCGATGCCCGCATTGATGTGGACCACGGTGCCGCCCGCGAAGTCGAGGCCGCCCCATGCCCAGATCTGACCCGCGCCAGCCGCGAGCTGTTCGGCCGTCTGACCGACCGCAGAGGTCGCGCCAGCCCACCACCAGACCATGTGGGCCATCGGATAGTAGGAGAGGATCGGCCAGAGGATCGCGAAGATCACCACGCCCGAGAACTTCAGGCGCTCCGCCACGCCGCCGAGGACAAGCGCCGCGGTGATGCATGCGAAGGTCATCTGGAAGCAGACGAAGACCAGTTCGGGAATGTAAACGCCGACCGAGAACGTCTCGACGCCCGCAAAGATGTCGGTCGGATGATAGACGGTCCCGTTGAGGAACATCTTCGAGAAGCCGCCGATGAACTTATTGAGGCCGCCGCCGTCCGTGAACGCCAGCGAATAACCCCACAGCGCCCATGAGATCATGCCGATAACGGTTACTGTCGTGACCTGCATCAGCATCGACAGCATGTTCTTGGTGCGGACGAGGCCGCCATAGAACAGCGCGAGGCCGGGAATGATCATCAGGAGGACGAGGATGGTCGAAACCAGCATCCAGGTCAGGTTGCCCTGCTCATAGACTTTCGCGGCCGGCGCCGCTGGTTCGGCAGCAGCGGGCTCGGCGGGAGCAGCCGCCTCGGGGGCGGCGGCTTCCGGTGCGGCCGCCTCAGGCGCGGCGGCTTCCGGCGTGGCAGGCGCCTCGGCAGCAGGCGGGGCTGCAGCCGGGGGCTGAGCCGTTGCTGAGGAAAGCGTCGTTAACAGGACTCCGGCTGCGATCGCAGCCAAACCAGCCTTCAGGCCGGTCCCCCACAGTGAAAGTCGATCCAATCGACTGAGTTTATTCAACATTTGTCTCCCCTGAGGTTGACTGGCAACCGGCGCTAAAAAGGACGCACCCACCACAGCGACGTGATCGCCTCCGGACGATGCGAACCTGATAGGGGCGTCCAGCTGCCTATTGGACAAGCAAAGCCCCCCTGCGTCCTTCTGGACTCGCCCACAATTGCACAATTTTTAGGCGCCCGCCCGAGGCTTCCGCACCCGAACAGGGCAAGCAACCGCCTTGCGCCCTGGAGCTGCGTCCCTGCCCGTACGCCCTTTGGGGAACACGGCTAAATTTATGCCTGTGAACCACCGCAAAGCTGGAACATGGGGATAGGTCCCGGACGCCGAGCGGCGTCCGGGACCTTTTTTTGGGCCTGTTTCACAACGGATTCGTAACGATATTTTCCGTGCGCAGGTCTGTGGAAAACCCGGTTTGGTAGCGGCCCGTTAAGCCTGCCCACGCAGTGTCGTCCTGCTTCAGTAACCCTGTTTGTACGAGCGAGGACGAAGGCATGCCGCATCCGCGTGCGTCCCATACCGCTAACGTCGAGGAGGCGCGCGGCTCGAGCGCGTTGACCCGCTTTCTGAGCGGGCTCGCGGCGTTTTCGGCGGGCGTCTTCATCTGCGGCGCGTGCTCGTCTTACAATTCGGCCGATCCCTCGCTCAACATGGCTGTGGCGCGCACCCGCGACGACGTCACAAACGCCATCCTCGAGGCCGGTCCCGAGAACATGTTCGGCCACGTCGGCGCCGTGTTCGGGGACTTACTGATGCAGGGCTTCGGGTGGACGGCGATCCTGCTTGGTTTTGCGCTGATGATCGGCGGCGTCCGCCGCGCCTTCGGCATCGGGCAGCAGGACCCTGCTTCCTGGATGTGGGGCATGGCTGCGATCCTGTTCGCGGGATGCTGCCTGGCCGAATGGCCGATCCCGAAATCATGGAACATGTCGGCTGGCCTTGGCGGTGTGACGGGCGAGCTGATGCTGGCCGTCGTCTCGACGCCCTTCGCCGCTCTGAAAATCCCGGATCCGCAGGTCTGGGCTTCGGCGCTTGCCGGCCTGGGCGCGATCCTGTTCGCCGCCATGTCGATGGGCCTTGGCGCGAGCGATGCGTCCTCGCTTTGGCGCGCCCTTACCCAGAAGCGCCAATACGCCCCGGAAAAGCCAATCATGGGCGTGCCCGCCCTTCCCTCGCGGCCGGCCCATTCGGGCGGCCTGATAGACGGCGTGATGCGCCTTCTTGGCAAGAAACCGCAGGAAGTCATCGAGCCGATCGTCTACACAGAGGAAGACGGCTTTGAGGAGGGCGATCGCGGCTTCTTCACTGCCGTCGAGAAGGCCGAAGGCGCCGATGGCCGCACCAAGCCGATCGTTCCGCGTGTTCTCGAAAGCCGTCCGATCCTCGAAGCTTCGCCCGCCGCGCCACGGACCATCACCAAGCCCCAGCAGCCCGCGCGCAATCCCGCCTCCGCTCCGGCGCAGCAATCCTCCGCCCGCGCGCGCGATGCCTCCAGCGCCTTACCGCCGCTTGAATTGCTCGACGTGCCGCCGCCGCGCTCGTCCGACGTCGATGAAGCACGCCTGCTCGAAATGGCCGACCGTCTCGGCGGCGTGCTGACCGAGTTCGGCGTCAAGGGCCGTATCACCGAAGTTCGTCCTGGCCCCGTCGTCACGCTGTTCGAACTCGAGCCAGCGCCTGGCGTGCGCTCCTCGAAAGTCATCGCGCTCGCCGAAGACATCGCGCGCGCCATGTCCGCGACCTCCGCGCGCGTCGCCGTCATCCCGGGCCGCAACGCCATCGGCATCGAACTGCCGAACCCGACGCGCGAGACCGTCTATCTGCGCGACCTGCTCAACGCCCAGGAATTCTCGCGCTCGCGCATGGCGCTCCCGCTTGCATTGGGAGAGTCGATTGAAGGCCAACCTATGATCGGCGATCTCGGCAAGATGCCTCACCTGCTGATTGCAGGCACGACGGGCTCGGGCAAGTCGGTCGGCATCAACGCGATGATCCTGTCGCTGATGTTCAAGCTGCCGCCTGAGAAGTGCCGCTTCATCATGATCGACCCGAAGATGCTCGAACTGTCTATCTACGAGGGCATCCCTCACCTGCTCGCGCCGGTGGTCACCGATCCGCAGAAGGCCGTGCTCGCGCTCAAATGGGTCGTACGCGAAATGGAGAGCCGCTACGAGATCATGTCCAAGATGGGCGTGCGTAACATCGCGGGCTTCAACCAGAAAGCCGAAGACGCCGCAGCGAAAGGCGAACATCTCACCCGCCAGGTGCAGACCGGCTGGAACAAGGAAACCGGCGAAGCGGTCTGGGAGAACGAGCTCATCAAGCCTGAGCCGATGCCGCACATCGTCGTCATCATCGACGAGATGGCCGACCTCATGCTCGTCGCCGGCAAGGATATCGAAGGCGCCGTCCAGCGTATCGCGCAGATGGCGCGCGCCGCCGGCATTCACCTGATCACCGCCACGCAGCGCCCCTCGGTCGACGTCATCACCGGCACGATCAAGGCCAACTTCCCGACCCGTATCTCCTACATGGTCACCACCAAGATCGACTCGCGCACCATTCTTGGCGAGCAGGGCGCCGAGCAGTTGCTTGGCATGGGCGACCTTCTCTGGATGCAGTCGGGCGGCAAGATCTCCCGCGTCCACGGCCCGTTCGTGAAGGACGAGGAAGTCGAGCGGGTCGTAAACTGGCTCAAGGATCAGGGCCAGCCGCAATACGTCGAAGGCATCACCGACGAAATGGAAGAAGAAGCCTCTGTCGCCGACAACGCCTTCGGCTCGTCCTCGGGCGATCCGGAAGAAGACATGTATCGCGAGGCCGTGGCCGCCGTGGTGCGCGACAAGCGTCCGACCACGTCCTACGTCCAGCGCGTACTGCGCATCGGCTACAACCGCGCAGCCAGCATGATCGAGCGCATGGAGCGCGAGGGCATAATCTCGGCGGCCGACCACGCGGGCAAACGCCAGATCATTCCACGCGATGGCCGTAGCGGCGGAGGCGGCAGCGAAGAGGCCGCCTGATCGCCTCACGCTCCCGAAATAACAAAAGGCCGGCTCCGTGAGCCGGCCTTTTCATTTGGCCTTGCGCCAGCGATTTCTAGTCGGCTTCGGCAGCGGCATCGGCTTCGGCCTTCTTGGAGGCGGCTTTGCGCGCGCGCGTGGCGGCCATTTCCTTCTGGCGCGTCACTTTCTTCTCGGCCATCTCGACACTGCGCGCCGCCTTCCGCGCCACTATCGCCTCGGCAATGATCGGCAGCAGCCGCTCGGCTTCAGCCTGCTGTTTCGACGCGCCGCCCTTCGCGATGCGTTCGGCGTTGGCCTGGAGATTCTCCAGCTCCTTTTCCGACATTTCGGGAATGCGCGCTTCCAAGCTCATCGGGATCTCCTGTCGGCGTCGCGTCCGGCCTTGCCGTCCGATGCGCGCCGCTGGCGTCCCCGCGCGGCAAATGCCGGCGCTCATCAAAGAACGACATCTGATGAGATGCGCTTCGTGAAGCGCTTAATCAAGCGAAAGCGTCCCGATCGTAGTGTTTTTGGGCTGTTTCTCTGGCTGAGCGGCTCTTTGCCATGGGCCGCAATATGCGCTATAAGCTGCTGATCGAGTTTCGGCCGACGACTTGGCCGCGCTACCCTGCGCACGCTGACGACATCCACCTACACTTGATGCAACCAGGCGGATCGCGTTCGCGCGGGCGTCGTCACATACGCAAGGAAGACTCACCATGGCTACCGGAACAGTGAAGTGGTTCAACACCACCAAGGGTTACGGCTTCATCCAGCCGGATAACGGCTCGAAAGACGTGTTCGTTCACATCAGCGCGGTGGAAGCCGCCGGCCTCCGCGGCCTCGTGGACGGTCAGAAGATCTCGTTCGAAGAGCAAGCTGACAAGCGCTCGGGCAAGATGTCGGCCGTCAATCTTAAGACCGCCTAGAACTGCCCTGCCCGGTCGGCGCGTGCAGCCGCGCCCCGGACAGCAAGAGAAAGGCCGGCTCTCGCGAGCCGGCCTTTTTCGTTGTTTGTAAGCGCTCAGACGATTTCGACGCGAGCCCTGTGTCCGCCGGGCGCCATCTTGCGGTCATGCCTGACAAGCGGGGCGTTCAGTTGCTCGGCCAGGGCGATATAGGCGGCGGCATAGCCGCAGAAGTTCGCCCGAAGCTCCCCGACCTGGTTCAGCAGGGGCTCATGCGGATAGCGCTGGACGGGCGTATCCAGCCCGTCCTGCAGCGCCGCTTCGCAAAACGCGGTTGAGGGTCCTCCCCCAGCCATTCGGCGAATAACTTGGATCACCTCGATATCGACGAGATGCGGCGCATGAAGCGTTTCCACCGGCTGAAAGATACGCGCATCGCCCTTGGCGCCGATCGGCGAACTCCAGCGCGGCGGACGCATCGAGGACGATCAACGGCGGTCTCGTTCCGCCCGCAGGGCCTTCGTTGGCGATTCCGGCAAAGGCGCCGGCTTTCGCGAGGCGATGCGGATGCGAAGTTCCTCGACCGTGGGGCCCTCCTGCAAGCGGCCGGCTTCGACTATCAGATAGTCCGTCAGCGACATGCTACACCGCGACAAACCTGTCGTGCGATTCCATTTCGGCTTACTGCCAGGCGTCCGCCTTCAGCGCCATGCTCGCGCCCGTAATTCGCCAGACCCGCCGCCAGGCTGTCACGCATCCTTTCGAGCGGCGTCTTGAGCAAGACCGCAAGGCCAGGCAACACAGCCAGCATGATCCCCACGACCGCGAGATAGCGCCTGGATCATGGCCCGGGCGCCTGCGCCGCGGCGGCGGGTCCGATGCACAGGAAACGTGTGAAGGCGCCCCAGCATTGCAGCACATCTGCGCCGCCTGAGCTCATTCGCGACAGTGTGGCGACATGAAAATCGCTGAACTCGTATCTGCCCGTCGCCGCATCAGGCCGCGGAACCTTGCCCTGTTGCATCAGCATGGTGGCGACGCCGCGATGCATACCATCGCTGGGCTTGGTGAAATATCCACCCGCGGCGGCGGCAGCCAGCAGGCTCAGGAGAAACAGGAACCCCCGCATCGCAGTCTCCGTTGTGCCCCCGCCCTTGCAACTGTAGCCTTATTCCCCTTCCGGCTTCGAGCAGAAAAACTGCGCATAGGCGCCAAGGCAGTCCAGCGCGACCGATCCGCCAGAACTCACCGTGTATCTGGTTGCGACCAGCATGTCCTCGAACTTGGCTTCTCGTGTGATGCCGCCAACGACGCTGTCGATCAGCGCGCCGATGCCGTCGCTTCCGCTCGCCTTGGCGAACTCGGCGTCCGCATTTTTCTTTTGCGCGTCTTCGCCCGGCCGCGTCAGGAACCCTCCGACGGCAAGCGCGCCTACAAGCAGCAGTATAAGCAGTATTCTCATTTCAGTTTCCTCGTCCCGCTTCGATGTCCCGGCTTCGCCGCCTTCTTCACGGCAGGCGGAAGCGGCGCCCCCTCCTCCCAAGCCTTCAGCCACTTCTTGGGCGCATTATGGCGCCGCTGCCGCGTGAGATAGCCGCGCAGCGTCTTCGCATCGAGTCGCTTCAGTCGTGCAAGGACATAAGGCTAGTTCCGGTAGTGATTGGTGAAGTGAAATGTCTCGGGATCCGCCTCACACACCATCTCGCGCTCATCCAGCGGCACGCATCCCAGCACGACGCTCTCATCCTCAGCGGGCAGACGCGCGAGGAACTTTCCAAACGCCTTGTAGGCGGGATGACCATTGGATGTGGCGTATTCCGTCGCCCGAAACGCCATCACCAGCTCATGAAACTGTTTCGGCCCCATCGCGTTAGCTTCCACCATGACCGCAGACAAATCATTTAGTACTGAACCGATGTTCATGAAAACAGGGCGAAAAAACCTTGGCTACGTCTTGTTTTCGCCAGCCCCGAAGACGAGGTTGCCCAGCATGAGCATTCTATCTGTACTCTTCCCCCTCGCCCTCTCCGTCAGCCCACAGGCGCTGGCCGCGCCCGTTGCGGTTGGCCCGGCGCTTGTCGCCCCGCCCGTAACGTCTGCACCCGCCGCGAAACCGGTCGATGTGAAGTTCACGCCGCCTGTGGCCCGGCCCGTCACAAAGCCGGCGCCCGCCGTCGCGCAGCCGGGAACATCCGAGCTCGTCAGGATCCAGGCACCCGGCGCGATGGACCGCAACACGATCATCGATCGCGTCGCCAAGGCCATGACCGATACCAGAACCGTGCAAGGCCGCTTCACGCAGGTTGACCCTGCCGGCTCGCCCTCGTCCGGCGCTTTCTACATCAACCGTCCCGGCAAGGTTCGCTTCGAATACACCTCGCCGGAGCCCATTTTCATTGTGTCGGACGGCACCACCGTCTCGATCGAGGAGCCCAAGCGTCAGGCATATGACGCCATCCCGCTCGCCTCGACGCCTCTGCATCTCTTCCTGCGTTCGAACATCGACCTGAAGAAGGACGGCAGTGTCGCTGACGTCGAAACAACCAACGGGTCCTACTTCGTCACTCTGGTCGACAAGACCGGGGAGGCGGAAGGCAAGATGGTGCTGCAATTCCGGCAGACGGACTTCGAACTTCTCGGCTGGCGCCAGATCGACGGCTCAGGCGCGGAAACCCGCGTGCAACTGGCCGACATGAAGAAGAACGTCTCGCTTAAACCGTCACTCTTCGTCGTGAAGGATCCGAGCGACTCTCGCGACGAGCGCCGCTGACCTCACGTCATGTCGCCGTCTAAGGGCAGCCCCGACTATGAAGCCCTGCTCTCCTGACCGTGATGCCGCGCGATTAGCCAAGTGAGGTTTTTTAACCATGTTTGAGGTGACAAAACTTGGGCTCCGTGGCCTAATTGTCACGTGGGTCGGAGCCGTTCGCGCCTGTGACTCCCCCCCCGCAGGCGCTTGCAGCGGAGTTCGAATGCCGGAGCTATCCCCCGGCCCATCGCGCCCCCGGGGCGCAAAGCGCGCCTGGCTGTCCCCGCGGCCGGGCGCGTTTGATGTGACAGCGCCCTGCAATGGCGGCTCCCTGCGGGGCTTTGGCGGTTTCCGAATCAAAATCGGCTCAGAGATGCGCTTTTCCTTGATTTGAGGGGCGGCGCACCCGATTGTCTGATTGAGACTGAAGCCCCCGAACCCACGGTTTTCCCCACGACATGAACCGCCTCTCCCTGGCGACCTGGAACATCAATTCGGTTCGTCTCCGCATTGATCGCGTCATCGCCTTCCTAAAGCGGGAGAAGCCCGAAATCCTGTGCCTGCAGGAGATCAAGTGCCTGGACGACCAGTTCCCCCGGAAGGCCTTCGAGGCGGCGGGCTACAAGCACATCCATCTTTCCGGCCAGAAGGGCATGCATGGCGTCGCCATCGTGTCGAAGCTGCCGATCAAGCCGCTCGAGACGCCCGGCCTCTGCCGCCACGGCCACGCCCGCTGCGCCTCGGTGGAAGTCGCGGGCTTTGAGGTGCAGAACCTCTACGTGCCGGCCGGCGCAGACATTCCCGACCCCGAACTCAACGAGAAGTTCGCCCACAAGCTCGATTTCGTCGAACGTATGCGCAGCTTCTACGCCGTCCGCGCCGCGAAGCGCTCCGCCCTGCCCCTGCTGGTCGCTGGCGACATCAACATCGCGCCGGAAGAGAACGATGTCTGGTCACACCGCCAGTTGCTCAACGTCGTGAGCCACACGCCCGTCGAGACTGACAGCCTCAAGCGCGTGCTCGCCGAAGGCAAGCTCACCGATATCGCCCGCGCGAAGCACAAGCCGGATGAAAAACTCTACACCTGGTGGAGTTACCGCGCCGCCGACTGGAAACTCTCCGACCGCGGCCGCCGCCTCGATCACTGGTGGGCCGACAAGCGCGCAACGCCCCTGGTCGACATCGACAGCTACAAGATCCACCCGGAAGAACGCGGCGGCGAAAAACCCAGCGACCACGTTCCGGTGACGGTCACTGTAACTGCGGCCAGCTAGTCGCCGCCCCGCGCTGCAAGCCTATATGGCGAAGCGTGCCGTCGCAGGAGCCCTTATGAAGCGCGCCGTCGGCAAAACCGATCCGGAAAGCTGTGACGAATTCCGTCCCGAGCGGGCGCCCCGTGGACTGCTCGTGATGATCCAGGCGGGCAAGCTGACGCGCATCTCGCTCGTCGAACTGTCAGACATCAAGACCGACAAGGGCTTCGGCATTGGCGATGCCGCCGCCGCGATCAAGGCTGCCTACGGCGCCGAAGCGAAAGCGACGCCGCACAAGTATCAGGACAAGCCCGCTGAATACGTCACCTCGTGGCAAGGCGGCCTGCGCACCGAACCCTATGTGGAAGACGAAGCCGCCCGCGGCATCGTCTACGAAATCGACGGCGCCGGAAAAGCCGGCGCCATCCATGCCGGCGGCCCAAGCATCCAGTACGTCGAAGGGCGCGCCTGATCCGGGAACGCCGCGCGCCCGCCCGGCTGCGCGACGCACAGCGGCGCGACCTCTGGTGCTGCTGAGCTAGCTCTGCTTCGCAGCGATTGCCGGGTAGGCGCCCGGTGGTCCCGGCTCACGCCTGCAGCCGATACCCGCCGCTTTCCGTCAGCAGCAGGCGCGCGTTCGCGGGGTCGGGCTCGATCTTCTGGCGCAGGCGATAGATGTGCGTCTCCAGCGTGTGCGTGGTGACGTTGGCGTTGTAGCCCCACACTTCCGAGAGCAGCTCCTCGCGCCCCACCGGATTTCCGCCCGCACGGTAGAGATACTTCAGGATATTCGTCTCCTTCTCGGTGAGACGGATCTTCCGCTCGTTCTCGTCGATCAGGACTTTGCCCGCCGGACGGAATTCGTAGGGTCCGAGCCGGAAGATCGCATCCTCGCTCTGCTCAAACGTGCGCAGGTGCGCGCGCACGCGGGCGAGCAGCACCGAGAACCTGAACGGCTTGGTGACGTAGTCGTTGGCCCCTGAATCCAGTCCGAGGATCGCATCTGCATCCGTCGTCTGGCCGGTGAGCATCACGATCGGCGCGGCGATGCCATGCTTGCGCATCAGGCGGCAGGCATCGCGCCCGTCCATGTCTGGCAGCTCGACATCGAGAATGATCAGGTCGGCGCGCTGTTCTTCCGCTTTCTTGATGCCCTCCCCTGCGGAAGACGCGTGCTCCATCCGGAAGCCCTCATGCAGCTCGAACTGTTCGGCGAGGGCGTCACGCAGCTCCTGATCGTCGTCGACCAGCAGGATCGTCTTGGGGGTGGTCATGTCGGCGTCGTCTCCCGGACCCGCATCTTCCGTGCAGGGCTTAGCAAGTCTAGGGAGTATGGGCCAAGCAAGGAAGCCATCACGAAGCGGATAACGCCATGCGAATTGCAGCATTTGAGGCGACTTCTGCTGGTCTGCTGCGATGGCGGGACCGCGAAGTGCGCTGCGCGCTCGGTAAAAACGGGGTTACACCTGCCGATTCGAAGCGCGAGGGCGATGGCGCAAGCCCGCTGGGTGTCTGGCCAATAAGGCAGGTCTTCTGGCGTTCCGACAGGCTTGCTGCGCCCGCAACGCGCCTGCCCGCGGTTGAGCTTATCCCAAAAGCGGGCTGGTGCGATGACCCAGCGGACCCGCTCTACAACCGCCCCATCGTCCTGCCCTATGCGGCCAGCCACGAGAAACTCTGGCGCGAGGACCCTATCTACGACCTGATCGTCGAACTCGGCTACAATGACGACCCCGTGATCACCGGCAAAGGCAGCGCCATCTTCCTGCATGTCGCGCGGCCTGATTATTCGCCGACGGAAGGCTGCGTGGCCTGTGCGCGGGACGACCTGCTCGCGCTGCTCGCGGATGCACAGCCGGGCGATGCGCTGGCGATCGTGAGATAGCGCGAGACTGCAACCGTTCGTCTCATGCGCCCGAAACCTCTGTTGCGCCATTCCGGACGTGCGCCCTGGCGCGTGAACCATAACCCAGGGGTGACAAGCCCGGTGAATCAAGCTCCCGGGTTCCCGCGCCGCGCCTTCGGGCCTCGGCGGGAATGACGCGCCTTGGCTTCCCCGAGCGTTCACACGGGGGCGCTGGCGTGACGCGAAAATCGACAGCTGGGCGGCGGCCAGCTACCAACGCGCATGACCCTCCCCTCCGAGCGCGCAAACAACACGACCATGCTCTTCGTGGCGGGCGCTATTCTCGCGCTGTCGCATCTTGCGAACGATTGGATCGAGCTCCCCCAACCCTGGGGCCCCGCGTGGAAATGCTCCGGCGTTGTTGTGCTCGGCCTCTATGCCCTGAGCCAACGCGCCGCGTTCCTTGCGGGCGGCCTGCTGCTGTCCGCTGCGGGTGATGTGCTGCTCGAGCTAGGCGGATTGTTCGTCTACGGCGTGGCCGCCTTCGGCCTCGCCCACCTATTCTACGCCGCCGTCTTCGCCGGCGTCATCCGCCGTGATGGTCTCGACGAGAACGCATGGCCCGTCGTGGCGCTCGTTCTCGTCCTCTCGATCGCACTCGGTCTGTGGTTCGCGCCAGGACAGGCGGAGACCGGGCTCGCCATTCCCGCCACGGTCTATCAGATCATCATCTCGATCATGGTGGTCACCGCCATCCTGTCGAAGGCGCCGCTGCTGGCGAAGCTCGGCGCCGCAATCTTCATGCTCTCCGACACGCTGATCGCCATCTCCATGTTCGCCGGACAGCCAGTCCCCATCGGCAGCGTGTGGCTCACTTACGCTGCCGCGCAGACCATGCTCGCCTGGAGCCTGTCGCGCCGCCCCTAATCGCGTGCGCCGAACAGCGCCGATCCAACTCGCACGCTCGTGGCGCCGAACATCACCGCCGTCTCATAGTCCGCGCTCATGCCCATCGACAGTTTCGCAATCCCGTTGCGTGCAGCGATCTTGGCCAGCAGCGCGAAGTGCGGCCCCGCAGGTTCGTCCGCCGGCGGAATGCACATCAGGCCCTCGATCGCGAAGCCATAGTCGCGCCGCGCCGAGGCAATAAACGCATCTGCCTCCATTGCCGCCACGCCCGCCTTCTGCTCTTCCTCGCCCGTGTTGACCTGCACATAGATCCTTGGCGCCCTGCCCGACTTGGCGCTCGCATCCGCCATCGCCGCCGCCAGCTTCTCGCGGTCGAGTGTTTCGATCACGTCGAACAGCGCCACCGCATCCTTCGCCTTGTTCGACTGCAGCGGCCCGATCAGCCGCAATTCGAGATCGAGCCCAGCTTCGCGGCGCGGCTGCCAGCGCGTCATCGCCTCCTGCACGCGGTTCTCGCCATAGATGCGCTGTCCAGCCGCAAGCATCGCCTCGATGCGCTCCTCCGGCTGCACTTTCGACACCGCAACCAGCTGCACCGACCCCGCATCCCGCCCTGCCCCCTTGGCGGCGGCGGCGATGCGCGCAAGAACGTCTGCGCGCGCCAAAGCGATTTCCTGAAGAATGGTTTCGTCCATGGGACTCTCTTACTCGCAATTGGCTCAACCCCAAGCTGCGATCCGTCGCAAGCTCCTCGCGGCCGCACGCCTCGCAAAGCCCGCGCACGCGCGCAACGGGCGCAGACTGCCCCGCGTCTGGTTTCTGACCGAGCCCGCCCGCGTCAGCGATCCCGTCGCCATCGCCCGGCGCCTGCCGCGTGGCTGGGGCGTCATCTATCGCCATTTCGGCGCGAAGGACCGCCTGCTCGTTGGCGCAGGCCTGTCCCGCATCTGCCGTCAGCGCGGTCTCGTCCTGCTAGTCTCCGCCGACCCGGCCCTGGCCGCCTACATCCGCGCAGACGGCGTCCACTGGCCCGAAGCCCGCCTGCGGGGCGTCCGCGGGCGCCGTCCCCACAGCATCGAAACCGCGTCAGCCCATTCCCGCGCCGCCCTGGCGTGCGCGCATGCATTCGGCGTCGACGCCGTGTTCCTGTCGCCAGTCTTCCCCAGCCATAGCCCCTCCGCCGGAAAAGCTTTGGGGGCCCTGCGTTTCCGGCAGATCGCCCGCACCGCCCCTCTCACCGTCTACGCCCTCGGCGGCGTCAACGAACGCAACGCCGCGCGCGCAATGCCGCATTCGGCCGGATACGCAGCGATCGAAGCAGTGTTGTCAGGATGGCCGTCCGATTAGAACGAGAAAGCCGACTGTATGCGGACCGAGGCCTCGGCCCCGTCCTTCTTGTTGGCGAAGCTCAAGGCCGGGTTCGCGAGTGTTTCCGCTACGGAGTCGCCGGCCACGGTGACGCCGCCGCCGAAGCGGAAGCGTGGCGTGACCTGATAGGTGACACCCGCCGTCACCTCTTCACGCGGCAAGACATCGTTCTGCGCGCGGCTGGTCAGGTCGAGCGAGAGGCCCCATTTGCTGGCGGGCTGCCAGGTGAGCGCCAGCTCGTCCTTCTGGATCGGCGCAACCGGCAGCATGGTGCGTTCGGTTCCACCCTTGCTGAGCCCAAGGCCCAGATAGAGTGGTGCAGACGGCGCTTCGATCGACGCAATGCCCCGCTTGGGCGTTTGCGACAGGGTTTGCGGAGCAGCGGACACACGTCCGCTATCCTTCCCGACCTGCGCAAAAGCCGGCGCAGCGACCAGGGAGGCGGCGAGACAAAAAAGATGTGCGGTAATACGCATGTCCTGCCCTCCAGCCTGAGATACTACGCGCGACTCGCGTCGCAAAAGTTAACGAGAGTTAAGTCCGCACTACAAGAAGAGATTTGTCCGTGTAGTGTCACTAATTCCGCACAGTGAGCTCAATGACTAGCCCATAATTACTGGCATTTGTGTGACTGGCGCCGGGACCCGGGAGCGCAGGCAGATCGGCGTCTGCTGCACTCCAGGCGATTCCTACATCCAGCTTCTCGTTAATCTTGTAGCTGGCCCCAGCCAGCCAGGATGCGCCTTCAATGCCCGTAAGGCTGTCTTTGGCCCAACCGCCTTCGATTCCAACCCGCCACTCGCCTATCTGGCGAGTTAGGCCGGCCTCCCAGGCCTCATAGTCTGCCTTGTTGGATTTCCAGGCATTGTTGCTGGAAAGCCACCGAACTCCGCCGATCCAACCGTCGTGCTCGAGCTCAAGTCCCGCCCCCCACGCCTCATACGCCGTGAACTCCGTCACGCCCGACCCCGAATCGGCATGGCTGTAAGTCACGGCAGCCCGGATGCGCAGGTCCTGCTCGGCAAACTGGCGCGCGAAGGAGAGCGCGCCCTCCCACACGTTTTCCAGCTCCGCCTTGCCCAGCCCGGGCCCTTCAAAATCCGGATCGAAGTCGGCCGAGCGCTGACCAGCCTTGGGCGCAAAGCTCACGCCGGCTCGGAAACCGACCCAGCGCGGGCTCATATAAGCGGCCTTGAAGGACGACCCGGTCACATCATTACGGGCCCGCGTGACGCCAAGCCCGGTTGGGTCCAGTCCCGGTGAAAACGCCGACACGCGAGTAAGAACCGTCGGCGCCCGCGCATCGAGCCGCGCGGCGACGCCTGAATCCAGGCCCAGCACCCCCTCGCCCCATGGCCCCGCCAGAGACGCCGACGCGGCCTCGATCGTCGCAAATCCATCTTCACCGGCCGCGGCCCCGCCAGCCGCCAGCCCCGTCGCCGGCGCTATCGGAGACAGAAAGGCCCCTCCGCCCGCCACTCTGGGGCACAGTGGGTCCGTGCCCGGACATGCGCCCAGAACGCCTGCAAAAGCCGGCCTCGACGGCGCGTCACGCTCAAGGCGCGCTTCCCCGCGCCAGCCCAGCGTCAACCCGTTGTCGAACGTGTCCGAGCGCGTCACGACCAGCGCCGCCGAACCCAGCAGGCGCTCCGCGGGCGCGAGCGGTGTATCGGCTTCCATAGCAGATCCAGCCAGGGTGACCGCGATATAGGCCTGCCATTCGCCATCGGTCGCCTGCGCAAGAGCGGGCGTCGCAGCTCCCATGACGGTCCCGGCCCCAAAGGCCGCCAGCGCGATGGCTCGCCGCATGCCAGAATTCCTCCGCAATCTCAGTCCAATGCATGATCTATATGAGGCGGCCTCAAGGCTAGGCTAACGGCTGAATACCCTTGCCTGCGGGATAGCCTCGAAGCTAAGGAAGCTCCTGCTTGGGCTTCCGGGGGCGCGCAATGCGCCGGGCAACGGAGTTAGTCGTGATGGTTTCCCGTCTGGCCGCAGCGGCCGTTGTTGCTACCGCCGTCTTCGGCGTATCCGGCTGCTCGATCTTCGGGTCCTCGACCGCCAACACGTCCACGGCGTCCAGCGCCGACATCGGCCCAGAAGAAAACGGCGCCCTTGGCGTCAACGCCTATCTGTGGCGCGCCTCGCTCGCCACGCTGTCCTTCCTGCCGCTCACCTCGGCGGATCCTTATGGCGGCGTCATCATCACCGACTGGTATGCCAACCCGGAGAAGAAGGACGAGCGTCTCAAGGCGACTGTCTACATTCTCGACACGCGCCTGCGCGCTGACGGCGTCTCCGCCGCCGTGTTCCGTGAGACGCTGACCAACGGCGTGTGGACGCCGGCCGCCGTCAATCCGGAAACCAACGTCGCGCTCGAGAACGCGATCCTGTCGAAAGCCCGCCAGCTCCGACTTAGCGGCATCGAGTAGCCGCGCGTCGTCTTCCGCTCGACGCCGGGATATGTCAGTTCCGGCGGATAGACAGGAAGAGTGACGAGCGACTGGATGGCGACCCGCTACAATCCGAAGGAAACCGAGCCGAAGTGGCGCGCCGCGTGGGAACGCGCGCGTGTGTTCCGTGCGAAGTCCGCCGCTGAGGCGGGCGCGATGCCGAAGGCCTACATCCTCGAGATGTTCCCCTACCCGTCGGGCCGCCTGCACATGGGCCATGTCCGCAACTATGCGATGGGCGACGTCGTCGCACGCTATCGCATCGCCAACGGCTACAACGTGCTGCATCCGATGGGCTGGGATGCGTTCGGCCTGCCTGCCGAGAACGCCGCCATCGAGAAGAAGGCGCAGCCGCGCAAATGGACGCTCGAAAACATCCAGGCGATGAAGGACCAGTTCGCCCCGCTCGGCCTCAGCTTCGACTGGTCGAAGGAAGTCACTACCTGCGAGCCTGACTATTACGAACAGCAGCAGCGCATCTTCCTGAAGATGCTGGCGCACGATCTCGTCTACCGCCGCAGCGCCAAGGTGAACTGGGATCCGGTCGAGAACACCGTGCTCGCCAACGAACAGGTCGTCGATGGGCGCGGCTGGCGTTCCGGCGCCGTCGTCGAACAGCGCGAGTTGGAGCAATGGTTCTTCCGCATCACGCGCTATGGCGATGATCTCCTCGCCGCGCTGGAAACTCTCGACCGCTGGCCGGACAAGGTCCGCACCATGCAGGGTAACTGGATCGGCAAGAGCCAGGGCGCGAAGATCTGGTGGGAGATCGCCCACGCTCCCGCCGCCTTGTCACGCGAGAAGGACGGTCACGGCCGCAACCACGCGATCGATCCCATCGAAGTCTTCACCACGCGCCCCGACACGCTGTTCGGCGCCGCCTTCCTCGCGCTGGCGCCCGATCATCCGTTGACCAGGGAAATCGCGAAGGCGCGCCCTGACGTTGCAAAGTTCATGGCCGACTGCGCCGCTCGCGGCACGTCCGAAGCCGACATCGAGAAGGCCGAAAAGGTCGGCATCGATCTTGGCGTCCGCGTGAAGCATCCCTTCGACGCCAACTGGGAGTTGCCCGTCTGGGCCGCGAACTTCGTGCTCTCGACCTATGGCTCGGGCGCAATCTTCGGTTCGCCCGCCGGCGACCAGCGCGACATCGAGTTTGCCGAGAAGTACGGCCTGCCCTTCAAGCCCGTTGTGCTCCCGCCCGGCGCCGATCCCGCAACCTATTCGGTCAGCGGCGAGGCCTATGCCGGCGAAGGCGTGATCTACAATTCCGACTTCCTCAACGGCCTCACCACGAAACAGGCGATCACAGCCGCGATCAAGGCGCTGCTGAACCGCCAGGCCGGTGAAGCGACCACGCAATATCGCCTGCGTGACTGGGGCGTCTCGCGCCAGCGCTACTGGGGCTGCCCGATCCCGGTCATCAAATGTGCTTCGTGCGGAACCGTACCCGTGCCGGACAGCGACCTGCCTGTTCTGCTGCCCGACAACGCAGACTTCTCCGAGCCGGGAAATCCGCTCGCGCGTCATCCGACATGGAAGCATGTCGCGTGCCCTAAATGCGGCGACGCGGCGACGCGCGAAACCGACACGATGGATACGTTCGTTGACTCGTCCTGGTATTTCGCCCGCTTCTGCGACCCGAAAGCGAAACAGCCGATCAACAAGGAAGAAGCCGGCTACTGGCTGCCCGTCGATCAGTACATTGGCGGCGTCGAGCACGCGGTTCTCCACCTGCTCTATTCCCGCTTCTTCACCCGCGCCCTGCGCGACATCGGCCTGCTTGACCTGCCCACCGGCGAGCCCTTCGCCGGCCTTTTCACGCAAGGCATGGTCACGCACGAGACGTACAAGGCGGCCTCCGGCGTGTGGTTGCTGCCTGAAGAAATCGAGAAGCGCGATGGCGCGCTGATCGAGATCTCCACCGGCGCCCCCGTCACCATCGGCGGCGTCGAGAAAATGTCGAAGTCGAAGAAGAACGTCGTCGACCCGATCCAGATCATCGCGGACTACGGCGCCGACGTCGCGCGCTGGTTCGTCCTCTCCGATAGCCCGCCCGAGCGTGACTTCGAATGGACTGACGCCGGCGTGCGCGGCGCCTGGGGTTCGATCCAGAAACTCTGGACTCTGGTCGAAGCCGCCCCCGCCGCGGATGACGGTCCCGCAGACAACCGCGAACCACTCGACCTGCGCCGCCTTGCCCACCGCACGGTGCGCGATGTCACGCAGGGCATCGAGAAGTTCCACTTTAATGTCGGCATCGCCCGCATGAACGAGCTGGCCAACGCGCTGCGCAAGGCCGAGACCTCGATCGTTCCCGGCATGGCCACCGCCCGCCGCGAGGCGCTGCGCCTGTTCGCCCAGATCGCCGCTCCCTTCGCGCCTCACCTGGCCGAGGAGTGCTGGGCCCTGCTCGGCGGAGACGGAATGGTCACGACAGCGAAATGGCCAAAGCCCGACCCGGCGCTGCTCGTCTCCGACACCGTCACCCTGCCTGTGCAGATCAACGGCAAGAAACGCACGGAAATCACCGTGCCCGCCAGCGCCGACGCCGCAACCGTCGAAGCAGCCGCCAAGGCTGATGAAAATGTAGTGCCGCACCTGGCGGGTCTCACCGTGCGAAAGGTGATTGTGGTCCCCGGCCGTATCGTGAATATCGTCGCGTCATGATCAGAGCCTCCTTCTTCAAGATAGGCGTCCTCGCCATCGCCCTGGCGGCGCTTGCCGGGTGCAACTTCACGCCGGTCTATGGCGGACAGGGCCCCGCATTCCAGAATTCCGGCACGATCAGGGTTGCTGAAATCCCCGGCCGCACGGGCCATTATCTGCGCACCGAACTCGCCCGCACCGTCGGCGCGGGAGTTCCCGGCTTCGCATCGGGCAATCTTGAAATCTCGCTCACGCAGAATATCGAGCGCCTCGCCTTCGCGCCCGACCAGGCCGCATCGCGCTCAGACTATGTCGGCAACGCCAACTGGGCGCTGAAGGCGCCCAACGGAACCACGCTCGCTTCCGGCCTGGTGATCGAGCGCGCCTCGTTCAACTATGCCAACGCCGCCTATGCCGACCTCGCCGCACAGACTGCGGCCCAGGAACGCCTCGCCAGCTTGCTGGCGCGCTCGATCCGCGCCGAGCTGATAATCGCTGCCGGCCGCCCGAAGGCTGCAGCCCCCGACAGGCCCGCCGCGACGACTTCGGGGCAATGAAGCAGGCCGGCCCCCGCGCGCTGGCCTTCTGCGAGAAACCGCAAGGCGCAACGAAGATCGCCCTCATCTTCGGCGCCGACCCCGGCCTGGTCTCCACCTCGGCCGACACGCTCGCCCAACACTGGCTGCCCTCGCCCGACCCGTTCAACATCATCAAGCTCCACGACGACGATCTTAAGCGCGACCCGCAAATGCTGGCCGATGAACTCCTCGCGCGTTCGCTGATGGGCGGCGAACGCCTCGTCCGCGTCCGCGTCGACAAGGACGCCAGCTCGAAATACCTTCTCGAAATCCTCGCAGACGTCGACAAGGACGTCCTCAGGCCTGAAGCCTTCTGGATCATCGAGGCAGGCGAACTCAACAAGACCAACAAACTCCGGGTCGGCTTCGAGGGGTCGAAAAGCGCCATCGCGCTGCAGCTCTATGCCGACGGCGAAGCCGCCGTCGCTGACTTCGTCACCAAACGCCTCGCCGCCGCCCGCATCGCCATCGAACCCCAGGCGCTGGCGATTTTCACTGCCGACCTGCCCGGCGACCGCCGCCTCGCCCTCTCCGAACTCGAAAAGCTGGAGCTCTACGCCATCGACCTCGGCCGCGCCGTCACGCCGACCGACGTCGCCCAGCTCGCCTCCGCCGAACAGCCGCGCGGCGCAGACGACGCCGCCGACGCCGCCATCATGGGCGACGCCCCGCAGGCGACGCTCTCGATCAACCGCTATCTCGACGCGGGCGGAAATCCGATCTCCGCCCTGCGCACACTGCACTTCCGCATGCTCCGCGTGTCGGACGCCGTTGCGTCAAGCGCCGGAACCGGCATGCGCCTGCGCCCGCCCGTCTTCGATAAAGAGTGGCCCACTTTCTCCCGCGCCCTGCGCGACTGGGACGCTGCGGCGATCCACCGCGCCTTCACCCGCCTCTATGAAGCGGAAAAAAGCTGCAAGCAGGCCGGGGCCCCCTCCGACGCCATCGTGAAAAACCTGATCCACCGGATCGCAATTCGCACGCTCTGAAGCCCGTGCACTGCAAATTGTATCGCACTGCAGCGTGACTATGGATGTAATTCCGATTTCTATGGATCGCCTTATCCTTCGGGGACGCCCATGAAGAAACTGTCCGCCCTGCTTGCAGCGTCCACGCTCGCGCTGGCGCTTGCATCGTGCAGCTCGACCGCCCCGCCCGCTGTCGAGGCCTCGGCATCAGCATCGGCAGCGCCTCCCAGCGCCGCCGCCGCGCCAATCGACGCCGCCGCCGTCTCCGCCGGGAAGCAGGTCTACGACACGTATTGCGCCGCCTGTCACAGTGGCGCTAACGACACCGCCCCGGAACTTGCCACGCTTCATTCTTTCAAGCACGAGCGGGTCACCGCAGCCCTGAGCGAAGGCGGCCTGATGACGCTGCAGTCGAAGGTGCTGACGCCGGAACAGCGCGCGCACGTCATCGCGTTCATCACCACGCCGACGGACATGGGCGGAGACGGCACGCGGCTGATCATGACCGCGAAAGAAGAGTATCGCGAAGGCTACAGCTATCCCGTCCGCAGCGCCCGCGACCCGCGCGACTCTTCCACCGTCGCCCGCCCGGGGTCCTGGCCCGCGCCGAAACTCGGCGACGGTCCCTTTACTTTCGAATCCTGGGAACAGCGCAATCTCAAGGTCACGATTGTCACGCGCGGCCTCGAAGCCCCCCGCGCTATCGAGTTCCTGCCCGACGGATCGATATTTATCGTAGAGCGCGCAGGTGCGCTCCGTATCATCCGCAACGGCAAACTCGACCCTAAACCCATAGCCGGCACGCCAACAGTGGCCGCCAATCTCGGCATCTCCACCGGCTTCATGGACGTCGTCCTGCACCCCGACTTCAAGACCAATGGCCTTGTTTACCTCGCCTATCACAAGCCGCGCGCCGACTTGGGATCCAACGCGATCTATCGCGGCAGGTGGGACGGCAAGGCGATCGTCGACGGCAAGGACATCTTCGTCTCTGACGACGTCGACACCTTCTACACCCGCATGACGTTCGGCGCCGACGGCAAACTCTACGCCTCGATCGGCGGCCCCCCTCTCGGCACAGATGTCTCGATGATGCGGGCGCAGAAGCTCGATGATTTTGGCGGCAAGGTGCTGCGCCTGAACGACGATGGCACGGCGGCGAAGGACAATCCCTTCGCAGGCCGCAAGGATGCGAACCCCGAAGTCTTCACGCTGGGCCATCGCATCAATCTCGGCATGACGATGAACCCGGCAACCAAGGAAATCTGGGTGAGCGAGAACGCTCCCTATGGCGGCGACGAGGTGAACATCCTGCGTCCCGGCCAGAATTACGGCTGGCCGGTCCTCAGCGACGGGCGCTATTACGGCGGCAAGCCAATCTCTGATACTCCGTACAAGGACGGTATCACCCGGCCTCACCTCTCCTATGTTCCCTCGATCGCCCCCGGCGGCATGGTTTTCTATACCGGCGACAAATTTCCCGCGTGGAAGAACAACCTCTTCATGGCCGGCATGCGGATGGGCGAGACGCCGCGCACCGGCCATATCCAGCGCATCGTGTTCAACGAGAAATGGGAATCCATACGAAACGAGATGCTGCTGCTCGATCTTCACCAGCGCATCCGCGAAGTTGAACAAGGTCCCGACGGCTACATCTACGCCACCACCGACGAGGGCGCAGACAGCGTGCTGCTCAGGATCGAGCCGGGAGATAAGTAGACGCGACGCCCTTGTGGTTCGATGGGCGCACTCCATCGCTTCGCGAAGACGCGATGCTCGCAATCGGGGCTGAACTGCTGGCGATAGAGTAGCCCTCATGGCGAGCAGCCTGCGAAGCTGGCGCCCGTCGAGCCACAAGGGCGTACGAACCAGCTTTCGGTCCACTCCAAAAGGCAAAACAGCCCGCGCTCATCACGCGGGCCGCTTCAGAATCTTCAACCCAGAATCTCAGTTTTTCGAATCCGGCAGCCCGATGCGCGGACGTGACAGCAGGCGGCAGATCTCGTCGAGCTGTTCAAGCTGGGCATAGCGAATGCGCACTTCTCCACCCTTGCCGTTGACATGGCGGATATCGACGGCGAGCCCGAGCGAACGCTGCAGGTCGAGCTCGAGCGCCTTGGTGTCGACGTCCTTATCGAGCGCCGGCGTCGAAGACGACTTCGTCTCGATCTTGCCGCCGGACCTGTCGACTTTCGACAGCGCTTCGGCGTCGCGCACCGAAAGACCCCTGGAGATCACCGTCATGGCGAACGCCGATGGATCAGACGTTTTGAGCAGCGCGCGCGCATGGCCCGGCGTCAGGCGACCTTCGCGCACATGCTCGCGCACATCCTCGGGAAGATTGAGAAGGCGCAGCGTGTTCGACACATGCTCGCGACTCTTGCCAACCTGCTGCGCCACTGACTCCTGCGTACGGCCAAACCGGTCAATGAGAGACTTGTAGGCTTCCGCTTCTTCGACCGCGTTGAGGTCGGAGCGTTGTACGTTCTCGATGATCGCGATCTCGAGCATTTCGCGATCGTCCATGTCGCGGACTACCGCCGGAATAGCCGTTAGCCCGGCCCTGCGCGCAGCGCGCCAGCGGCGCTCGCCTGCGATGATCTCGAACATCTCAACGTTCGATGGATCGGGACGCACGAGGATCGGCTGAATGACGCCCTTGGCGCGGATCGACTCGGCCAGCTCTTCCAGCTCGGCCTCGATGAAGGTGCGGCGTGGCTGTTTCGGATTCGGGACGATGCGGTCGATCGCGATCTCCGCTGGAGATATTTCATCCGCGGACCGAGCGACGCCGGGGGTCGTCGCTTCCGGATTCTCGATGACATTGCGCGCGCCGCTGTAGTCGCCGAGCAGCGCTGAAAGCCCCCGCCCAAGTTTGGCCTGTTTCAACGGTTGGTTCACGCCGCAGCCCTCTCGCGTTCACGTTGCATGAGTTCCTGCGCAAGCATGATGTAAGCTTCACTACCGGAACATTTATGGTCGTAGAGAATTGCTGGCAGGCCGAACGAAGGCGCTTCCGACAGCTTCACGTTTCTCGGGATGACGGTCTGGTAGACCTTGGCCCCGAAGAACGAGCGCACCTCGCCCGCCACCTGGTCGGAAAGATTGTTGCGCTTGTCGTACATGGTCAGCACGACGCCCTGGATTTCGAGATCCGGGTTCAGCGCCGAGCGCACGAGATCAACGGTGCGAAGAAGCTGCGACAGGCCTTCGAGCGCAAGGAACTCGCACTGCAGCGGTACAAGCACGGCGTCCGCAGCGACCATCGCGTTGATCGTCACGGTAGAGAGTGAAGGCGGGCAGTCGATCAGCACGGTGTCGTAGTCGCGGCCGGCCCGGCTGAACTGTTTGAACGCCTCGCGCAATCTGAAATTCTTTTTCGGGTCGTCGTGCAACAGCGTCTCGACGCCGGCGAGGTTTTCATCGCCCGGCACGAGATCAAGGTTCGGCACCTTCGTCCCTATGATCGCCTCGCTGAGCGTTCCCTCGCCGACCAGCACGTCATAAGACGTCTTCCGCCGCGCAACCGGCTCAACGCCGAGCCCGGTCGAGGCGTTGCCCTGCGCGTCGCAATCCATGACGAGAACGCGCCGGCCGACCGCCGCAAGAGCAGTGCCGAGATTGATGGCGGTGGTGGTCTTGCCCACCCCGCCTTTCTGGTTGGCGACCGCGATAACGCGCATCAGGCTCTCCGTGGCCTCAACGAGGAAACTTTCAGAACGCGCCCTTCTGGGCTTGAGAGGCTGTCGAGCGTGGACAGGTCGAACGTCCAGGCCTCGCGCGCCTCAGCCAGTTCGGCGGCCGTATCCCTACCTTTCATCAGCAGGGCCTTACCGGAAGGTTTAAGCCAGGCGTCCGCAAAGCTCAGAAGTTTGGGTAAAGGCGCCACTGCCCGCGCCGTGACCACATCGAACCGGGGGCCCGGCGCATCCTCGATGCGGAGGGTCAGCACGCTGGCTGGCAAGCCCAGCTCCCTGGCGGCGGCCCGGAGAAACTCCGATTTCCGGGGACTTTTTTCCACGAGGGTAACCCTGACCCCGGGTCGTTCCGCCAGCGCACAGGCTAGGATCAGCCCCGGGAACCCGGCCCCGGATCCAAGGTCGGCGACCGATTTCTCCTCAAAAGAAATTTGTTCGGCCAGCTGCAGGCTATCCAGCACGTGACGCCGCCAGAGATGGCGCCCTTCGCCCGGCCCGATCAGGTTGATTCGCTCCCGCCACTGGTCGAGCAGCTCAAGATAGCCAGAAATTTTGTGAAAGGTTTCACGTGAAACGCCGGTGAGGCGCATCACGTCCCCAGGTCCGAACCCGTCCTCGTCAGTCGCTGGCCAGGTCATGTCAGCGCCCTTTCAGCCGCCCCCCTCCGCCCAGACGCTTCGCGTCGATCCACCTCCCCCAGTCCGCAGGACCTGGGGAGCGGGATCGCGGTTACTTGGCCGCGAGATGGGGGGGGATTTGTCGGCGCAGGGACTCTCACCCCTGAGCCGCCTTCGCGCAGGCCTTCGCCGCCCGCTTCAGATGCCCGAGCACCGCCGTGATCGCGCCCGGCGTCATGCCCTCGATCCGCGCCGCCTGGCCCAGCGTGGCCGGGCGCACAGTCGACAGCTTCTCCTTGGCCTCGTTCGACAGCCCGCCAATCGACCGGTAATCTAGATCAGCCGGCAGCCGCAGATCCTCGTCCTTCCGGAAGGCGACGATGTCCGCCTCCTGACGATCGAGATACCCTGCATACGCCGCCTCGATCTCCATCTGCTCGGCGACCTGCGGCGTCACGCTGACCAGCTCTGGCCACACGCTGCGCAGCTTCGCGAAGCTGACGCCGTCATAGGCCAGCACCTCGAGCCCGTTCCGGCGCTTGCCATCCAGATTGATCATGATGCCGTGCCCGCGCGCCTCGTTCGGCGTCAGCGTCAGCGACTCCATTCTTGCCCGAGCCGCGTCGATCGAATCCCGTTTCACGTGAAACATTTTTTCACGGAAACTACCAACGACCCCGGCTTTCACGCCCTCTTCGGTCAGCCGCTGATCCGCATTGTCGGCGCGAAGCGTCAGTCGGTATTCGGCGCGCGAGGTAAACATCCGATAGGGTTCAGAAACGCCCCGCGTCACGAGGTCGTCGATCATCACGCCGATATACGCGCGGCTGCGATCCAGAATGAAGGGATCGCTTCCCGCCGCAAACCGCGCCGCGTTGAGACCGGCCGCCAACCCTTGTCCTGCAGCCTCTTCATAGCCTGTTGTGCCATTGATCTGGCCCGCCAGATAAAGGCCGGGCAGCCGTTTCACACCCAGCGTAGGGTCCAGCTCGCGCGGATCGACATAGTCATATTCGATCGCATAGCCGAAGCGTTTGATCTCGACCTTCTCCAGCCCGCGGATCTTCCGGATGAAAGCCTCCTGCACGTCTTCAGGAAGCGAGGTCGAGATCCCGTTCGGATAGATCGTGTCGTCGTCCAGCCCCTCGGGCTCGAGGAAGACCTGATGTTTATCGCGGTCGGCAAACCGCTTCACCTTGTCCTCGATCGACGGGCAATAGCGCGGGCCCCGCCCGGCAATGGCGCCCGAATACACTGCCGACTTGTGCAGGTTGTCGCCGATCACGGCGTGCACCTCGGCCGACGTCCATGTGATCCCGCACGCAATCTGCGGCGCCGTGATGCGATCATTCAGGAACGAGAACGGGATTGGCTCTGCATCCGCCTGCTGCATCTCGAGGTCCGACCAGTCGATGGTCCTGCCATTGAGCCGCGCCGGCGTGCCCGTCTTGAGCCGCCCCATCTTCAGGCCCAGCCCATATAGCCGGTCCGACAAGCCAATCGCGGGTTGTTCGCCCAGGCGGCCCGCCGGGATCCGCTTCTCGCCGATATGGATCAGGCCCTTGAGGAACGTCCCCGTCGTCACCACGACTGCGCCCGCGCTCCAGGCCCGGCCGGACTCGCCTATAACGCCAGCCACCCGTCCGTCTTCGACAATCAGGTCCTCAACCCCATCCTCGATGAGGGCGAGGTTAGGGTATTCGCCAAGGATTGACTGCACGGCCTCTCGATAAAGTTTCCGGTCCGCCTGCGTCCTCGGCCCGCGGACCGCCGGCCCCTTGGACCGGTTGAGCATGCGAAACTGGATCCCGCCGCGATCTGCAGCCCGACCCATCACGCCGTCCAGCGCATCGACTTCCCGGACCAAATGCCCCTTGCCCAACCCGCCTATGGCAGGATTGCACGACATCTCCCCAATCGTCGAAAGTTTGTGCGTGACAAGCGCAGTTCTGGCCCCGAATCGCGCCGCAGCCGCAGCCGCTTCGGCTCCCGCATGCCCGCCACCAATAACGATGACGTCGAACGTATCCTGGATGTCGCGGCTCATGGACGGCGGCTGCCTATGGATGGAAGCGCGTCATTTAAGGGAACCGGCCCCAAAGGTCGAGGCGCCCGTTTCACGTGAAACACCTCCGCAAGCCACAAACCCGCTGGAGGCGCACCGCGGGACGCTTCTAGACCGAGCGCAAGTCCACCAAATCCAGACAACCCCAAAAACCCTCACCAAACCTAACGGTCCTGTCATGCGTGATCCCAGGGGCTTTTCACCGGGCGACCAGCCCAGCTAGCGCCTGAACCAGAAACGCCCGGAACAGGCCGGCCTGGACAAATGAGCCGGCGCCAGGCCGATGTTTCACGTGAAACATCGACCCCAGGCGCCTCCTGACAGGCGAGCTGGCCGGGGCAGAACTAAATCCGGAGGCGACAAACAGGGCCTCGGGCCGTCACTTCCCGATGCAGAACTGGGAGAAGATCCGGTCGAGCAGATCCTCGGCGTCGATGGATCCCGTTATCCGGCCTAGTGCCCGGGCCGCAAGACGCAGGTCTTCGGAAACGAGCTCGGCCCCAAGACCGGTCCTTGCGCCCTCCAGAGCCCGTTCGACGGCCGCCAAAGCCTCTTCCGTCAGCTCCCTATGCCTGGCGCGGGTCACGAGAGGGGCTTCATCAGCGTCCAGACGCAAGCGCACGACCTGGGCCAGCCGCCTTTCCAGCCCCTCGAACCCGGCGCCGGTCCGCGCAGAAACGACAAACACATTCTCTGATCCCGCCTCTACCGGCAGCCGCCCCATCAGATCGGCCTTGTTCAGGACCGTGAGGTCCCCGGGCCGTACCTCCCCCAAACCCGAACGCGCAGATGTCGGGGATGTTTCACGTGAAACACTGGTCTCCTGCGCGTCCGACACCCAGATCCGGAGATCGGCTTCCTCGGCCCGGGCCAACGCCCGACGGATACCCTCCGCCTCGATGGCGTCGCCCGCCTCGCGAAGCCCGGCTGTGTCCGCAACCCAGACGGGATAACCCGCCAGGACGAGTCGGACCTCGACCACGTCCCGCGTCGTTCCCGCGATCGGGGAAACAATTGCGGCCTCGCGACGGGCCAGTCGGTTCATCAGACTGGACTTGCCGGCGTTGGGCGGACCCAGGATGGCGATCCGGAATCCCTCGCGAACAGACTTCAGCCGGCCAGCATCGCCCAGCGCTGCCGATAGGTCGGCGGCGAGCATTTGGATCGGCTCCAGGGCGTGGCGGTTAACCTCGCCGGGCACATCGGCTTCGTCCGGAAAGTCGATGGACGCCTCGAGCGCGGCCATCGCCGTCATCAATAGACCCCGCCAGCCCTCGAATGTCCGGGCCGCCTCTCCCTGGTACAGTCGTCCGGCCTGCCGTCGCTGGCCCTCGGTCTCCGCATCAATGAGGTCCGCAATCGCCTCGGCCTTTGTTAGATCGAGCCGTCCCGCGTCGAAAGCCCGCCGGGTAAACTCGCCCGGCTCGGCAATCCTGCAAGATCCGGATTTCAACCCAGAGGCGAGCACAGCCTCGACAATCGCAGGCCCGCCATGGACGTGGAATTCGACCACATCCTCGCCGGTGTACGAATGCGGCCCCGGCATCCACAGAACCAGGGCCTCATCGAGGAAGCCCCCCTGGTCATCCTTCAATTCACGGATAGCCGCGACGCGGGGCTCCGGAATCGGCTGTTTCGACAGGTGCTGGAGTACGACCGAAGCCTCCGGTCCGGACACGCGTATGACCGCAATACCGGCCCGGCCCGAGCCCGATGCGAGCGCGATGATGGTTTCGGTGGTTCGCCGCGCCGTCGCCATGAGTCCCCGGATAGCGCCCCAAGCTTACGCTGCTCCGGGGCTCGCGGAGCACTACAACTCAAGCCGCCAACAATCCAGAACGGCGCACCGCGGGCAACACGGTGGCCAGACAGGGAAAGGACCGCCGATGTCGCCGCCGCCGGGCGGGCGGTCCGCCCGCCCATCCTGGTCCTTCAGGGAATCTTCGGGGTCAACAAGGTGTTGCGCAACATTGGCGACCCCCTGCCGGGGACGGCCTTGCAGCGGTACGCCCGGATCTGTTCTGGCGGATCGA
This sequence comes from Hyphomonadaceae bacterium, assembly GCA_947474455.1. Taxonomy (GTDB): domain Bacteria; phylum Pseudomonadota; class Alphaproteobacteria; order Caulobacterales; family Hyphomonadaceae; genus UBA7672. Next base: position 26,556 of record CANJIL010000012.1, on the reverse strand, counting down.
GCCCGGGATCGACATCACCGGCAAGACCGAAGCCGAATGGCGGAAGGCGTTCGTCTGCTTCAAGGCTTTCAACGTCGACAAAGGCGTTGCAGGTATCGCCTCTGCCATAGCCTGGATGCGCGCCCAGGGCTGGCAAGCACTACCACGCCGGAGACGCCAGGCAGGCCAGCAGGAGGACCTGGAGCTTCCTCAACAAGCATCTGAGCTGAGGCGCTACCGTTCAGACCCGCAAGGTCGCCTGCGGTAGTGCCTGGCCAAAACAATCGCTGGGTAACGGTGGGGCCGGTGTCGTCGGGCTTTTCAGGGTGAAAAAGGCAGCACTCAGGCGCCCGGAACAGTGAACGGGATCGCCGTCACACTTGCCGCTTCGGTCGACTGAGCGGGGTCGGAGGTGTCGACGTCGAACATTTTGCCGGGCCGGTTCCCGGCCAAGTCCTCGAGCACGCCATCGACGGCGATGAAATAATCCCCAGGCGCCCACCCGACGTCGGGCGTGAAACGCCACACTGTCTCCTCGTCCGTGACTCGAATTTTTCCCCCAAGAAGCGAGCCATTCTTAGTCACCGAAATCGCCCGCCGCGCGAGTGCATGATCAAGCGGCCGATCGAACGTGACGACGAGATCGGAGTCGCCCGCCCGCGGCGCATCGACCTTCCAGCGTTTCACGTGAACCACATCGCGCACCGCGTCGGTCACCCGAATCGTCCGCGAGAATTTCTCCGCAAGCGGCGCCCCGGTCGCATCGCGCCAGGAAGGATCAACCTCGATGGTGACGGGTCGTCCGGCAATAAGCGGCGGACCCGAGTCGCGATTGTCGACGAGCCCGCGCTTGATGCGGCCAGGATCGAACAGCACGGTGAGCCGCGTCCCCGACCCGTCCCACAACTCCTGCTCGATCTCGACGAAGGGCTGCACGATCGTGCGCCCTTGATCATCGACGACTTTGATATGTGTCCACGCTTCGCCCGCCGACATGGGCGCCGAGAACTCGAGATACATCTTGAGCGTGTTCTCCGGCCATTCGTCTGTGGACGGATAAAGATGCGCAACCGTCGTCGTCGATGCGATGGCTTTGGCGGGCTCAGCGAAGGTTGCTTCAATCGTGGATTGGTTCACGTGAAACGTCGCGTGCAAGGCGAGTCCTGGCGCAGGCTCGAAGCGCGGCGTAAAAGTGATGACCCCGCCACTCTCGCTGTACTCGCCGAGCATCGCCGGCGCAGCGGGATCGTCATCCGCTCGCACGTTCAGCACGCTTTCCCAGCCATCGGCCGGCGCCGGCCCGCTCCAGCCTTCAGCCCTCACCACCCCATCCGCATATATAAGCGAAGGCTCGCGCGCCCCGCATGCAGCAAGCTCCGTCGCCAGCATCGCGCCTATAACGAAAGGCCGGATGGAGAGCTTTCCGCTCGCCGCCCGACCCAGATGCCAACGTGCAATCATGCCCGCCTGACCAGCTCAGGGCAGGGCGATCGTTTTCAGCGATATCTGCTTGTTGGCGTCCGCCACCACGATAACGGCCGAGGTTTCATCGACCTTGTCGAGCTGGGTTACGCCCTGGAGCGAGGCGATCGTTTCATACGGCACGCCGGCCTTGTCCGCGATCGGCATGTCGATGTGCCTGTAGGTTTCAAGTTTCGCCGCATCGAGCTTCATCACGCCGCGCGCCGAGTTCGCCATCAGGATGAAGTCACGGCCGTCTTTCTTGTATGCGATCATGTCCAAAGGCCGGTTGCGGTTGCCGAGCTCGGCAATCGTCGTCGCCTTGATCTTGGCGCCCGGCTTGAACTGTTCGAGCGGGATCTTAACCAGCGGCGTGCATGTATAGGCGGCAAGCACGTTTGGCTTGCCGGCGACATCGTAGGTCATGAAGGTACGCACCGGCGCCGCGGTCTCATACTGGCCGTGCGCGCCGTGATACATTTCGATCGAGGCGCCCTTGGCGCCGCCGGTGAACGGATAGGCGAAGGTCCGCATCGAGGAGGAGAACTCCTCGTTCGACAGTCCCGCCACCAGAACCTGACCGTTGATGAAGCCGAGGTCCGTGATCGCTTCCTGACGGATCGACTGGCCGCGGGCATTCCTGGCGTCCGGCGCGGGAGCATCCGACAGCGTCACCGAAGACCGCTTCAGCGCATCGACCTTCACCTCCGTCAGCTTGCCTGAGCGGTCGGCTCTCATGATGACCGGATTGGCCTCAGGTCCGAGGCCGCGCGCCACTGAGATGTAGACCGAGCCCGAAAGCGGGTTCACGATCGCATCGTTAACGGCAACCTGATCCGTGGTGGTTCCGAGCATGGCGGCGATCTTCCCCGAGAGGTCCGCTATCTCGACCTTGCCCGCGCCGGCCTTGGCCGTGTCGCCTGTCTCAACGGCGACAATCTGGCCGCCGACGGAATCTCCGATCAGGAGCACGCCGCCTGGCGCAAACGCCAGAGCGCCAGCCGATTGCAGCTTGGCCTCGGCGCCGGGCGCAGCCGTCGCCGAAAGCCCGATCGCAGCGATTGCGCCGGCAATAGCAGTCGCTGACAGAATCCTGAGCTTCATGATTTCTCTCCCTGCGGCGTCCCCAAAGACCACCGGGCCCGACCTTGCGCCAAGGCTAGACCCTCGCTCACAGGAAAAGAAAGCTGCGGGGCCGTCATCTCCGCAGAACGTGAATTACACTCTGTAGTTGAAGCTCACGCTGACGCGTGAGGAAGCCGCGCGGTTGGGCGGCACCTCATGGCGCAGCCAGCTCTCCCACAGAAGCAGGTCGCCAGCCGTCGGTGCGAGATAGACAAAGCGCCGGCGTTCCTCGTCCGCATCCTCGCGCGGAGCGGGGGCGGCCATCATCATTGGCAGCCGGGGATCCTCAAACTTCAGCGATGACGCTCCGTCCGGAACGCGCACATAGTAAGTTCCAGACAGCACGCAGTGCGGATGGATATGGCCGGTGTGCGATCCGCCCGGGTCAAGAACATTGACCCAGATATTGTCGAGCTTCAGCCGCTTGCCTCGCAGGTCCATCTGCAACTGGCCGGCGAATGTCTCGACATGCGGCTTCATCAGGCGGACGAGCTGATCGAAACACGTAACCCGTTGCGGCAGATCGTCCAGTGAAGAATACGATGTGTAGCCCTGATAACCATTCTGCCTGCACCAGCCGCGCCCGGCCCTGTCCTCCTTGGCAAGCATTTTTGCGGCGTCGAAAAGATCGGCGTTCAGCTCGGCATCGCCAAGGCTTGCGCGATAGATGTCGGTGACGAAATGCCGGCTCACTGTCATGCGGACGAACCTAGTTCACATCGAGCAAGAGCGAAATCCATCTCGCCCGCCAAGCGTGATGCGTTCACATCTCCTGAATCGGAATTACGACGCGTTGAAAATTCTCTGTGCCAGAATTTTCGCTGGCTTGCTGTTCTTGATCTCTTGGAAACCGGCCTGACCGAATATTGCTCCGTGGGCGGAAGAAAGGACTAGCGCGAGCATGAACCTTCAACCGGTGTTCGAGGCGGCGGAGCAGACGGAGAGAGGAACGCAGACAAGGCGAGGTTGGTCGATCGATGAGTTGCGGAACAGACAGGGTTTGAGCGGCATGGAGCGGACGCCGGCGAAGCCCCGGGAGGCAGGCGAACAGACGAGGCCGCGGATCGTGCGGCGGCAGGTCGAGGCCCTCGTCGGCTAGACACGGCGGACAGAAAAAAGAAAACCCCGCCTTCGGCTGAAGGCGGGGTTTTGTATTCAAAACAGGGATAAATTCTAGTTGTTCATCGCCTGGAAGAATTCTGCATTGGTCTTGGTCTGCCTGATCTTGTCGAGCAGGAACTCGATCGCGTCCTGTGCGCCCATCGGGTTGAGGATGCGGCGGAGGATGTAGATCTTCTGCAGCTCCTTGCCGTCGGTGAGCAGTTCCTCTTTCCGCGTGCCGGACTTGAGGATGTCGATCGCCGGGAAGACGCGCTTGTCGGAAACCTTCCGATCGAGAATGATCTCGGAGTTGCCCGTGCCCTTGAATTCCTCGAAGATAACCTCGTCCATGCGCGAGCCCGTCTCGATCAGCGCGGTTGCGATGATGGTCAGCGAGCCGCCTTCTTCCAGGTTACGTGCGGCGCCGAAGAAGCGCTTGGGCTTCTGGAGCGCGTTGGCGTCGACACCGCCGGTGAGGACTTTGCCGGAAGAGGGGACAACGGTGTTGTAGGCGCGGCCAAGACGCGTGATCGAGTCGAGCAGGATCACGACATCGCGGCCATGCTCTGCGAGGCGCTTGGCCTTCTCGATCACCATCTCGGCGACGGCGACGTGGCGCGTTGCCGGTTCGTCGAAGGTGGACGAAATGACTTCGCCCTTCACCGAGCGCTGCATGTCGGTGACTTCCTCGGGACGTTCGTCGATGAGGAGAACGATCAGGTAGCACTCGGGGTGATTTTCAGCGACCGACTGCGCGATGTTCTGCAGCAGCACGGTCTTGCCGGTGCGAGGCGGGGCGACGATCAACGCCCTCTGGCCCTTGCCGATCGGGGCGACGATGTCGATCACGCGGCCTGAACGGTCTTTCTTGGTCGGATCTTTGGGCTCCATGTGGAGCCGCTCATCCGGATAGAGCGGGGTGAGGTTGTCGAACGGCACCTTGTGACGGGCGCGCTCGGGATCCTCAAAGTTGACGGTGGAGACGCGGACGAGGGCGAAGTAACGCTCGCCATCACGCGGGCCGCGGATTGTTCCTTCAACCGTATCACCGGTGCGAAGGCCCATTTTCCGGATCTGCTGGGGCGAAACATAAATGTCGTCAGGCCCAGCCAGGTAGTTCGATTGCGGCGAGCGCATGAAGCCGAAACCGTCTGGCAGGACCTCGATCACGCCAAGGCCGATGATTTCCACTTCGCGTTCGGCCAGTTCCTTGAGGACGCCGAACATCAATTCCTGCTTCGACAGAAGCGAGGCGCCTTCGACCTCAAGCTCCTCCGCCATGGCCAACAGCTCGGCCGGCGTCTTTTTCTTGAGATCGTTGAGGAACACGCGCTCGTGCGCTTCGGTCACGTCATCGGTCATCGTTTTCGTACATTTCAGTTGTGGTTGTCCGGGGAGATGGCGCGAGGCGCACGGTCTGCTGGACGATTTTGGAGAAGGGAACGCCGACCGGACGGCCGACGGTCAGATTTAGAGCTAAAAAGCCTGATGGGTCAAGCGAAAACGGTTGAATAAGGCTCAGGCGAAGGGCTGAACGACTACCAGAATCACCGCGAAAATGGCGATCACCATCGGGATTTCGTTGAGCATCCGGAGCTTTCTGGGCTCGAGAGGGCGCTCGCCAGCGGCGATCTTTCGGCCCACGCCGATGAGATAGCCATGGAAGCCGGACAATACAAGAACGAGCATGATCTTGCCCCAGAACCACCCCTGGGTGATATAGAATTGCCAGTTATTGCCGATGAGCGCGAGGCCCATGAGCCAGGCGAGGCCCATTGTGGGATTGAGGATGATCTTGCGGGTTGAGGCGGCCGCCTTGTCCATTGCGCCTTCGAAACGTTCGTCTCCCTGCGCCTCGAGCCGGTAGACCAGCAGGCGAGGATAGATCAGCAGGCCCGCCATCCAGGCAATGACTGCTATGATGTGGATCGCCCGGAACCATTCATACATGGCGCATCTCCTCAGCCCGCCTTGGTAGCGGCGGCTCGGCGGTTGGGACAGTCCTTCCAATTCGCCGGGCAGATGCGGCCGCCGCAGGACGAGCGGATCACCGCGCCCGTGTCAGCAAGCGCGTCCTCCACCAGATCGGCCAGCGTGTTGATGAAGCCTTCATCGACGCCGAGGGCAGGGGCGCGGATGTAGTGCTTGGCGCCGTGTTTTTCGGCGAGATGCTTGTACTCGAAGTCGAGCTCGACCAGCGTTTCGATGTGTTCGGAAACGAAGGCGATCGGTGACAGCACGATCGACTTGCGATCGATCGCAGCTTTTTCAATCGAGGCGTCAGTTGCGGGCCCGATCCACTTCAGTGGACCGACGCGCGACTGATAGCAGATCTCGATTTCCCAGTCCGCAGGCAGCAACGGCTTCAGCGCAGCGGCCGTGTGCTCAACTTGCCACTGATACGGATCGCCGGACTTCACGACGATCTCGGGAAGGCCGTGCGCCGACAAGAGGCAACGCACATTCGCAGGCTTGCCCGACGCCTCCCACGCATTGATCAGCTTGCGGGCATGCGCTGCGATGAATTTCGGCGCGTCAGGATAGCAGCATATCGCAACGCCTGCGGGTCCGCCTGCTTGCTTCCAGGATTTCAGCGATGAGGCCGTGGTCGTTGTGGAGAACTGTGGATAGAGGGGCAGCAGAATAACCCGTGTCGCGGCCCAGGCGAGAACTTCGCTTACTGCGTCGGCGGCGTAAGGTTTCCAGTAGCGCATCGCGATAAAGCTCTTCGCATCACGCCCGCGCCTGGTGAGTTCGGCATCGAGCGCGGCCGCTTGCTTCCTCGTTTCGGGGAGCAGGGGAGATCCTCCGCCCATGCGTGCATAATTCTCGCGGGCAGTCGGGGCGCGCGTCTTCGAAATCAGGCGCGAGACAAAGAACCGCACCGGCAGCGGTGAACGTATGATCGCCGGATCGCTGAAAAGATTTTTCAGGAAGGGCTGCACGTCGTCAGGCCCGTCAGGCCCGCCGAGGTTGAACAGTACAACAGCAATCTTTTCAGACGTCACGCCATGCTCCTGATCGTGCGCAGCACCGATTCTACATGCGGAATCGGCGTTTCAGGCGTGACGCCATGGCCAAGATTGAAGATATGCGGACGGCCTTTCAGCGCCGTGATGATCTCTCTCGCGCGCGCGTCCATCTCCGGTCCGCCGGCGACAAGGCGCATCGGATCGAGATTTCCCTGCACGGGCATTCCCTTCGGCAGCGATGCGGCGATGCGCTTTAACGGAACGGCCGAATCCAGTCCCACCGCATTCACGCCCGTCCGCTCCGCATAATCCAAAACAAGGCTGCCAGCGCCGCGTGGAAACCCGATGATCGGCTGTTTAACGCCAAGTGAGCGCATGCGTTGTACGAGTTTTGCGGTCGGCCCGAGCACCCAGCGCTCGAAAGCATCTTCCGGCAAGCCCTCGGCCCAGCTTTCGAACAGCATCAGTGCATCGGCGCCTGCCTTTGCCTGCATCAAAAGATAATGCGCGCTGGCTTCGACCAGCTGCTCAAGCATGCCATCAAGTTCGCCTGGATTCTGATAGCCAAACTTGCGCGCGTCCGCCTTGTCGGTGCCCCCGCGTCCTTCGATCGCATAGACGGCTACCGTCCATGGCGATCCGGCAAAGCCGATCAGCGTCGTGGAATTATCGAGGCTCGAGCGCACCCGCTCGACCGTTTCGCCCACAGGCGCCAGGCGCGCGAGAATCTTCTCCATTGGAACCTGCGAAAGCTCCGACGCGTTCGTCGCGGGATCGACACGCGGACCTTCACCTTCAACGAAGCGAACATTTCGCCCCATAGCGTCGAGCACCAGCAGGATGTCCGCAAACAGGATCGCTCCATCCATTCCATAGCGCCGCACGGGTTGCAGCGTCGCCTCGGCTGCGAGGGAGGGGGAGTAGCAGAAATCGAGGAAGTCACGCGCGCGCGCTCTCACCTCGCGATACTCGGGCAGGTGACGTCCCGCTTGACGCATCATCCATACGGGAACGGGATCCACCCGTTCTCCGTTGAGCACTCTAAGCAATCTTCTATCGATCAAGCATCACCCGGTGGAGGAAGAAGAAGAGTCTTCTTGTCTTGAATCTGAATCTTAGATTCTTTGATGGTGTTTAGTCGGTTCATAACTGCGTGCAACGCGCTCTCCCCAAGCCATACACACAACCGCTCACCGAGAATCTCGCTACGTTCCGACAGGGTGAGGCAGGCTAACCCTTCGTTAAGACCTTCGTTAACAACGTCTTAACGAGAGTCGAGTCCCTGAGCCCTGACTCATGGGCGCCAAATTCATGAGTCTTCTTCAGGCTCTCCACCTGTGACTCGTCGTGTTAGCGAGTCGTGCGGAGTTTGGAGGCCCGAGCTTGTCCACAATCCACTCCCAGCGCTATGGGAGAAGTAAGTTTAAAACCCGGACGGCCGGATCGGACGGACTGAGCAAAGCCCAGGAATGACGCTCGAGACCTATTTCAACGTGCATCTGGTCTCGGATTCGACCGGCGAAACGCTCAATGCAGTCATGCGTGCGGCCTGCGCCCAGTTCGACGGAATCGCCCCGCTCGAACACAATTACTATCTGGTGCGCTCGCCCAAGCAGCTCGAGCGCGTGCTGAAGGAAATCGAAAACGCCCCGGGCGTCGTTCTCTATACTGTTGCGGACGAAGGTCTGCGGGCGAAGCTTGAAGAGCGCTGCCGCGAGCTCGGCTCGCCAACGCTGCCGGTCATCGACGCCGCGGTGAACATGCTGTCGCGCTATCTGGGCCTTGCGTCCGCTCACAAGGTCGCAGGCCAGTATCACCTGGATGCTGAATACTTCGCGCGGATCGAGACGATCAACTTTGCGCTCCAGCACGATGACGGCCAGCACACCGATCATCTGCGTGAAGCGGACGTGGTTCTTGTCGGCGTTTCGCGAACGTCGAAGACGCCGACCTGTGTTTATCTGGGCAATCGCGGGGTCAAGGCGGCGAACGTGCCGCTGGTGCCGGGCGTCGAGGTGCCGGATGTACTCACAGGTCCCGATGCGCCGCTTATCGTGGGGTTGAAGATTTCGCCTGACCGGTTGGTGCAGATCCGCCGCCACCGCCTATTGTCGCTGAACGAGACCGCCAGCACTTCCTATGCCGACGAAGAAACGGTGCGCCAGGAAGTGACCGAAGCGAACCGTCTCTTCGCGCGCATGAAGTGGCCAACCATCGACGTCAGCCGTCGCTCAGTCGAAGAAACGGCCGCCGCCATCCTCAATATCATCCAGGAACACGGGCGCTGAACATGACGCGCCATCGTGACGACAGAAGCCACCACCTCATCCTTGCATCAAAGAGCAGGTCGCGCGCAGCGGTGCTGACAGCCGCAGGCCTGCAGTTCGAACAGATCGGCTCCGGCGTTGACGAGGACGCGCTCAAGGGTGCGCTTCGTGCTGAGGGCGCAACCGTCGCCAAACAGGCTGATCTGCTGGCGGAGACCAAGGCTTTGAAGGTTTCGATCTCGCACGCCGGCGTTGTTCTTGGCTGTGATCAGATGCTCGATCTCGACGGGGTCGGGTTCGACAAAGTCGATACGCGTGACGCCGCCCGCGACGTTCTGAGACGCCTGCGCGGCAAGGCGCATATCCTGCAATCCGCGATTGTGGCCTGCGTCGAGGGCGCGCCGGTCTGGCGCCACCTCTCGCAGCCACGGCTGCGCATGCGCAATTTCTCGGATGCATTCCTCGAAGAGTATCTCGACGCCATTGGCGACGTCGCCTTCGCGGGCGTAGGCTGCTATCAGGTCGAGGGAAGGGGGGCGCTGCTGTTTGATCGCATTGAGGGCGACTATTTCTCGATCCTGGGCATGCCGCTGCTTCCGCTGCTGCAGTGGCTGCGTGATCGCGGGACGCTAGTGACATGACCCGGCGCTATGCGGTCGTGGGCGATCCGGTAGGGCATTCGCTTTCGCCGCTGATCCACAATCGCTGGATCGCTGAAGCCGGGATCGACGCGCATTATTCCGCCATCCATCTGCGGTCGACAGAAGCCGCCGCCGATATCCGCGCCCTGGCCGTGGAGTATTGGGGTCTCAACGTGACGCTGCCTCACAAGATCGCGGCGCTCAAGGCGGCTGCAGCATCTTCGCCTGAGGCGCGCGCGATCGGCGCCGCAAACACCCTCGTGCGTGAGAAAGGCTCGACCTGGACCGCTCACAACACCGACGTCGCCGGATTTTCCGACGCGCTCGCCGCGGCCGTGCGATCCAACCGGCCGGGTTTGCGTGTTGTGATGATTGGCGCGGGCGGGGCAGCGCGCGCTGCGGTCGCAAGCCTTGCCGCATCCGGGGCAAGTCTTGCGATCGTCAACCGGTCGGTCGCGAACGCGAAAGCGCTTGCTGCCGATCTCGCGCCGGGAGCGGAGACGGGGGATTTGAGCCAGCTGGCGGCGCTCGCCGAGACGGCGGACATCGTCGTCAACTCCGCCAGCCTCGGTCACGCCGGCGGCGCCCTGCCTGCATTGCCGGCGGGCAAGGGCCGGCCATTCCTCGACCTTTCCTATGGAAAGGCCGCCACCCGAACACTCGATGCAGCTGCTGTTTCCGGCTGGACGCCGCACGATGGGTTGCCCATGTTAGTCGGGCAGGCTGCAGCCGCTTTCCGTCTCTGGTTCGGGATCTCACCCGACGAGGCGGGGGCGCTCAGGGCCTGCCGGGAGGCGGTTGCGGATCGCACATGATCAGGCTCGCACTCACAGGCTCCATCGGCATGGGCAAGTCAGCAACGGCTGCACTCTTCGCCGCGCGCGGGATTCCTGTCTATGACGCCGACGCCGCCGTGCACGCCGCCTACGCTCCCGGTGGAGAAGCGGTTGCGCCGGTCGAATGGGCCTTTCCGGGCGTGATTGGCGCTGATGGCGGCATCGATCGCATCAAGCTGCGCAACAAAGTTGCGAAGAATCCCGAGGCGATGAAGAAACTCGAAAGCATCGTGCATCCCATCGTCGCCGGCGCCCAACGCGCTTTTCTGGCGAAAGCGGAGGCGGCGGGCCATGACATCGTCGTGCTCGACATTCCGCTGCTGTTCGAAACCGGCGGCGACAGGCGAGCGGACGTAATAGCTGTGGTTACAGCGCCCCCGGATGTGCAAAGGCAGCGCGTGTTAAGCCGCGGCCAGATGACGGAGGCGGAGTTCGAGGCAATATTGGATCGTCAGGCGCCCGATTCGGTCAAGCGGCAGCGTGCGGATTTCGTCATCAACACCGGTTTCGGCTTCCCCTATGCCGAGGCGCAGGTCGACGAGATCATCGAGGCGCTGCGCACCCGGCTGATGGCGGCCACGGAACAGGACGGGACATGCGGGAAGTCGTCTTCGATACCGAAACCACCGGCCTCGATCCCCGATCGGGCGACCGCATCGTAGAAGTCGGCTGCATCGAGCTGGTGAACTATCTGCCCACCGGCCGCGAATTCCAGATCTATATCAATCCGGGCCGGCCTGTTTCCGAAGCAACCGTCCGCATTACCGGCATCACCAACGAGACGTTGCGCGACAAATACCGGTTCGAACACCCCGACGTCGTCGACCAGCTGATGGAATTCCTCGGCGAAGATCCGATCGTGGCCCACAACGCCGAATTCGACAGGGGCTTCCTCAACTACGAACTTGAGCTACTCGGCCGGCCGCACCTGCCGAAGGAGCGCTTCATCGATACGCTCGTCCTCGCGCGCGAACACCGCCCGGGCGCCCCGGCATCGCTCGACGCCTTGTGCAAGCGGTTCAACATCTCGATCGAGGGCAGGGTGCTGCACGGCGCTTTGCTCGACGCCCAGCTGCTTGCGATGGCCTATCTGGAACTGCGCGGCGGCCGGGAGCGCCACTTTGATTTCGCCAGCTCAGCCCACGCCATCGCTCTGGCGGCTCAAGCGCCGCGGCGCCAGCGTCCTGCGCCGCGCGCTCCACTTGTCACGGCGGAGGAGGAAGCCGCTCACGCCGCGTTCATCGGAGCAATGGGCGAAAGCGCGATCTGGAATAAGTACGGCTAGAGGCGGCTCGCCTCCTCAGGTGGCCGCTGCCTGCTGCTGCTGCGCTTCGGCGCGCTGGCGTTGCTGGCGGTAGAGGCCGACGAAATCGATCGGATCGATCATCAGCGGCGGATGTCCGCCTTCTCGCGTCACATCCGCAATGATCCGTCGGGCGAACGGGAACAGCAGCCGCGGGCACTCGATCAGCAGCATTGGCTCCACATCTTCGCGCCGGGCATCCTGCAGCTGGACGACGCCAGCATAGACAAGCTCGCAGATGAACACGACGCTTTCCTGCCGCTTGGCCCGGGCGGAGAGACGCAGCTCGACCGAAAAGATGTTTTCCTGCGGCGGGCCGGGCTCAACTTTCACATCAATGCCAAGTTCGATTTCCGGCGCTGCGGCGCCAGGCTGCGAGGTGAAGAGCCCCGGGTTTTCGAATGACAGGTCCTTAACGAACTGCGCCAACACCCTGATAAGCGGCGGCCCTGAGGCCTGGGCGGGCTGCGTGGCTTCCGGAGCGGCGGCTTCAGTCATGGGATTTTCAGGTCCAATTTTGGCATATCTGCAAGGCCCGGCGGCTATCACGCTACCGCGACGCCCGCAACAACGGGCTGACTCGGAGACTTTTGTGTCTATATTGGCCAGACAGGGACACGGCGTGTGCCGTTTCCCGGAGATGCCTGAAGGTCGATTTGACTATTGATCTGATCATACTTGCGGCGATTGCGGTATTCGTGATTTCCCGTCTGTACGCGGTGCTCGGCCAGAAAACCGGAGCCGAGCCGCCCGCGCGCCGCTATAGGGAGGCCCCCGCCCCCGCCCGCGCCGCGGAACGGGAGGATGGCGCGCCCATCGAAGACGAGGAGCGTCCGCGAATTCGCGCAGCGTTTACCGGCCCGGCGGCGGCCGGGCTCGAGGCGATTGCAGCCGTTGACGCCAATTTTGCCCCGGACGATTTCGTTAAAGGCGCCCGCCGCGCCTACGAGCTTATTGTCGGCGCTTTCGCCGACGGCGACCGCGATGCGCTGAAACAGCTGGTCGATACCGACGTCCAGGACGTCTACAGCCAGGCGATCGCCGAGCGTGAGACGTCCGGCGCCGAACCCATGCGTCTCGTCCGCCTGCGCCAGGCCCGCATTGTCGACGCTTCGGTCGATAGCGCCAAATTCGGACGCGTAATGGTCTCGTTCGAAAGCGAGCTCAGCGATGGCGAAAATCTGCGCCAGGCCAAGGAGATCTGGACGTTCAAGCGCTCGCTGAACAGCCAGGATCCGAATTGGCTGCTGGACGAGGTTTCTGTCGCGAGCTGACCGGCTGACGCCATGCTATTCAGGCGTCCATGAATCGCCGTCTTACCCCTGATGAACGCAAGCTCTGGTCGCGTGTTGCGCGCACTGTGCGGCTTGCGCCCGGCCGTGTGGCGGAAATCGAGCCGGAAGACGCCGTACCGACATCAACGCAGCATCTTTCAGCCCCGGCTGCGGCAGGCAGAGTTGAGCCAGCGCGGGCTGCTCCCCGCCGCCCGGGCCCGCCCGAAGATCTCTCCGGCCAGCGACGCATTCGCCGCGGCCAGAACGAAATCGACGCCCGGATCGACTTGCACGGCCATACGCAGGACAGCGCCCATCGCGAAGTCATGGATTTCATCCTGCGCCAGGCCGCGCTTGGCGCGCGCTGTGTCCTGGTCATCACCGGCAAGGGCCGCCGTGGAACCGGCGTGCTTCGCTCCCGTCTGTTCGACTGGATCGCCGACCCGGGCCTGCGTCCGTTCATCGCCGGCTATGCGACCGCCCACCCGCGCCACGGCGGATCAGGCGCGGTCTACCTGTTCCTCAGACCGAAGCGCTGAGCGGCTAAGGCTTGCGCGAAGCCTTCTCGTCGATGCCCGACTTGCCCTGGCGAGCCTCGAGCGCCTTGGCCACCGCATCCAGCGGCACGCCGCGCGATCGCAGCGCGACCAGCAGGTGGTAGACGAGATCCGCCGCTTCCGCGGCCACGGCCTTGTCGTCCTGCGAGGCAATAGCCAGCGCCGCCTCCACGCCTTCCTCACCCAGCTTCTTGGCGGTGAGGGCAGGGCCGCCCATGAGCAGCTTCGCCGTCCACGAACTCTCTGGATCGGCGCCAGCCCGCGCATCGATCGTTCTCGCCAGGTGAGCCAGCACATCGCCCAGAAACGCGGCCGGTCCCAAAGGATCATGCTGCATCAGGCGCTCTCCCGCTACACAGGTTCAATTATGCGCACGGGCGCGCCCGCAGCCGCCAGCGCGCGCTTTGCGTCGGTCACCGAAGCTTCGCCGAAATGGAAGATCGATGCAGCGAGCACAGCATCGGCGCCGCCCTTGGTCACCGCGTCCGCCATGTGCTGGACATTGCCGGCGCCGCCCGATGCGATGATCGGAACATTCACGACATTCCGGATCGCGCGCAGCAGCTCAATGTCATATCCATTCCTGGTTCCATCGCGATCCATCGACGTGATCAGGATCTCGCCCGCGCCGAGCTCAGCGGCGCGCTTGGCGAACTGCACAGCATCTTTGCCCGCGCTGTTGCGTCCGCCATGGGTGAACACCCCCCAACCATCGCCCTCGCGGCGCGCATCCAGCGCCATGACGACAGCCTGCGAGCCAACCTTGCGCGCACACGCCTTGAGTATATCGGGATCGAGCACAGCGGCAGTGTTGATCGCCACCTTGTCGGCGCCGGCCTTCAGCATCGCCACCATGTCGTCCGGCGTGCGAACGCCGCCGCCAACGGTGAGCGGCATGAAGCAGGCGTCCGCCGTTCGCTCCACCACGTCGATCATCGCGCCGCGCTTTTCATGGCTCGCCGTGATGTCGAGGAAGCAGAGCTCGTCCGCCCCCTGCGCATCATAGGCCCGAGCCAGCGCCACCGGATCGCCCGCGTCGCGCAGGTCGACAAAGTTGACGCCCTTCACAGTGCGCCCGTCCTTCACGTCCAGACAGGGAATAACACGGACCTTGAGCATGCCTTCCAATCGCCCGAGCGCCGCCCGAACGCAAGGGCGAGGCGTTATCCATCATCCACCCCGACGTCCCGGAGCAGGTGAGGGGGAAGTTGGGTTGCAAGCGAGCGCCGGGCCTGCCTGCAATCCTGATGTGGGTCGAGGGGTCGAGTCGCCTTGCGGCGCAATCGATCAAGACTCGCGACGCGCGCGAGCCATTTCGAGATGTCCATGTGAACCTAAAGCTTGGGATTGAAGACGGGCGTGCGCGCAACAAACGTGATGCATCGGCGTCTCCTTTCCTGGCTTCAGGCTGCGGGTGTGCCGCAGCGGTTGAACATGTCAGCCGGCGCGCCTAGCACGCGCGAGCGTTTGCGACAACGATGGAGCTATCGTACCGCCAGCAACGCCTCGGCCGGGTCGATGTCGCCGTCATAGAGGGCGCGGCCGAGGATGGCGCCTGCGATCGGCGCGCCGGCGCGGGACTGCAGCGCGCGCAGGTCGTTCACACTGGCAACGCCACCCGAGGCGATGATCGGGATCGACACGGCGTCGGCAAGGTCGCCGGTGAGCTGCACGTTCACACCCGTCTTCAGTCCGTCGCGCGCGATATCGGTGACAATGATCGCCGCCACGCCGCAACCCTCGAACGCCTTGGCGAGCTCCACAGCTTTCATATCTGTCGTTTCGGCCCAGCCTTGAACCGCCACGCGGCCGTCGCGCGCGTCAATGCCCACTGCGACATGGCCCGGAAACGCCCGTGCAGCTTGCTTCACAAACTCCGGATTGCGAACTGCCGCCGTGCCGAGGATCACACGCGCCACACCTGCATCGAGCCAGCGTTCGACGCCGTCCATGTCGCGGATGCCGCCGCCGAGCTGAACGGGGGCGTCCATCACGTCCAGAATCGACGACACCGCATTGTGGTTGACCGAGTTGCCCTCGAACGCGCCGTTGAGATCGACGACGTGAAGCGCGTCAAACCCCATCGCGGAAAAGCGGAGCGCCTGATCCGCCGGATCGTCGTTGAACGAGGTGGCAGTCGTCATCTCGCCGCGAATCAGGCGGACGCATACGCCGTCCTTGAGGTCGATGGCTGGGTAAAGCTTCATACTGTATGGCCGTGCAGGGCGTTGCGTGGCAGCCGTTGGAGCATGACCGTCGGCTTTGTCAACGCACGGTCTTTAGGCCGGCCCAATCTCCCCGAACCGTCACGGTTTCCAGCGCAGGAAGTTGGCGAGGATGGTCTGGCCCGCCTGCTGGCTCTTTTCCGGGTGGAATTGAGTGCCGAAAAGGTTATCGCGCGCGATAGCTGCAACGAACTTTCCGCCGTAATCGCACCAGGCCGCGACATGCTGTCGATGCGCCGGGTTCATCGCATAGGAATGCACGAAATAGACATGCGGCTCAGGCCCCAGCCCGTCGAGCAAGGGGTGAGGCTTAATGTCCGTCAGCACATTCCAGCCCATGTGCGGTATGGGCAGGGAGGGATCGGTCGGCCGGAGCCGCTCCACGGCGCCAGGGATCCAGCCCAGTCCGCGCGTTTCGATGTCCTCGCGGCCGACGTCAGCCATCAACTGCATGCCCACGCACACGCCAAGGAAAGGCCGGCGGCTGCGGAACACAGCCTCGTTCAGCGCCTCGGCGACGCCTTGCCGGGCCGCCAGTCCTTCAGCGCAGTCCGCAAAGTGTCCGACGCCCGGCAGCACGATGCGGTCCGCCTGCCGGATCCGGTCAGGGTCGTCAGTCAGCACAACGGTCAGCGGAATCTCGAAATGGTTCGCCGCGGCTTCCAGCGCGCGCTGAACCGACCGGACATTGCCTGAGCCGTAATCGATGATCGCAAGACGGGTCATATGGGGCCTCTACCCCGGCAACGTGTCCAAGTCACGACGCCTATAGCGAACCCTTGGTGCTCGCCACCTGGCCTTTGAGCCGGTTATCGACCACCGCCGCCGTCCGTAGCGCCCGCGCCAGCGACTTGAAGCTCGCCTCCGCGATATGGTGCGAGTTCTCACCATAGAGCAGTTCGAGATGCAGGCACACGCCAGCGTTCATCGCGAAGGCGTGGAAGAATTCCTTGAACAGTTCGGTGTCAACGACGCCGACTTTGTCCCGCGTGAAGGTCACCTTCCAGATCAGGTAGGGCCTGTTGCACAGGTCGACGGAGGCCCGAACCAGCGTTTCGTCCATCGGCACATAGGCATGACCGAACCGGATGACGCCCGAATAGCCGCCCACGGCATCCTTGAACGCCTGGCCCAATACGATGCCGACATCTTCCATCGTGTGGTGCTGGTCGATGTGCAGGTCGCCCCTGGCCTCGACCTCGATATCCATGGCCGAGTGCTTGGCGAAGCTCTCGAGCATGTGGTCGAAGAATCCAACTCCGGTTGAAATCTTCGACTTCCCGGACCCGTCGACATCGACGGAGACCTTGATCGAGGTTTCCTTGGTCTCGCGGACCAGTTCGGCTTTGCGTGTCTTGTCCGCCATGGGCGGGCCTCCGGCATTAACTGAGCATTCGCTTCCAGAACCTAGCTTCGCACACGAACGGTCGAGGAATCCTGAATGCCGAGCATTTAGGCCGAGGCCTGCACGAACGCCACCGGAATCCGGCCCCAGACCGCAGCAAAATGCCCGCAAAAGCAGCGAAACCCCAGAAGGAGCCCGCCAAGAAGCGCGCCGCGAGGCGCAGCTTCGGCCTTGCCGGCCGCGTGACGCTCCTCGCAATTGGCGCAGCTGTCGTGGCGACGCTGGCGCAGTGGATCGCTACCCCGATCATGGCTTATGGCGAAGTCGAGCATCAGCGCGCACTCGGCGCGACAACAGGCGCCAATGTTCTCGCCGAGATCGCGACGCTTGATGTCGAGGAAGGCGATTGGGACGAGATCAGGGACCTGGTTGACGCCCTGCCGCTCGCTCTGCCGGAAGGGCGGGCCGCCGTATTCGACGCCAACTGGAAACTGATGGCCGAATCGGGTTCGAGTCGCATCGTGCCGTCACTCGCCACGTTGCAGGACCTGCTGAAGACGCCGCAGAAAGTCCTGACCATCGACAACCGTGTTTTTGCGATCCGCACCATTGGTAAGCCGGACCGCATTCTGGGCTACGCGGTTTACTCGTTCACGCCCCGGTCGGCGTTGGGCATCTGGCTCGGCATAGTCGCACTCAATGCTGTTGTTCTCCTGTTCGCGCTTGCGGTGCTTGCTCCTTTCCTCGTGCCGCTTGCCCGTCGCGCGTTGACGCCGGTCATCGAACTTGAGCGCGCTATCCGCAAGCGTGACCCGCGCGACAAATCCAGACTTGCCGAAGCTGCCGACGATCGCGTTCTCAAGCCGCTGCTGGCCGCAATCGACGAGGTGCACGAGCGCTCCGAAGCTGCGATGCGCCGCGCGCTGACCATGGCTTATACCGATCCCGTGACCCGTCTGCCCAATCGCCTGCGCTTCGTGTCGAAACTCGAATCGGCGGTTGCGACAGAGCAGAGCCTTTATCTTGTCATCTGTGACCTCGATCGGTTTCGGCAGGTGAATATGTCGTTCGGTCCGCGTGTCGCCGACATGGCGCTCGCCACGGTGGCCGAACGCCTGCGCGCAGCGGCCTCGCGATGCACGCCCAACGCCTTCTTCATTGGCCGCATCGGGGCCGACCAGTTCGGGGTTCTTTTGTCGATCGCGGAGAAGTCGGCGGTCAGTGAATTCCTGATGACCGCCGAACGCGCCATTTCCGAAAGCATGCTGCTGGAGGACCAGCAAGTGCGCATCGCCGCCTCGTTTGGCGTCGCGCACACGGCGCAGGATGGCGCAGCCGCGGGCGACCTACTGAAGCAGGCGGAGGTCGCGCTGAAGGAAGCCAAGGGTCTTCCCGGCGCCCGCCGCGTCTTCTTCGACCAGAGCTTGCTCGCCAAGGCCCGCTCCAAGTCGACGCTGGAAGAAGAGCTGCGAGACGGCCTGGATCGTGGCGAGTTTGTCGCGGTGTTCCAGCCCAAGGTGCGGCTGGAGACGGGTGAGCTCGTTGGCGCGGAGGCGCTGGCGCGCTGGCGCAGGCCGGATGGCGCCATCGTGCCGCCGGCCGTGTTCGTTCCTATTGCTGAAGAACTCGGCCTCATCTCGCAGCTGGGCAAGTCGGTCATGCGGGACGCGTGCTTCGCCGCGGCCGGCTGGAATGCGACCCGCAACAAGTTGTCCATCGCCGTCAACGTTTCGCCGCACCAGTTCGACGATCCCGAGTTCATCAGCTCGGTCTATCAGGCGCTTGATGATTCAGGTCTGGCGCCAGGGCTGCTTGAACTTGAGATCACCGAAAGCGCAGCCGTCGCCGATCCCGATCGTGTCGCGCGCATCATGTGGCCGCTGCGCAGTCGCGGGGTGCGCCTCGCCATCGATGACTTCGGCACGGGTCACTCCAACTTCGCTTCGATCACACGCCTGCCGTTCGACGTCTTCAAGATCGACCAGCAATTCGTTCGCGCGCTTTCAACAGATCCACACGCTCCCGCAATCGTCGAGATGATCCTCGCTATGGCCGAAGCGCTCGGCCAGGAGACTGTCGCCGAAGGCGTCGAGACCAAGGAACAGGCTGACTTCCTGCTGCGCCGTGCCTGCACGATCGGCCAGGGCTATTACTATTCGCCGCCGCTCCCGGCTGATGAGTTCGACCTGTTCGTTCGCTCCTGGCGCCCGAGGCCGGCGGATCGTTTCGCAGCCTAGCAACCCGCCGTGATCTCATCCGGAATGAAGCCTGAGGCCTGGATCAGCGCCTCGTTTTCGATCTTCCACATCACCGTCGCATCAACCGGGGCGCTGTTGCTGTTGCCGAGATAGGTGATCGCAAAATCCGCATCCGCCACGTATGGCTTGATGATATTGCCAACGACGTCGACATTGGCGAACGACACGCCCAGCGGCGCATCGTCGAGAAGCTTGATCGGTCCCGCCGCGTCGAAACGGAGCACTGTCACCGCGCTTTCGGTGCAGCCTTGCGCTGTGGCGGCGGATGTCTCCGCAATGCCAGGATCACCCCGCAGCGCCACCGGCGTTATTCCGCCTGCAACACGCCAGGACGCGGGCTGATCGATGTCACGGAACGCCCTCGCCAGCGCCGGCGTTCCGCGCGCATTGTCGAGATAAAAGACAGAGAGCGAGGCCGCACATGTATCGCAGGCGTCCGCCTGCTCCCGCACCGTCACCAGATAGCTGTGATCGCCCTCTCCTTGGATGATCAGCACAGGATGCTCCACCTTGGCCGGGTCGCCTGCGGCAGCAGGGACGCGCACGGCTCCGGTGGTTCGATCAGCTTCCGGAAACACCGCTCTCATGGCCGCCACGAGTTCGGGCGCTGCGGCATTTACCGTTCCGCTCCCGCACGCCGCCAGCACCGTGGTCAGGCCGGATATCCCAGCCAGAGCGAGCGTTTGTCCGAATCTGCCCATGCCCGCCCGCCTTCCACTTCCGCCTGATATGGAGCGGGGTGCCGCTCTTGCCCAGTGCGCCACCCTGCAAGAATTATCGAATGTCGATAAATTTGCTTCTTGGTTCCGTCCGCACGACATAGACAGGTCAACGGTCAGGAAAGCGCAATCATGTCGTCGGAACCCAGCTGGCATTCAACCACCATTCTCGCCGTGAAGAAGCGTCACAAGCTCGTTCTTATCGGCGACGGTCAGGTGTCGATGGGCGATACGGTCATGAAGGGCAATGCCCGCAAGGTCCGGCGCATTGGTGAGAAGGGTGAGATCCTGGCCGGCTTCGCTGGCGCCACCGCTGACGCCTTCACGCTCTTTGAGCGCCTTGAGCAGAAGCTTGAACGCTTCCCCGGCAATCTCCAACGCGCCGCCGTGGAACTCGCGAAAGACTGGCGCACCGACAAATACCTCCGTAACCTTGAGGCGCTCATCATCGTGGGCGATGCGACCTCGCTGCTCGTTGTCACGGGCAGGGGAGACGTGCTCGAGCCGGAGCATCCGATCGCGGCCATTGGTTCAGGGGGTAACTACGCACTGTCCGCCGCACGCGCGCTGTACGAATACGAAGACAATGCCGAGACCATTGCCCGCAAGGCGATGAAGATTGCGGCTGAGGTCTGCGTCTACACGAACAGCAATTTCGTGGTGGAGACACTGGATGTTTGACCGCACGGACATACGCGCGGCGGTCGAAGCGGGCGCGATAAGCGACGATGCGGCAAAGCGCTTCGAAGCTTTTCTGAAAGCTCGCAACGACCCCGAGCGCATGCTCGACCCCGAAAACCTGCGCTTCCTTTCGAACTTCAACGACGTCTTCCTCACCATCGGCATCGCTGTGCTGATGACGGGCCTGGGCTTCCTGTCAGCCATCGCTGTGACCAACCTGCTGGGCTTCTCCGGCGTGGAGCCGGGTTCGTTGGCCGAAGTGCGCGACATGACGGACAGGCTGAGGCTGGTCATCACGCTCGCGCCAGCACCGGTCATTGTTGGAGCGTGGCTGCTGGCGGAATATTTCTGCGCCAAGCGGCGCCTGCTTCTGCCGTCCATGGCGCTCGCTGTTGCGATCACATGGGGCGCCGCGGTCTCCGGCGCCGGCGTCGCCAGTTTCTCCGTTGATCCCGTTGCGACCGCCATTCAGCTCGAGCGCAGTATGAATCCGTGGGAGATCGTCACCGGCATAAGCTATGCCGGCTTCGCCGCAGCCGCGATAGCCGCTGGAGCGATCTTCTGGCGATTTCGCTTGCCGTTTTCGCTCTTCCTGCTCGCCGGCGCTGGCGCGGGTCTGCTCTATACTGCCGTAGCCCAGCTTGCCGGCATCGGCCAGGTCGGCAGCGGTCTCGCCATGCTGGTCGTCGGCTTGGCCACGCTCGGCGTCGCTATTGCCTTCGACATGAAGGACCCTACGCGCTCCACCCGCAGTTCCGATCACGCTTTCTGGCTGCATATGGCGGCGGCGCCTCAGATCATCCTGGGCATGCGCGGCCTGCTGCTCGGCTCGGGTTTCGCGCCCGCCAGCATGGCTGACGCAACCGTGATGCTGGTCGTGCTCGTCGCCTTCGCCCTGCTGTCTCTGGCGCTAAACCGGCGCGCACTCATCGTGTCGGGGCTTGTCACCTTCGCCACGGCGCTCTGGGTGCTTGTCAACGAACTGGGCGGCGGCGGGGTCAACACGCTGATGCTGACCGCCCTGATCATCGGCGGCGCCATCGTTCTTCTCGGCGGCGGTTGGCGCACCGCGCGCCGCGCGATCCTCAAGCTCTTCCCGCAGGAGGGAACGCTCGGCCGCATCTTCCCGCCGGAACCTGCCTGACAAGAACCCGCTTGATGACATCAGCAGCCATGCGCTAGCGAAGTCGCCAGAGTCTTGCCAGTTGACCAGCCTTCCTAGTTCAGGCCTATCCATATCAAGTGAGTCATGTCCGAATTCACCCCGCGCGAAATCGTTTCCGAGCTTGACCGCTTCATCGTCGGCCAGCCCGAAGCCAAGCGTGCTGTAGCTCTTGCCCTGCGCAGCCGCTGGCGCCGTAAGCAACTCAACGAAGCGCTGCGTGAGGAAGTTACCCCGAAGAACATCCTGATGATCGGCCCCACCGGCGTCGGCAAGACGGAAATCTCCCGTCGCCTCGCCAAGCTGGCCAGGGCGCCTTTCCTGAAAGTCGAAGCGACGAAGTTCACTGAAGTCGGCTATGTCGGCCGCGACGTCGAACAGATCGTGCGCGATCTCGTCGAGATCGCCATCGCCATGGTGCGGGAACGCCGCCGCAAGGACGTGCTGGCTAAGGCGGAGGCCGCAGCCGAGGAGCGTGTCCTCAACGCGCTCGTTGGCGCCGCCGCGCAGCCAAGCACACGCGAGAGCTTCCGCACAAAGCTCAGGGCAGGGCAACTCGACGACAAGGAAATCGATGTCGATGTCGCTGACACAGCCTCGCCCCTCGGCGGCTTTGATATTCCGGGCCAGCCGGGCGCCTCAGTCGGCATGGTCAACCTCAGCGATCTCCTTTCCAAGAGTTTTGGCGCCCGCACCAAACGCGTCCGCACCACGGTCAAGGAAGCCTACAAGCCGCTCGTCCAGGAAGAATCCGACAAGCTGCTCGACAATGACAGCGTCACCCGCGAGGCGCTCCGCGTAACCGAAGAAGACGGCATCGTCTTCCTCGACGAGATCGACAAGATCGCCTCGCGTTCTGAACGCGCCGGAGCCGATGTTTCGCGCGAAGGCGTGCAGCGCGACCTTCTTCCGCTGATCGAGGGCACGACGGTCGCCACCAAGCATGGACCGGTGAGGACGGATTATATCCTCTTCATCGCCTCCGGCGCCTTCCATGTCGCGAAGCCGTCAGACCTCTTGCCGGAACTGCAGGGCCGCCTGCCGATCCGCGTCGAACTGAAGCCGCTCTCCCGCGACGACTTCCGCCGCATCCTCACCGAACCAGAAGCTAACCTCATTACGCAGTACATCGCACTTATGAAAACCGAAGGCGTCGATCTCGCCTTCGATCCTGACGCTATCGACGCCATCGCAGACATCGCCGTACAGGTGAACGACTCGGTCGAGAACATTGGAGCTCGCCGCCTCCACACCGTGATCGAGCGCGTGCTCGATGAGATCAGCTTCACCGCCTCCGACCGCAACGGCGAAGCCTTCCGCATCTCCGGCGCCTATGTCCGCGAGAAGGTCGCCGCCATGGCTGGCGACAAGGATCTGTCGAAGTACATTCTCTAGACATCGATTTCAGCGATCGGCGACATCACGCGCCCTGTTCGTGCGGCTCGTGAGAATTGGGCATAAACGGCGCACGGCGCCATTGGCCCATCCTGATGCAAGGAAACAGTTCGCGATTCTTGCGCGTCTCGCTGCGCGCTTCTGCGTCCTGGCGGGATCATCCCTGCTCAACGGCGCTCGCGGGCCTCACGTTCGGCTATCTTGAAACGGACAAGAGGAATGTTCAGCTTCCCTCGAAGAAAGAAGCACCAATGCTGAAGCGCGTTGTTATCGAACGTGACATACCGAAAGCTGGCGCCATGAACGCCGCCCAGCTCAAGGAGGCGGCCTGCACGTCAAATGACGCGCTCGCCGAGTTGGCGCCCAAGGCCTAGTGGGAACATTCCTAGGTGGCTGGCGGGAAGACGTTCTGCATCTATCTCGCTAACGATGAAGCGGCGATCCGCGAGCACGCCCGCCTCTCCGGCTTCCCGGCAAGCAAGATCACGCCAGTGAAGGGGATAATTGACGCGACCACGGCGGCGGGCTGATCCTTCCTGCCTTGGCTCCGGCGGCGTTATGCTGCCGGACCTTGTTTGGCTGGCGTCTGCATGGGCGCGGCCGATCTCGCGGAAGCCCGTCTGCTCGACGGCCGCCGCGCATTGGGCCGTCGCCCCGGATTTGTCTCCGGCCGATTACGACGCGCTTTGCCTCTGTGACGGTGCGTGAGCGACAGGGAGTTGACCTGACCGGCGTCCCTTGAGCGGAGCGTGCATCCGTTCCCGTATAGAACTTACCCCGATGCCCGGGTGCGGATCGGCATATGCCTCTTTCCCCAGTCCTTGAGGCCAAGCAGAGCCGGCGCAAAGTCGCGTCCTTTGTCAGTCAGTCTGTAATCGTAACGCAGGGGCTTGTGTGAATACGGGTTCCTTTCCAGAACCCCCGCCTTGACAAGACGCTTCAGGCGGTCCGAGAGCACGTGCCGGGTGATCCCGAGGCTGGTTTGGAATTGCTCAAACCTTGATTTCTCAAGGAAGCAGTCGCGCACGATCAGCAGGGTCCAGCGGTCGCCGATCACAGCCATGGCGCGCGCCACCGGGCACCAGTCCGCCGCCAGCGCTTCCCAGCGATTGGCCTTTGTCGTTGTCCGTTTCATTTGAGAACCATGGGGCAAAATGCTGCGTCCCACTGCCTGTACGTTCTCTTTCTGAATGGAGCGTTTCCACCACCCTCGAAACGCCCGTTCCTGAATTAGACCTTCAGACCCGCCCTCACCGCCAGCTCGCGCAGGTTCGCCGCCGGGCGCGGCCCGATATGCGAGATGACTTCGCCTGCGCAAAGATTGCCCAGCATGGCCGCCTGCTGCAGCGAAAGCCCGTGGGTGACGCCGTAGAGAACGCCTGCTGCATACTGGTCGCCCGCGCCGGTCGCATCCGCCACCGTCGCAGCCGCCACCGGCGCGGTCCAGGTTTCAGAGCCTGATACGATCACTGATCCCTTGGACGAGCGGGTGATCGCGGCAATCTGGCTGTCCTCGCGGATCTGGCTCACCGCTTCACCGAAATCCTGTGTTTCATAGATCGCCAACAGCTCCGCCTCGTTTGCGAACACCAGATCGCAGTGCGTGCGGATCAGGTGAACGAAGCTGTCCCGATGGCGGTCGACGCAGAACACGTCAGACATGGTGATCGCCACCTTCCGCCCCGCCGCCTGCGCCACTTCCGAGGCGTGTACAAAGGCGGTTTTCGCCGCCGGCTTGTCGAACAGATAGCCTTCCAGGTAGAGCCACGCGCCGCTCGCGACGGCATCCGCATCCACGTCGCTCGCCGCAAATTCGGTCGAGGCGCCGAGATAGGTGTTCATCGATCGCTCGCCATCCGGCGTCACTGCAATCATCGAGCGCGCGGTCGTCGGTCCGCCCTTCAGCGGCGTGCCAAAGAAATCGGCTCCGATGCGCCGCATGTCCTCGACATAACTTGTCCCGATCGCATCGTCCGCGACCTTGCCCAGAAAAGCCGCCCGCCCGCCCAGGCTCATCAGGCCCGCCACGGTGTTGCCGGCTGAACCGCCGCTCGTCTCGACGCGGCTGTCGGGCAGCGCATTGTAGAGATAGTCGCACCGTTCGGATGAAATCAGATTCGTGCGAGCCTTCGGAATGTCATGCCGGACAAGAAAATCGTCATCGACCTGCGCAATCACATCCATGATGGCGTTGCCGAGGGCGACGACGTCGTACTTCACTGGCATGAGATTATTTCCGCGCCCACGCGAGATATCCACGATGGAAACCCCGGCCGGCTGGTCTTAAGACCGGGGTCCGTCCCGACGCAAGCCATAGAGCAGGGGACGGGCAGGAGAACCCGGCCCCCAATGACTGGACCTACGACCGCAACCGCGCTTCTGATCGCCGCCAACATCGCGTCGAATGCGCCAGATCGCCGCGCCGATGCGCATCTCTATGATATCCAGCTCGATGTTCTCCGCAGGGGATTCGCCCCGCACGGCCTCACGATTGACCCGGTCCGCTGGATGGAAGCTGTCGACTGGACGCGCTTCGGCGCAGTCCTGGTCAATTGCGCCTGGGACTATCAGGACCGGCACGAGGACTTCCTCGCAACGCTCGATGTCATCGCCGCAACAGGCGTTCCTGTCTTCAACTCGCCCGCGGCCGTCCGCTGGAACATCCGCAAGACCTATCTGCGCGAGATCGAGGCGAGGGGCGTGCCGATCATCCCGACCCTGTGGCGGGATCATCCCAAAGCAAGCGACATCCGCGACGCCATGGCCACCTTTGGCGCCGACGATGTCGTCCTCAAGCGGCAAGTTGGCGGCGGCGCCCGTGGTCAGACACGCTATACGAAAGCCAGCATGCCGGACGACGACCCGGTGCTGGACCGCCCCGGAATGATCCAGCCGTTCGTCCCATCCATCGCGACAGAGGGCGAATACTCGTTCCTCTTCATCGACAGCGTGTTCAGCCACGCCCTTATCAAGCGGGCTGCGCAGGGCGATTACCGAATTCAGGAAGCCTATGGCGGAACGTCGCAACCCATCACGCCGACGCCCAACGATCTCCATCAAGCCTCAGCCGTGCTCGATGCTCTGGATGAGTCTCCCCTCTATGCGCGCGTCGACATGGTGCGCGGCGCCAACGGCGCCCTTCTGCTGATGGAGCTGGAAGTCATCGAGCCCTATCTCTTCCCGCAAGACGGCCCCGGCATTGGCTCAATGCTGGGCGAAGCGCTGGCGAAGCGCATCTGCTAGCAGCTTCACATC
>CANJIL010000011.1 GCA_947474455.1 Hyphomonadaceae bacterium | reverse complement strand
ACAACCTCGTAGCTGACCACCTTGTACATCCCCAGCCTCTCGAACCGCCAAAGCGGTCGAAAGGATTAATGGCGAGGTATTTTTACTCCGCCCGCGAAGTGCAAAACGCACCCGCCTGAGTGAGGGAGTTTTACTCCGCCGCGTACAGAAACCGGCGTGGTGTCGAGCGTCATTCTTCGGCGATGTCCTGCCGTTCCCGAGCTTGCCTTCCAGTGGCTACCTGGCTGTGAACAGACATCGGGTCCCGATGCCGATAGGCGCGCTACGCGGCGACATGTCGTGGGGGCGCTGAACCGGCCCGTCTATCTCCACCGCGCGCCGACGTCTCCATTTCTGGACAATTGGGGGCGGAGTTCGCCGGACAGTCTGGGACCGGCCGGGTTCTACGGACTTGAGCTCTTCTGGCGTCTTCTCTGGCGGGGGCGGCGACCAATGACATCGTTTACCGCGTGGGGCTCGCCCGTCTATTCGGTGGGCATTCCGTTGGCCTTGAAGGTGGCGGTCCCCTCCCGGGCGAGCACATACACTTCCCAGAATTTTGGCGGCAGGGCGTTGGGACCGAGATGTTTGCCGGGGTTCCTGGCCTCGAACTGGTCCAGCAGCTGGAACATGGTCGGCAGGGTCGCCAGGATCTGGCCGACGGAAGCCTCCGTCACCTGGCCCTGGACCATGTGTCCGCCGGACAGGTCGGCCTCGATCATCACCTCGGGCATCGCCTGGAGGTCCTTCTGCCATTTCTGGAGGTTCTCACGGATGCGCGCGGGCAAATAGGTGTCGGAGGGTGGCTGCGTTGTCATAGCGCCAGCTAGCATCACGAAAATGCGGAGGGAAGCCGGAATGCGCCGGCAAAACGGGTTGTGACGGAACTAACCAAACGTTTGCTCAAATCGTGGGAGAATAGATTGCGCGGAAGCGGTAGCCCGAGCGTTCGAGAGTTGGTTGAAGGGAGCTGCGTCTTCGTGCGGCCCCCGCACTGGGGCCCTTGATTGAGCGAGGCCGGGATGTCCGCAAATCTCTATGAGCTTCTGGCTTCGCGTTTTCCTGCGGATCGCGATGCGCCGTGTTTCATTCTCGCCGACGGGAGCGAGATCAACTACGGAGCGCTGGAAGCTGCCGCGGCGCGGGTGGCCGCACGGCTTGTGAATGGCGGCGTGCAGCCGGGCGACCGCGTTGCGCTGCAGGCGGAGAAATCGCCGGAAGCAATCATGATTTATCTTGGCGCGCTGATGGCGGGCGCCGTGTTTCTGCCGCTCAACGCCGCCTATACGAAATCCGAGGTCGACTATTTTCTCGCGGATGCCGAGCCGAAAGTGTTTGTCAGCGATCCGCCGGCGTTTGTTCGGGAAACCAACGGAACGGTCGGGCTGGCGCAGGCGGTTGCGCGCGAGGCCGGCGACCTCGCTTCGCTGATCTACACCAGCGGGACGACCGGCCGGTCGAAAGGCGCGATGCTGAGCCATGGCAATCTCGCCGAGAACGCGCTGGCGCTCCATGCGGCTTGGGGGTTCTCGTCGAAGGACGTGCTGCTTCACGCCTTGCCGGTCTTCCATGTGCACGGGCTGTTCGTCGCCCTGCATTGTGCGCTGCTTGCAGGCGCGCCGATGATCTGGCTGCCGAAGTTCACGGATGCGGAGGTGCTGGCGGGGCTCAGGCGAGCCACTGTGATGATGGGCGTGCCGACGTTCTACACGCGGCTGCTCGGCAATCCTGATTTCACGCGGGAGAGCGCGGCCAATATGCGCGTCTTCATCTCGGGCTCGGCGCCGTTACTGCCCTCCACGTTTGTGGAGTTCGAACAGCGCACGGGACAGCGCATCCTTGAACGCTATGGCATGAGCGAGGCTGTGATCATCACGTCCAATCCACTGGAGGGTGAGCGCGTTCCAGGCAGTGTCGGGTTTCCGCTGCCGCGCGTTGATCTGCGGATTGGCGGCGGAGAGGAGACCGGCGTCATTCAGATACGCGGGCCGAGCGTATTCTCGGCCTATTGGCGCATGCCGGAAAAGACCGCGGAGGAATTCACGCCAGACGGGTTCTTCATCACGGGCGATGTCGGCAGGATCGATGCAGGTGGGCGTGTGTGGATTTCGGGCCGAGCGAAGGACCTCATCATTTCCGGCGGCTACAATGTCTATCCCAAGGAGGTCGAACTGGTGCTCGATGAGCTGCCGGGCATCGGCGAAAGCGCCGTCATCGGTCTGCCGCATCCAGATTTCGGCGAAGGCGTTGCCGCCATCTGTACGGGTGACGGTGACGAGGCTGCGATCATCGCGGCAGCGCACCAGCAGCTCGCCGGCTTCAAGACGCCGAAGCGCGTGATCTTCGTCCCTGACCTGCCGCGTAATGCGATGGGCAAGGTGCAGAAGAATGTGTTGCGGCAGGCCTATGAGGGGCTGTTCAAGGCATGACGCCATCGCGGTCAGCGACGGCGTGACAGGAAGCCGCTTACAAGCGCTTCGACAATTTCCTTTTCCTGGACGGGCTTGGCGAACACGGAATCGGCGCCGGCTTCGGTTACCTGCCTGTCGAAGTCGGGGGATATTTCCTCGACGAGAACGCAGATCACGACGTCTGTCCCGTTAGCGCGGATATCCCGTATGGACTCCACGGCGCCCAGATCGCCTGACTCGACCGCCAGCAGGAATGCCCACGGCGCGTTTGTGGGCAAGAAAATATCCGACAGCGATTCAACGAACGCGACTGTCCAGCAGATGCTGGCCAGCGCGTTCTCAAGCGTCTGGCGGCAGGACAGGTCGGGCTCGAAGATGATGCAATGCGTCACGCGGCCTTGAGCCATCCCCTGTCCGGCAGGCGGGGAAGCAAGCACGGCTTCAAGCCAACGCCAATTCAGGGCAATCCCCAGAACGTCGGCATGAGATTCTTTAGAAACAAGGCGTTGCGAATTCAAATGTGTTGCTTGGACGGCTATGCCTTCTCCTTCTCCGGCGAAGTCTCCTTCCGCATCCTGCCGAACGGAATGCGGCTCCAGATCGAGCGCCGGGCGGGCGTGGGCGGCTTCAGCCGTGCAGCCACATAATCCAACACCTTGTCCGGCACGCTGACAGGGCACGCTTTCTCAAGCCCGACAAAGCCCGGCGCGGAGTTGGCTTCGCAGATGCGATAGCCTTTCTCGTCATAGAGCATGTCGATGCCGGCGATATCCAGCCTCAGGGACTTGGCGGCTTCAATCGCTAGTCGCGCCATCTCCTCCGGCGGGTCGACGCATTCGCCGATCCCGCCCAGCGAGATGTTCGACTTGAAGTTGCCTGTAAGCGAGCGCCGTTCCATCGCGGCCGCCACCAGGCCGCCGATCACCAGCAGGCGCACATCCCGTCCATGGCTCTTGGCGATGTACTGCTGGAAGATGAAGTCCGACTGATGGGCTGCCTCGCCCAGCAGGCTGGCGAGGTCGTCGAACTGATCGCGATCCTGGCAGAGCACCACGCCGGCGCCGCGCGTCGAGCGCAGCTTCTTCACAACGACCGGGAATCCAAGTTCGCGTTCGATCAGGTCAACGTCCACGGGAAACTTGGCGAGGATTGTCCTGGGGATGGGCAGGCCCGATGCTGACAAGAGTTGCAGGGTCTGCAGTTTGTCCGCGCACGCTTCCACGGCTTCCGCGCCATTGATCAGCGGAACGCCCATGCGTTCGAACTGGCGGATGACGGCGAGCGTGAAATAGCTCGTTTCGCTTCCGGTGCGGGGAATGATGAAGTCGGGCCTGGGCAGCTTGCCGCCGGCGTATTCGGCGCGCCACTCCCGTTCCGTGGAGACAATCAGTTCGAAGTCGCGCGGGCGCAGCACATCGAGCTTGATCCCTCGCCGTTTGCCAACCTCCATGAAGCGCCGCATTTCCGGCGCCTCGGGGACGTCGTCCGCGACATCATTGTGAAAGAGGAGCCAGCCGCGCATGCGCCCATGATCCTGTGCAGTACCGCCCCCGCAGCGTCTCCCCACGTCAGAAATCTAGGTCGCAAGTGCAACTTTTCTGTCCCAAGCGGCCAATTTGTGGCGGGCGGGACTAAAGTCGTCGTCTGTCGGGGCGCGCCGGGAGCGCAGATTCAAGGCTGTCCCGCTTCCATATGCTTGTGGCGGGAAAAATGGCGCTCCGGGGTAAGTGTCCGTTCGCATTCATTTTGCTGTAGAGCGCCTAGGTGGCTCGGCTTTCTGGGCGGTGGCGCGGCTTCTTAAAAAGGACACTCCCCATCATGCCAGCAGGGCGCGCGCCCTGCTTATCGCCGCGCCGTGCGTTGCGGCGGGACATCTTGGGCGCTTGCCGCTCAACATGCTCATACCGGGGCGGATTCCGTTCGTGACCTTCTATGCCGCGGTGATGGCCGCAGCGTTGATCGCGCGGTTCAGAGCCGGGCAGATTGCTGTAATCCTGGCGAGGCCGTTGGCGATGTTTGCGGTCAACTTACCGCACGCCTGCGCCACGACGACCGTCTGCGTCGGGCTTGGATCGGTAACGGCGGCGGGGTCGCTGTGAAGTTCAACCCGGAAGGCGTTCAACGCGAGCCAGCTTTCATTCAATGGCCATCAGCGTGAAACTACTCGTCGATAGCAGCGTAGACCAGCTGCTGCAGCTGAGGCCGGATCGGATAGGCGCCCGAGGGAATGAGCTGGGTCATCTGGATCGCGATGATGTCTTCGACCGGATCGATCCAGAAGAAGGTCGAGGCCATGCCGCCCCACGAGTAGGTTCCGGGCGAGCCTGGCTGCATCGTCGCGATGACGTCGGTTGTCACCGCCCAGCCCAGGCCGAAGCCCGATCCGTCCATCCGCGTTTCGGAGAACGTTCTGTCACCCATCTCGCGGAGGGTCTTGCCGCCGGGCAAGTGGTTCATTGTCATGAACTCCAGCGTCTTGCGAGACAGGATGCGGACGCCGTTCAGTTCGCCGCCGTTGGAGAGCATGCAGCAGAACTTGAAATAGTCGATGATAGTCGAGGCCAGTCCGCCGCCTCCGGAGAGCACGTTCGGCTTTTTCGCATAGGCGCTGCTGGCGCCATTGCCGTCGACCTTGATGACCTGGCCATCCACGGGATTGCGCATATAGCAGGCCATCAGCCGCGCCAGCTTGTTCTCGGGAACCAAGAAGAAGGTGTCGTTCATGCCGAGCGGGGCGAAAATCCTATTCTGGAAGAACTCATCAAGCGTCATGCCGGAGGCGATTTCAACGATGCGGCCGAGCACGTCCGTACAGTTGGAGTAGTTCCAGCGTTCGCCGGGCGAGAAAACCAGCGGAGCGGTCGCCAGCAATTCGCAGAAGGATTTCAGGTCGCCAGGATGGCTTGCATAATCGAGGCCTTTGGCGCGGTAGATCGCATCGACGGGATGCTGCTGAAGGAAGGCGTAGGTAATGCCTGCGGTATGGAGGAACAGGTCCTTCACCATCATGGCGCGGTCGGGCTTGCGCAGCTCCGGCTTGTCCGCCGTGCCGCCGGCGAACACCATCACGTCTTTGAATTCGGGAATGTAGCGATGGACTTCGTGGTCGAGGCGCAACGCGCCTTCCTCGAACAGCATCATGGCGGCGACGGATGTGACCGGCTTGGTCATCGAATAGATGCGGTAGATCGTGTTCTCGCTGATCGGCGTCGATCCGCCCAGCTCCGTCGCGCCCCGCAGCGACAAGTGGGCGATCTTTCCGCCGCGCGCGACCAGCGCCGCCATGCATGGCAGTCGCTGCTGCTGAATATAGCGCTCGAAATAGGCCGGGATGCGGTTCAGCTTTTCGGCGCTGAGGCCTGCCTCGGCCGGATCGATCTGCTCAATCGCGCTCATGCGAACTCCCTGCCAATCGCCGCGGGTCTAGCGCGGTGCACGCAGAAAAGGAAATGGCGGCGGGGTCGTGCGCCTAGAAATGCTTGCGCAATCCGACTTCGTAGGCGCGGCCCAACGCTTTGGCGAAGGTGGGATCGTAGCTCTATTGTCGCTGTTTGAAGGGGGCTCGTGGATGGCATTCTCGATCGAGACGCTGAGCTGGAAGGTCTCCTCCCACGGCTGCATGCACTGAAGGCGCCGATTGTGCGTATTGCGGTTCGCCGGCGGGTAGTTGAGCGTGGCGTTCGCGCGCCATTGGGAGACGACCTTCGACGGCATGATCGACAATATTCGCGAACCTGACCGGCGCAATGCAACGGGCATGGCAACGTCTGGAGAAGACGGTCGGGGATCGCGCGCGCGATTACCGTTTAGCGAAGGAAGAGGCGGAAATCGCGAGCGCCGCAAGATCCGACTTCCTCGCCCAGATGAGACAGGAGATCCGAACGCCGATGAACGGTATGATGGTGATGACCGAATGCAAGAGGCCGACCCGTCGTCGCGACATCGACGTTAGACGGAGATCATCACGTGATGGGCCGCGAGTCTGACCCCGATTCTCAACGGTATTCTCGACCTGTCGAAGATCGAAGCCGGCAGCCTGGACCTCGAAGCGGCGCCATTCTCGCCGGAAGGCAGGGCCGAGAATGCGACCAGTCTATTCTGGGAGTAGGCGCGGTCGAAAAATCTCGGGCTGGCAGTGCGGATTGCGCCAGAAGTTCCTGTGGTGCTCATCGGCGATCCGACCCGGCTCGACCCGGGTGTCCCCAACCTCGTCAGCAACGCGCCTTCGTAGTGGCCCTGACGGCGAAGTCCCGGGCACCGACGCGGATGCATGGGCGGCGGTCGGGGCCGACCGGCACATGCCCAAGACATTCATCTCCGCCCGGCTAATGGACGGCCGAAGTCCGCTGGCGGCGGACACAAGACGCAGACTGTGATTTGCGCGCCAGGTCCATTTGCGGCGCCTGAAGCTGTCCCGGAAATGCCGCAGATCGACGATGTGACGGTCGCGACCATGGAGATTGTCGGGCCAGAGTCTGGGCGCGACATGCTGGGCAAGGTGTGGCGGTTTTTCCTCGGCCAGGCCCCGGATGCAGTCTTCACGCTCGACCCATTGTGCGCAGGCGGAGATCCTGCTGCGCTTGCGAAGCAGCAGGCCCACTTGCGACAGTCCATTTGCCTGTCTATCGGGCCCGCACGCCTTGCTTGAAGGTTCGAGGATATCGAGCACGCGGGTAAGCATCGGCGCATGGCGGACGTCTGTGACAGGTTGGTCCTGGTTCGCCCCCGGCTGGAAGAGAGCTGCAGCATGATGAACTCCCGTCTTTCGGGCCCGCAGGCGGGCGCGCCGTAAGCCGCAAATGGAGCAAGAAATTTCCCTTCCGGCGTCGGGCAACTCTGCCAGTTAAATGGCCTGGATCGCCGGCCGATGCTGTCGGCACACCGTTGACGAGGCGCCGGCGCGCGTGTGAAGGCTCGTTTTCGAGAGCTCATCGCGACTCCGTGAAGGACAACTGCCGAGACTCCACCCTTCTGGATGGATTAGAGTTCGAGCCTGTAGTTCTGGACGTTACATGACCGTTACGCCGGCCGAGTCGATCAACGCGCTTGACGCCGCCACGCTGGCGGAGATCGCCCGCGTCCGCGAATCCGGCGTGCTTGGCGCCAGTGGACGCCTGGTGGAGCTGTTCAATTTCCTTGCGACACGATCGGCCGGCTCGCGTCCGCCGAAAGAGGCAGAAATTGCCCTCGCCGTGTTCGGCAAGGCAGACTCCGAAGCGATGCGCGATGACCCTGTCGCGCGCGTATACATTCACCGGCTGCGCAAGCGTCTCGACGATTTCTATCTGCGCTACGGCACCCCGGGCGGCGTGCGGCTCGATATTCCGAGGGGCGATTACCGGATCGTCTGCACCTCGAGGCAAAAAGACGCCGCTGAAGCTGGCCCGACGGATGCTCCTGCGCTGGACGTGGTCGAAGCGACGGTCAAGCCGGAGCCCCGGAAGCGTTGGGGCTTGATTGCGGCTGGCATCGCGGCGCTGGTGCTCGGCGGTAACATCACGGCCTGGGCCCTGCTGGCGAAGCCCGCGGCGGAAGCGCCTCAACTTTCCGAAACCGGCCTCTGGACCGACCTCGCAAACAGCGCGCGGCCGCTGCTGATAGTGGTCGGCGATTACTACATGTTCGGCGAATACGAGGAGCGGGTGAAGCTCAAGCGGTTGGTTCGCGACTTCACAATCAATTCGAAGGAAGACCTGGTTCACAGCCAGCACGACAATCCCGGCGGCTTTGATCAGTATTCCGATGTCGCGATGCAGTATCTGCCTGCGTCGGCGGCGTATGCGCTGGCCGATCTTGCGCCGCTGCTGCGTGAGGGCCGGCATGTTCAGGTCGTATTGGCGTCGGAGTTGACGCCTGAGCGTCTGAAGTCAGACGACATCATCTATGTCGGGCTGCTGAGCGGGCTGGGCAAACTGCGTGATCCGGTATTCTCGCAATCGCGGTTTGCGCTTGGCGAAAGCTATGACCAGATCATCGATCGCAAGACCGGCAAGATGTACACCAGCGAGGCTTTCCGCGCGGCGCCGAGCGACCAGATGTATCGCGACTACGGTTTCTTTTCGACGTTCGAGGGGCCGGGCGGAAACAGGATCGCGATCCTTTCGGGTTCGCGCGATACGGCCGTGATGGGCGTCGCCGAGGCGCTGACACAGATGGATCGCCTCGCCAAAGTCGAGAAGAAGACTGGCAATGCTGCGGACTTCGAGGCGCTGTTCGAGGTCAAGGGCCAGAAGCACGTGAACCTCGAGGCGCAGGTGCTGGCCAGCTACGGGCTCGACAGCTCGACGATCTGGAGCGGGGCTCCGGCGAACGTGGTGTCGTATCCCAAGAAGTAGGCGCTGAGCGGGGGGCTGGCGTGATCGGCTAGCGCTTCTTGTCGTCGCTCTTGTCGCGCTTGGCGCCATCGAGCTTGCGGATGTCGGCCGACTTTTGAGTGTCCTCGCGCTTCTTCTCGCCCTTGGTGCGGCCGAACAGCATCCGCTTGGCGGCGGCCTCGGCCTCCCGCTCCTCTCGCGCCTTGCGTTTGCGACGGTCGTTGAGATTCACGATGTCAGCCATTTTTGGGGGGCTCTGACGGTGTGGACGAGGGAGACTGGCTGAACTCGCTTTTGGGATCAACCCCGAAAGACCCATTCCCGGTAGCGGAACACCCCGGCGCGGTTCACGAGATAGTTGATCGTGAAGGACAAAGCTGCGCCGGATCCGAAATATAGCGCGGCGCAGAAGATGTGATCCGGCTCGTGGATGCGTTCGAGCACAGCGATCACGCAAACGCGGCTGGTCCAGGTGGCGCAGACCAAGAGCGAGGGTCGGTGAATGCCTTCAGCTTGAAGGCGAGAATGAAATCCGTCAGTACCGCCGCGCCCGAGACGAGCGTGAACCGCACGCCGATGTTGTTGAGAGGGTTAGCCACCGTGCTTCCCGCACTGGATTGCTAAGGCATGTCGGCGGCAAGAAGCAGCCCAAGGCGGCCTCAGAGGTGGGTTGGTGAGGATGCGCCAGGCGCAGGGGGCTATAAGTCCACTCCGCCATGCAGTGACGCACCCTCGAACGACGCCATGCAGATACCCTGCCGCGCTTCCGGCGGACGGCTTGCCGTCAAAGTATAGTAAACTGAGTTCAGGCGAAGCGATGTGCAGTGTGAGCCAAATTTTGAACCGGCCCGATCTGCAGGTCGAAGCCCAGCGCAAAATCGCCGGCGCCGATGGCGCGGGCGACGGTCTCCCCTGCTGCGGCGCCGCCACCCACGCGGTGAGGTTCTATTGCGTCGATTGCGGCAGCGTCTATCTCAGCGGACACCACACTGCAGACGCCCGTCTAGCGCCGGCTGCGGCTAGCATTTCATCGAAAACGACGACTCCACTGCGGGCAACGACGCAGTCCAGCAGCGGTGCGTGTCGCACGGTTCGGCGGCTAGTCGTGAAAAACAGCCGGGAGGACACCGAGGAGGTGAAGTATTGTCGATCCTCGGATTCGGCGCAGTGGCAGGTGGAGCATTAACAAGTGATCAGTGCGCCGCTTCGACGGGCGCGGCGTCTGGGGCGGGAGCGTATTCCGGCGGCGGGATCAGGCTGAAGGCGTGGGCGGCGCGGAGGTCGCCGACTTCGAAGGAGACGCTATTCACCTTTTGGTCCTTCGCGCGTTGCGAGGGAACCACATCCAGGCGCACGGCTTCGCGGGGGTCGAGCGCTTCGAGCCGCGTGACGGCGTCGGGACTGAAATAGAAGATCCAGATCGGGTCGCCGATGGCGTCCTTCCCTTTCCTGATCTCGCCGGCCCATTCGATCCTGGCGATCGAGCGCGGGGCGGCGGAGAGCTCCTTGGTGGCGCCGATGATGGAGCCAAACCAGGGTTCGGGCAACTTGTCGGGGTCGCGCAGGACGAGCTGCACCGAGGACGGCTCAAGTCCTTTGGCGGGGATCGTTATGGCGAGGCGGAGGGCGTCGGGCGTGCGGCGCAGGCCAAACGTCGTGTTCGTCGTCTTGTCGGTCTGGCTGACGGCCCATTTGTCGTGTCCGGAGCGCGAGGCGCCCCAGGACGAGCGGCGGGCAGGATAGTCGAGATAGCTGGTCTTGGCGAACTGGCGGTAGCTGGAGCGGATGGTTGCGGCAACCTCGACGACGGAGGGATGGGCGCATCCGAGCGAGCGGGCGTGGGTGGACACCTCGTCCGCCAGCTTTTCCATTTCGGCCGATGTCTTGTTGGCGCGCAGGAGCTCGCCCTGGGCCTGGTAGATGCCGGACTGAAGAGCGAGGCGTTCGCCGTCGGAAAAGAGGTTGCAGGCCTTGTCTGCGGCGTTGATGGCGACGCGCTCCAGCCATGTGCGCTGGACAGCCGCCGTATCGGCCGACGCGGTCGGGGCGGCGAAAAGGATGGCGAAGGCAAAGGTTAATGCGCGGCGCGACATGGCCGTAAGCTGCCACACGCGTATTGAAGATGGAGTTTACGGCCGGTGGGCCGTTTCCCCGCGCATTTCCTTGGCGATGGACACCAGTCCGGACACCAGCAGGCCGAAAATCGCCGCCATGACGTAGACGCCCATGCGCGCCGCCTCGGCGGTGGGAGTCGCAGCGATCAGGGTGGCGGCGGCAATTAACATCGGGAGTGTCGCCAGAAATGGTTTACGCAGCTTACGCAGATTGGCCGCAATGACGACGCCAGCTTGGGAAAATGTGGTAAAAGGCGGCCATGCATCGCGAGATTCCTGCTCATCTGTGGGTTTCGGCCCTGCTGCGCCGCGCGACTGGCGCGGGCGCCTTCGCTACGATTGTCCATCGCGGCGACGAGCAGCGCGGCGATGTTCTGGTGAAGGTGGCGCATGCGCGGGGCGAGGCGCGGCTTTATGCGCCCGCGTTCAATCCGGATGGTCCGGCCGAGTTCGAGAGATTGGCGCCGGAGGACGAGGCGGGCGTCGATACGCTGGTGGCGAAGCGGTTGAAGGCCGATCGGGATCTCTGGGTGATCGAGATCGAGGATCGTGAGGGGCGGCACTTTCTTACTGAGAAGGTGCGGCAGGGATAGCTGTTGCTCGCACCGATCAGGGGTGTGCGAAAGCCAGGTATGCGGAAACGGTGAGCAGCGACAGGATTGTCGAGAGCAGAACGACGCGGCTGGTGAGGGTCGCTTCGCGTTCGTAGAACTCGGCCAGCATGAACGGTCCTGTGCCAGTCGGCAGTGCTGCAAGAAGCACCGCCATGAAGGCCATGTCAGACGGGAGTCTGAGGATGGGGCCTGCGATCAGCCAGGTGATCGCGGGGTGAACAATCAGCTTTGTGCACACGAGCAGGCAGGCCGTGATCGTTCCGCCGCCGCCTTTGCGTGATGGCGTGTTGGCCATGAACAGGCCCAGCGCAATCAAGGCGCATGGCGACGCGGCGCCGCCGAGCAGGTCGAGGAAGGTCTGTACCGGGGCTGGCAGTGTCCAGCCCGAGGCCAGCACGGCGGCGCCCAGAGCCGGCGCTATGATCAAAGGGTTCCTGGCGAGCGACGACAATGTCTTGAGCCCGATATCGCGACGCCTGCCCCCGGTTTGCAGGCCGCTTTCAACGAGAATGAGGGCGACGCCGAAAAGCACGCAGACGGTGACCAGGTTGGCGACAAGCGTCAGGCCGATGGCGCTGTCGCCGACAGCCGCAAGGACGAGTGGAAAGCCGATGAAGCCCGTGTTGGCGTAGCTTGCGTTAAGGCTGTCGATCGCGGCGTCGGCGAGGCGCCTTCCCTGCCTGAGACGCAGGAAGAGGGTCAGCGCGAAGACGATCGCGCAGCCCAGGCCGAACGCCAGAATGAAGTTCGGCTGCCAGATCTGATCGAGGCTTGCGTTCGCGACGATGTCGAACAGCAGCGCAGGCAGGGCGAGTTGCACGACAAGCCGGTTGACCTCGCGCGTGGCGGCGGGCCCGAGCGCTTTTGTCTTGGCTGCGATCCAGCCGACCAGGATCAGGGCGAAGACTGGCAGGACGGCGGAGAGGCTGGCGAGCATGGCGGCACCGATGACGGCGCTGGCTCTATCGCTGCGGATCGATATGATCCAATGCTTATCCAGGGCCTGATTGATGCTTTGGGGGTATGAGATGGATTCGCGCCACATGCGCCATTTCGTGGCTTTGGCGGAGACGCTTCACTTTGGACGGGCCGCGGCCCGCATGAATATGAGCCAGCCGCCGTTCAGCCGGCAGATCGCCGGCATCGAAAACGAGCTTGGCGTTAAGCTGGTCGAGCGGAATTCGCGCAATGTCAGCCTGACGCCGGCCGGCAAGCGGTTTCTCGAGGACAGCAGGGGCGTGCTGGCGCAGTTCGATGCGGCGTGCCGCGATGCGCAATTAGTGGCGAGCGGGATGAAGGGGGAGCTGCGGCTCGGCTTCACCATGCACGCTGCACACGGCACCGTGCCAAAACTCGTGCGGCGTTATTCTGAGGCGCGGCCGGACGTTCGTCTTATCCTCGAGGAAACAATCCCGACGGCCATCGACGAGATGCTGGTGGACGGGAAGCTGGACGCAGCAGTGACTTTCGCGCCGCATGGGGTGCAGCTGAACTCTGTTTCGCTCGCCCGCGATCGGCTGAGCCTGATTGTGCCAGCGGGCCATCCGCTCGCCGCCCGGAAGATAGTCGGCGCGGCCGACCTGGCCGGGCATAGTCTGATTGCGGCGCCCGCCACGGTTGCGCCGACATTGCGCAACGCCATCAGTGATTACCACCTGGCCGCCGGCGTCGTTCCCAGCTTCATCTACGAGCCGCGCCTGCAGCATACGATTGTCCAACTGGTGGCTGAAGGGCTGGGCATCGCGCTGGTGCCGGAAACCGTCTGCTCCACTTTGGCGGAAGGCGTTGTCGCCGTGTCGCTGCGCGATCCGCCAGCGTTCGACATCGTCCTGGTCACGCCGGCGGTTTCGAGCAATCCGGCAGTGGCGCCACTCGTGGAGGTTGCCCGCCGGTTGCGGCGGGGTTGAGCCTGAGGCGTCACGGATTCGAGCGGCCCAAAGCACCGCGGCGGCGCTCGCTTGTAAGCGGCCTGCGGCGCGGGTAGATTCGCCCCGACGTCGGGGGTTGCGCTATGGTCGAACCGGTTTCCGCATTGGCGATATTTGCGGGATCCTGGCTGGCGAAGAAGCTGGCCCGGGACTATGCGAACAATCGCAAAAACGAGAACCTAGCGGTTTTCAACGCCGCCTCGATGGAACGCGACGCCGTACAGGAAAAGTGCATGGCGCTGCAGGCGCAGGCCGGCGCGAGCATCGGCCGGATCGGCATCCAGCGCATTGAATCGATGCGGCGTGTGCTGCCGGACACAGCCATGGCGGCCAAGCTGTGCGCCGAGCGCGGGCTCGACGACACGGCTTTCAGGGGCGAGGGATGGTTTGGCGGCCGTTCGCACAAATCGTTGCTGGCGCTGAGCGCCAGCCTGATCGCGGTTGATCTCGTCTTGCCGGAAGGCGCACCCGTGACGTCGGCGGAGACGTTGCTCAGCAGCCTCGCGGCGCAGGGCGCCTACAAGGCATTCGAGAACCTGCCGCAGCACGAAGATGCGCATCTGGTGACAAGCTTTTCGCCCGATGACGTGCATGGCGCGGTGCAGCAGGGCGTCGATGCGCTGGAAGGCGGCGTCGGCAAGGTGGACGACTTCTTTGGCAACCAGAACGCCGCGAAGGATGCCACCGAGCTGGTGAAGTCTCTCGATGTCGATGAGATCAACAGCCTCACCAGCGGCGCCGATGGGCTGGTCTCGAACGCGGCGGGCTTTCTCGGCAATGATGTGACAGGGGCGGTCTCCGAGATCGGCGGCGCTATGGACACGCTGGGGGATTTCATCGGTGACTTTACCGGGCCTGTCGGCTGGGCGCTGGCGGGATGGAGTATTGGCGGCATTCTCCACGGCAGCAAGAAGCTCGCCGAAAAGCGCCTGGAGGTGCGCGTGCAGACCGAGGAGCTGGCGAGGCGTGCCGAGCGGGCCACGCGCATCGTCGCGCGTGGCGAGGAGATCGAGAAAGTCACGCCTGAAATCAGCTATCAGGCGTTCAAGCACGCCTGGATCATGAAGCAGGTGGCGAAGAAGCGGTTCCGGGCCAAGGGCTGGCGCGAGCGTGACGCCAAGCGCGCCGAGCAGCTGCAGAACGCAGCGCGCCGCTACTGGCAGTTGATGAGCGCGCCAGTGCTCGCGAAGGGCGGAGACGCCGCCGACACGCCGCTGGCGGCATAGGGCGACGCCGAAGTGGAAAATGTTCAAGCCCTTCTCGTCTACTGGCCGACTGCGGCGGTTGCGGGCGCGATGATGGGCGTGCTGTTGTCGCTGATGTGGATCGTCAAATGTATTCCGCGGATGAAGATCGCGCTGGTTGCGATCGGCAAGAGCCGCAAGGAGCTTCACGCGGCGCGGGCGAAAGCGAAAGGCAGCCTGAAGGGCGTGAAGGCGCGCCGTAGCGAGATTGAAGCAAAGCACAAGACGGCGGGCGAGATGTTCTGGCGTGCCGAGAAGACGTGGATCGGCTGAGATGGATGGGCTCACTCCCTATCTTCAGGACCAACAGGTCGGGTTCATTGCGCTCGCGGTGATCGCCGGCGCGCTTGGGCTCGCCGTGCTGGTGACGCTGGTGACCGGGTGGTTCAGATGGCGCGCTTCGCGCCTGGCGCGTCTGGCGCGGCGTTTCCAGGGGCGAACCCGGATGGCCGAGGAGCTGATGAACAGCCTCGCTGCCGAGGAGAAAGACCTCGAAAGACTGATGAGCGAGATGAAGGCGGCGCAGCCGAAAGGCGGACGCTAGTCCCCAGTTTTCACCATGAACGGGCCTCCTCAATGACCAGCCCGATGCGCAGGTCTTGCCGGGTGTAGACCTTTCCGGCGCACCCCTGTATCAGGCGCGCCCATGGCCCTCACACCTGAAGCAGAAGCCGCGCGCAGGCGCACGTTTGCGATCATCGCGCACCCGGACGCCGGCAAGACGACGCTGACCGAGAACCTGCTGCTGGCGGGCGGCGCGATCCGCATGGCCGGCGCGGTGAAAGCGCGCGGCGAGCGGCGGCGGACGATGTCGGACTGGATGAAGATCGAGCGGGACCGGGGCATTTCGGTGTCGGCGTCGGTCATGACATTCGAGTACGAAAACTGCGTGTTCAACCTGCTGGATACACCGGGCCACGAGGACTTTTCGGAAGACACCTATCGCACGCTCACTGCCGCGGACTCCGCCATCATGGTGCTGGACGCCGCGAAGGGTATCGAACCTCAGACGTTAAAGCTGTTCGAGGTGTGCCGGCTGCGCGACATTCCGATCATCACCTACATCAACAAGATGGACCGCGAGGCGCAGGACCCATTCCAGTTGCTGGACGAGATTGAGCAGAAGCTGGCGATGACAGCCTCACCACTCTACTGGCCGCAGGGTTCGGGCGAACGCCTGCGCGGTATGAAGGATCTGCGCACGGGCGAGTTCGTCACCTATCAGCGGATTGTGGCGCACGATGGTTCGGTCGATTTCAAGACCGAGCGGGTTGGCGCCGACCGGTTCGATGAGATGATGAGTGCAGACGAGAAGATCGAGCTCGAAGAACAAGCCGAAATGGCCGCCGGTGTCTGCAAGCCTTACGACCATCAGAGCTATCGCGAGGGCCATATGACGCCGGTGGTGTTCGGATCGGCGCTGCGCCATTTCGGTGTGAAGGAGTTGCTGGATACGATCCTGCTCGAAGCGCCGGCGCCGCGCGTGCAGAAGGCGAAGGTGAAGGGCAATCCGACGCCGGTGGGGCCGGAGAACAAGGAAGTCACCGGCTTCGTGTTCAAGATCCAGGCGAACATGGACCCCAACCATCGCGACCGGATCGCGTTCTTCCGCATGGTGTCGGGGCGGTTCCAGCGGGGCATGCGGTTAAAGACGGTGGCGGGCAAGCAGATCGGCATCACCTCGCCTGTGATGTTCATGGCGCAGGATCGCGAGATCGCGGACGAGGCATTCGGAGGCGATGTAATCGGCATTCCGAACCATGGCGCTCTACGCGTGGGTGATGCGCTGAGCGAGAGCGGCAACGTGCAGTTTCAGGGCATTCCGAATTTCGCGCCTGAGATTCTGCGCCGCGTGCGCACCAAGGATCCGATGAAGTCTAAGCATCTTCGCAAGGCTCTTGAGGGATTGGCGGAAGAAGGCGTAACGCAGTTGTTCACCCCGGAGATCGGGTCGGACATGATTGTGGGCGCGGTGGGCCAGCTGCAGATCGAAGTGATGGCCGAGCGAATCGCGACGGAGAACAATCTCGAAGTATTGTTCGAAGCCTCGCCCTGGGCCGCGGCGCGCTGGCTGGCGAGCGAGGATGCGCCGAAGCTCAACGCGTTCCTCGAGAGCAACCGGTCGGCTGTGGCCAAGGATCTCGACGGCGCGCCGGTCTATCTCGCGAAGAATGCGTGGGATGTCGGATATGTGTCGGAGCGCAATCCGGCGATCAGGTTTACGAAGACGAAGGAGCGAGTGTAGACCGACATTCGTGCGCGGGAGGGTGGGCCTGGCTCATCGAGCCATACTGGCTTGGGGCTTGTTGGCGCTTGCCGCAGCGTGCCGCCCAAACCAGCAAACGGTTCCTGTTGTCAGCCACGGGATACCCGATACGCCTCCGGCCATCGTCGGGGAAGCGCACGCCTCCAACGACGCGCCGCCTACTGTCTACGGCATGCACCTTGATAAGCGCGCCTGTCTTGGCGGGGGTGCTATTTCGGGAGGGCGCAGGCGCAAAAGGCAGTCGATTTGTAGGGAAGTCCCGGCCCCTCACCTGTTGTCGTGGGGCCGGCTCCTGGAGGGCGAATGGGTAGACTCGATCGCGACCAGGGCAGGTTTGCGCCGCTGCCGGGGGCATGCTTGCAGACATCGAGCTATTCAAGGAAGGGGAAGTCGTGCACCGGCTCGGGAAGATGGGCGAGAGCTGTTTCGATGTCTGGAGCAAGGGCCAGACGGGAGTGTGGTGCGACAAAGGTTCTGACGATCCTATCGAGAACGGCGCCGTCGCGCGGCAAAAAAGTGCGTCCGGTGACGGATGTATCCGAAGGGCGGTGGGTGCAGGTGAAACGCGCGAATGGATCAAGCGGCTGGCTGCGCGAACCGCACGACTTCAAGTGCATCGGGCTCCAGGATAATGAGGCCG
Organism: Hyphomonadaceae bacterium; assembly: GCA_947474455.1. Lineage (GTDB taxonomy): Bacteria > Pseudomonadota > Alphaproteobacteria > Caulobacterales > Hyphomonadaceae > UBA7672. The sequence goes on along the minus strand of CANJIL010000011.1, from coordinate 56,109 downwards.
ATTGTCCGCCGTGGTCTTGATCCAATCGTGAAGCGAAGCTGGTTGGCGAGCGCGATTAAGCCCCCGACACATCGAGCGCCAGGAAGGCTAGCGTCTGGTCCGCAAGCCGTTTGGTGCGATAGAGCACGGCATCCGGCGTCCAGAACTTGGTGCGCGCGACGTCGTTGGCGAACTTGGTCTTGAAGCGGGGGTAGGCCTTGCGCTTTTCCTCGAAGGGCGAGTTGCCGAGTTCGTCCTGCGGCAGCACGCACAGATTGCCGATCATCTCGCGCAAGGTGGCGAGCTGGTTGATCTCCAGCCCGTTCTCGAAGGGCAGCCAGTGATCCTGCGGGTTGCGGGGGTAGACATGCTCGACCGACGAGCGTGTGTCGATGACGTAGCGCGGCACGCGGTCGCCGTGCGAGGCCGCTTCGATCCAACGCATGATGGTTGAGCGACGGCCGCCCTCGGTGATCGGGCTGTTGAGGTGGCGGACGAGGCGCTCGTGCTGGCCTTGCGAGAACACGAATCCGCCTTGCTTTCCGAATGTGCCCTTGGCGAAGCGCTCTACGCGTTTGCCGATCATCTCGGCGCAGCGACGCGCGTCCGGGGTCGAGACGGTCAGGGCGAAGCATACGCGGTCGAGAATGTCGATCCGTTTGTCGAGATCGGCGGGCTTTGACTTCATGCGGATGAGCATGGCGTAGGCGCGCCACTGGTCCCATTTCAGAAGCTGCAGGCGACGCAAACTGGCGTGCACGCCGACCGCCCATTCCTGATCGACCGACTCATAGATCCACTTGAACGCAGCGAGATAGTGGATCAATGTTTCGGTCGCCCATCGGTAGCCCTGCTGGCCTGGATAGCGGCGGCGGATGTGTTCCATCAGCTGGATCGCGTAGTCGGCTGATTGCGCCATGCGCCGTTCGATGAAGTCGACCGAGCGCAGGAAATCGTCGAAGCGCTGCTTGCCGAGTTCCTCCTGCATCGAGTTCCAGGCGAAGAGGATGGTGCGCGCGGCTTCGTCGGCGTTGGGCATGATCGAGGACAGGTCGATCAGTTGGCCTTTGACGATCTCTTCCGGCTTCAGCGGCAGGCCGCCAGAGTTGATACTGACGAACGCCTTGGCCGCGACGCGGCGATCAGAGATGCGCGTTACGGTTACCAGAACGGCTTCAGAGAGAAAGGCCGTGAATGCAGCCAGTCTTTCGCGGCTCCAGCCCGAGAACATGCCGCGCGCCACCGCCACGCATTCGCGCAGGCGTTCGGAGGCTTCGGTAAGCATAGGATGCGGGCGATGGCGCTTCGCCGTGCGGCCGTGGGCGAGAATGTCGGACTCGAGCGTGTTGTGTTTCATCTGCAGGTTGAGGCGCCAGATGCCGCTTTCGTTCGCCAGCAGCGTATGGATCGGATTGTTCTTCTCCGCCTGCATCAGATCCCGCAGCACGGCGAAAATGACGGTGAAGGTCGTGACGCGCTGCAGCCCATCGTAGATGTCGAAGCGTTCGCCAGCAGGATGCAGCACGACCGTGCCGACGAAGGTATAGGGAGCGGTGAGCTCGAGTTCGCTGTCGTAGTCCGACATTTCGAAGGGCGTGTCGGTCGCGGGCTCGTTCGCCTCGGCATTGTCGGTTTCCGCTTCGGGATCGAGCCCGAATTCGCCGAAGCTGGCGATCAAGTCCTCGAGCAGCCCGGCTTGCTGGCGTTCGGTCCAGCAGTAGTCGCGCTGCACCCGGGCGGGCTGGAATGACCCAAGACGCAAAAGATCGCCAATGCTCACAGTTTGTGAGCGGATGACCGGATTCGGCATTCAGTCTCTCTATGCCCCGAGAGCCGGGAAACTAGGCGAGCGCCTGATGCGGAGCAATTCCGGAACTGCATAAGGAGCGTGTGGAGTTGGCCATATTCGCTTTTCGCGAACAGCGCTGGCGCAGGAAATCTCCGTTTGACGCGAATCGGCAACACACCGTGCAGCGCTAGGGGCGTCGCGTCCGCGTGCGAGTTCTAGGCGGCTTTGGCGCCTCCGCCCTTGGCGCGGACCTTCCAGAATCGCAGCGCGCGCTGGGCCGCGGCGACCGGAACCTGCTCATAGAGCTGGCCGTAGGTCTCCGCTTTGCTGAGGCCGCCGTCGTCGTTCATGAGGCTGATGCACAGCGTGACGAACAGACCGCGTTGGAAGCCGGCGCCACGGCAAAGCATGGCGAGTGCGTCGATGTCCTTGGCGTCAATCAGGCGTTTGCCCAGACCGAACTCGATGTCGACCAGTTGGGCGAAGGTAAGCAGGAAGGCGGTGCGTCTGCCTTCGCGCAGGAGTTGCACCAGCACAGGCGGCTGCAGGGCGCCTCATTTCTCGAGGGCGACGACGTGATCCTTCGCGGCCTGATAGTCTTCGGGCAGAGCGCCGTAGGCGGACGAGAGCTGATTGCGGCTGGCTTCGAGCGCGGCTTCAAGCTCGGTAGGCGAGACGCCGTGGAACTTGCGCATGATCTCGCGGCGCAGATTGTTTTCGACTTTTAGATAGATGTTGTTCAACAGGTCGAGCGGGACATGCGCATTGCGCACGAAAGGAGCGTGAAGGATGGGGCTGACTTCGGCGCGCTCGGCTACGCGCTGGAATGTCTCGCGGTTCATCCGGGCGGTGGGGTTCTCGAGCAGTGAGGCGACGACGCGGTCTTCGCCCTTCGCGACCAGCGCGCTGGAGACGTCCTCGCCGATGTGCGGCCGCTTGGTGACGGCCATCATGTGGTCCTGGGACTTTGCTTTGATGACGTCGATCAGGTCGGTTTCGCTGAGCGCCTTCGAGTGTTCGAGGACGGGGCCGGCGACTTCGATGACGTCCATTGCCAGGCGGCGCGCTGTACGGCGGACCGGCACATCGCTGACTGCGATTTTTCTCGCGAGTTCGATGCGGACCTGCGTCTCGAGGTCGGCGGATACGGCGCCGATGATTTCGTCGAACAGTTCTGACTCGCGATTCGTGCGCTCCGGCTGGTTAGCCAGGAAAACGTCGGTGATCTGGCGCAGCAATTCACGCCGCTTTTCACTTGATCCCTCTTTGGCGAGATCAAGCAGCAAAGCGAAATTGTTGGCGCTCTCCGCCATGCCAGATCTCCCCTCAGGCAATGGATCAACCTAGACGATGTCAGTTAATAAATGACTTGTTGTGACTGAGGAATTTGCTGGTGATGCGCTTCAGGTTGTCGCCAAAACCCCACGTCCGGATCAAGCGCGACTGAGCGCTTCGCGCTTTTCTTCGAGAACGAGCCATTCCTCTTCATAGTTTTCCAGCTCAGCGCGCGCGGCGGTGAGGCGGTTGGCGCGAGTCTGGAAGCCTTTCGGGTCCTTGGTGAACATTGCCGAGTCCGCCATTGCGTCCTCGAGGTCGACGATCTCCTTCTGGCGCTCGGGCATCAGCCGATTGAGCTGTTCAAGTCGGTGCTGGTCCTTGTAGCTGAGCTTAGCCGCCGATGTTGCGGCCGCTTTCGAAGAAGCCTTCGGTCCACCTCTCGGCGGCGCATCGCGCGCGGACGATCGGAATTGCACGCCGCCCGATTTCTTCTGCGCGATGTAGTCGGAGTAACCGCCGGGCGTCTCCAGCCACTCGCCCTCGCCTTCAGGCGTCAGGATCGAGGTGGCGACATTGTCGACGAACGCGCGGTCGTGGCTGACCAGCAGGAGCGTCCCCTCGTATTCGCTTAGCATGTCCTCGAGCAGGTCGAGCGTTTCGATGTCGAGATCGTTGGTCGGTTCGTCGAGGATGAGGAGGTTCGACGGTTTGGCGAGCGCCACAGCCAGGGTGAGCCGGTTGCGTTCGCCGCCGGACAACGCCTGCACGGGTTGGTGGAGCTGGCGGGATTCGAACAGGAAGTCCTTGGCGTAGGCGGCGACGTGTTTGGGGTAACCGCGCACCATCACCTGGTCGCCGCCGAGCGGGGCGAGCGTGTCCCATAACGTCACGTCCGGTTTCAACGTGGCGCGGGTCTGGTCGAGATATGCGATGTCGAGATTCTTCGCGAGGCGCAGCGAACCAGCATCCGGGTCGAGCTGGCCGAGAAGCAGTTTGAGGAGCGTGGTCTTGCCTGCGCCGTTCGGGCCAATCACGCCCAGCCTGTCGCCACGCATGACGCGCAGGTTGATGTTGCGCGCGATCGGCAGGTCGCCATCTGGCGTGTGGAATGTCTTGTGCAGCCCTTTCGCTTCGATCACCAGGCGGCTGGATTGGGCGCCGGCGTCGATGCCGAGGTTTGCCGCGCTGCCCGCCTGGTTGAGGGCGATGCGGCGTTCCTTTTTCTCGTCGCGCATTTCGTGCAACTTACGGACGCGACCCATGTTCCGTCGGCGCCGCGCCGTGACGCCGCGCGCCATCCAGCGCTCCTCGGCCTTGAGCTGGACGTTAAGCTTGTCGAGCGCCTTTTCCTCGTCGGCCTCGACGGTCTCCGCCCATTCCTCAAACGCGGCGTAGCCCTTGCCGAGCGTGTGGACCGTGCCCTGACGCAGCCAGGCGACAGATGTGGAGACATTCTCGAGAAAGCGGCGGTCGTGGCTGACAATCAGCGCGCCGCCGCGGAAGGCTTTCAGCTCTTCCTCCAGCAGTTCGATGGCCGGCACGTCGAGGTGGTTGGTGGGCTCGTCGAGCAGGAGGACGTCGGGATCGTGAGCGAAGGCGTGAGCAAGGGCGATTCGGCGGGCCTGGCCGCCGGAGGCTTTCATCAAATCGAGGTCCTGAGGCACGCCCCAGGCGAGCAGCTCCGTCTCGGCGCGATAGAGCATGTCCTCGTCGAGGCCTTCGCTTACGTATGCGATGGCTGTGCTGAAGCCGGCGAAATCCGGCTCCTGCAGCAGGTGGCGCGCGACGACGCCGGGCTGGATGAAAACCTCACCCGCGTCGGGTTCGATAGCGCGCGCCAGGATGCGCATCAGCGTGGATTTTCCCGCGCCATTGCGGCCGACCAGCGCCATGCGCTCGCCCCGCGCAAGCTGGAGATCGACGCCTGCAAACAGCGGCGTCGCGCCTAGCGTGAGCTTCACACCGCGAAGAACTGCAATCGGAGGTCCGGCCATGGCGCGCAAAGAGGCGAAGCCGGGCGCAAGGTCAAGGCGTGACGACGCAGGGGGCCCCCGGGCGGGACCCTCCTGCGGCGTTTCGCCTACGCCGCTGCCGCGAATTGCTCCAGCTGGGCCTGCATGGCGCGTTGGAAGGCGGGGCGGGATTCGCAACGCGCCTTGTAGGCCTTCAGAGTCGGATACTCGTTGATGATGCCGGTTGAGTCGATGATGCGGAGCACGTCGGACATCATCAGATCGCCCACGGTGAAGCGGCCTTCGAGATGGTCCTTGTCGCAAAGAGCGTTGGCGAGCTGGCCGAAGCGCAGGTGGACGAAGTGCTCGACCTGCGGGCGGCGCTCCTTAGCCCAGGCAGCGTCCTTGTGGAAGAAGATGATCGAGCCGAGTTCCTGAACGAATGGCTCGATGGAGTTGAGAGCGGAGAAGACCCATGCGGTGGCGCGTTCGCGACCGATGCGGTCTTTCGGCATGAGGGCTTCCGATTTCTCGGCGATGTAGAGCGCGATGGCGCCGCTTTCGTGCAGGGTGAGGTCATTGTCCTCAATGGCGGGCGCCTGGCCGAAGGGCTGGCGCGCGAGGTGGGCGGGCGAGTGCTGTTCCTCGCCGAGCGCGACATGGCGGACGGCGTAGGGTATGCCCGCTTCCTCCAGCGCCCAGCGGACGCGGAAAGCGCGCATGAGAGGCTGGGCGAAATCGGGGACCCATTTGTAGGTAGTGAGCGTAATCATTTGCGGTTGCCTTCTGCGATGGCGAGGTTTTCAGCGTATTGCTGTTGCTTGTTGATGAGGGGGTTCCAGCCGCCGGCATGGCTGTTGCGGTCTTCGAGGTTCGTGAACGGCGTCTGGTGGAAGCCCTGCACCGTTGCGCCATTCATCTCAGCGAAGGTGACGGTGACCACGGTGTCCATGTCTCCGCCGGAGTCTTCATCCCAGGCGAAGGTGAAGACGATGCGCCGGTGTTTCACGACTTTCTTTATGACGCCGCTCATGCGGGAAATTTTCTTGTTGAACTGGCGCGAGGTCATCATCGCGCGCCAGGGGCGGCCGGGTGTGAGCGCCCAGTCGAGCTCAATGCAGGTGAAGATTTCCGGGGCCCACCAGCGGATCATGTGGTCGCTGTCTTCCCAGAGACGCCAGACCAGTTCGAGCGGGGTCTGGAATGTGCGGTCCAAGCGCAGGTCGTCGTCGCGCGTGGAGGGGTCGCGCAACTCGGCCTGGGGCATGGCGGTCATTACCGCTTTCCTTTTCTGTCAGTTTTCTGCGTGATCTGCTTGAGGTAGGCGTCCATCCGGTCGAAGGAGCCTTCCCAGAACTTGCGATACTTGCCGAGCCAGCCATCGAGCTCGCGCAGCGGGGTGGTTTCCAGCCTGCACGGGCGCCATTGCGCGTCGCGGCCGCGGGAGATCAGGCCGGCGCTTTCCAGGACCTTCAGATGGCGCGAGACGGCGGGTAGGGAAATGTCAAACGGCTTCGCCAGATCGTTGACAGTGGCTTCGCCCTGGCTGAGGCGCGCGAGGATGGCGCGGCGCGTGGGATCGGCGAGGGCCGAGAGCGTCTGCGAGAGGGTGTCCGCCTGCTTTTGCATTTAATGACCAGGTTAATTAACAGGATTGCGAAAAACGAGCAGAACGGGCCGCCGTCAAGGCGTTTGAAGCGAAAATCAGGGCCGCTTCCGTTCCGCCACACTTACGGTATAAGCCGCGCACATCGGAGTGTGGCGCAGTCTGGTAGCGCATCTGCTTTGGGAGCAGAGGGTCGTTGGTTCGAATCCAGCCACTCCGACCATTTCCTGCCTGAGCAGCATGAATGACTGACCGCCCCGTGATCCTGCTGGCGGCGCATGGCGAGCGCGGCGGGGCTGCGAACAATGCGCGGCTGGCCGGCCTTGTGGGGCAGGTCGGCGCGGCTCTTCCCGATGCGGATGTCGGGTCCATCCTGGTGAATGTCGAAGGCGTCATGGAGCGGACGCTGAGGGCTTGCGGGACGCGGCCCGTGCTGTGCCTGCCGCTTTTGTTCTCGGATGGGTATTTCTACGAGCAACGGCTTAAGCCGGCCTTTGCTGCGCCTGCCCACGTGCTTGCCCCGCCGCTGGCGATGTGGCGGTCGTTTGCGCCATTCCTGGCGGACAATCTGGCGCTGAGGACGATCAGTCACGCGGCTGATCCGCGTGTGGTGCTGGTGGCGCATGGATCGAAGCGGTCGGGCCGGTCGGCGGCGTGCGCGCGGCAGGTCGCAGCGCTCATGCAGGCGCGTTATGGCCTGATCGAGGTGGGGTTTCTGGAGGAGGCGCCTCTCGCGCGTGACATGATCGCGGCGACCGAGCCGCCCTGGTCGGCCGTGGGACTGTTTCTAGGCGAGGGAATGCATGGTGGGGAGGATTTCGATGTGCTGGTGTCAACCGCACCGACGGCTCCGGTTTCGGCCTTTACCGCAGGGGAATTGCCCGGACTTGGCGGCCTGATCGTCGCAGAAGCCCGCGACCGCCTGCGCAGTTGAATTTTCACGCTTTTGGAGGCAGATGGTGGCCGTCACGGAGTCGCCAATGCTCGCGAAGATATACCGCCCCGCCCGGAACGCCATGCAATCCGGCGCAGCAAAGTCGCAGGAATGGATGCTCGAGTTCGAGAGCGAGACGCCGCGTACTGTAGATCCGCTAATGGGCTGGATCTCGAATGCCGACACCAACACTCAGGTGCGCATGACGTTCGAGACCCGCGAGGAAGCGATCGATTTCGCCAGGCGGCAGGGCATTCCCTTCCAGGTGACCGAGCCGCGCCCCGCCAAGCGCGTCATCAAGAGCTACGCCGAAAACTTCTCGGCTGTGCGCAGACGACAGTGGACGCACTGAGGCGGTTCGCGTCTGGCCTCCATTCGTGAACCCCTCTAAGACGCGTTTCGCTGCGTTTTGATCCCGTAGCTCAACTGGATAGAGCACCCGCCTTCTAAGCGGGTGGTTGCAGGTTCAAGTCCTGCCGGGATCGCCAGCTGTCCAGCAACCAGTTCCCGCCGCATGCGTTTAAGGCCTCGAGATCAGCGCGACCTCGGCGACCTCGCGCCGAACATTGCTTGCGGTTGAACACAAGAGCGCATCGTGGCCGACAGAACACCCTCCGATAACCCGCTCGCCGGCGACAGGCCGGATCAGACATTGGTCACTTGCGCGGGCGGACAGGATCCCGCGTGGATGGAAGGGATCCCTCACGATTTCAAGGGATGGGGCCCGCAGACGCCTGATCCCGCCGATGCGGTTGACGCAGTCGATCTGAATTGGAATGGCCATGAGGATCTAAGGCATATCGTGTGGCGTTTCGATCGCCCGCGCCACCACTGACTGATTTTACACGATACGGATGGTCCGGCGGCTCAACGGCCGGCGCTTCCATTCTCAGGAACCTCGCGCAGCATGGCGACGTTCCACCGGCCGGACGGTTTCCCGTCAATCTTTCGGAGGTTGCCTGTGGACGCGATCACGCTCTGCGCCAAGACGCGCAAGCGTTTGCGAAGGCAGAGTAAGCAATTGTCTGAGACGACTGAAGCGGCGGTCGAGACCCGGAAGAAACTGCTCAAACGCCTCGAGAAAGAGTTGAAGGCGCACACCACGATCGAGAAAGAGCTGCTTTACCCGGCGATCCTCGATGCCTCGGAAGATGTCGAGGATGCCCGCAGGCGGCGGAGGGGATCGAGGAGCATGGGGCGGCCGACGCCAAGGTGATCCCCGATATGCATAAAGCCGACGCTTCGAGCATCGCCTATTCGGGCGAGGCGAAGGTGCTGAAGGATTATCTCTTCCACCATATCGAGGAGGGGGAAGCGGAGATCATTGCGAAGGTGCGCGAGCTCATGCCGGCGGCCGAACTCAAGGCGCTCGGCGAGAAGATGATGGCGCGCAAAAAGGAGCTGCTGGCAGAAACGGCGTAGTTGAGACTAATCCACTCTCCTGTCCCCGCAGCGCATCGTTACCCCGTCAGTCGGGGCGGTGCGTGTGGCCCAGCCGGGAAGCTCGTCGCGCCATGCGATGCGCTTTGTCATCGGAACCGGCATGCGGACGGTGTCGACGCCATCCTGTACGAGCACGATCTCGACGGTCTTCGCTGCGTCAGCAGCCTTCGCCAGCCCGGCGAAGTCCGCCGCGGCAAGCATTGGAGGTTTGCTGTCGCCGTCAGTGTCGGCGGTGTCGAGCCAGACGGAGTACATGCCATCCGTGTTCGCCGACTCCTTCGGTTTGTAAGGGCCAAAGGCCGCGCCATCGAGCACGAGCTTCATTTCTACCGGAGCGCCGGGAACGGGTTTGAAGTCCTTGCCGATCGCCCCCATGCTTATCTGGCCGACCGTGGGAACCGTCGTCTTGCCGTCGACTGGCATGAAATAGTTGATGCTGATCGAGCCGCCGCCGTAAGGGTTCATCAGATCTTTGGCCGTTGTGGGGTATACGGTCGCCGTCGCGAACCCATGTGTCGAGTAGTCGTAGCCGACGCGCATTCCGGCATTGGCATCCTGTCCGCGCGTGAAGAATATGTAGTTCCCGGTTTCCGTGTCGTTGTTGGACTGGTTGAGTTGGCGGTTGCAGCGCGTCAGCCAGTTGGGCTGTTGTGCAAAGGCCGGCATCGTCAGCGCAAGCGCGGCGGCGCAAAGAACGGACGTTCGTCTCATGTCTGGAATCCCCATCGACGATTCGTCGCGACGGTAGCTCGAGAAGCGTTGCTGTCCATAGGCGTGGAACAGGCCGTCGGCGTTGCACGGGGAGGCGCGGCATGGTGAGCGCGGCGGAACAGGCAGTCAGTGCGGGGCTGCATAATGTGGAGCAGGACGCATTGCCGCGTAGGCGGGTGTAGAAGGGCAAGGCCTCTCCCTTGTCGACCAGCACGCGAAGGTGCTGAGTGACGGCCGGCTCGAAAGAGCGGCCGCAGAAGCTGGCGCCGCTACCGACCTGGGAAGATGTGAAGCTCGCGCGCGGTCCGAAGAGCCACATTCAGGGTGCGGGCCGGGTTGGGGCGGGGCGGCTTCGGTAAAAGTTTCACGAGAAATGGACCGAAACCGGCGGTAAGGTGAAGTGCGAGCGGCTGGCGCGGCTTGGCGAGGTGCGCACGGAGATCGAGGCGCAGTTGCGCCGGCAGACTGTGGATGAGGATATTGTGCCGAGCTTTGCGCTGGCTCTTCTGGACCGGGCGGGTCTGCGGCCGGGGTGACCGGAGTATTCGCGCGAGGATGGCAAGCGCATCGAGCGCATTCTGGAAGACGCGGCGCTGGCGCTTGCTTTGGGTTTGCTGAAGGCTCAACCCGGCGAAAGGCTTTTCCAGGGTAAGAACACAGAGGGCGAAGAACGCTGCCTGACGGCGGATGATGTCGACATGGCGCTGCGCCGGCGGTTTGCGGAAACAGCCAGCGCAAAGAATTTTCGCATCTTCCGGGCCAGCTCAATTGTGGCAGGCGCGTTGCAGAGTGTTGGCAAGGATGAAAAAAAGTGCGTGCGGCGGCGCTCAAGCAGTCGATAGCCGCGAGCGCCAGATTCCTAGCCGACACCCCGACGGTGTGTAAGGGCAGCTATGTACATCCTAGCCTGCAGGAAGCGTTCATGGATGTGGCTTTCGACGCAACATTCTTGTTCACTGGGCCGCGAAGGGCGGGATTGACCCGTGGCGAGACCGCGCTTCTGCGTCTGCTCAGGCAAGAGGCGGGAAAGTGACTGGCGTGCACACTCTGCCCGCAGGCACTGTGTCACACACGTCACGTCACGCGATCTACGCCGTTGGAAGCTCCATCAAGTGTTGCAAGGGCTGGTTCAACGGTCGGATTCTTCTATTATTCTGATTCACAGCGCCGGTGCGGGTTGCAGATCACCCTCTTCAATTCGTCAAACTGGCGCCGACATCTGATGAGACACTTCCTCATCGCACCAGCCGGGGTAGCGTACGCCGCCGACCCGTTATGCGGCGCACATTCATCCCGTCAGGTGCAACCTGAGAGGAGCATGCTCGGCTAAACAGCAGGCCGATGCGACAGACCTCTCGGACGTGCCTTTTGATCGTGCTGCTTTCGGAATGGGAGCTACGATGTCGCGCGACTTGTTCGACAGCTACACCAAGGCCTTCGAAACCCGTCGCGAGACGGTGATGACGATCCAGGAGTATCTCGAAGGATGCAAGAAGGACCCGCTGATGTATGCGGGCCCGCACGAGCGGTTACTCGCTGCGATCGGCGAGCCGGAGATGATCGACACGTCGCGGGACTCGCGGCTTGGGCGCATACACTCCAACCGCACGATCCGCGTTTATCCGCGGTTCTCCGAATTCTACGGCATGGAGGAGACGATCGAGCGGATCGTCGCATTCTTCCGACAGGGCGCGCAGGGGCTCGAGGAGAGGAAGCAGATTCTCTACCTCCTGGGACCTGTTGGCGGCGGCAAGTCTTCGCTGGCCGAGCGCATCAAGGCGCTGATGGAAGACCAGCACATCTATGTGCTGAAGGCGGGCAATGATCTCTCGCCGGTGTTCGAAAGCCCGCTGACGCTGTTCGACCCGGAGACGCAGGCGGCGCAGCTGCAGAAGGACTATAGCATTCCGCGGCGGCGGCTGACCGGCCTGATGAGCCCGTGGGCGCTGAAGCGGCTGGACGAGTTCGGCGGCGACATCACCAAATTCCGGGTGGCGAAGGTGAAGCCCTCGCGGCTGCGCCAGATCGGCATCGCCAAGACCGAGCCCGGCGATGAAAACAACCAGGACGTCTCCTCGCTGGTCGGCAAGGTGGATATCCGCAAGCTGGAGATGCACTCGCAGTCCGACCCGGACAGCTATTCTTATTCAGGCGGCCTCAACCGTGCGAACCAAGGCGTTCTCGAATTCGTCGAGATGTTTAAGGCGCCGATCAAGATGCTGCACCCCCTGCTGACGGCGACGCAGGAGGGCAACTACGCGGGTTCGGAGAATATCGGCTCCATCCCGTTCACCGGCATTATCATGGCGCATTCAAACGAAAGCGAATGGCGCCAGTTCAAGAACAACAAGACCAACGAGGCCTTCATCGACCGGATCTATGTGATCAAGGTGCCCTATGTGCTGCGGGTAACCGAGGAAACAAAGATCTACGACAAGCTGGTCCGGACGTCGGAGTTGGCCGAAGCGCCTCTGGCGCCGGGCACGCTGGAGATGATGGCGCGGTTCTCGGTTCTGTCGCGGCTGAAGCCACACGAGAACTCGAACCTGTTCGCGAAAATGCGGGTCTATGACGGGGAAAGCCTCAAGGAGGTCGATCCCAAGGCCCGGACGCTGCAGGAATACAAGGATGCGGCCGGCGTGGACGAGGGCATGGAGGGCATATCGACCCGCTTCGCCTTCAAGGCGCTGTCGGCGACTTTCAACCACGACACCGAGGAAGTCGCAGCCGATCCAGTGCACCTGATGTATGTGCTCGAGCAGGCGATCAAGCGCGAGCAGTTCCCCGACGATGTCGAGGGGACGTATCTGGAGTTTATCAAGGCCGAGCTGGCGCCGCGCTATGCGGAGTTCATCGGCCACGAGATCCAGAAGGCTTATCTGGAGAGCTATCACGACTACGGCCAGAATCTGTTCGATCGCTATGTCGACTATGCCGACGCGTGGATCGAGGACCAGGACTTCAAGGACCCGGATACTGGGCAGCTGCTCGACCGCGAGTTGCTGAACCAGGAGCTGTCTAAGATCGAGAAGCCGGCCGGCATCGCCAACCCGAAGGACTTCCGTAACGAGGTGGTGAAGTTCACCCTGCGCCAGCGCGCCAACAACAAGGGGCGTAATCCGTCGTGGACGAGTTATGAGAAGATCCGTGAAGTGATCGAGCGGCGCATGTTCAGTCAGGTCGAGGACCTGCTGCCGGTGATCTCTTTCGGATCGAAAAGGGATTCGGACTCTGAGAAGAAGCACGACGAGTTCGTTCAGCGCATGGTCGAGCGGGGCTATACCGAGCGGCAGGTGCGCCGCTTGGTCGAGTGGTACATGCGAGTGAAGCAGGCCAGCTAACGAAAGCATTCGATGAACATCATCGACAGACGTCGGGACCCGGGAGGCAAGTCGCTGGCGAACCGCCAGCGATTCATCAGGCGCGCGCGTGCGTTGGTGCGGCGGGCGGTGCGCGAAGCCTCGGCGAAGCGCTCGATCAAAGATGTCGAGAAAGGCGGGGACATCGTTGTTCCCGCCGACGGCGTTCGCGAGCCGGTCCTGCGTCGCGGATCGCAAGGCGGCACGCGTGAATACGTGCTGCCGGGCAACAAGAAATACATCCAGGGCGACACCATCGCGCGGCCGGAGGAAGAGGGCGGCGGATCGGGCGCATCCGACGGCGGCGAGGGCGAGGACGATTTCCGCTTCGCGTTGTCGGACGAGGAGTTTCTCGACCTTTTTCTTGAGGATCTAGAACTACCAGACTTGGCCAAGCGGCAGGTGATGGGTGTTGAGGATACACAGCCTGTGCGGGCGGGCTATCGCTCGTCAGGCCCGCCAGCGAGCCTGTCGGTCTCCCGGACGATGCGGAATTCCTTGTCGCGCCGCACCGCGCTGGGCCGACCGCGGCCGGAGGAAATCGCGGCGCTGGAAGCCGAGATCGCGCGCCTCGATGAAATTGGCGGCAATGAGGAGAGAGCCGCCGAACTGCGCGAGGAGCTAGCGCGCAAGCAGAAGCGCATGCGGCTGGTGCCTTTCATCGATCCGCTGGACGTGCGCTACCGACGCTATGATCAAGTTCCCAAGCCCGTGGCGCGGGCGGTGATGTTCTGCCTGATGGACGTCTCGGGGTCGATGGACGAACACATGAAGGATCTCGCGAAGAGGTTCTATTCGCTCCTCTACCTGTTCCTGAAGCGACGCTACAAGCGCGTGGACGTGGTGTTCATACGGCATACGCATGAGGCGAAGGAAGTCGACGAGGAGACGTTTTTCCATTCGCGTGAATCCGGCGGCACAGTGGTGTCGACGGCGTTGGAGGAAATGGCGCGCGTGGTTCAAGACAGGTATCCGGCGACGCAGTGGAACGTCTATGGCGCGCAGGCGTCGGATGGTGACAACCTCCCGATGGACAATTCCAACACGATCAATCTGCTGAAAACGGCCATCCTGCCGCTGTGCCAGTATTATGCGTATCTGGAAGTCGGGCACGCCAAGGACGATGGCGGAGGCGATGCGTCGTCGCTGTGGCGGGCGTATGAGCTTGTGGCGAGGGCCGACGAGCGCATGGCGATGCGCAAGGTGAGTCATCGCAGGGACATCTACCCGGTGTTCCGCGAACTCTTTGCCAAGGGCGGGGCGAGCGCGGAGACGTCATGACCGACGAAGCGATCACTGCCGGGAAACGCAAGTCCCGCATTGTCATGGCGTCGACGGCGGCGTCATCCGAACTCCTGTTCAACGGGCCCGACTGGAATTTCGAGACGCTCGGGCGGATATTCGAGGCCGTGCGCAAGGTCGGCGAGGGCGAGATCGGGCTCGATCCCTACCGCACGCAGATCGAGGTGATAACTTCGGAGCAGATGCTGGATGCGTATTCGAGCGTGGGCATGCCGCTGTTCTACAAGCACTGGAGTTTCGGCAAGGACTTCGCGCGCAATGAGGCGTTGTATCGCAAGGGCTGGCAGGGTCTGGCTTATGAGATCGTGATCAACTCGGACCCATGCGTCTGCTACATCATGGAGGAAAACTCCGCGACCATGCAGACGCTGGTGCTCGCGCACGCGGCGATGGGGCACAACCACTTCTTCAAGAACAACTATGTGTTCAAGCAGTGGACTGACGCCAGCGGCATCGCAGACTATCTGTCGTTCGCGAAAAGCTTCATTGCCCGGTGCGAGGAGCGTTATGGCGTCGAGAGTGTCGAGCGGCTGATCGATGCGGCGCATGCACTGCAAAGCCACGGCATCCATCGCTATCCCGGCAAGCGCTCGATGGACCTGCGCACAGAGGAACTGCGCGAGCGCGAGCGGCGAGCACACGGCGAGGCGTTGTTCAACGATCTCTGGCGCACCGTGCCGCAAGGCAAAGGCAAGAAACCTGCGACCAAGAAGAAGCTGGAAGAGGATCAGCGAAAGGCGATCCTGAAGCTGCCGGAAGAGAATATCCTCTACTTCCTTGAGAAGACCGCGCCGCGCCTCGCAGGCTGGCAACGCGAGATCCTGCGGATCATCCGCCTGATCGCGCAGTATTTCTATCCGCAGCGCCAGACGAAGATGATGAACGAGGGCTGTGCGACGTGGACGCACCATCGCATCATGACTCGGCTGCACGAGAAGGGTCAGATCAGCGACGGGTCCTACCTCGAATTCCTGCACTCGCATTCCAGCGTGGTGATGCAGCCGGATTTCGATGACCGCCGCTTCTCTGGCGTCAATCCATACGCGCTTGGCTTCGCGATGATGCAGGACATCGAGCGGATCGCGATGACGCCCACGGACGAGGACCGCGCCTGGTTCCCCGACATTGCCGGCAATGGCGACGCCTATGGCACGCTCAAGAATGTGTGGGCGAATTTCCGCGACGAAAGCATCGTCTCGCAATACCTGTCGCCGAACCTGATCCGGAAGATGGGCCTGTTCAGGATCGTCGACGACCACGATGAGGAAGAGATGGAGGTTGCAGCCATCCACGACGAGCGCGGCTATCGCGAAGTCCGGCGGGCGCTTGCGCGGCAGTACGACGTGGCGCGGCGCGATGCGGACATTCAGGTGGTGGACGTCGACCTCACCGGCGACCGTCGCCTTGAGTTGCGCCACCACGTGGTGGATGGCGTGATCCTGGAAGAGAAAGACGCCGACCGCGTCCTGCAGCATCTCGCTGACCTGTGGGGCTACGAGGTGCGGCTTGTCGAGAGCGACGACAACACGGTCTATGCCGAGCACAAGTCCGAGCCGATGAGGCCGTTCGCCTGATCGTCGCTGCTACGGAGGAAAGCAAAAGGCCCGGAGACTTGCTCCGGGCCTTTTCAGTTCTTGCGAAAGGAAGATACTACTTGATCTTGCCTTCCTTGAAGTCGACGTGCTTGCGCACGACCGGATCGTACTTCTTCAGGACGAGCTTCTCAGTCTGCGTCCGCGGGTTCTTCTTCGTGACATAGAAGAAGCCGGTGTCGGCTGTCGAGTTCAGGCGAATTTTGATTGTAGCTGGCTTAGCCATCTGGGCGTCTCGAACGTGCTGGAAAATCGGAAGCGTGCTTGGACACGATGGCGGCTTCCAAGTCAAGCGGAAGTGCGGGAAGTTGGCCTAATGCCTTGAAAGAGGCTGCGATTCCTTGGACTCGGCGCGAACTAGATGCGCTCGCTGACGTGGCCCTGCTCACTCCAGCGCAGGAAGAATGGGCGTAGCTTCTGTCGCTTTATCAGCTGCGCCTCGACTTCGGAAATGACGTAGCGGGTGATGTTGGGCAGGTCGAGCTCGGCCGCTTCGGCGAGGGTGAACCAGCGCAGGTCCGCGAGTTCACGGCTGTCGGCGGGCGGCCGATCGTCGATCAGGGATTGCGCTGCGTCGGCCATGAAGAAGCGGGCATCGAAGCGCTTGTGGCGCATGGGCGGCGTGACGGCGCGGCCAACGAAGGAGAAGCCGGCAAGACTGGGAGCAGCGCCTTGGCCGTAATAGCCAGCCCAGGCGGGGGGTGTGGCGAGGAGCGGCGGCGAACGGTTGCCGACGATGAGGCCGGTCTCTTCGAACATTTCGCGGATGGCGGTCAGCGGGTAGATGCGCGGATGGCGTTCCGATTGGTAACGTAACTGCTGAGCAACTTCGGGAGCAAGCTCGCTCATCGCGGGCGCGGTTGCATCCTCGTCATCCACCCGGCCGCCTGGGAAGACATACTTGTCCGGCATGAAGTCGTGACCGGAAGCGCGACACCCCATCAAGATGCGGGGGCGATCATCATCGAGCCGGTAGAGGATGAGTGTGGCGGCATCGCGTGGACTGACGGGGTTGGCGATGAAGTTCGCGGGGTCCTCGTGGAACAGATCGCCCTCGTTCAAATTCTTCGCGGCGTTTGTCGCGCCTGCCTGCGCAGGATCATCGTCGGGGTCGAAGGGGCGGGTCATCGCCCCTTTTTCCGCTTGTTCTTGCCGTAGCTCGCCTTGCCCTTGCCGCCCGCAGGGCCGGGGCCCTTGTTGGAGTGTCTGACGTTGGATGGGCGACCGCCGCCATCGCTGGGGCGCTTGCGGGCCGGATTGCCGCGGAAGTTACGCTCCTCGCGTTGCGGCGCTTTGAGATCCTTGCGGTGCGGCCGGGGCGGCGATTGCATGGAGAACAGCAAGCCGCCAGTGAGCGGCGTCGCCTCCATCAGTTTCACCTGAACGTTCATGCCCATTTCATAGCGCTGGCCAGAGCGCTGAGCGACGAGAGCCGCGTGGGCGTCGTCGTGGATCCAGTATTCGTCCGACAGGCGGGCGGCGGGGATGAAACCGTCCGCGCCATTCTCGGCGAGGCGGACGAAGAGGCCTGCGCGGGTGACTCCGGCGATGCGGGCGTCGAACACTGCGCCGACGCGGTCTGCCATGTAGATGGCGAGATAGCGATCCGTCGCCTCGCGCTCGGCCGCCATGGAGCGCCGCTCCGTCATGGTGACGTGCTCAGCCATCTCTTCGAGGCGGACCATGTCCTGGTCGGTTGCGCCATCTGGCCCGAGGCCCAGCGCGCGGATGAGGGCGCGATGGACGATGAGGTCGGAATAGCGGCGGATCGGCGAGGTGAAGTGTGCGTACTTCAGAAGATTCAGACCGAAGTGGCCTAGGTTCTCGTTCGAGTAGCGGGCCTGCGCCTGAGTGCGCAGGACCATCTCATTGACGAGGTGTTCGTTCTCAGATTCCTTCACATCGGCGAGCAGCTTGTTGAAGCGACTGCCGGTGATCTTCTCGCCCTTGGTCCATTTGAGGCCAATGGTCGGCAGGAAGTTGGAGAGGGCGTTGACCTTTTCCTCCGAAGGCTCCTCGTGGACGCGGTAGACCAGCGGCGTGCGTTTCGCCTCGAGCGTTTCAGCGGCGCAGACGTTGGCCTGGATCATGAACTCTTCGATCAGGCGGTGTGCGTCCAAGCGCTCGCGCAAGGAGATCGAGGCGATCTTGCCATCCGCGCTGATACGCACGCGGCGTTCGGGCAAGTCGAGGTCCAGGGGCGCGCGGTTCTTCCGGGACTTGTCGACGGTCCAGTAGCTGTCCCACAGTGGCTTCAGCACGTTTTCGAGCAGCGGACCGGCCTTGTCGTCTGGCCGGCCGTCGATGGCGTCCTGCGCCTGGCGGTAGGACAGCTTGGCGGCCGAGCGCATCTTGCCGCGGATGAAGCGGTGCTTCGTCTTCGCGCCTGAGTTGTTGAAGAACATTTCGACAGCGAACGTCTCGCGCAGCTCGCCTTCTTTCAGTGAGCAGAGGTCCGCCGAGAGGTGCTCCGGCAGCATGGGCGAGACGCGGTCCGGGAAATAGGTGGAGTTGCCGCGCCGGTAGGCTTCGCGGTCGAGTACCGTGCCGGTGCGGACATAGGCGGCGACGTCGGCGATAGCGACGATGACGCGCCAGCCGCCATGGCCATCCGGCTCGGCATAGACCGCGTCGTCATGGTCGCGCGCATCTTCCGGATCGATGGTGATTAGCGGGATGCGGGTGAGGTCTTCGCGCGGGGCCAGGGCGGCGGTTGTGTTGTTCGCATCCTCGATGACGGCTTCGGGGAACTCGTCCGGCACGCCGTGCGTGTGCATCGCGATGATGGACGCTGCCCGCGGATCGTCGAGACGGCCGATGACTTCCACGACGCTGGCTCGCTGCGGGCCGTAGCCCTTGGCGGGGCGGGCGTTGATCCGCACGAGGTCGCCGTCAGCAGCGTCGCGGGCGTCGGCCTTTTCGATGATGTAGTTGTTCTTTTCCTTGCGCGAGGTCGGCTCGACCGTGCCGCCGAAGCGGTTGGCGCGATAGACGCCGATCAGTGAGGTTTCAGGCGTCGCATCGATCTTCTTGATTGCACGGGCGCGCCAAATGCCGTCGCCGCCCTTGGTGATGTGTGACAGCGCTCGCTCGCCCGGGCCAAGCGCGATCTCTCGGCCTTTGCCTGCGGCGCCCTGATAGTAGATGTCCGGTCCATAGGGGCCGTCCCTGCCCATCGCGCGGCCGACGAGTTCGCCGTCCTTGTCGATGCGCTCGAACTTCACGATGCCCGTGGGCGGTGGCATTTCAGCGGGCTGAAAAGCGCGTTTTGCCGTGCGCACAAGGGCGCCTTCGGCTTCAAGCTCGTTCAGGATGCGGCGCAGTTCGGGCTTGTGCTCGATGGGAACGTCCAGCCCGCGCGCGATATCGCGCTTGGCGCCGTGACTGGGGTTCTTCTCGAGATAGTCGAGGACCATCTCTCGGGTGGGCGGTGCGCTCGGGCGAGGTGGACGGCTCATACCTCTGCTTTTGTCGCCTTCGCGGTCTTGGATTTTGCCGGAGCTTTTTTTGCTGCGGGCTTTTTGGCGGTCGTTGATTTCTTGTCTCCAGTGGATTTGGCTTCGGCCTTCTTGGACGGAGCCTTCGCCGCTTTCTTCTTGCCCTTCATTTTCGTTGAGGGTGAAGCGGCTGCGCGGGCGTCCACCAGCTCGATCGCTTGTTCAAGCGTGATTGTGGCTGGGTCCGCTCCGCGCGGTATGTTGGCATTGATCTGCCCGTGTTTCAGATAAGGACCGAATCTGCCCGAATAAAGGCGGATCGCTTCGCCGTCGGGGTGGTTTCCCACTTCTCGCAGCGGCGGGGCGGCCTGGCCGCGGCCGCGGCCAGCGCCTTTGCCGGCGCGTTTTTCGGCGATCAGCGTGACGGCGCGGTTGAGGCCGATTTCGAACAGTTCGTTGACGTCCGGCACGTTTGCGTAGGTCTTGATGTGCTGCACGTAGGGGCCATAGCGGCCGAGATTGGCGATGATCGGCTCGCCATCCTCCGGGTGCTTGCCGACTTCGCGCGGCAGCGACAGGAGCTTCAGGCCCTGTTCGAGATCGAGGTCGGGAACCGACCATCCGTTGGGGATGGAGGAGCGGCGCGGCTTTTCGCCTTTCTCGACCGGGTCTGGACCGAGCTGGACGTAGGCGCCGAAGCGGCCGCTCTTGAGATAGACCGGCACGCCCTCCGGATTGTTGCCGAGAATCTTGCCTTCAGGCGGGATGTCGGTCTGGCCGGGCTTTTCCGCGCCGAAGGGGCGTGTGAAGCGGCATTCAGGATAGTTCGAACAGCCGATAAAGGCGCCGAATTTTCCGAGCTTTAGCGAGAGCTCGCCCGCGCCGCAGGTGGGGCAACGGCGCGGATCGACCGCGTTGCCTGCTTCGTCGGTGCGGGGCGGAAAGATGTGCGGCGCCAGCACCTCATTGAGCGCGTCGATGACGTTCGACACACGCAGCTCGGCCGTGGCGTCGATGGCGCCGTGGAATTCCTTCCAGAAATCGCGCAGGAGGTCCTTCCAGGCGAGCTTGCCGTCTGACACCAGGTCCAGCTTTTCTTCGAGGCCGGCGGTGAAATCATATTCGACGTAACGCGCAAAGAACTTTTCGAGGAAGATGGTGACGAGGCGTCCCTTGTCTTCCGGGATGAAGCGCTTTTGCTCGAGTTTCACATAGTCGCGGTCGATCAGCGTCGAGAGCGTTGAGGCGTAGGTCGAAGGACGGCCGATGCCGAGCTCTTCAAGCTTTTTCACTAGCGAGGCTTCCGAATAGCGTGGCGGCGGTTCGGTGAAGTGCTGCGTGTGGGTGGCTTCGACAAGGCGCGGGGTGTCGCCCTGGTTGATGACCGGCAGGCGGCCGCCGTCCTCATCATCGTTCTCGTCCTTGCCTTCCTGATAGAGCTTCAGGAAGCCGTCGAACTTCACCACCTGACCGGTGGCGCGCAGAACGGCTTTGCCGTCGGCGGAGGGAATTTCGACGGTTGTGCGCTCAAGCGAGGCGGCCTCCATCTGCGAAGCGACGGCGCGCTTCCAGACGAGTTCATAGAGCCGCATCATATCCGGTTCGAGATGCACATCGCCGGGGCGGCGGTTGAAGTCTGTTGGGCGCACGGCCTCGTGGGCTTCCTGTGCGTTCTTGGCTTTCGACGTGTAGCGGCGCGGGCCGTCGGGCAAATAATCCTTCCCGTAGTTGCGGCCGATGGCGGAACGGGCTGCCGCATAGGCTTCTTCAGCCATCTGCACGCCGTCGGTACGCATGTAGGTGATGAGGCCGACCTGCTCGCCGCCGATCTGCACGCCTTCATAGAGGCGCTGGGCGATCTGCATGGTGCGGCTGGCGGAGAAGCCGAGCTTGCGGGCGGCTTCCTGCTGCAGCGTGGAGGTGGTGAAGGGCGGCGGCGGGTTGCGTTTGAGCGGCTTGGCCTCGACTGACGCGACGCGATAGCTGCCGGCTTTCACGGCGGCGAGGGCGCGGGCGGCGGCTTCGGCGTTCGGCAGCGAGAACTTCTGGAGCTTCTGGCCGTCGAGCTCGGTGAGGCGTGCCTCGAACTCGCCGCCATTCACCGCCAGCTTGGTCTGAACCTGCCAGTATTCCTGTGTGATGAAACGTTCGATCTCGATCTCGCGATCGACAATGATGCGCAACGCAACCGACTGCACGCGGCCGGCCGAGCGCGAGCCCGGCAGTTTGCGCCACAGGACCGGCGAGAGCGAGAAGCCGACGAGATAGTCAAGAGCCCGGCGGGCGAGATAGGCGTCGACTAGCTGCTGATCGATCTGGCGCGGAGCGTTGATCGCGTCGGTGACGGCTTTCTTCGTGATGGCGTTGAAGGTGACGCGCTGGATCGTCTTGCCCTTGAGCACCTTGCGGGCGGTGAGAGCTTCAAGCACGTGCCACGAGATCGCTTCGCCTTCCCGATCAGGGTCGGTGGCGAGGATCAGGCCGTCGGCGTCACGCACCGCGTCGGCGATTTCCTTGACGTGTTTGATCGATTTTCCGTCGATGTCCCAGGTCATCGCGAAGTCCTCGTCGGGCTTCACGGAACCGTCCTTGGAGGGCAGGTCCCGGATGTGGCCGTAGGACGCCATCACCTTGTACCCGGGGCCCAGGTACTTGTTGATGGATTTGACCTTGCCGGGTGACTCTACGACGACGACCTGCATTTTTCCTCAAGGATTTCAGTGTATTTGGGGGAGGTTGCGGCCGGAAGTTGGGGGCCACGGCGGGGAATGTCAATTCGCGGGAACGTGCGGCTCAGACCCTCCCCCGTAGGGGGAGATATATTTCAGAAGTGTGTCAGGCGGCGCGGGATGAGGTTCCGCCGCCATGGGTGACGGCTTGGTCGGCAATCTCCAGTTCAGCCAGCCTAGCCAGCACGAGATGGTGCGAGGCGTCGATCGCGCGGACGATTTCCTCGACGCGCAACGGGTGGGACCGAGAGCTTGGCGCACGGCGCGCAGCAAGGCGGTGGTCACGTCTGCGCCGCGTGCATTGAAACGATCGGCGAAGGGTTGGTCGAGGGTGGGCGGGGCCGATGCCTTCCATGGCCGGGAGCAAGTCTTCTTCGGGTTCGATCGAGGCAGCGCCCCGCTTGATGTGGCGATGGGCGCCGCGTACGCGAGGATCGAGCGGCGAGGCAGGCGGAACGGTCAGGCTCGCAGGCGGCGAGGTGAGTGGTGCGGAGCTTTGCCGTCGCGTCGCTCTCGCGCTGGAGATCGGAACCTTCGGGCGCTTTGATTGCCGTTTTCAAGCAGGCTAGCGACGGAAGGTCTTCGAGCATCGCTGCAGCCGAGCCCTAGCGTTCCGGCAGATGGAAGAAGGTGATCGGGCCGATCCCGCGTGTCCGTGAGAGCCTCAGCCAGTCCGTCCACTCCTCAACCAATGAGCTGGCTGCGTTTCATATGGGGTCGTCGGGTGGAGTTTCCGCGGCGGCCTCCTTCTTGGAGCCGATCCTTGGCTCTGTGTTGGAGATGATCCGCTGGATGTTGGCGCGGTGGCGCCAGTAGATCAGGACGGCGAGGGCGCCGAAGGCGAGGTAGCCGTCACCATTCGGACCGAGCCAGTAGGCGACGAGAGGCGCCGCCAGAGTTGCGACCAGCGCGGCGAGGGACGACATGCGAAAGACAAAGGCGATCGCGAGCCAGACGGCGCAGAAGGCGAGGCCAACCGGCCACTCCGCCGCGAGCAACAGGCCGATGTAAGTGGCGACGCCCTTGCCACCTTTGAACTTCAGCCAGACCGGATAGCAGTGGCCGATGAAGGCGGCGGCGCCGCCGATGAGGCCGAGGCTGTGAAAGTAGCCCGGCGTGAAATCAGCTGTGTACTGACCCGAATAGAGGGCTGCTCCCCAGATACAGAAGAAATAGGCAAGGCCTGCCTTGCCCGCGTCGAGCAGCAGCGTTGCGAGCGCCAGATCCTTGCGGCCCGTGCGCAGCACGTTGGTCGCGCCGATATTGCCCGAGCCGATCGCGCGTATGTCGCCGAGGCCCGCAAGCCTGGTGATCACCAAGCCGAACGGGATTGAGCCGAGCAGATAGCCCAGCACGATGACTGGTCCGTAGACGGCGAGAAACACGCCAAGGTTCGCGAAGATTTCCATGGGTGCGCGTCCCCCGTCAGCCGCGCTCGAACACGGTCGCGCCGTTCACCCAGGTGCGCAAGACCCGGCCTTCCAGCTTGCGGCCGTCGAAGGGCGAGTTCTTTGAGCGGGACGAGAGATCGTCGCGGTCGCAGGCCCATGGCGCCGTGGGATCAAACAGCACGAGATCGGCTGGAGCGCCTTTGGCGAGGCGGCCCTGCGGCAGGCCGAGCAGATCAGCGGGGCCGCAGGTGACTGTTTTCAGCGCCGACAGCAGCGGAATGTCTTCGCGCACGGCGATGGAGAGCAGGCAGGGCAGCAGCGTTTCGAGGCCGACGGCGCCATAAGCTGCGTCTGCGATCGGCAGGCGTTTATCCTCAGTGGGCTGCGGATCGTGGGCCGAGACGACGGCGTCGATGATGCCCTGCTTGAGGCCGTCGATCAGCGCCAAGCGGTCTTCTTCCGTGCGAAAAGGCGGCTGTACCTTGCAGTACGTGAGGTAATCGCCGACATCGAGTTCGTTGAAGAAGAGCGAGTAGGCGGCGACCGAGCACGAAACCTTGACGCCGTTATTGCGCGCACGGACGATGGCGCTGAGCGAACGCGCCGTGGAGATGCAGTCAGCCAGCAAGCGCACGCCCGTGGTTTCGGCCAGCATAAGATCGCGCGCCAGCGCGATCCATTCGGCTTCAAGGGGCGTCCCGCGCAGGCCGAGGCGGGCGGCGAAGGCGCCGGCGTTCATCACCGTATTCTTCGACAGCGCAGGCGTATCCGGGCGCGAGGCGACCAGCACATCGAAGCTGGCGGCGTAAGACATGGCGCGGCGCAAGACGCCGGCGTCTTCCACTGGCTTGTCGCCATTGGTGAAAAAGGCCGCGCCGGCCTGCTTTATCAGGCCGATCTCCGACATCTTTGAGCCATCTAGGCCAATCGTGAGGCCGCCAGTGGGAAGCACCTTCACCTTCGCAACGCTATCGGCGCGACGTTTGATGAAATCCACCAGCGCGACGCTGTCCAGCACGGGGTCGGTGTCGGGCATCACGATGAAGGTGGTGACGCCGCCGGCAGCGGCTGCATCGCCGGCTGTCTCCAGCGTTTCCTTGTTTTCGGCCCCGGGCTCACCGGTTTTTACGCGAAGGTCGATGAGGCCTGGCGCGAGCGCCTTGCCCTTGGCGTCGATCTTGACATCGGCAGCTGTCGTCTTGGCGACGCCGGCGCCGATCTCTGCGATCACGCCGTTCTCGATCAGGATGCCGCCACTGGCATCGAGCCCCGAAGCTGGATCGAGCAGGCGGGCATTGTAGATTGCGGTGCGGCCAGTCATCGGCGCTTCCCTCCTGCTTTGGGGGCGCCGATCTCGGGTGCATTCTTGGCGAGCGTTTCCAGCACGGCCATGCGGATGGCGACGCCCATCTCGACCTGTTCGGTGATCAGCGAGCGCGTCTTGTGGTCGGCGATTCCGCTCTCGATCTCGACGCCGCGATTCATAGGGCCGGGGTGCATGATGAAGGCGCCGGGCTTGGCGTGAGAGAGCTTCTCCTCGTCGAGGCCCCAGAAGTGGAAGAACTCGCGAGCAGACGGCAGATAGGCGCCGTCCATCCGTTCCTGCTGGAGGCGAAGCATCATGACTACGTCGCAGCCCTTGAGACCCTCGCGCATGTCGGTGAAGATCTTCGCGCCCCAATCGGCGGCGCCGGGCGGCGTCAGCGTGCGTGGGGCAATCAGTCGAACCTCCGCGCCGAGCACATTGAGGCAGGCGACATTCGAGCGGGCGACGCGGCTGTGCAGGATGTCGCCGCAGATGGCGATGCTCATGCCCCCAATGTCGCCGACGCGGCGACGGATCGTGAGGGCGTCGAGTAGCGCCTGTGTCGGATGTTCGTGCGTGCCATCGCCAGCATTGATGACCGCGCAGTCGACCTTCCGCGAGAGCAGTTTCACGGCGCCAGATGATCCATGGCGTATGACCAGCAGGTCCGGCCGCATGGCGTTGAGCGTCATCGCGGTGTCGATCAACGTTTCGCCCTTCTTCACAGACGAAGTGGCGATTGGCATGGTGACGACATCTGCGCCCAGACGGCGGCCGGCGATTTCGAACGAGCCTTGCGTGCGAGTCGAGTTCTCGAAGAACAAGTTCACCAGCGTCTGGCCGGCCAGAACATTCGTGTGTTTGACGCGGCTGCGATTGAGCTCGACATATCTGTCGCCCAGTTCCAGCAATGTCTCGATATCGAGCCGGTTCAGGCCCTCGATCCCCAGAAGGTGTCGATGGGGAAAGGCGTAGTCCGCCATTTAGGTCACCCGCGATTTTGGGGGTGATAGCGAGGGAGTCGCGGCGGGGCAACCCTTGGGTTCATCGGGCGTCGTTAAGCCTGTCGATTGCGCCCTGGAGAATCCAGGCGGCGGCCAGCTTGTCGATCAGGGCCTCGCGGCGGGCGCGGCTGGCGTCGGCCTCCAACAGGGCGCGTTCGGCGCCGGCTGTGGACAGCCGCTCGTCCCAGAAGGCGAGCGGAATGTCACGGCGGGCGAGGATATTCTGGGCCAGCGACCGGGCGGACTGGGACCGGGGGCCCTCGGTTCCGTCCATGTTGATCGGCAGGCCCATGACGAGGCCGACCGACTGGCGCTGATCGTAAAGCGCGAACAGCCTGTCGAGCGAGGGCGCCAGTTTCTTGCCGCGGACGATGGTTTCGAGGCCGGTGGATATGAGACGGTTGGGATCGCAGCCGGCGACGCCGATGGTGGTCGAGCCCGGATCGAGGCCGAGAAGCGAGCCTTTCGGCGGTAAGTCCTGAAGCGAAACAAGCGGCATGAGAGGCCTTTAGACGGTTGCCGCTTGATGCGGAAGGCGGAGGCGTCTAGGGCAGGCGACTGTGGGATAACTCCCCTAATGAGGGTCGGAACGTGAGCGTCGACAAGAATACGGTTCGCAAAGTGGCGCGGCTGGCGCGGATTGCGGTTCCCGAGGAGCGGCTGGGGCCGCTTGCCGGGGAGCTCAACGGCATTCTTGCGTGGATCGAGCAGCTCAACGAAGTGGATGTCGACGGCGTTGAGGCCATGACCACGCCTGTGGCGATGACGCTGCCGATGCGTGAGGACGTGGTGACCGACGGTAATATCCGTGACCAAGTGCTGGCCAATGCGCCGCGGTCTGAGGATGGATTCTTCGTCGTGCCGAAAGTCGTGGAATAGAAGCGCAGCCAGATGACCAACCTCACTCAACTCACGCTCTCTGACGCGGTCGATGGACTGAAGGCTAAGACGTTTTCGGCGAAGGAGATTACGCAGGCTTTTCTGAGCGAGATCGACAAGTCGAACCAGCATCTCAACGCCTATGTCGTTGTTACGGCGGACAAGGCGCTGAAGATGGCTGAAGCTTCGGATGCGAAACTGGCCAAGGGCAAGGGCGGCAGGCTCGAGGGTGCGCCGCTGGGCGTCAAGGACCTGTTCTGCACGGCGGGCGTTCGCACGACTGCGTGCTCAAACATTCTGGGCGAGTTCACGCCGACATACGAAAGCACGGTCACGCAGAACCTGTGGGATCAGGGCGCGGTGATGCTCGGCAAGCTGAACATGGATGAGTTCGCCATGGGCTCGTCGAACGAGACGTCGCGCTTTGGGCCGCCGGCTTCGCCGTGGCGGCGCGAGGGCTCGAACGCGAAGCTTACGGCGGGCGGATCTTCGGGCGGTTCGGCGACGGCGGTTTCGGCGGATCTCTGCCTTGCGGCGACAGCTTCGGATACGGGCGGATCGATCCGCCAGCCGGCGGCGTTCACAGGCACGGTCGGGATCAAGCCGACCTACGGGCGCGCCAGCCGGTATGGCATGGTGGCGTTTGCTTCGTCTCTCGATCAGGCGGGTCCCTTGGCGAAGACCGTTAAGGATGCGGCGCTGATGCTGGAGATCATGTGCTCGGCGGATGCGAAGGATTCCACCTCGCTGCACCTTCCCGTGCCGGAGTGGACGAAGTCGGTCGGCAAATCGATCAAGGGCATGCGGATCGGCGTGCCGAAAGAATATCGTGTCGACGGGATGCCGGAGGAGATCGAGAAGCTCTGGCAGCAGGGCGTCGACTGGCTGAAAGCTGCGGGCGCGAAGATCGTTGATGTGTCGCTGCCGCATACGAAATACGCGTTGCCCGCGTATTATATTGTGGCTCCGGCGGAGGCTTCGTCGAACCTCGCGCGCTATGACGGCATCCGCTATGGCGCGCGGCAATCGGGCGATGGATCGCTGACTTCGACCTATGAAACGACACGAGCAAAGGGCTTCGGGACTGAAGTGCAACGGCGGCTGCTGATCGGGACATACGTGCTGTCGGCCGGGTATTACGACGCATATTACCTTCGGGCCCAGAAGGTGCGCACGAAGATCCTGGAGGATTTCGAGAAGGCGTTCGAACAATGCGATGCGCTGCTGACGCCAGCGACGCCGAGCGCGGCGTTCGGGTATGGCGAGAAGGGAGATGATCCCGTGGCGATGTATCTCAACGACATCTTCACGGTGACGGCGAACCTGGCCGGCCTTCCAGCGATTGCGGTTCCAGCGGGTGTGGACAGCCAGGGTCTGCCGCTCGGGCTGCAGGTGATCGGCAAAGCGCTGGATGAAGAGGCGTGCTTCAAGGTCGCCGCGGCGATTGAGCAGGCGGCGGCGTTCAAGGCGCGGCCGAAGAGATGGTGGTAGGTGCAGCTCGGCCCTGACAAGCGGAAGCTGATGGCGATGTCGGGCGTGATCCCGGCGATTGCGCTGGGGGCGGGGCTGTTGTCACTCGAACCGGAAAGCGCGCTGCGGGCGATGTACTGGCCGTGGCTGCCACTGGTTGCGCTGGTGCTCGGGGTGGCCGGGAGTATGCTGTTCTGGCTGGTGTTCGTGCCGTGGCGCGATCGCAAGCGCGACTAGGCGTCCACTGCGCTAAGCGTTCAGGCGTTTGACGAACCATTCGGTCAGGTGGGACCAGACGTGTTTGTCAGCTTCGTCTTCGACCCCATGTTCAAGGTTCGGGTTGTCGTTGATCTCGATGACGATGGGGCCGTCCGGGCCGGTCTTGATGTCGACGCCATAGAAGCCGTCGCCGATGAGGTTGGCGGCGCGGACCCCGATGTCAACGACATCCTGCGGGGCTTCGGCGACGGCGATCGTCTTGTGGCCGCCTTCGACGGCGCTGCCGTCGGGCTTGTGGTTCATGATCTGCCAGTGGCCGCGGGCCATCTTGTACTGGCAGACGAAGAGCGGGCGCTTGTCGAGCACGCCGATGCGCCAGTCGAATTCGGTGGGCACGAATTTCTGCGCGATGCACAGATCGGATTCCTCAAGCAGCTTGGCGACGATGGCCTTGAGCTCGGCCATGTCGTGAGCCTTCTTCACGCCGCGCGAGAAGGAGCCGTCCGGAATCTTAAGCACGACGGGGAATTTGAGACGATCGGCCACTTCTTCCAGATTGGTCTTGTCCTGGATGATGATCGTTTGTGGCGCGGGCAGGCCGGCGCCGAGGAGGCGCTCCCAGAGATAGACCTTGTTCGTGCAGCGCATCATTGAGACTGGGTCGTCGATCACGGGCATGCCTTCGGCCACGGCGCGGCGGGCGAAGCGGTAGGTGTGGTTGGTGATCGACGTCGTTTCGCGGATCATCAGGGCGTCAAATTCGGCTAGGCGATCGAGGTCCTTTTTCGAAATCGGCTCGATCTCGACGCCGTCCTTTTCAGCCAGGCGCGCCCAGTGTTTCAGGGACTCAATGTTGGACGGGGCGAATTGTTCGTTGATGTCGTGCAGGACCGCGATCGACCATTTGGCGATGGTGCGGGCCTTGGGGTTCTTCCAGACACGGCCAGTATAGGTGGTGAGGCTTGCGACGAAGAATTTCAGCTCGTCGTCTTCGAGGCGCGTGAAGGGTAAGAGCTTGATGCGTTTGACCTTGTGCTTGCCGGGCTCGCCGTTCTCGCTGGTGCTGACCAGCAGCGCCGGGGCGCGATACCAGTCGAAGAGTTGGCGGGCGAATTTGCGGAAGCGCTCGTCTTCCACTTCGCCGAAGCAGACCAGCAGCTTTTCGGGGACCGGGCCGTTTTCCGGAAATTTGTCGAGGTCCTTGTTGAGTAGTTCCTCGAGGACCGAGATCGCATCCTCGTGCATATCGCGGTCGTAGAGGTCGAGCATGGTCTCGACCGTCGGGACGACGCGGTGGCCGCGCGCTTCGGCCAGCAGGGAGGCGTAATAGCCGTCGGTCTGGTAATTGTAGCTGCGGGCGAGGTTGATGATCTTTGGGCGGGCGCCGGAGAGCAGTTTTGGCTGCAGAACGTAATCGCGCGAGGTCATCATGCGGAACGGGGCGCCGAGGGCCGCAAGGTCCCGGAGGTCGTCGGCGATGAGTATCCAGTCGTTGTTCAAGTGGAGACCAGCTGCTTCTCGAAGCGGAGGGCGGGAGCGCCGTCCTGATAATAGTTTTCGTAGCGCCCGATACGACGGTAGCCGAGGCGTTCGTACATGGCGATGGCGGGGCGGTTCTTCTCGCGGACCTCGAGGCGCAGGCGGTCGCAGCCACGCTTGATCGCCGCATGCTCGCACGCCTCCATCAGGCGGCTGCCGATGCCCCGGCCACGGGCGTTGGGAACGCTGGCGATCGAATAGAGGCGCGCTAGGGTGGATCCACGGCGGAAGAACACCATGGCATAGCCCGCGAGCACGCCGCCGATCGCGGCGAGGAAGATGTTAGCAGTCGGCGAGCGGAGATTGCGGGCAAGCGATCGGGACGAGAGCCGGTCATAGATGAAAGAGGCGGCCTCGATCGCTTCGAGCGTGGGCGCATCGGCGGGGGTGGCGCCACGGACGGTAACGCGGTCGGCGGGAGCCCGCTGGGCCTTGGATGGCGCGGTGAGGCCGCTCATGATGGAGGGATGGTCCCGGTACGGGTGGCGAGGCGCACGGAAGATGCCCAATCAAACTTCGCCGTGACATGCCCGACAGCGTGTCGCGCGAAGAGGCGGGATTAATACCAATCGAGTGAGTCTGTCGATAGACCTTAGCTGCGGCGAGGCGAGGCGGCTGGTAA
Source organism: Hyphomonadaceae bacterium (assembly GCA_947474455.1). Taxonomy (GTDB): domain Bacteria; phylum Pseudomonadota; class Alphaproteobacteria; order Caulobacterales; family Hyphomonadaceae; genus UBA7672. The sequence continues at coordinate 25,568 of CANJIL010000011.1, read as the reverse complement.
ATCGTCTGTGGATCGCCGGAACCGACGAAGGGAGATGTGGATGCGTCGCGAGACTGTCACGTGGGGGGTGCTGGGGGTGCTGTCTGGCTTGGGGATGGCGGTCGCGGCCTACCTGCTGATCGCGCCCGATGTGGGGCCGCCTCCGGCGATACCGTTTCAGGACAAGATCTTCCACCTCGTGATGTTCGGCTGTCTGACCGGGCCGGGCGCGCTGGTGCTGCCGAGACGGTATCTCTGGTTCTGGCTGGCGCACATGCTTGCGCTGGGGGCGGGGATCGAGATCGTGCAGGCGCGGGGCGATGAGGGACGCTCTGGCGACATCTTGGATTTCATTGCCGATTGCGTGGGAATCGCGGCGGCGGTGGGGATCGGCAGATGGTTGCGCGGGCGGTTCGAAGAACAGGCGGTGTAGGTTTCTTGCAGCGAAGTCCGAGCATCCGCGTAAATGAATGTACGGGCGATCCCGAGGGGCTGGCGAAAGATCCGAGGCCATGAGCCGCGAGCAGGAAGTCATGCAGATGCGCACGCAGGTGGGCGTGCCGGCCGAACAGGCCGGACGGCTGCTGGACGTGACAGGCCGGCAGGGGAAACCGGCGCGGATGCCGGTCCGGCGGAAGACAAGCTGGCGGTTCTCGAGAGCCTGATGTGGAAGCTGCACAGGCGGCATTTGCGGTTGAAGGGCGATATCGGCCACGAACAAGCCTGGCCTCTGCACTAGGGCATCGTCCGGCCGCCTGGCGCCGGCACTTCTTCCGGACTTATTGCGTGGATGATAGTTCGCCTTACGTGGAGGCGGTGGAGGCGATCGCGTGCAGGAGCCGGGCGTGTTCAGGTTTGCGGTCGTCGCGTTTATTATTGCGATCGTGCAGGGAGTTGCGCCTGCTTGGACTCAGACGGCGACTTGCAGTGCTTTGCGAGCGGTTGCCAATGATCTGGCCGGCCAGCCGAAAGCGCTGATCGGAGAGAGAGTCGGAATACGAATGGCGCGCGCGCCAGGCAGTTCCGGATGCTTCCGAATGCCTCGTCGCCAAAGGCGTGGATGGGCCGGTTGACGAAGTCTTCTACTGCAATTTCCTGGAGGATGATCCTTCCATCGCCGGCGTGAGGCTGCAGGCGATGGAAAAGGAGCTCGCTGGCTGTTTCCTGTATTTCGAGCAACTGCCCGTGGGCGCGGCGATGGGTTTTTCTGGTCGTTGGCCCGGTCGTGACAGCCAGCTTTTTATCCATCTGGCTCCGGGCAGGTATGAGGGCCTTGGCGTGCATCAGGGCAGTAGTTCAAGGCTGCGTCTTGCACTTACGTTTCAGCAGCGCGACTAGTTATCGCCCCAGCAACTGCGCCGCCCGCTCGGCGAAATAGGTGATCACGCCCGAGGCGCCGGCGCGTTTGAAGGCGCTGAGGGTTTCGATGATGGCCTTGTCTTCATCGAGCCAGCCGGCGGCGGCAGCGGCCTTGATCTGGGCGTACTCGCCGGAGATCTGGAAGACGAGGGTGGGGACGCCGAATTCTGACGACACGCGCTGGACGATATCGAGATAGGGCAGGCCGGGCTTCACCATGACCATGTCGGCGCCTTCCTCGATGTCCATGGCGACTTCGCGGAGGGCTTCCTCGGTGTTTCCGAAATCCATCTGGTAGGTTTTCTTGTCGCCCTTGAGGACGGAAGCGGTGCCGACGGCGTCGCGATAAGGGCCGTAGAAGGCTGAGGCGTATTTGGCGGCATAGGAGAGGATCATGACGTTGTCGTGTCCTTCCTCATCGAGCAGTTCGCGGATGGCGCCGATGCGGCCGTCCATCATGTCGGAAGGGGCGACGATGTCTGCGCCGGCGCGGGCCTGGATGAGCGCCTGTTCGGTGAGGACGGCGACTGTCTCGTCGTTGAGGACGTAGCCTTCCTCGTTCAGGAGGCCGTCATGGCCGTGGCTGGTGAAGGGATCGAGGGCGACGTCGCAGGCGATGCCGACTTCCGGGGCGGCGGCCTTCATCGCCTTGATCACGGTCGGGACGAGGCCTTCGGGATTGAGAGCCTCGTCGCCGCCTTCGTTTTTCTTCGCCGCGTTGATGTGCGGGAAGATGGCGATGGCGGGGATGCCGAGTTCGTGGGCGCGTATGGCGGCTTTCGCGGCTTCATCGACATTGAGGCGGTCGACGCCAGGCATGGTTTTCACCGGGACACGCGGTTCTTTCCCGTCGTGGACGATCATGCCCCAGACGATGTCGTCCGGGCCGGGTTTCGTTTCCCTGACGAGGCGGCGGGCCCAGTCGTGCTGGCGCAGGCGGCGCAGGCGGGTGGATGGGTAGCCGCCGGTGATCAGGGACTTGGGCATGGAGCGTTCCTTCTGGCGGAACAGGTAGCGGGTCATTCAGGTGGTGTCATCTGGCCCGTGTATGCCGTCCAGAAGCGGGTTGACCGCAAGCGCCGCGCATTGATCGAATACCCAGATCCTCCCCAATGATCGAACCAATGAGTGTCTTTCTCCCCTGCAGTTCGAAGGACGGACAAACTGCATATCCGTTGGGGCTTCTCATTCGCGCCTCCGGGTCGTCACCGCTCGAAGACTAGGCTTCCGTGGAATTTCGTGAGGACTGGTGCGCAATCGTCGACCTCGCGATCACGCAATGGCTCAGGGCGCCTGCGAGAGGTGTCTCAAGCCGGCTCCGACCCTTAGTGCAATGGCGTTGGGGCTCCCAGGCGCCGTCAGCCCATTGCTAGCCAGCGCCAATTATCAGGAAAGGGCGGCAGGCGATCACTGGCAACGACGTATCTCCGGATTGGCGCGGAGGCTACCTTGCCCGCTTTACCTTGCGCTCCATGAAGCAGCGCAGGCGGACGTCCATAGTGATCTTCTGGAGTTCGCGGATTTCGGCCTGCCAGTCGGTGAGGCGCCAGCCGGGGATCTCGCGGAAGCCGAGCTTCTTGTAGAAGGGGCCGTTCCAAGGGACCTTGCGGAAGGTCGACAAAGAGACACGGCGGAAGGCGCGGGCTTCGGCTTCCTGCAGGCAGCGGCGGACGAGGCGGGCGCCAAGGCCCTGGCGGCCATGGCGCGGCAGGACGGAGAGCTGGTCGAGATAGAGGTCGTCGCCCCGGTCCGAGCAGAGGGCGAAACCGACGATTTCTTCCAGGCTGTCGACCGCAACCCAGATCAGGCCGTCGCCGAAGCCTTTGCGCAGGCGATCCTCGGGAATCGGTTGAGTTGGCTCTCCCAGCGGGCCGAAATCAATGAGGCCGGCCCCCCGGAACAGGGTGGCGGAGGCAAGATCAATGTTTTGGAGTTCCCCGATCTCGTTCCCGCGGGCTGGCCGCACGCGATACTGCGGCGCGGTTTCGGTGATTAGAGTCGCCATTGGGAAAAAAGCGCCTGTCCGGGGATATTTTCAGGAGAGCTTGGTACAAAAGTGGTTGGCGATTAATACCGTCTGAACTGAACCTGGAACAGAGCACAATGACAGCAGAGCTTACCCCTGAACAGAATTTGATACGCGATACGGCTGCCGCTTTTGCCGCTGAACGGATGCGCCCATTTGCGGGCGAATGGGATGAAAAGAAGCACTTTCCGGTGGATGTCATCCGGGAGGCGGCAAGTCTGGGATTTGGCGGTCTGTACGTTAGCGAAGATGTCGGCGGTTCCGCCCTCAGTCGTTTCGATGCGGTACTGGTTTTCGAGCAGCTGAGTCAGGGTTGCGTCTCCACGGCGGCATACATTTCCATCCACAACATGTGTTCGTGGATGATTGATCGATTCGGATCCGAGGAGGTGCGCAAGGAATGGTTGCCGCAGCTGACCTCGGCGGAGCTTTTGTCCTCATACTGCCTGACTGAACCTGGCTCGGGGTCTGACGCCGCGAGCCTCAAGACGAAAGCGGTGAAGGATGGGGGGGATTACATCCTCAATGGCTCCAAGCAGTTCATTTCGGGCGCCGGCGTGAGCGACGTCTATGTCGTGATGGCGCGGACGGGCGAGGATGGCCCGAAAGGCATTTCGACATTCATCGTGTTGAAGAGCGACAAGGGCGTGTCGTTCGGCGCCAATGAGAAGAAGATGGGCTGGAACTCCCAGCCGACGCGTCTGGTGACGCTCGAAAACGTACGCATACCGGCCAGCCGCCGTGTTGGCGCGGAAGGCGACGGCTTCCGCTTCGCGATGGCGGGGCTGGATGGCGGACGGCTCAACATCTCGGCGTGCTCGCTGGGCGGAATGCAGGAAGCGCTGAACCGCGCGCTCGCCTACACAAAGGAGCGCAAGCAGTTCGGTCAGGCGATCGCCGATTTCCAAGCAAGCCAGTTCAGGCTCGCCGACATGGAGACGGAAGCGCAAGCGGCTCGCGCGATGCTCTATGCAGCCGCGAAGGAGCTCGACGCGAAGACGCCGATGGCGACACGCTGGTGTGCGATGGCGAAACGCTTCGTGACGGACACAGGTTTCAAGGTGGCCAATGAGGCGCTGCAGCTGCACGGCGGCTATGGCTATCTCAGCGACTACGGCGTGGAGCGCATCGTGCGCGACCTGCGCGTGCACCAGATCCTCGAAGGGACCAACGAAGTGATGCGGGTGATCATCGCGCGGGATCTGCTGAGGCGGTAGGGCGATCGATGTTGTGAGGCGCATGCCCTTACGGCTAGGCGCGATGGCGGTTCGTTGGCGTGCTGGAGCGTCGGCCACGATCTGTAACTGCAGGTCGTGCCGCCGCTACGACGCGCTTTGGGTCTAAGACTATGTGGGTCTGCGTCGGGCTGCGCGGGAGCTGAGGGGTAGATCGTGCTGGGTATCTTCGACGGACTGAGAACGTTCGAAGATCTGCAGCGCGATGGGAACTGCATCCGGCATGTATCGTGGCGCTCAATGGCCCTTTTATGCGGGCGGCGAGCGCTGGTCTGTTGATGTTGGCACACTTGTTGCCGCGGGCCGGCGGACGCGTTGGCGTTGAGGGTGAAGTATATCCGGGCCGCCGCGAACTGCCGGAACAAGGCGTTGCCGCTGAAGCAGGGCGCGCACCCAGATTTGCTGCGGCGGCGCCAGCTCTGACTGTCAGCCCAAAACAAGAGCCTTGCGCACGGCAGGGTTGTCGCTGCGTACGATGCGGCCAAGCCAGGCGGCCAGTTTTTCGGCGGCGTCCGGCGTGTGGCCGAACTTGTCGAGACCAACGTCGATCAGGATCAGGGGATCGCCATCGAACATGTCGTCGGCGTGGCGATAGATTTCGACGCGGTTCGCGGCCACGTCGACACGAACGGTGTGCCAGTGCATGGCTGCCCTCTCCTCAGCTGTTCCTTGCGGGCACTCTCACAGTGACGGGGTCTGCGTCTTCAGGGGTCTGTCCGCAGGGCAAAGGCGCGCGATCCCGCCGGGCTCGGCGACCCTCGCCCTGACCGCTAGAGCCGTCGCCCTGCGTCGCGATGTGAGTGTTCGGGTGATTCCGTGACAATTGGGATTCGTTCGCCGACGGCTGGTTGGACGCCGCCCGCTATTTGCCGGTCCGAGCCATCCATTGGGCAACGCCTCTATGTGCGCAGGATTCGCTTGCGTGCGCCCCGTTTTGGGGACGGGAATTTCGTGTAAAACGAAATTGCAATCTGAAGGAATGCTGCATGGCCGATGTCAATATTCACCGTCAGGGTGTGGCGGGGCGGATCACGCTGAACCGGCCGCAGGCGTTGCATGCGCTGAACGAAGAGATGTGTCTGACCATGGATACCGCGTTGCGGTCGTGGGAGAACGATGACGAGATCGAGCTCGTGGTCGTGGATCACGCGGAGGGGACACGGGGATTCTGTGCCGGTGGGGATATCCGCATGCTGGCGGAAAGCGGCGCGAGCGATGGATCTGCGGCGCAGGCGTTCTTCCGGGCGGAGTACAGGCTCAATACGCGGATCAAGAACTATCCCAAGCCGTACATTGCCTTCATCGACGGCATAACGATGGGCGGGGGCGTGGGGATCAGCGTGCATGGTTCGCATCGTGTGGCGACGGAGCGGACGATGTTCGCGATGCCGGAAACCGGCATCGGGTTGTTCCCCGACGTAGGCGGCGGGTGGTTCCTGCCTCGGCTTGGGCCGCCACTGGGCATGTGGCTGGCGCTGACGGGCGAACGGCTGAAGGGCGGCGATATCTGCGCGGCCGGGATCGCGACGAATTTCGCGGAGTCGAAAGTGGTTGAAGTCGTGAAGGCTTCGGTGTGCGAGGGCGACATTGCGCTGCTGGAGGCGATGGACTGGGACGAGGTCGGAACGTTCGAGAAGCATCTGGAGGTGATCCAGCGCTGTTTCTGGAAACCAAGCGTGGAGGAGACCTTCCTCGCGCTCGAGGCGGAGCCAGGCGAGTGGGCCAAGGCGCAGCTGGCGGTGTTGAGGACCAAGTCTCCACGCACGCTGAAAGTGGCGCACCGGCAGATGACGCTCGGTCTGCAGATGCAGACGTTCGAGGACAACATGCGGATGGAGTTCCGCATCGGCTGCCGTCAGGTGCACAGCCACGATTTCCAGGAAGGCGTGCGGGCGGTAATCATCGACAAGGACAACGCGCCCAAGTGGGACCCGCCGGCGCTGGCTGGCGTGAGCGATCGGATGCTGGACGAGATCTTTGCGCCGCTTGGTGAAGGGGAGCTGACGTTCGGCTAAGGGGGGGGTGGGGGCTTGCCTCGATAGCTAATGCCTTGAAGAGCTGGGGCATGCCCCAGCCGAAAATCTTGACGCCTTGTCACGTGCGGGCCTATGAACCCGCTCCCTTGGAATCAGCGCCTGATTTCAGGGTCCCGGGCGATTAGCTCAGCGGGAGAGCACTCCCTTCACACGGGAGGGGTCGCAGGTTCAATCCCTGCATCGCCCACCATCATCCATGCCCCATTCAACACGATACTTCCCAAAAAATCGAACAATTGCAGGGCGCATCGGTTGAAAACGCGTTGGCGCACTGTTCGTTCGGCAACGGATGTTCATCTAACCAAGGCGTAACTCGTTTCGGTCGCCACAATTGATCTTCAAAAAACCTTTGCTGCTTCATGCGCCGCCTCAACTGCATTCCTAAGTTGACATCACGCCGATACTGCAAAGCGGAAGGCGAGAACTGAGGGACCTACAGGGGCCGATTGGCGTTGTTACGTCAGAAGCGCCCCATCAGGTGTCTGGAGCGAATTACATGAACGGCGATTTTTGTGATGAAGACGGCGCGCGCAAGCTGAAGCTGAAGATCGAAGAGTACTGGTTGAACCGTGGTTTTGACGTTTCGATCAATCTCGTCGACGCCGGTTTCGTGCCTGCGATGCGCTCTGCCCGCACCGATGTGCGCAGCAACATGGTGAACGGCATGCCGCCCCGCAAAAAGGGTGGCCGGCCTGAACCGGGCAAACCGGCGAGCTATACTCGCGGGATCGGCTGATAGTTGAGTAACCGGACCGCAACGTCCGCCAGTTCATCGAAATGCTTAAACACGGCGTCGGCCCCCAACAGGTCCGGCGCCGTGTCCGTATAACCGTAGGCGTAAACAGCCACCGGGGCGCCGGCGGCCTTGGCCGATTGCACATCGTTGGATGAGTCGCCGACCATCAGGCTGTGGGAGGGGTCGCCATTCGCGGCGCGTATGGCGGCGATGTAATGATCCGGGTGCGGCTTACGGTTGCGCGCGAGATCAGAGCCGACCACGGCGGCGAAGTGGCGCGACAGGCCCAGGGCGTCGAGCAGCTGGTTCGAGAGATCGGTGCGCTTGTTGGTGCAGACGCAAAGCGCGGCGCCGAGCGATTTGAGCTTTTCCAGTGCGGGGACGAGGCCGGGGAATGTCGTGGTGTGGGTGCAGATGTCGGTGGCGTAGGTGGCGATATAGGCTTCGGTAAGCTGATCGAGTTTGGCGTCATCATGGTGGATGCCGTGAACACCGCAGGCGCGGATAAGCAGCGCCCGCGCGCCCTGGCCGACGAAGGTGCGGACATCCTGGAGGGTGCTGGGAGGCAGGCCCTCGGCGAGGAGAATCTTGTTCAGCGCCGTGTGCATGTCGCCGACGGATTCGACCAGCGTGCCGTCGAGGTCGAAAGCGATCGTGCAGCCGGAGAGGTTTGCCATTGCGCGTTGTGTTGATAGTCAGGGTTGACTGAGAATCGAGCCTGAAAGGCCGAGCGATGACCGACCGTTTCGCAATCATCCTGGCAGCTGGCAAGGGCACGCGGATGAAGTCTCCGCGGCCGAAGGTGCTGCACGAGATCGGCGGGCGCAGCATGCTGGCCTGGAGCGTGGCGCTGGCGAAGGATCTTGGCTGCAAGCGGACGGTCGTTGTTGTTGGGCCGGATATGCCGCAGCTTTCGGTTGCGGCGGCGAAGCTGGTGGGGGCGGAGAATGTCGTCATCCAGCGCGAGCAGCTGGGGACGGCGAACGCCGTGGACGCCGCGCGCGAGGCGCTGAAGGATGCATATGGGAACGCCATCGTGCTTTATGCGGATACGCCGCTGGTTCCGAAGGAAGCAGGCGAGCGGTCGTTTGCCGAAGTAGAGAAGGGCGCGAGCGTTTGCGTGCTGGGCTTCAAGACGAAGCTTCCCAATCGCTACGGCCGGTTGGTGACGACCGGGGATGGCGCGCTTGAGGCGATCGTCGAGGCGAATGATGCGAGCGAGGCGCAGCTTCGGATCGAGCTGGCGAATTCGGGCGTGATGGCGGCGCCTGCGAAACTGATGTTCGAGCTTCTGTGCGACGTGAAGAACGACAATGCGAAGGGCGAGTTCTATCTGACTGACCTTGTCGGGCTGGCGCGCGGACGTAAGCTGAAGGCAGCCGTGGCGCTGTGTGAGGAGCGCGAAGTTCAGGGCGTCAACAGTCAGGCGGAACTGGCGCAGGTCGAGCGCGTGTTCCAGGACATGGTGCGCGAGCGGATGATGGTGGCGGGCGTGACCCTGCCGGCGCCGGAGACGGTGCATTTCAGCTACGATACGAAGATCGCTGCTGGCGTGACGATTGAACAGAATGTGGTGTTCGCGACCGGCGTCAGCGTGGAAGGCGGCGCGGCGATCCGCGCGTTCTCGCATCTGGAAGGCGCGAAGGTCGGGGCCGGAGCGTTGGTGGGGCCATATGCACGATTGCGGCCCGGCGCGGTGATCGGGAAGGATGCGCGTATCGGCAACTTCGTCGAGGTGAAGAACGCGACGATCGGCGAAGGCGCCAAAGCGAACCATCTGAGTTATCTCGGCGATGGCGAAGTTGGCGCGGGCGTGAATATCGGCGCAGGGACAATCTTCTGCAATTACGACGGGTTCTTCAAATATCGCACGGTGATCGGGGCGGGCGCGTTTATCGGCTCCAACTCGTCGCTGGTGGCGCCGGTGACGATCGGCGATCGCGGCTATGTCGGATCAGGCTCGGTGATCGTGGAGGACGTGGCTGTGGACGGTCTAGCGATCGGGCGCGGGCGTCAGGTCAACAAGGATGGCTGGGCGAAGGCGTTTCGGGACGAGAAGTTGGCGGCGAAGAAGGCCGGGAAGAAACCGAAGGGCGCGATCTAGGCAATTTGTCAGGCTGGCAAGCACGCTCCTGTGGCTCGATACACGGCCCGTCTGGCCTGCTCCGATGAGCGCTATTCTACTGCTGACTGGAAGCGCCATGCCTGACCGGACAGCCTACAGGGTGGGATTAATCAGGTATTTCTCGCCCGTCGTCTTGCGGTTGTAGGCCTGGATGGTCGCGATATCGAGCGCTTCGCGGATTGAGATGGTTTTTGTGTAGCGGCTGGCGAAGGTGGTTTTTAGCTCGGCCACGATCCGCTCGCGCAGTTTTTGCGCTTCCGCGAAGCCGATCTTTTGCAGGTAGGGTAGGATGAGAAAGCCGCCGACGCCCCAGGCCATGCCATATGACGCGGTGAGGATGGTCGGCTCCAGGCTGAGGCGACCGTAGATATAGACCTGCTTGTGGGTGGGAGAGCCGTACCGGTTGTACGCCCCGAGTTTCGAGCTGAGCGAGATTTCCATCGCTGTCAGGATCTGGCCAGCGAGCTTGCCGCCGCCGATGGCGTCGAAGGCCAGGGTCGCGCCCGTGGCGTTGATGGCAGCGACCAGGCTGTCCATAAAATCGGGTTTGGACGAATCCACGATGTGTTTCGCGCCAATGTCGCGCAGGATCTGCGTCTGCTCGTCGCTGCGGACGATGTTGATCAGCTCGACGCCGTCCTTGAGGCAGATCTTGTTCACCATCTGGCCGAGGTTCGAAGCGGCGGCGGTGTGGATAAGCGCGGTGTGACCCTCTGCGCGCATGACGTGAACCATGGCGAGGGCCGTGAGCGGGTTCACGAAGCAGGAGGCGCCCTCGGCAGCGGTTGCGTCGGCCGGAAGCGGAAGTGCGGTCTGCGCCTTCACGGTGCGGTATTGCGCGAACATTGCGCCGCCGAGGATGGCGACGGTCTTGCCCATCAGCTTCTGCGCCTCCGGCGAGGAGCCGGCTGCGACCACCACGCCGGCGCCTTCATTGCCGACTGGCATGGACTCGCCGACGCGCGCCGCCACCGCACGCACGGCGGCTTCTGAAACCTTGCCTGTCACGACCGGGCTGTCCTTCGAGCCGGACGCGGTCAGTGTGGAGGCGTCGGCGGGACCGATCAGGAGTGCGAGGTCCGAGGGGTTGATCGGCGCGGCTTCGATACGAACAACAATTTCGTCGGGCGCCGGATCGGGCACGGGAACCTTGGCCAGGGAGAGCTCGAGTTCACCGCTCTGCTTCACCAGTGAGCGAAGCTGAAGACCTTCCAGCGCCATGGACCACTCCGTCAGTCTGTTTTTCTATGCCTAGCACAATGCGGGGCTGGAGCCAGACTGACGCCAGGTAAGAAGGCGATCAGGCCTTGCGTGACGCGAACGCGGCGGAGGCAAGATGTCGGGCGTGGTCACGGACATCTGGGGACCAGGATTCTGTGAGATCGCGGAAGCGATCCGCATCGCCCGCGAATAACGCCCGGTTGGCTTCCTCGTAATTTCGCCAGTCTCCGGCGATGGCGGAAATGAAGCCGTAGGCCGCCTCCTGCCTTGCGCGCAGCGTGTCGCTGTGGCCGCGGGTCTTACGGGCTTCCTCGACCAGCTTTCGTAGCGCGACGGAGGCGCCGCCTGGCTGGGCGCTGAGCCAGTCCCAATGTCGGGGGAGCAGGGTGACTTCCCGGGCGACGACCCCGAGCCTGGGTCGGCCGGGGCCGCGCGGGGCAGCTTCGACCGGATCGTCAAGCGCAACGATTGTGGAGGGCGAGGCGGTCGCGAAGCGGGCGCGAATGTCTTTCTCGGCGCCACTAAGGTCGAGGTGCAGCGTCTTTCCCGACGTATAGTCGAAGACATGGACGTTCTCGTGCGTCGCCTTGGCGGCGCGTTTGCGGACGGCGATGGCGACATCGACGAGGGCGCCCAGCGCGATGCGGCGGTCGCCTTCAAAGGCGATGGCGGCCGGGGCGATGGTCATGGGCGGCTCCTTCACAGACGATATCGCCCGGATAAAATAGAATGTCAATTATGCCCGGGTATAATTCTGCCGTGCGTGTGCATTTCGGATCGCTGCCCGCTTGTGTGCGCGGAAAGCGCACGCGTTAAGGCGCCGGAGGGCGTCCCGCGGGCAGAATGCGCTCGTCTGCGACGCCGGACGCTTCGCTTCGTTGTCGAAGTTTCCTAAAGGGGGCGAATAGCATAAAGCCAGCTTTAGGCGGCGGGAGAGCAGCATGAAGATGAATATCAGCGTAGAGTGCACGCCCGAAGAGGCGCGCTCGTTCCTGGGGCTGCCGGACCTGGCGCCGGTCAATGAGTTGCTGGTGTCTTCGGTGAAGCAGCGCATCGAACAGAACATCGAGTTGGTGAGCCCGGAATTCTATCTGAAGCAATGGTATTCAATGGGCGGGCAGGCAACCGACAGCTTAATGCAGCTGATGACCGCCGGCGCCCGTGCAGCGACCGGCGAGACACCGGCCAAGAAAAGCTAGGGGCGATCGCGCCCGATGTCGGGCTCCGGGCGCAAGGCTTGGGGCCGAACCGTTTCCCGCGTAAGGGGCGGGGGAGCCGGAGGTTTGCAGCATGTCCGAAATCGCCAAGCGCAACGCGGCTGAAGCCGCCCTGAAGTTGGTCGAGCCCGGCATGGTGCTTGGGCTTGGTACGGGGTCGACGGCGGCGATCTTCGTGCGGCTGCTGGCCGAGCGGGTGAACCACGGTCTCAAGATCGTCGGCACGCCGACGTCCGAGGCAACCGAAAAGCTGGCGCGGTCGCTCGGCCTACGCATCGTGGCGCCGGACGAGCTGGCGCGCATCGATCTGACGATTGATGGGGCGGATGAGTTCGATCCAGAGCTCAACCTCATCAAGGGCGGCGGCGCGGCCTTGCTGCGCGAGAAGATCATCGCGGAAGCGTCCGACCGGATGGTGGTGATCGCGGATGCAGGCAAGGAAGTGAAAGCGCTGGGCCGATTTCCGTTGCCGATCGAGATCAATGCGTTCGGATCGGAACTGACGCGCCGGCGCATCCATCATCACATTGCCTCACTCGGGCTCGCTAACGCGCCGAGCGCCTGGCGCATGGCGACGGGTGAGAACCTGCTGCACACGGATGGTGGCCACCTGATTCTCGACCTCTCGTGCGGCGTGATTTCCGACCCGGCTGCACTCGCCGCCGCGTTGGGCGATATCCCCGGCGTGGTCGAGCACGGGCTTTTCATTGGCTACGCCAGCCAGGTGATCGTAGGGGAAGTCGACGGTGCCCGGGTTGTTGGCGGGCGATAAGAGGACTGCGACCGGAAAGCCCTATGGATTACGCGCGGCGAATGCTAAACGCCTCGCCACAAGCCGGGCTCTGCCCCCCAGCGACGCACAAGGACGGACAGGGAACACGAGATGAGCAGAACGGTGATTGCGGTTGCTGCGGCGGTCGTTGCGTTGGCGGGTTGCCAGCCCAAGGCCGGCCCGCCTGCGGCGGAAGTGCGTCTGGCCGCCAAGCTGGTCGATGCTGGCGTTCCTATTCCGCTCGATTCCGAGAGCATGCAGCAGATCGCCTACCAGCAAGTGCAGGGCATGATGTTCCAGGACGGTCTCTCGCCGGAACAGGCGCGTCAGGTTCTGATGGGGATCGTCAAGAAGCTTGAGGACGACAAGCCGAAGATCAAGGAATCGCTGATCGCCTCGTTTGCTGAGGAGTTCAACGTGAAGGAGCTTGAGCTCCTCGTGAAGATGGTGACATCCAAGGAAGGTGCAGCGATCCAGGAGAAGATCCAGATTGTTGGCCAGAAGGGCAGCGAGCAGTTCCAGGCTCAGGCGAAAGAGGCGGGTGTGAAAGCGCTGGCGGATCTTCGTTCCGTCTGGCCCGTGCCTCCTGCTCCAGCCCCGGCTGCGCCGGCGATGCCGCCGGGCGCTGCACCCGCGCCGGGCGGGCCCGCGCCTGGCGCTCCTGCTCCCGCACTTCCGAACTGATCGCGGCTGCTTTGCCGGGTTTGTCGGATCTGGGGCGAGTGCTAGCCTTGAGCGCAGTCCCGCGATGACGGGAACAACGAGGAGAGAAACATGCGGATTCTTGCTGGACTGGTGACGGCTGGTGCGTTGTCATTGATCGGCGCCGCCTGGGCGACGCCTCCGGGTGTCACCGAGAAGGAAGGCGCTTGGATCGCACCGGACGGAAAGCCGCTCTATACGTTTGTACGCGACGCCACGCCGGGCAAGTCCGCCTGCAACGGTCAGTGCGCCAGCAATTGGCCGGCGCTCGCGGCTGCTGCTGACGCTAAGGATGATGGCGACTGGACCGTCGTGACGCGCGACGATGGCGCGAAGATGTGGGCCTACAAGGGCAAGCCGCTTTATACGTTCGCGCGCGACACGGCCGGCAAGCCCGCCACCGGAGTCGGCGAAGCCTGGCCGCTGGCCAAGAAATAAGGCTGCACAGGAACAGCAACGAAGGGCGGTTCCGGCATCGGAGCCGCCCTTTTTTTGGTCTGGCGTCAAGGCCACATGAAGGCTGGGTCCCGCAAGTTCGATCTGGCGTTGAACGAAGCGGAGATGACGATCGAGGCGAAGCAGCAGGGCGCGCGCTGGTCGGCGAAGCTGACATCACCACGCATTCGGTCGCGGCAGGTTTCGTCGAGCCTTGCGGGAGAGTTACTGCGCGAGTTCGAGTTTACAACGGCTGATCTGGTGGAAGGTTTCCCGCCGATGCTGGCGAATGCGGGCGCGACGCATCTCGTGTTTGCGTTGCGCGACCGCCAGAAGCTCAAGGCCATGACCTACAAACTGGAGCCGATGAAGACGCCGATGCGCGCGAGCGATGTCGTCACTGTCAGTCTGAGCGTGAATTCGGGCGATGGAAAGATTGGCCATTCACGCAATGCTCTTGTTTCTGACGGGGTCTATGAGGATCCCACAACGGCAACGGCAACGGTGGCGGCGCTGGGCGGGCTTATGCGAGAGGGCGACGACATGAACTTTCCGTGCCGGATTAAGTTGAAGGTCGAGATGCAGCGGGGAACGCCTGTGGGTGTCCCGAACCGCACGAAAGATCGAGATGCAACGGGCCGCAGCCCCCCAACCTGGTTGAAACAGGGCTGTTGAGCGCTGATCTGCCCAGAACCGCACTTTTGCGATGGCTTCAGACTCCCTAGATAAGGAACCCTCAAAGGCAGGGGTTCCTGATGGCCTATGACTACGACCTGTTCGTGATTGGCGCCGGTTCAGGCGGCGTTCGCGCCTCGCGACTCGCGGCCATGTCAGGCGCCAAGGTGTTGGTGGCTGAGGAAGACCGCGCGGGCGGGACCTGCGTGATACGCGGCTGTATCCCGAAAAAGTACATGGTCTACGCCAGCGAGTTCGGCCGTTCATTTGAGCACATGAAGGGCTATGGCTGGAAGGTTGAGGGCGTATCCTACGACCACAACCTGTTCTTGGACCGGATGCATCGCGAGATCGATCGGCTGTCCGGCATCTATGCGCGCAATCTCCGCAACGCGGGGGCGGAGCTGGTCGACGACCGCGCGGAGTTCGTCGATCCGCATACGCTTCGTCTGATCAAGGCCAACCGGACGGTGACGGCGGGCAAAATCCTGATCGCCACGGGCGGGCGCACGTCGTTGCCGCCCGATGTCGAAGGCATCGAACTCGCCATAACGTCCAACGACATGTTCCATCTCAAGCAGCTGCCCAATCACATTGTGATTGTCGGCGGCGGCTATATCGCGGTGGAGTTCGCGGGCATCCTGAGCGGGCTGGGTGTCAAAGTGTGCCTGGTGATCCGCAAGGAGACCGTGCTGCGCGGTTTTGACGAAGACGTGCGCAGCCACGTTCATGAGGAACTGAAGCGCAAGGGCGTGAAGGTAATCGCCAATGCTTCGCCCGTGCGCATCGAGAAGGAGGGCGAGAAGTTTGTTGTCCGTCTCTCGAACGGCGAGACCGCGGCGGGCGACAAGGTGCTGTTCGCCATCGGGCGCGACCCGAACACCGAAGGGCTTGGGCTGGACAAGGTCGGCGTGAAGCTCAACGATCGTGGCGGCGTGACCGTCGACGAGAATTCGCAAACCAATGTGGCGCACATCTTTGCCGTGGGAGACGTGACCAACCGGCTGAACCTGACGCCGGTCGCGATCCGGGAGGGGCAGGCCTTCGCCCAGACCCAGTTCATGAACCTGCCGACCATCTTCGACCATGCCGATGTGCCGCATGCCGTCTTTTGCCAGCCGCCGGTGGGAGTGGTGGGTCTTACCGAGGCGGAAGCCCGCAAAACCTATGGCGCCATCGATATTTACCGAACCAAGTTCCGTCCCATGAAAGACATGCTCACGGGGGACGAGGAACGTGTGCTAATGAAGATAGTGGTGCGGGCCGAAGACGAGAAAGTCGTCGGGGTTCACATCGTCGGGCCGGATGCTCCAGAGATCATCCAGGCTGTCGCGATTGCGGTTAAGATGGGCGCATCGAAGGCTGACTTCGACCGGACCTGCGCGCTTCACCCGTCGATTGCGGAGGAACTTGTGACGATGCGTGAGAAGTTCATCCCGCCAGAACTGCAGCCGGTGTGATGCGAGGAGACAGGGCCGTGAAACTCCAGTGGAATCCTAAATACTTTGGCTGGAAGTATTTCAACTACGTCATCATCGTGCTCGGTCTGATCGTCGGCCTGAGCGTGTGGTTCATGCCGAATAAATGGGCGGAGCCCGAGATCGCAGCCAGCATGGCCGAGCAGACGGAGCTGCGGAAGTTGCGGCGCGAGCGGCTGGCGCGTGAGGCCGAGGAGAAGCGGATCCAGGACGAGCTGGGGCTTATCTACATCATGCCCGGCACGAATCCGTTCCCGACCACGCCGCCGAAGCCGGAGTAGCGCCGGCAAGGCGGCGTCTTGCGCCATTGTAATTCGCAGCGGCGGCATGCTGAATGCCTTGACCTGCACGCCGAACCGACCGACGCCTTGGCGGCACGTTTCCTGACCGAACATCCAGTGGAGTAACCGGTGGCCCCGCGCACCGTTTCCGTCGTGAACATGAAGGGCGGCGTGGGCAAATCGACCACTGTTGCGAGTCTCGCCGAGACGCTGGCGTCCGAGGGGCTGCGGGTGCTGGTGATCGATCTCGATCCGCAGTCGAACGTCTCGATGATGCTGGCGGGGCAAGACCGCTGGATCGAGCTGCGGAAGACAGGCCGCACGATCGACGAGTATTTCAACCAGTATGTTTACGGCGGCGCACCGCGTTTCTTTCGCGAGTTCGTCGCGGGCAACGTGAGCGACATCGCCGGCGATCCCGCGCTGGATCTGCTGATATCGACGCCGGAGTTCCGGTATATTGAGCGGCATGCGCTGGAGAAGTGGGTCAGCCAGGGCTTCGATATCAAGCAGCTCAACACGCGTTTCTCGCGGCTGACCCATTCGGCGATCGAGAACGTGGCGGACAGTTATGACCTTGTGCTGTTCGATTGCCCGCCAGGCATCTCGATGTTTGCAGAAGCGGCGATCGAGCTATCGGAGTTCATCGTGATCCCGACCATCCCCGACTATGTCTCGCGTCTGGGCATCTTCGCGTTCCGCAAGCGTGCATTGCGTTCGATGGAGCAGCGGCGTTTCACGGACGACCGGATTTATACGTTGATCACCAAGTTCGAGGAGAGCAACTCGCTGCACCAGAGCGAGGCGGCCCTGCTGAAGGACCAGTTCAACGTGTTCGATACGCGCATCCCGCAAGCCGAACAAATCGCGCGGGCGGCCGAATGGTCTGACCACAAGCGGACGCTGGAACAGAAGTATGGCGAGGCGGCCAGCGTGATGCGCAGGTTCGCGGGTGAATTCAGGGAACGCGCGGGGCTGATATGATCGACAAGACGCTGTCGAGCATGTTCAAGGTTGTGACCGACGAAGCCGTGAACAATCCGGCGTTCGGACGGAAGCTCGAAGATGCGCTGGCCAAGTTCGGTCAGGAGCTTGCCGAGCGCCGCATGGCCGAGCGCAATGTCGGTGAGTTTCATCCCTTCATCGAGTTCAAGAATGGTACGCTGGCGGAGTTCGAGGCGCGTCTTCTCAAGTTTGATGTGAAGGAGTTACGCGTCATCGTGCACAAGCATCACCTTGATCCGGCGAACTTGCTGAAGGGCAAGGGGACCAAGACGGCCCTTGCCATGCACATTCTGGAGGCGGCCAGGAAGCGCGCGGAGCGGGATGCGAAGCTTTTCGAGTATTGAGCGCGCGCTGGGCGCGAGGGTCAGATTCCTGAGGTATCAGATCCCTAAGGTAAGTGACAGTTGGCGCCGTGCGGTCTGGGCCCTTGCCATCTGACCGGGCGACCGGGCGGGATTATGCCGAGGGGGGGCAAAATCAGGCCCTTCCTTGCGCACATTGACCTTTTTGCCCGACCCGCGTAGAAGGCCCGCCCATGCAACGTTCGTTTTTCAAGCGCTATTGGAAGACCATTGCCCTTGCGGGGCAAATGGCGCGCTTGGCTGTGACGAAGTAGCCGAAGCAAGCCAGAGCCCCGCCGGAAAAGGTCGGGGCTTTTTTTATTGCCCCGGTCTCCCGGCTCCTAAGGAGACCTACCCGTGAGCCAGACAGCCCAGGCAGCAGAGCGTGACGCCAAAGCCGGCGTTGGCGGCAAGACTGTCGCCGTGGTTGGCGCGACCGGCGCCGTTGGCGCTGAGATGCTGCGTTGCCTCGAGGAGTCGAGCCTGGTGACGGGGACACTGAAGGCGTTTGCCTCCGAGCGCTCGGCGGGCAAGCGTTTCAAATTCCGGGGCAAGGAAGTGGAAATGCAGGTGCTGACGGATGACGCCTTCAGGGGCGTGGACGTGGCGCTGTTTGCTTCGGAGACGGACATCTCGAAACAGTATGTGCCGATCGCGGCGGCGGCGGGCGCGTATGCGATCGACAACTCGTCGGCTTTCCGGATGGATGCGTCGGTGCCGCTGGTGGTGCCGGAAGTGAATGGCGACCTGATCAAGCCGTCGCAGAAAATTTACGCCAACCCGAACTGCGTAGCGGCCATCATGGTGATGGCGCTCTGGCCGCTGCATCGGGCGGGCAAGTTGAAGCGCGTGATTGCGTCGACCTACCAATCGGCGTCTGGCGCGGGGCGGCCGGCGATGGACGAGCTGGAAGAGGCGACGCGCGCCTATCTCAAGGGCGAGACCTATCAGCACAAGGTTCTGCCGCACCCGTATGCGTTCAACCTGTTCAGCCATAACACCGCGATCGGGGATGATGGCTACAACGGCGAAGAGCAGAAGGTCGTCAAGGAACTGCGCAAGATCATGGGCCTGCCGGACCTACGTGTCGGCGTGACGTGCGTGCGCGTGCCGGTTCTGCGGGCGCACTCGATGGCGATCACCGCGGAATTCGCGGACAAGGTGTCGGTTGATGCGGCGCGTGCGATCCTTGCGAAAGCGCCGGGAGTGAAGCTCGTAGATAATCGCGAGGCGAACCATTTCCCGATGCCGGTCGAATCGAGCGGCCAGAATGATGTGCTGGTGGGCCGCATACGAGAGGATGTGTCTGACCCGACGGGCCACTCGCTGGCGCTGTTCATTTCGGGTGACCAGTTGCTGAAGGGCGCCGCGCTGAACGCGGTGCAGATCGCTGAACGGCTTTTATAAGAGTTGATGATGAGCACTGACCGGATTGACGCGGGCTTCGGCGATGTCTTGGATCGCGCAGGTCAGCTTGGAGCAGGTGGAAGCGTGACGCCGAACGTATCGACTGCGCATGCTAACTGGTCGCCCGGTTCGTGGCGGACAAAACCGGCCATGCATATTCCGGCCGATTATCCGGACATGGGCAAGCTGACGGCTGTCGAGAAGCAGCTTTCCAGCTATCCGCCTCTGGTGTTCGCGGGCGAGGCGCGCACACTGATGGCTCGGCTGGCCGATGTGGCGCACGGCAAGGCCTTCCTGCTTCAAGGCGGAGACTGCGCGGAGAGCTTCAAGGAATTCCATCCGAACAATATCCGCGACACGTTCCGCCTAATCCTTCAGATGGCGGCGGCCATGACGTTCGCGGGCGGCAAGCCGGTGGTGAAGGTCGGCCGGATCGCGGGGCAGTTCGCCAAGCCGCGGTCTTCGCCGATTGAAGAGATCGGTGGCGTGACGCTGCCATCCTATCGCGGCGACAACATCAACGGGATGGAGTTCACCGCCGAAGCGCGCACGCCTGATCCGCAGCGGCTGGTGCAGGCCTATGCGCAGTCGGCGGCGACGCTGAACCTGTTGCGCGCGTTTGCGCAGGGAGGGTACGCCTCGCTCGCCAACGTGCATCGTTGGATGCTCGGATTCGTAGAGCGTTCACCCGCGGCGGAGCGATACAGGGCCCTTGCTGCACGCATCTCTGACGCTATGGACTTCATGGCGGCCTGCGGCATCACGCCGGAGACGACGCCGGCGCTGTCACAGACAGAATTCTATACCAGCCATGAGGCGCTGCTGCTCGGTTATGAACAGGCGATGACCCGGGAGGATTCCACGCGTCCTGGCGAATACTACGATACGGGCGCGCATATGGTGTGGATCGGGGATCGCACGCGGCAGCTGGATGGGGCGCATGTCGAGTTCTGCTCGGGCATTCGCAATCCAATCGGCATGAAGTGCGGGCCGTCACTGGCGCCCGACGACATGCTCCGCCTGATCGACAGGTTGAACCCTGGCAACATTGCTGGCCGGCTGACGCTGATAGCGCGGTTTGGTTCGGACAAGGTGGAGACGGGCCTGCCGAAGCTGGTGCGGGCGGTGCAGAAGGAAGGCCGGACGGTTGTGTGGTCGTCCGATCCGATGCACGGGAATGTCGAGAAGACGGACTCGGGCTACAAGACGCGGCCGTTCGAGCGCATCCTCAACGAGGTAAAGTCGTTCATCGACGTGGTGGAGAGCGAAGGCGCTTATGCTGGCGGCGTTCACCTGGAGATGACCGGGCAGGATGTGACGGAGTGCACGGGCGGGGCGCATCAGATCACGGCGATGGATCTGCAGGACCGCTATCACACGCATTGCGATCCGCGTCTGAACAACGAGCAGGCGCTGGAGCTGGCGTTCCTGCTGGCCGAGAAGCTGGCAGCGAAGCGCAAGAGCTGAGGTGGCGGGGAATCGCCGTGCAGCTTAGACTCTCGGGCTTGGGAGCATGAGCATGCGCGGACGTGTCCTGGCTATTCCGGCTCTTCTGTTTGTCGTGGCCTGTGATGAGCCTCCGCCGCCTGCAACGTTGCGAGAAGTGCCGTCGGCGTTTGTTGGCGCCTGGGACGCCAGTCTTGGCGAATGCGGGCATGGCGGATCGTTGGCCGTTTCGGTGGCGCCGAACGAAATTCGTTTTCCCGACTCAACGATTGTCGTGACGGGGGTGGCGCCTGACGGACAGGATGCAGCGCGGGTCGATGGGAAATTCACCAGCGCGGAAGCGTCCTGGAACGGCGCCGTGCGGCTGGAGCTGGCGAATGGCGGGCGGGAACTGAACGTCGTGAACGGGTCGACGTTGGCCCCGCGGGTCAGGTGCCCATGACACACGCAAAGACCAGAGCGCTCATTGGACTTGAGAAGCGCACGATCGTATCCCGGACACACAATAGGGCGTCAGGAAGGGCTACGGACATGAAGCAGCTCGTGTGTGCGACGGTTGCGATGGCGTTTGGCGCCTGTGCTTCCGGGACAGCGCCCGCCGCGGAAAGCCCGGCCGACAAGATCCTTGGCAAATGGACCTGCAAGGCGGCGGCAGAAGGCATGTCGACAGAAGGGCTGGTCGATTACGGGAAGGGCGGCGCCGCGGGGCTCGACGCGAAGATCAATTTCTCACAGGGCAACCTGTCGGTGGATGTGGCTGCGACAGGCGAGGCGGACTGGAAGTTCCTTCCGGATGGCAAGCTGGAAGAGACGATCACCAAGCTCACGGTGATGAGCGGGAAAACGGGCGGCCGGGATGTTCCGCCCGCGCTGATCCAGGCGATGGTCGATCAGCTTGTTGTGAACCAGACGTCGACGGGGATTGTCGTATTCAGCGGCGCATCGTTCACGTCGACCGACGAGAATGGCGTCGTCACAACCTGTGTGCGATAATGGCTTGGCTATGGGGGCGGTGATGAAAAGTTCAGCGGCGATTTGCGCGGCGGGTCTGTTGGTGCTGTGCCCGCTTGCGGCGGAGGCGCAGCAGCCTTCGGCGATGATCATTGGCCGATGGGCGTGTTCGGGGAGCACGCCGGATGGTCTGGTCAGCAGCCAGATGGTCTATAATGCGAACGGCACGACTGACTCGCTCTTTGTCATGGGCCAGGGTGAGGGCAGTGAGGTAGTCGAGGTGATTCTGCGCACTGAATCGTCCTGGCGCCTTCCCGGCGACGGCACGCTCCACGAACGGATGACCCGCGTTGATGTAATCAGGTTCATGGTCGGCGGACAAATCGTCGATAACAGCCGGGTGGGAAGTCTTGGCGATGATCTGATGAAAGAAGAGCTGGTATCCGGTTCGCTGCAGATCACAGCAAACAACATGTCGATGATCGACGAAAAAGGCACACGCACGACTTGCGTTCGCTAGCTTCCTGGCCGGCTGTCCGCTGTGCGGCGATTTGTGAGACGGGAGCGGCGAAGACCGTGCGGAAAGAATTCAGGTTGAAGGCCGAAGACATCAAGCCGCTAACGGAGGGCCGTGGCAGCTGCTTTGCGACTGACATGATCACGGTGCAGGGCAAGCTCGTGAACTTCATGTACCGCGAGGAGCCGGACAACGCGCTCGACAGCGGCTGGCGGTTCATGTGCGGGCTGGAAAGCCAGGACTACATGGACGATCCAAGCAATCTTGCGATCTATGATGTGAACACGATCGCCAATTACGACCCGTCGATAATTCCGTTTCTTGACGCCCCGGCAAACAGCGTCTTCGAGCGCACGCCAGGTTCGAAAAATTTCCGGACAGTTGACGACTGGACGCCGCCCGGGGATTAAGCCTGCCCCCGAAACCCTTACGTGCACGCCAGAATGCGCGATGGAGCTGCCCCATGACGTCCCCGCGATTGCCCGCCTGGGCGCGGCCCAAGGACATGTTCGACCTGACACGCCTGGCTGTCCCGGTCGCGATCTCGCGCGCATCTTTCATGCTGATGTCGCTGACGGATGCCGTGTTGCTGGGGCGTTATGCGCCCGGCGAGCTGCCGTTCGTGCTCAATGGCTGGCTGCCGATCGGAGTGCTGTTCGGCTTCGGCATGGGGCTGATGATCGGCTTGCAGGTGCTTACGGCCGAACTCAACGGGGCGGGCAAGGGCGACGAGACCGGCCGCATCTTCCGGCGCGGCATGGCCGTCGCACTGACTTACGGGCTGCTGGCGACAGGCGTCTGCATTATGATCGCGCGGCCGCTACTCAATCTGATTGGCTTTGACCCAGCGCTGGCCGAAGCGACGGCGGCGTGCACGCACATTCTCGCCTACGGTTCTGTGGCGCACATGGGCGGGCTGGCCTGCCAGTCCTATCTCGAGGCCCTGCGCAAGCCGAACATCGCCACGGGCATCAACATGGCGGCGGTGTTGTTCAACATGATCGCCGGACTGATCCTGGTGCCCGAATACGGCGCAATTGGCGTCGTTTGGGGAACGACAGCGTCCCGCTGGTTCATGCTGGTCTGCTTCTTTCTGGCTGTGGTGTTGCTGACGCCAGCTTTCAGGCGCGCGCCAAAGGCGCCTGCGGGCGAGTTTAAGCGGCAGAACATAGTCGGTATAGGGACCGGCATTGCAAACATTGCCGAATGGGGATCGTTCAATCTGACATTTGCAATCGCAACGCTGGTTTCGATCGATGCAGGCACCGTCTATGGACTCACGGTCCAGATGATGGGTGTGGTGTTCATGATCTATGTCGGCATGGGCACGGCGACGAGCGTACGCGTGGCGGAGAGGTTCGGGCAGGGCAATGCCGTAAGCGTGCGCGAGGCGTCGCGGCTGGGCGTGGTGGCGTCGACGCTGCTGGGCCTGATCCTGGCGTCGACGCTGATCCTGTTGCGCGACCCGATTGCGATGACGTGGCTGAACGGGTCCGAGGTTGCATCGGAGGGCGCGCATCTTGTGCCGCAATTGTCGCTGATGCTGGCGGCGGTTGCGTTTGTCACGCTGTTCGATGGGCTTCAGGCGGTTGGATCAATGGCGTTGCGGGCGCAGGGCGTGGTGTGGATTCCGACGGTGATCCATGTCGGCAGCTATGTGTTCGTGATGTTGCCGCTGTGCTGGTGGCTGGGGCTGCACAGCGACTATGGCGTGTGGGGTGTAGTCATCGGCATCTCTGTCGCCTCGCTTGTCGCTGGTGTTGGGCAGGTGCTGGCGCTGGAAGTGAAGTCGGCGCGGGCTGTCAGATTTGGGCTGCCATGCGCGACGGAACGTGCGGCGGCGCCGAATGCTCATTAGGGTTTCAACAATCTGGCTGCAGTGAATTGAGCGGACGTCCTCCGTCGGTGTCATTCCGACGCGCCTCGGCGCGTGAGCCGGAACCCAAGGGCGACAAGCGCGGTGATTGTAACGCCTGGCTTCTCGCTCTTTGCCTTTCAGGCTTCGGTGGGATTGACGGCGGAGGGAGCTACTTAATGTCCTTCATCGCCGCCGCCGGTTTGAAAGCGACAGACGTGCGGGCGGGGATGTTGATCGTCGCGCCTGTTGCGGGGTTGCGCCCCTCGCGTGCGGCGCGGGTCTTCGCGAGGAAGGTGCCGAAGCCGGAGATAGCAACCTGCTCGCCCTTTTTCAGGCTGGCGGCGATCGTGTCGAACACGGCGTCTACCAGACGGGTCGCTTCCGTCTGTTTAAGACCGCTCGCGTCCGAAATGGACTTGATGAGGTCGGACTTGTTCATGGGCCCGCTCCCGAACTTGGGTTCGCACCATCGCATAACGGCGGCCAGAGCGCGATGAGGCTGCCGTTTGGTTAGAATCTCAAGTGCGGAATCCCGACAATGTCTGTCACAAGGGCGCTATATCCCAAGAATCCATCCTTCTTCTGACGTCACTGCAGCTTTCTGCGCATCGGAAAGCTTTGTCTCGCCACCGAACATCGCGGCCAGTTTTCCGTTCGCGTCACGCTCAGCCATGGCCTCGCAGATGCTGCGGACCTGGGCTTCGTCACGGATTTCGCTCGCTTGCTGGTTGGTTGCGTTAAGCGTCGTCAGCACTTCGGCGAGGACGATGCGCGCATCGGCGAGACCTTCGCTATCGAGCTTTGCGAGCGGGATGTCGAACGGCCAGACTTTCAGCGCAGGGAATTTCTCGCGCAGGCGTTCGATCGCGGGAATGCCGGTCATCGCCTGGCCGCCGATGGCGCCGGCATAGGCGATTTTCCAGACCGGCTGCGCGCGCGCTTTCTTCGCTGCCATCGCGGCCTTTTCCACGATACGGAATTCGGAGATGTCTTTCGGACCATGCTCGCGCGTCTTCTTGACGGACAACGTGGTGAGCTCGTCCTTCTTCGAGCAGCCCCAGAACGGGAAGGGGCCATCGGAGATAAGCCGGTTCATCCGCGCCGCGAGGGCGAAGCGGTTGTTCGAATTGTCAGGTTTGTCCTTCATTTCCTTGAGCAGGAAATCACGCACGGCGCGGCCGGGCTCGCCCTTGAGCTTCAGCGCTTCAGAGGTCCCGGCCGGGAAGCCCAGCGGGAAGTCCACGCCCACCAGAACGCGGTCGCCGCGCTTGAGGCAGCGGGCGAGCAGTTCCGAAAGCTCCTCGATGGCTTTCGCGCGCGTGGGCGGGTTCGTCGCCTTGAAGGTCAGCTTCAGGCGCGAATCCGGCGTGAGCGCGCCGATCCAGATGGAGTCAGCGCCGGTGGCGGGTTTGGAGGCGGCGCTCCAATCGACCATCACATAGCTCTCGAACAGGCGGGCCATAGGTAGGCTTTCTTTGAAATGCGGCCGCGTTCGGCGCGGCGGAACTCATTTAGGAAGATGAACTGCAGGGGAGGGAAGTCCCACCGCGAAATGGAGGTACTAGCCGGAAATATTGAGCATGAGGCCGGTATTTCCTCCGCGCCGGGGAGCGACGCGGGCAGGGTCGCCCGTTCGATCTGCCAGTGATCGAAAACAGGTAGCCGATTTTCCCTCCCGAAATCCAGCCTGACGTTGGCGAACCTCGAAAGAATGATTCCGCGCAGTGGCCATTCGCCAATCGGGTTTCCGGCCAGCCTCACGGGTT